>CAZKBG010000001.1:0-747228 GCA_964551375.1 uncultured archaeon | reverse complement strand
TTTTAGCAGTTATTATATTTTTAATTTAAAAATATCCTTTTTGAAGCTGTAAAAAAAGAACTTCTTCAAGTTTGTTCAAAAATTCATCAAGTTTTTCAGCGGGGACTTTTGCTCCGGCTGCGACTTTGTGCCCGCCCCCTTCCACTCCTTCAATTTCTTTTGAAAGTTCTTTTAGCGCTCCGCCTAAATTTAATCCTCTTCTAACTAAATCGCTTGTTCCTCTTCCTGAAAGTTTTACCGTCCCGTCATTGTTTCTTGCAAGAGCCACAATTGGTTTTGTTTCAGAAATAACCGAGCCGTAAAGCATTCCTGCAATTATTCCAATTATTGATTCGTCAATATTTGTTCCTGCGTCTATAAAGTAAAATGATTTTCGCTCGTCAATTCCGTGCTGTTGAACGTATTCTATTCCTCTGCGCAAGTTATCTCTGTGCGCATCCATGAGCGCAATTGCTTTTGAATAATCTTCTACCCTGTCGCCAAGGCACACGCTTAATGCGATTTCGGGGTGTTTGTTTCGCCCGCATGCATTTAGCATTGTTGCAAATTCTTTTCCGTCGCGCAGCGGGCTTTTTGGATTTTCTTTTAAGAGAGTGTAAACTTCGCCCACAAGTTCTTTTACTTTCCATTCAGGCATATTGTTTTCTACTAAATTAATTATCAACGCGCTTGTGAGCGCGCGTTTTTGTTCAATATCCAAATCTTCATAAGAAAGATATTGTTCTGTAAAAGGATCTTTTAGTGGAATTCCTAAATCATTAAGCAATGCTTTGCAGTTGTCTGCGTTCGCTGTTAGATTTGGAAGGATTGGGTTTGATGAGAACATTAAAAACGAAACAAGAGGGCGGGAAATTCTGCCGTATAACCGGATATCTTTTTTTACATCAAGAAGCTTTTCTTTTACTGCAATTTCAATTATTTTTCTATTCATTCCGACAAGAGCTGCGTCGTAATTAAAATCCTGCATGTCTCCAAGCGCCCCGACTATTCCAAGAACGCTCTGGTCTGCATTTTTTTTATTTAACGCAAGGGCAAAAAAGAATGTTGTTCCTGCGCCTGATATTTCCGTGCCTCCGTTTATTCCAAAAAGCAGGGGGTTAGCGTGCCACTTGTGTTTTGGCAGTTCTCCGTTTATTAAAATTGACTGATGATGGTCAAGTACAAAAAAGTTTTCGCCGAATTCTTCCATTAAATAATCCATCTGTCCGCTTCCAAAATCAACGAACAAATAATTTTTTCCAAGGGCTTTGATTTCAGGAATATTTTCTCTATAAAGCTGTTTTAGGCATTTTCTTTCAACTTTTTTCCCCTCTCTTTCAAGCGCCTTGATTGCTATTGCTCCGCTTGCGCATCCGTCGGCGTCGTGGTGGAAGATTACTACAAAGTCGTCTCTTTTTTTTACCTCTATTGCCATCTCATCAAGCAGTTTGAAAAAAGCGGTTTCATCCCTTTTTGTGTGTACTTCTTCGTGGTGCATAAACATCTTCCCTAAGCGTATAATTTAAAGCTTCTTTATGCGTCCTGCCGGAAGAAAAACCAAGATTAATATATTTGAACTGGGTGTATTAACTATGAATGGCAAAATAATTGGAATTCTTTTTGTTGCAATTGTAATAATTGCTGTTATTTATGCTGCGGGATTTTATTCAACAAATTTTTCCCTTGAAAAAGATTATTACAATTATTATAATTCAGTATATGCCGGATGCATGCAGAATGAAAAATTTATTCCTGATTCAAATGCCGACCCTAATACTAATGCAATATATTCTAAATGTATTTCGCAAGAAGGTTGTTTTGAGCCCTGCACTTCTGCCTGCTCAAAGCGCCCGATTAAGAGCATTGGGTTTTCTGATTTAATTCCTTATTATTTTGATAAAGCTTCAGGCTCAAGCACAATGTGCATTGCAGTTTGTGTTCCAAAGTGCTTCTACCCTTCTTCAAGCCAGTATTTTGGAAGCTGATTTTTTCTAAAGCAAGAGTATTAAAACGTTTAATCTCCATTTAGTGCATGGTTTTTAGTTTCTTTGCTAAACTCATTTCGCTTTTTACGGGCGCTTTTAAAAAAGAGACTCCTGTGATTAGAACTTCTGTTGAAAATATCCCTATGCTTATTGAAAAAAGTTTTTTGCTTCAAAAAGAAGAGCTTGAGGAATTGACTGCGAAAAAACTTTCTGAATTAAAGTATGTTCATAGCAGGGCGGTTGGAATTGTTAACGATATTGATTCAAAAGAGCTTGAAGGAAAGCCTAATGAGAGATTGAATAAAGCCGCGCTTACTGCTAAAAATCAGATTGTCACCCAGCTTAGAAAACTTTTGCAAAAAGTCAATCCTCTTGACAGGGGAAAAACGCTTGCTGATGCAAGGCATTACTGCGGAGAGAGTTATTCTCTTCTTGCGACTGAACTTGTTTCATTTAGAAAAAATATTGCTTACACAAGTTTTTATTTTAAAGATGAAATGAAGGGGCTTGGAGAATCCTTGCAGGAGATGCTTAATTCCCTGCATGAATTAAACGAGGCTTATAAAAAATCAGGAGAGCTTTTTGATTTTGAAAAAACAAAAGAAAGCGTTGGAGTTGTGCTTAGAAAGAAAAAAGAATTTAATAAGCTCATGGAAGATAAAAAAAGATTTAATGAAGAGTTGAGCGGCAAAGAGGCAAACGCTGTGGGGCAGGAAAATAAAGTTGGCGGTTTTAAATCAGGGGAAGAGATGGGCGCTTATTCTAAGCTTGAAGAGGAAATGACTGCGCTTATGAGCCAGAAACAGGATCTTAAAACTGAAATCAGCGCGCTTTTATTAAATATTGACAGGCCTCTTCAGAGGTTTAAGCAGCTTGTTGATTCAGGAAGATGGAAAATTCCGACTGAAGAAAAGGAAATGCTTAATTTGTTTGTGACTAATCCGATGGCTGCGTTAAAAAAAGACCCTAAAGCGGATATTTTCAAAAAAGTTCTTGTGGAAATAATTAAGGCAATTGAAGAAGGGGCTATTGAGCTTAAGGAAAGGGAAAAAGAAAAAAGGCTTTTGGCTCTTCAGGAAATAATTAATTTTGATTTCTTCGGCTCTGTGTTTTGGAAGATGAATGAGATTCAGAGAAAGCAAATTGAAATGAATAAATTGATTGAAAAAAACGAGGCGAAAAAGAAGTTAAGTGTTGAAGAAGGCAAATTAAGCGAGATTGGAAAAGAAATTGATGAAATTAAGGATAATATTGAGACTATTGAAAAAAAGGAATCGGCAATTAAGGCTGAAATTGAAAATGACTTGAACAAGATTAAGATTTTCTCTGAAAAAGTGCTGAAGAAAACAGTTATTCTTGAAGAAGAAACATGGTAAAACCCCTTTTTGAGCTTGTTAAACCCGCTCAAAACAGCTATTAACCTCATTAAAATGCCAAAAAAAGCGGTTTTTTAAAGATTTTTAGCTGGATTTATGTATAGATATGACTAGCGAGAATGAAATTAAGCTGTGCAAATACCTCTTAAGCAAATACGCTGACATAATCAACGAACGCGAGAAGAGAACTATTGGGGAAATTAAGGCGCTTGTTGACGGCAATGATTTAACTGTGCAATCGTTTGTCGCTGATTTTAAGGATTCAGCTTATTCTTTTGAAAGCGATTATGAAAATTCATTAAAGCAGGTTTTTGACTTCACTGCAAAAGAAGTTAGCTTTGTTGATGTTGATTTGAATGTTAATTACTGGCTTGCGCCAAGAGAAATTCTTGAAGTTAAAGTTGCTGATGACGAGGATTTGGCGGTTTTTCTTTGCGCAATGATGAAAGCGCTCGGGGATGATCGGGCAGAAGTTATTATCGCGGAGCTTGATAATCTCAAAACGCATGCTTTTGTTGTCACTGAAATAAAAGGAGATTTTGTTATCCTTGACCCTGCGCAGGAAATGAAATTCACTGAATTTAGGGGCGTAAAAACGGATGTCATAAAGAAATATTCTTTCCAAAGCCAGAAGATTAAGAGATTTCTTTACAGGTTTAATTCGCAGAAGTATGAGCAGTTCCTTGAATAACTAACCTGTTCAAGAAAAACAACTAATTAAAAAAATAATTTAACTAAAAAAAAGAAACGCAAAATTAGTTAAAAAAAATAATAATCTTATTTTAGTGTTGGGTAGCTTGAACTTGGCGCGTTCCAAATATTAGTAAAATCCCATCCACTGTAAGTTGATTGTTGCTGCATTTGAGCGGTTGTTTTTCCCACTCCGCCTGCGCTTGTGGCTTCTTGTGAGGTTTCTGTATCCCAGTAAGAACTTGTCACAGTCCCAGTCATTGCGCCCATTAATCCGCCGTAATAGTTTGTGCAGTTAAGTATTCGAGCTGTTGAGTATGAATTTATAGTAATGTAAGAATTTGCAGCAATTCCCCCGCATGGAGAAGCAGTAATTGTTCCCATAGCATAAGAATTAGAAATTGTTCCTTGATTGTCCCCTGCAATTCCCCCGCCCCATTCAGTAACATTTATTGTTGCATTCGCGCTTGCTTTTGAAACTGTCCCGTAATTTACTCCGACAATTGCGCCCCCAGCTCCTCCGCTAAATGTTCCTTGAACTGAAACATTTTCTATTGTTCCGTCGCTGTACCCTGCAATTCCTGCGACAGTCGAATCAATATTTGAAATATTTACTCCGGTGAGGTGAAGATTTTTTATTATTCCAGCAGCGCCAAGATAACTAAATAATGCGGTATTGCAATTGTAACCATCTATGTAGAGTCCGCTTATTGTATTTCCCCCTCCGTCAAAAGTTCCTGTGAAATAAAGATTGTCTCCGCACTCTGTTGCCCCTCCTCCGCCAATAGGAGTAAATCCGGTGTATGTTGGGTATTCCCAATTAATTGAGTCTGATAAATCAATATTATTTACAAGAACAAAATTTCCGTCTAAATGGCTGTTAATGTCTTGAAGTTGTGCTATGGTTTTTACTACCCATGGATCAATTGCGGTTCCAGTTCCCACTCCATAAATTACGCTTTCTGGATTTGAGGGAGTTAAGTTTGTAATGCACTCAGTGGTAATTTGAATAGTTTCTGTTTTCGCTAATCCGCTGCCTGTAGTGTATTCAAGCGTAAAATTGCAAATTTTTTTTCGTTCTCCTGCAGCGCACGGGCAGCTTAAATTTAAATTTGACATATTAAATATTTTTGAATCGCTTGAAGCAAAAGGTTCATTATACGTTCTTGACGAAGTGGGAGTAGTGATTTTATTTATTGTAATTGATTCGCCTGAATGATTACTCATTCTAATAACTCCTTCGCCCGCCTGATCTACTACTGATTCGCTAATAATCAGCCCTGAAGAGGGTGTCTTCAAGTACCCGAAATTGTCAGTTATCTGGCCGGCAGAATCACCCATAATGCCAGTCATTAAGCCTACAACCACAAGTGCTATTACAATTACTATTGCAATTATCACTAAATATTCAATTGTCCCTTGGGCACGACTGTATTTATATTGCATGATAAAGCCATAGCTTTTGGGATTAAAAACCTTATCCCCCAGTATTTGCTGAGTGGTTTTATGGTCGTTAAAAACAATGCGAATAAGTGTATTTATTGCGGAGCTTGCGTAGGGGTTTGCCCTGTGGAAGCGCTTGTACTAAAGGACACAAGAATCATAGTAGACGAAAAGAAATGCATTTCTTGCGGAGCATGTGTTAAAATCTGCCCTGTTGCTGCAATGACTTTGGAGAAGAAGTGAAGGTGGACTGTTTATGGCTGAGACTATTTATGATGTTATTGTTGCTGGAGCGGGTCCTGCTGGATTATACGCTGGAACCGAGCTTGCTAAAGGAAAAGCAAAAGTTTTGATTCTTGATAGAAAACAGGAAATCGGCTGCCCAAAAAGATGCGCTGAAGGACTAAGCCTTAGATGGTTTAAAGTTCTTAACTTAAAAGTTGACCCTGCTTATGCTATTCAGCCAATTCACGGAGCTGCACTTTACAGCCCTGACGGAACACAGGTGTTTTCAAAAACTAAGGAGCCTCAAGGATATATTCTTGAAAGGAAAGTAATGGAAAAACATCTTGCAATTGCCGCGGTTAAGGAAGGCGCAAAAATTTTACTAAAGCACCAAATCGTTGCTGCTGAAAGAAAAAACGGAATAGTTGAATTAAAGGTTGAAGTGGATAATGAAATCCAGATTTTCAAGGCAAAAATGGTTATTGCATGCGATGGAATTGATTCTCTTGTTGCAAGAATGCTTGGGCTTAATACAAAGAACAGTCTTAACGACACTGATTCGGGATACCAGTATGAAATGACTGGAATCAGCGGATACGATGAGAACTTGCTTCACTTGTACTTTGGAACTGACGTTGCTCCAAGAGGATATGTTTGGATTTTCCCAAAAAGAGACGGAACAGCAAATGTTGGAATTGGAATCGGAGCTTATGAGGACAAGACTGCGAAGTATTATCTTGATAAGTGGATTAAATCCCAGCCAAAATTAAAAGACGGCTCAATTATTGAAGTTAACGGCGGCGGAATTCCTGTTGGCGGATTCCTTGACACTATGGCTGCTGATAATTTGCTTGTTGCAGGAGACGCTGGGCACATGGTTGACCCGATTCACGGCGGGGGAATAGGAATTGCAATGGAAGGCGGAAGACTTGCTGGGCAAGTTGCTCTTCGCGCAATTAAGGCAAATGATTTCACTATGAAAACGCTTGCTCCTTACTCAAAAGAATGGTTCACTCTAAGAGGAGATGAACTGAAGAGAAGACTTAAGTCAAGGCACTTGCTTGAAAACTTGTCAGATGACGACTTCAACTACCTTGGCCACAGCATTTCAATGGATGAAGCATTAAACATTGGAAATGGAACTCTATCTAAAACGCAAAAAATGATTCTCTTCACAAAGAAATTAATCCAGAGACCTGGACTTGTTAAAATAATGATGAAGTACTTGGCATAACTGCTAAGTTCTTCATTTTCTATTTTTTTAAAAGGAATATCTTCAAATAACAGCTTTTTTATTAACATCTAACCAATTCTTTTTCATGGAAATCACGTTAAGCAACCTTGCGCTTAAGCACTTGGTTCTTGAAAGCCAGTTTCTGGTTAATGGATTTGTGAATAAATCACAGAGCCTTGATAACGGATGGTTAAAGCTTAAAGTTCACACTAAAGAATCCGGAGACAAGAACTTAATCATCACTTCAAATGCTTTTTTTGTTTCTAATTATTCGCTAAGCGCAAAAATGCACCCTGGGGGGTTCTCCGCTCTGCTTAAGAAATACTTAATGAATCAAAGAATTATTTCTCTAACCCAGCGCGGAGCGGATAGAATTATTATTTTTGAATTTCCAAGCGTGTTTTTAATAGTTGAACTCTTTGCAAAAGGAAATATGATTCTTTGCAACAAAGAAATGCAGATAATTAAGGCTATGAGAAAGGAAGAGTGGAAGGATAGAAAGCTTGAGCAAAATGAAATTTATAAATTTCCAAGTTCAAGAGGGCTTGATCCAAGCACAGCCAGTATCGGAGAGTTTCAAAAGCTGGTTAAGGCAAGCTCCAAGACTTTTTTTGGCGGTTCCGTTGATGCGCTTAACACTTCCCCGCTTATTTTAGAGCATGCGTTTGACACACTGGGGCTTGATAAGAAAAAAGATTCAGCTAAAGCAACCGCAAACGAAATGAAAAAGTTATTTGAGCTCATTAAACAGATTTACAACGCTAAACCATCCAAACCATTTGTAATTGGAGGCGCAATTTACACTACAGATATTGGAAAACCTCCTGAAAAGGAATTTGATGACCTTATCTCTGCATTAAACGCAATTATGCTTGAAGAAAATGCTAAAGATTTGCCAATAATTGAGGAAAAAATTGATAAAAAGCAAAATAAGCAGCTCAAAGAACTTGCTGCCAAAAGAAACCAAACTGCTGGACTTGCTGTGCAGGAGAAAGAAGCGCAGGAGAAGGGTGAAAAGGTTTACTTGCATTATAATCAACTAAAAGAATTAATGGATGCCATTGAAAAGGGCAAAGCAAAGGGGCTCACTGAAAAGGAAATTACTGAAAAAATCAATAAAGTAAAGCCGATAATTAAAGAGCTTGATTTTAAAAAGAAAAAACTTATTGTGAATTTATAAAAAAAACTAATCACCCTCAATTGATTTGACTTAACTACCCCCACCCCATGCTCCGCCAAAGCACAGCTTGGAAATATTATAAAAAAAAGAAATCCTTGAATCAAAAATTTTGCATTCTTAACACAAGGTTTCGCGATTAAGTAAATCGCCCTCTTACAGAAGGCATCAACTTAGAGAATTGAGTCTTGGGTTGAAAATTGATTTAAGCCGCTGACTAGTCAGCAGCTTGGCAAGTCAATTTTAAATTTTATTCTTTTCTTCCAGCATCTTCGATTATTTCCCTTTCGTCAACAATGAACACGTCGCTTACGGCTGTTACTGCTGCGTATGGAACTTCGATTAGCTTGTCAACTTTGCCCATTTTTGATAGTAATCTTGAACTTCTGTCAACCTCAACTACCAAGTACTCGATATCTCCACCAAGTTCGGATACGATTATGTCAACTAATTTGCCAACTTCGTCTCCTCTGTTAGTGATGATTCTCTTTGATGCAAGCTGTCTCGCTATTGTATATTTGTACATATTTACCGCCTACAAAAACTAATTTACATATAGAAAGACTAACTGCTTTATAAAGGTTTCCCCAAGGGAAAGCGAACTTAAAACGCGTTATGTATTTTTTCATTTTCAAGAGTGAAAGAAAAAAAGTGTCCAAGAAATATGACAAAGTCAAAAAAGGCGCTTATGTATAGTTGCATGAATTGTCCAAGTAATGGCGAATTTGAATAAAACAGCATTTTTCGGACTAAAAGAGAAGTTTTTTATTAAGCAAAATCATTAATCACTCATGTCACTTGCAGATCCAAACGACGAATACAACGACCTTATCCCAGAGGGCGCAGGAAAAGTCAAAAAAGCACTAAGTAAAACCAAACTTTACCTGCTTGTGCTTGTAATTGGCATACTAATCGGAGCCTACCTCCAGTACTCATTCATCAACCCGTTAATGGGCGCTGCAAAGGACAGTCCCTGCCAGGACTGCATTGAAATAAGGACTTTATTAAACAAAGAGAACACTTGCTTGTATAGCCTTTTGCCTGATGCAAAAGCTGCTTCAAAACAGTGCAAGCTAATTAACCAAACTCCAGTCATAGTAAACGATATAAACTTTGATTTGAATCAAGAAAAAGGCATCTAATTCCACTAAAACAAACTCACAAACCACCCCACAGCTCAGCCAGCCCAAACCAAATACCTTGACAACTGTCGAAGTTTTGTTAAAGTTTTTATAGGAAAACAAAAGGGCTTCTTTAGATGAAGCATTTTGGTTTAGTTAGCATAGCAATCACAGTCTTTTTGCTTCTTTTGCTTGGCTGTACGCAAATGACTTCTTCACAAAAAAATCTATGTTTCACCCTTGCTACCCAAAGCTATTCATATGTGCCTTATTGCGAAACTGAAAGCAGTTGTTATGAAAAAGTAAGTGAAATGTTCAAAACCCAGTTAGGGTATGAGCAAGAAAGCCTGCTTTATGATCTAAAAAACAGCCTTGCGAGAAGCTGGTTTTTCCATAATAAAGCAATAAAAGAAACTGAAACTATCCAAAAACTTTGCCAGACAGGGAATGCAAAAGGCCTTTCAACCCCATTAAATCAATCAAGGTATTACATGCAGCAGGCGCTGATTGAGCTCGACTATTCAATGAAAAAGAGTTTTGAAATAATCAAAGCTGAAGAAAAAATGCTTTCTGAAGAAAATATTGAATTAATCAAAGAAGATGAATTATATTATTCATTAATAGAATTTCGCCAAATAATATCAGAACTCAACAGCGGAGAAACAAACTCAAACACATATTTTTCGTACTACCAAAATAAAGTTATTGAATTTACTAAGTCGTCTGCGGCCAAAGGATTTCCAATAGCTGCAGAAAAAGCACCTGTTTGGATTGCCGGGTTTGCATATCTTGATAAACTAATAATTTTTGACCACAAAGAAAGCACGCTTGGAGAGTACTTCCAAAGCAGCAAAATATTTGGCTCACTAGCAGCATATTTTGAAAATGCTTTTTTTACCAGAGAAACTCTTCTAAATCTGCAAAACTTTCCAATTAATGACTTTATGAAACTTTACTCAAACATTGGGGGAAACAATAATTCAGCCATTAAGCGCTTTTCTGATTTGATGAATAAAACCAGCAATAATTTTAACACAACAAAAAAATATTCATTAACAGGCATGCAGGATATTGAACAAAAATATGTTGCTTGCTCAAAAAAAGTTGCTGAATATAACTCATTAAAACAACACGCAAAATTATACAGTTTGCTTTTTGGAAAAGTAGTTTCCATAGAGGAAACTCCCCAAACAAAGCTCCTGCAAATCGGCACAAACATAGCTAAATTAAAGGAAAAAATTGCTAAAGAAGATGTTGGCATTGGGGAAAGAGTTTTTGAAATTAAAAACCTTCTTGCGGCGGAAAATTCGCTTTTAGCAGAAGTTAATATAATAAATGAAAACGCGCTTGATCAAACTTATAACAAGTGCGAGCAAATTGCCAGCAACTACAAAAACCCCGTTGCTGATGAAGACTTCCACTTAGGCGATCTTGCTGACGAAGCGTATTATTTTGCCCAGAAAACAAAAAATTCGCTTAATGAAGAAAAGCTTTATTATTGCGCAAAATTTGTCGCTAAAAAACTTGAGCTTGAGAAAGCAATATCTAATTACGATGAATATCTTGCCGCTCAAAAAATATTGGCGCAAGAGTGCTTAACAAATCTGGAAAAGATGCTTTCTTATAAAAATATGCCCGAACTCCGCGAACAATACAGCCAATTGAAAGAAACAAATATAACAAAATTAAATTTGCCCTGGGCCATTAATTATTGCCTTTCCATCAGCAATCAAGCAAAAGCGCAAATTGGGGAAAATAAGGAAATTAAAGAGCTTGAATTTGAATTCACAAAACTTAAGGAATCAGAAAATATACTAAATCAAAATATCGTTGTTATCTCCGGCGCTGGACTTTTGACAGAAACAAAAGAACAGTTAAAAAAAATATCTAAATATAATGATTATTTTTCACCAGATGGAAAAATAATTATTGAAAACATTCTTGGAATTGAGGAAACTTTGCTAAAATCAATACAAGAACAAAATATCACAGTAAATGAATTCTTGGATAAATGTGTAAGCAAGATAATAAAATCAAATTACACAATACTTCTTGACACAAACACAATAATTAAAAAAAGCGAAGGATTTGAACAAGAAGGGCTGTTGTATTTCACAAACCCAATTAAAAACAGCGACACATATTTTGAAATTGACTTAAATTTTCTCCTAACCTACCTTGAAGACAATTCTTGCATTCAACAGGATCCTTTCTCAAGACAAAAAATTGTGTTTATTTGCGCAAACCCGGGGCCAACTGCGCTTAAAATAAAAATAAAGTCAAATTTAATACAAGTTGAGGGCGATGAGCTTATCAAAGTGACAAACAACGAAAGCATAATTCAACGAACAATAAGTTTTATTCCTGAAAATATCTTTGCAAGAGCAATAATAACAACCATAATCCCGCCCAAGACAAATAAAGTTGCGGTCAGTTACGAACATGAAGAAATCCTATATTCAATCAATAAATCAACTTTAGAAATTGGCCCCGCCCTTCTTGATACTAAGAAAAAAATTTATGCAACTTTTTTTACAACAGGAATTATTCAAACAAGTTCAAATTTAATAAAAATTGATTCTGGCAGCGGATTTGATAAGTATACTTTTGAGCTGACTGCCCAAAGCACTTTTCCTGAAAGCCTTGCTGCTGACTTGCTGTTCGAAATTGACGAGCTTGAATTTGCTGAAAACATCTCCCTCCAAACAGATTCGTTCAACCAAATTGAAAATAAGAGGCTTGCAAATAAACTGTTTA
The DNA here is from genome assembly GCA_964551375.1 of uncultured archaeon. GTDB lineage: Archaea > Iainarchaeota > Iainarchaeia > Iainarchaeales > JAAZKV01 > JAAZKV01. The sequence goes on along the minus strand of CAZKBG010000001.1, from coordinate 735,241 downwards.
TTGAAAATAGCCATTTTCTGCCAAAGGAAAAAAAATATTTTACCCTTTCTTTTGAAGTTAGTGATTCAAAAGAGGCATATAAATTGATTTTAGAAAGACAACGGGATTTTTTTTACGAGCAGAATATGCTTATTGAAGGAGAAAAGACAAACGAATTCATTAGTTTAATTTTTGATAAAAGTTTAATTGAAATTGCAAAAAAGATTGAATCAAACAATAATTTAATTGAAAACCAAAAACTGACTGTATTAAATGAATTGACTGCCAACCAGCTGCAAAATAATATTGAGACAACTCTTAAACAATTATATTCGGATGTTAATCTGCTTGAGACAATCGGATTTATTGAAGACGTAAAGCGAATAAAAGAACTAAATGAATTAGTCAGTTCAGGAGCAATTGAAAATTATAGCTTGGCGCAATTAAATACTTTGCAAAAAGAAGAAGCAGGAATAAAAACTAAGATTCTGGCAGAAATGCAAAAAAGGGTTTTGCAAATGCATGCAACTATGCAAAAAATAATGAAAGAAACCAAATCCGCTTCGCTTATCCTTACTTTCAACGATTTTGTTAAAAAGAAAAATGAATTTGATGTTGCTTTAATTAAATCTCAAAAAGATGCTTATTCAATATACTCACAATTATTAGGACTATTTGATAAATTCCTGATTGAAAAAGAAAAAAGCTTTGAAACAGACAGCTCTTTTTCCCCAGAAGAAGAAAAAAAGTTTAAGAGTCTCCTTTCTGACAGCAACAAACTCATACAAAACCTTGAAACACTGCTTTATGGAAAAGAGTCTGAACTGATAAATGCAAAATTTATTCAGCCAATTACTGAAAAGAGGTTAAAACAATTAAAATTTAATTTGAATGAACTTGCGTTGTCAGATTTAAACTTGTCAGTCAAACTTCAAACTGTTTTTGCAATTAAAGATGAACTTTTAACGGCGTTTGACTCAATCAAACGCCAGACTATAACCGCTTTCAATTCAGCGGTTGACTCAAAAAAAGATAAGTCTATTGTGAGCAAAAGCAAAGAGCTTATTGATTCAAACAAATTTACGGACGCATTTCTTTTATTAAATTCAAAAGCCCCTTTGTCAGAGTCAATCCCCTATTCCGGATTTATTCCAATAGCGCTGATAATTGTTGTGGCAGTAGTTTTGCTGCAAAAGTTTAATTCAGGAGAGCGAATAAAAAAAGACAAGCGAGAAAAGCTCACTGAAGAATGGGAAAAAATATAAAATTAGAAATTATTTCCCTTCACTTAAGAAATATATCCATGCGAAGATTAGCGCGCCTGCGATTATTCCAACTATTGCAAGAATCATTTGGATTGGAAGCGAGTTGTTCTGCACTTGCACTGAAATCTTGTTTGATGAGTAAATATTATTTGTGTCTCTTATTGTTGCAAAGAATTCATAGTCCCCTTGCTCTAATAAATCAGATTGGAAAATCAATTCTTTTTCGCTGTTTGCCGGAACTTCTACTTCCTGCATTGCTTCTTGAATGCTTGTCTGCGGCGAAACTGTAATAAATCCGCTGAATGCTTGGTCAAGGTTGTTTTTTATTATTGCTTTGAATGTTCTTGGCTCGCTGTCGTTTATCGCTATTAGGGATACTTCGATTTGTTTTCTTGTTTGAACTGACATCATTGGGTGATTGCTTATCATAAACTGGTTTTCTCCGAACACGTTTTTGAAAAACATTGCTGCTGAAGGCAGGTTGTATAATCCAAGCACTGTTGGCTTGATGTAGTAAACAAAGTTTTTGGTTTCGCCTGGGGAAATTGTTGTTACTGCATAGCTTTCTCCATCAACAATGTCAAAGCTTGTGATATTAACTGCCGCTCTTGTGTCTGGATGTATGAATTGAACTCTTATCATTGATGCTTTTGTTCCTTCATTTGTAACTGTTGTTGTCATTTTTGCCCTGTCTCCAAGGTATACTACCCCAGGGGCTGAATTTTTTATTGTTAGAACTGGAGTGTTGTATAAACCTATTTTTGAGTTTTCAAGTACCTCAATTCCATCTGTTTTTCCGCCAAGAATTGTGCAAATATTAACTTGAGTAGCTCCTTTTTCAAGCTCTGGCAAAAATATTCTTGCAAAGCAGCTGTCTGTGCATGAAAAGCTTTCTGGCCAGATTACATTTTCTTCTGAATTATTGATTGAAACGGAAACATAGCTTGTGTCGCTTGAATAGTTAAAGAAATTTGCGTTTAAGGATAAAATTGGCGCTCCGCCTTCTGATGAAAGTATGTCTTGCGGAACTTCAAGGGTTAGTTCTTTGCATGATTTTGTAAAATTAGTAGTATTAGATATTTCTGTGAACCCAAATTCTGACAGTGGCACTTCATATGCAAATGCGCTGAGGGCTAAAGAGATTAAAGTTACTAAAAATAATACATTAAATATTGCTTTCATGCCCAAACACTACATTAGGTTGTGCTTGAATAAGCTTTAAAATATTCCATAAAGCTCAAAAAATCAGAAAATTGCTATTTTTTGGAATTTTTTGAGTTTATCTCGCGCACAGCCTCGGCAAAAGTAAGCTTTTGAGCTGGTTTTGAGGTGATTTGAAGTATTTTGTCTTTTGGGTAGTTTCTAAGCAGGTGTTTTTTGCAGTATTCTATTCCTTCGCAGAATACATTATCCATTACTTTTGATGGAGCATAGTTTCGCTGTTCAAGCCTTGCTTCAAGCTCTTCTGGATTTATTGTAATCAAGAGAACAAAATCAACTTTTAATTTTGCTTCGCATAAAACATGCCCTTCAAATAAAACATTGTCGTTTTTTTGGAGAAATGCGTTTACTTTTTTTTCAAAAGCATCAATCGGGATTTCAAGCTCATTTTCGTCATTAAATTTTCCAATAGAATTCTTTAGGGCAAAGTCTTTTTCGTTTATTACTTTGAGCCCGTACTTTTCGCCGAGTTGTTTTGCAAGAGTTGTTTTTCCGCACCCGGGCGTGCCTGTTATTGCGATTTTCATGATTTAGTTGTATTCAAAAAGAGTTAAAAATAGAATAAAAAAGATAATTTAATTTTATTTAAAGTTCTTCAGGTTCTTCATGAACGCTGCGCTTGAGTCGTCAAGGTTTTTTCCTTTTGACTCAAGAACTTTGCATAAAACTATTTCTCTTCCTAGGCAAGATGATTCGCTCATTTTAGGTCAAGGGGAATAGGAAAATGGAGTATAAATACTTTGCTTTAATTTACAAAATTCTGGACGCGCAGAAAATTTTCATTAAATTATTGATAGTTAATCAGTGAATTTGTTTTTCAAAAGAAAATTAAAAAAATTAGTGAAGAAATGTTTGTAAAAGACTCTGGTATAGAAGTTCAAAGGTAAATTCTTCTTTGCAGTATTTTTTTATTTTCTCAAATTCTTTTTTTGAATAAAATTTTGACACATCTTTGCCGCTTGCTTCTTTTATTGGGATGTCATAGTAGGCATTAATTGTTTTTTGGGAGATTGTTCTAAAATCCTCGCTGTGTTTTGTTGCTTTTGATACCGCCATCCCAAGCTGTGCTAAATCAACGTGTCTTGGAAGAGTATAAAGCAGATTGAATAATTCTTTTTTTGAGGCAACTTCGTGGTGAGCCATTCTTGAGTAAAGATAATTTAAGTCGTAAACTATGTGATTGAAGCCCACAATTTTCAAAAAATTGTCTTTATTGTGTATTTGCTTTAAAATTTTAAAAAATTCTTCAAGAAGTTTTTTTTCGGAGCCGATTTCCCATTCAAACAAAAAAGACGGCTCTTTTATTGTGTCAGAATTTGGCGGGCTCAGGCTTGAATAGTAATTGTAAGCGATTACAAGGACTTTGCTCTTAGCGTGGTGAGGATTAAGCCCTGAATTTTCATCCTCTGGGTCCACAAAGGATTCTATATCTAAAAACAAAAAGCCCATTTTTATCAATTATATCATGAATAATAAGCAATATAAATCTTACAAAAGCAAAAAAGATGTTTTGGAGCAAAACGAGTTTGTTTTATAATGATTTTGGAAAGAATTATTTTGGGTGTTGTAATGCTTGTTAAAGATCTTAAACCAAAAACTCCATTTGATGAAATGATTGTTGAAGTTGTTTCTATGGGTGAGCCGCGCGCTTTTGCGAGTGCGCAGGGGCAGGGAACTGTTTGTAACGCGGCAGTTAAGGATGAAGAAGGTGTTGAAGTTTCGCTTACTCTTTGGAATGAAGACTACAAAAAGCTTCAAAACGGGGATAAAGTAAAAATTACCGGCGGATGGGTTTCCGAATATAAAGGAAAACTACAGATCAGCGCTGGAAGACAGGGAAAAATTGAAGTGATCAAGTAATTATAAGCCAACTAAAAGTTAATTGCAATTTTGCCTGGTTGAAAAAAACTAAATAAATCCTTTTTGTTTAGCGCTAGCTTTAGCGAAAGAGAAGTTATGAAAATTTTGAGGAGTTGTTTTTGAGGCACAGCGCCTCAAAAAACAAATTAATTATTTCCTTGCTGCAGTTTTTGTTTTTGCAGTTTTTGAATCAGATTTATCCATTCTTGGCTCAATACCTAGAATTTCTTCAGCAGTTTTCTTTCTGTTTCTGCCAAAGTTAGCATATTTTCTGAATTTTGTCTTAGTCCATGCCTCTGGCTGCTTTGATCTCATTTTCTGCTCTTGCGCCAAAAGCTGTAGTCTTAGCTCCTCATCGACATTCAAGTCAAGCAATACGTTGCTCATTCTAGCTCACCTTTAGTATTTCCTTGGAAAAATTCCTTAAAAATAGCTCCATATATATTGCTGCAAAAGTAGTATATAAACCTTTATCCGCACTATAATTGATTATGGCGCTTGCTAAAGTCATTTTAACAAAAAAAGAAGCAATTAAACTGCTTAATGCTCAAAAACTTGGACAAACCAGCGTTTCACTTAGTTTTGACTTGGGAAAAACTTTTCAAACAGTTGAATTGACTGGTGAATTTGCTGTTATTGGAGATGAAAAACTTAAACTTGCCCCGCTCAAAAAAGTCAAAGATGACGCTTGTTATGTTCTTGAAAGTGAGGATTTAAAAAAAATTGAATTTTTTGGTGAAGACACTAACTTATATTACAAATTAAAACCTACTAAAGACTGGCCGACTGTGATGCTTTCTTCAGTTCCAATGCACCGATTTAGACATTTTTCTCCAAAAGAGGACACTATTACAAAAATTAAGGAAATTGAGCCGTTAAGAGGGAATATTCTTGATACTTGCTGTGGGTTGGGATACACTGCTACTAGTGCAGCTAACGGCGCGGCGGTTGAAAAAGTAATGGCTTTTGAGAGAGATAAAAATATGTTTAGAGTTTGTGAGTATAATCCTTATTCACAAGGGCTTTTTGATAACAAAAAAATTGAAATCAAGAATGAAAGCGTGTTTGAGGGGATAAAATCGCTTGAGAGTAACTATTTTGATAGAATTATTCATGATCCGCCTACTGTTTCGTTCGCTCCGGAGCTTTATACTGATGAATTCTACGCCGAGCTTAACCGGGTGCTGAAAAGAAGGGGTGTGCTTTACCATTATTGCCCTAATCCAGGTAAAACCAAGGGAAAAGAGTTTTGGCGAACGATAGAGAAAATGCTTGAACGAAACAAGTTTGTTGACATTAAATATCATGAGAAGAGTTCTGGAATCAGGGCTATTAAAAAATAATAAAATTAACTAAAAATCAGATTTTTTTAGTAAATTACTTCTTTGCTTTCTTTTTAGGAGCTTCTTTTGCTTCTTCGCCTGCGCCCATTTCCTGTTCTAAGCTTACTTCGCCTTTTTCAAGCGCTTCAAATTCTTCTAAATCCTCGTCATCAAGCCCTAATTCTTTCAGTTTGCTTTTGTGGTCTTCAGTTTTCATCTTTTCAAACTCTTTTCGCCATGCAACCATGTCGGCGGTTTCCTTCATCTTTGCTCCTTCTGGAGGCTTCTGAGGTTTTCTAAGCATAATTAAGTTATCCTCTTACCCGCTTAAAAACCTTGCCTCAACAACAGGTTTTAAAACCATAAAAACGGAGTTTGTGTATGAAAGTAAAGTTTAGTGAGCTTCCGACTGAAGTTCAAACTTCAATTAAGCTGATTCTTTATCACCGAAGCGAATGGATGTTTAATGCAAAGGTTGCTGGGGGAGTAATTATTGCAATTGGGGGGCTTGGAATTGGAAATGTGGCAACTTCAAAGAGTTTGTCTGAAAGCCTTTGCTATGCCACCGCTTTTGGGTTTGCGGAGGCGGGGGTCGGGGCAAGAGTGATTAATGAAATTAAAAATCACTTTCCTAATTACAAAGCAGAGTATGTTGATTTGTTTGAAAAAATCAAAGCAAGTCTGAATACCACCCCAAAATTAAAAGAGCTTGCTTCAAAGCATCCTTATTTAATAGTTGATAAAAACGGCAATTTGGTTGGGAAAAAAAGATTAAATATTGTAATGAAGTGGCCGCTTGGGCGAAGAAGATTAGTCAGCCCTCTTCAAACAGAGCAAAAAATTTCTTTCTGGCGCAGGTCATTTCCTCAACGGGGAGAAGCTAATTCGAAGAATAAAACAAAAAAACTTCTTAATTCACTTAGATTTTGGAAAAAATAGCCAAAAGGAATTTATTTATGGAGTAAAGACGCTATTCTCTCATGGTTGAAGAACAAATTATTAAAAAAAACAATTCTTCAGAGGCTTCACAGCCGCCCGCTGCTTCCTCTAATAAAGCAGCGCCAAAAGAATACAATAATTTAGAATATGAAAAACTGCTCAAAGAGCTAAAACAAGAGCTTATTGTTGAAGGATATTCTTCAAAAACATTAAAGATGTATCAAATTTATTCAAGAGAAGTGCTTTACCATATAAATAAGCCAGTTTCTCAAATTGAAAAAAAAGATATTGTGGCATATCTTGCATACAAGAAAGAAAACAACTGCACTAATTCCACCCTTTCCTTAATTCACGCGGCAATGGAGTATATGTTTGGAAAGTATTTGAAAATGAAGATTCTTGAGGATATTAAAATTCCTAAAAAAGCAAAAACCCTCCCAAAAGTGCTTACTAAAGATGAGATCAGGCAGCTTTTTGAAAACACCCGCTTTGGAAGAAACAGACTTATGCTTCAATTCATGTACGGGTCGGGCTGCCGTGTGTCTGAAGTAGTGAGTTTGAAGGTTGAAGATTTGAATATGAAGGAAAAAATTGCGACAATTCGAAGCGGAAAGGGAAATAAGGACAGAATGATTATTCTTTCAAAAGAATGGATTCATGGAATAAAAAAATATTTAGACAAAAAGAAAATAAAAAGCGAATTTGTGTTTTCAAAAAAGAACGGCAAGAATATTACTACTGACACTGTTCAAAGAATTGTGAGAAAATCTGCAAAAATTGCGGGAATTAACAAACATGTAACTCCGCACTGCTTAAGGCACAGTTATGCAACTCATTTGCTTGAAGCTGGAACTAATATTAGATACATTCAGTCGCTTCTTGGACACAGCAGCTTAAATACTACGCAAGTTTATACTAATGTTGCAAGCGAACAGCTGAAAAAAATTGTCAGCCCGCTTGATAAATTGTAAAAAAAGGTGATTTTTTGACAATGATAATTCTTGATGTTACTGGTTTTTGGAATAAGAAAGTCACTCAAAACGGAAAGGAAGTTGCGGAGTATCAGACAAATCAGCTCAAAATTAAAAATAAAAAATTTATTATTAAATTTAATGGGATTGTTCTTGCTGAAGGCGCAAAAATGACTGAGGATAAGGGGGAAGAAGTTTGCGCAGTTCAGGTTGAAAAAGCAAAAGATGGGTTTTGGCCTTTTAAGAAAGAGTATTTTGTTGTAAACTTAGGCGGGCGAAAATTAATCAGCGAGTCTTTTGTAATTCCTCCTAAAGAAGAAATTATGCTAAAAGAAGCAAATAAAAGCGGGCTTGAGCTTTCAATTAAATTGTTTAGCTATCCTCTTGTTGGAACTATTAGTTTCAATAATAAGCTTATTTCTGAAAACGAAGCGCTTGAAGTTGCTTTCACTTTGTACGCTCTTACCACTGAGCGGTATGTAAACTAGTCCTTATTGACTGACCCGGTCCCCCCACTTCCACTAATCCATCCACTTGGCTTTGACTTTGTAAAATAAGGTTTTTTGTCGTGTTTTTCAGTTATGTAATTAATCAAACAAAGTGAATAATTTTAAAAAAATGAAAATAAAATAAATGTTTTTTTATGTAGATGATGAAAATTCATGCGTTTGTTTGCTTTCCTAACTACTTTGAACCTTTTTCGATTTCCACAATAGATTTAAATACTTCATTGCTATTTCCTGTGTAATAAATTGGGAGGATTTAGTATGAGCGTTAGATTATCAAAGCTTTTCGGCATGGATGTTTACGATTTCGAAGCTGGATATAAAGGCAAAGTTTATGATATAATCATAAACCTCGAGAAAGGTAAACTTGAGACAATAACAACTGAACCTTTAAAGGTTAAGACAAAGTCAGATGCAAAGAAAATCTTAAGCGAAAAAAGCATTCCTTATAGGAATGTTAAATCGGTTAAGGATATTATCATTGTTTCAAGCAGAGATGTTCCTTTCCAGACAGAAGCTCCTCAAGAGAGAGAAGAGCCAACACCAGCATCACAATTAAGATATAAATATTCTAGAAGGTAAGGACCTCCCTCCTTACTTTTTTCTTTTTTTAATTCCCCAACTTTTTAGAAAAACACTCAAAATTAACTCTATTTCTTGGACATTTTTTAAATTTGTCCTTAAAATTTTTTTAAAAAATCAAAAGTTTAACTTCAACTTTATAAATACTATGTATATATAATATACATAAGGATTTTTTTATTATATTATATAGAGTATATTAGTGGAAGTGTTGGGTGTGCCTATCAGAAGTTATTTTGTTCAATACAGATTCATAATACCTGATACTGTGAAACATTCCTCTTACACTTATCAGAAACTTTTCAGGGCAATTTATGGTTATACCCAAGCCGTTTACAAAGCCTCTGGAAAGACCTACCATTATCACCGCGCAGGAATTCTTTCAAATTATCCTTATATAAGGCCTGGTAAAAATTGTGTTATTATCCCTCCAGCAGCATTTCAATCCTTGCAGGAATTTTTTAAAACCGGCCACAATCCAACCCATAATTGGGAGACTAAAGGCGAGTGGAAATGTACTTATTTTTTGAATGAAAAAGATGTTGCTGAAAAGGAAGTTGTTCTTGCGGTTGAAAATCTTTTAAGCAGAAAGTTTGTTGAAGGACAGGAAGGGCTTGTTAAGCTTTCATCTGAACTAAAAAGAGTGGTTGAAAAAGGCGCGGACGCTAACTACAAATCAGCTCTTCTAAAAGATGTTCAGGCAATAGTTGATCTTGACTGGTTCAAACAATCCTACCAATTATCCCCTGTTTTGCAGGAGTTTTATTCTAATTATAAACTGTTAAAACTTGGGCCAACCCCTTCTCAAACGCAGACCCAAACACAGGCGCCTCAACAGCAATAAGCAGTCAGCAATAACTGCTTGGCACAAAACCCCTCTGTAATAATTAAGTAATTCTGCGTTTAGTGAGAGTTTAACCATATAAAAGTGGTAATTACCACCTTTTTGGCTGATTTTTACTAAATTTTTGCCATTACAGAAAGGTATTTTAGCTCATTTTTGGGTTTAAATGTGTTTAAACGCCTTTATTTTATTTAATAGTTCATTTTAAAATGTGTCCAAGAAATAGAGTTAAGTTGGGGTTAGTTTGTGGGTGTGAGGCAGGATATTTTCGGAAAACAAAAGGGGTTGGCTAATTTTGGGGTTGAATTTGCGCTTTTTCAGCCGTAATTTCTCGTTTTTCAGCTTCTTTTTCTTCTCTCTCTATTTTAATAAGCAGATCTTTCTTTCGCCACTTGCGTTTGCCGCCGATATTATTAGTTTCAATAAGCCCAATATCAACCATTGTCTTAAGGTATGGGTAGAGGCTTCGTTCGTTTTCATAGTCTACTTGGAACAATTCAAAGATTCTTCGTCTTATTTCATCCATAGTGACCCATTCATCGAATCTAATAACACTCGCTAAATGGAATGCTTGGGTGTGTTGGTTGAATTGTAAAAAATCCCATACGGAGTGCACTTCTATCTTCTTGTTAGTTTCACTCACTGTCACTGTTTGCGCTGGCTTTTCCTGCATTTTTGGTGTCAACCCAAACATCTTTCTAATTACTTCAAGAAATCCAACCATTTTCTCATCATTAATATAATGATGGTAATGATTTAAATACTTTACGGTAATGAGGTTTCATTATAGTTATTACTCGTAATGAGTGGTAATTACTATATTTGGCTTTGTTCATTACGGTGCACTTTGGGATTTGTTATTTTTGCTGCTAATTTGCGTTTTTTTAGTCAAGTGAGCCTCGTAATTACTGTTATTTCTACTTTGTGCGCCGTAATTACTAAATTTATCGTGTGGTGAGGGGTGTGTTTTTAGGGGTTTTGAAAGGTTGATATTTTCAGCTGATTAGTTTGTGTAAAATTTAATCTCAAAATTACGTCTTTAGTCGTATTTTTGAGAAAGGGGGTTTATCGGAACTATGGGGGGTTATTTTGACAAAATTAGATATAGCGGGGAGAGGATTTGAACCTCCGACCTTCGGGTTATGAGCCCGACGGGCACTCCAGGCTGCCCTACCCCGCTAGCTGTAATAAGATAAATCTGGTCAAATAAGCTTATAAAATGCCTTATTTTGCCTTTTTTATCCACTATAAAACGAATTTTATTCGTTTTTTAAAAAACAATCATTTTAATGTTAAATTTACTTTGTTTTAACTGGCCCACAAATACGTCCAGCTTTTTGTGCTTTTGTTTCAATTTTGCCTAATGTTTCAAGCTCTTTTTCTATCTTTTTTATAGTTCCTTCAAGTTCTTTCTTCCTATCTGGGTCATTAGCGGAAGTCATACTTCCACCACAGCTCGGGCACAAGAAATTGTATTCCGCAGCAATCTCAAACAAAGCTCTTTCATTGCATTTTGAACAATCAAAGAAACAATAATCCGCTTCAAGGTTCATTTTTTGATATAACTTTTCAAGATTTTCTTCCTGTTGTTCCCCAATAATATCTGAAATTCTGTCCTTCTTTATTTCCCAAGTGTAATTATACCAGCCCGTTTTTTGGTTTCGAGTTTTCTGATAACATGCAATTCCACGATAATGCAATTTGTTTAATATTGCTCTTACTTCAGTCACTTTTTTCTTCATCTTTTTTGATATTTCTTCATCAGTGACCATTTTTCTCTTGCTTTCGCAGATTTTTACTAGTTCTACCGCGTCTTGTCCCCCAATCGTGTCAAGCAAGTCTTTGACTAGCACAAGATTGGTGATAGATTTTTTAGGCATGAAATATCTTCAATAGGAAACTATTTTAAATCAATTACCTTTTTGCCTTTTTCCTGTGGTATTATCTGGCAGCGCCCGCCGTTAAAGTTTTTTTCAAGTTCTTTGCCTTTTTGCACCCTGTCAAGGAATACTGATAAAGCAGCTATTTCGCTGTGCGGCTGGTTTGTTACGCCTAAATTATAATCAACTGTGTCATAAACCTCCCTTTCCACCTTTTGGGAGCCTATAATAACTGCAAGTTTTGCCACTTTAGTTAATTCTTCTTCTACTTCTTGAATTGGAATTCCATACATTGTCAAGTGAGCGATTTTGTATCCTTTTTTCTTCAATTCTTTTACTGTTGTCTGCCAGCTGTCGCTGTATTCTATCTTAAATTTCCCGCCCCAAGTTTCATTTACCCCTTTTATTGTATTAGTTACGCTTATTTCTTCCGATCCGCAGATGATTATTTTGCTTGCGCCAAGCGCTCTTGATACGAGCGCACAGTGGCTTGTGACTCTATAGTCTCTCACATCTCGATGTCCGTATCGGATAACAATAATATCTTGCTTGACCATTTTTTCAGCCTAAAATATTGTTTTACAAGAAGAATTATTAATTGCTTGTTAGTCTCTTTTTGTGTGGTTTTTTGGAAGAAGGATATATTAAGTTTGATTTGGATTGGAAAAAGTCTTCTTTGGGAGAGTTTTTTGGTTTTAAGGAAATAAACTTCTGGCGCCAGACTTTGTTTTCTTTGGGTTTGATTGGCGCGTATGATGATGGAGTCGGGTATGGGAATTTAAGTGTTCGAGTTCCTTCTTCAAATTCTTTCATAATAACTGGGGCTTCTACAGGGAAGTTAAGCGAGCTTTCCGCTGAGCATTATTCAAAAGTAGTTGCGTTTGACTTTTCAAAAAACTGGGTTAGTTGTGTGGGCGAAGTTAAGGCGTCTTCTGAATCGCTTACTCATGCTGCGATTTATTCTGCTTTGCCAAAAGTTAATTCTGTGTTTCATGTTCATAACAAAAATCTTTGGCTCACGTTGGTTGATAAAGTTCCTCACACTAGCTCGGCCGTTGAGTATGGGACTAAAGAAATGGCTCTGGAAGTAAGCGCGCTTGTAAGTGATAATATTGTTCAAAAAGAAAAAGTCTTTGCAATGGGGGGGCATGTTGATGGAGTAGTATCTTTTGGCGACTCGGTTGACAAGGCTGGCAAAGCGCTTCTTTTGCATTATTTGCCGCTTTTGTAGCGTTTTTTGCGCCGGATAGCAACAGTTTTAAAGCTTCTTAATGCATTTTTATTTAGTGGGCCTGTAGCTCAGGGGTAGAGCACTGGACTTTTAATCCAGGTGTCTAGGGTTCGATTCCCTACAGGCTCGTTTCATTTAATAGTTGGTTTAATTTAATTTCTGCGCCAGTGCGTTTGAAAAGCGCGTGGTAATTACGCGCATGATTAGTAATGCTACGGGCCCGTAGCTCAGTTGGTAGAGCACCAGACTCTTAATCTGGGTGTCTAGGGTTCGATTCCCTACGGGCTCGCTTATTTTTTTTGTTTAATTTTTATTTTGGGGATGCAACACCTTTTCTAAAGGGGTTGCGGTGTTAGTTTCCTACGGGCTCGCTTTTTATTTTGTTTTGTTATAATTTTATTAGTGATTTTGTTGGCTTTAGTGTCTCTTGAATTAAAAAAATTAATTGAATCAAGCACGTTGTCTTTTGCGACAGTTGGCAAAGATGCTTCTCCACATATTATTTATGTTGCTTTTGCAAGAGTTGACGGGGATAATTTAGTAATTACTAATAATTACATGCGTTCAACGGTTAAAAATATTGAATCTAATCCAAAAGTTGCGGTTTCATTTTTCACCACAGATGGGAAAGGATTTGAGCTGCTTGGAACAGCGTCAGTCCAAAAGTCAGGAAAGTATTTTGATTTGATTAAAACAATTCCTGAAAATAAGGGGCTGCCTGCAAAATCAGCAATTGTTGTCTCTGTTTCAAAAATCAATAAAATGTTGTAATTTTTGTTGTTTTAGCGATTATTAAAAACCTTTGGGTAGCTATTTATTTTAAGGAGTCTGGGACTGTAGCTCAGCCTGGGAGAGCACACGGCTGAAGACCGTGGTGTCGAGGGTTCAAATCTCTCCAGTCCCACTTCTTTTTTCTTTTTTTTGGTTAATTTGCTTTTTTTAGTATTTTTAGTGTTTTTTAGTTCTTTAATTAAACCAAACTCAATTTCTTGGACATTAATTTTATTTCCAATTTACTATTCTTTCCCATGGTAAAGTTAATAAGCCAGTAAAGCATTATTGTTTTGTTGATTTTATGAATCGTATTAAGACTGGAATTGGCGGTTTTGACGAACTGGTTGAAGGCGGGCTGCCTGAAGGAAGAAGCTTTTTGATTTCAGGCGGAACAGGGACAGGCAAAACTATTTTTGCGATGCAGTATTTGGTTTCCGGAGTTAAATTAAACGAGCCGGGAGTTTATCTTACTCTTGATGAGCGCCCTGACTTGATTAGGGAAGATATGTTGAGGTTCGGCTGGAATTTGCGCCAGTATGAAGATGCGGGGATGATTAGAATTGTTGACGGAACAATGGCTAAGCTTGGAATTCCAAGTGATGAAGAATTCTCTCTCCCAGCCACTGGGTTTGATCTTGACAAGCTTTTGCTTGAATTAATGCGTGCTATTAAGAAAATCAAAGCTAAGAGGGTTGTTATTGATTCAATTCCTGCGCTTGGCTTGAATTTTGACTCTGAGCACGAGATTAGAAAGGCTGTTTTAAAGATTGTTTATCTTCTTTCGAGAGCCGGTGTTACAACAGTCTTCACTACTGAAATTAATGAAGACTCAAAGCAGATTGGCAAGTATGGTGTTGAAGAATTTGTTGCAGACGGTGTTGTGGTGCTGCATTATATGGGGCTTGGCACTCAGAGCAATCGTACTCTTCATATTAGAAAAATGCGCGCGACTAAGCACAGCGAAGATTTGCACCCGATTCAGATTTCTGATGACGGGATTAAGGTTCATAAGGTTGAAGAAGACTACAATGTTTGATTCCAAGCTTTTGTTTGAGTTCAATAAGTTCTTGTTTTAAAAAAAGCTTTTGCCTTTTCTAGCTTCTGCTAAAAAAGGCGTTTCTGCGTTTTCTATTTCTTTTTCTTTCTTAAGAAGAAGTTCCAGATTATTACTGCAATTACTATTATTGCGACAATAATTATTACTGGGTTCATTCCGCCGTCAGAAATTTGCTGTGTTTTTACTGGCAGAGTTATTGTTTTTGTCTTTTGTGTTGAATCCGCATCTTGGTATGTGATGTTCACATCAATTGCGTGTTCTCCGCTTCTGTTGAATACAATTGTTGTTTTTACTGTGTCCACATCATTTGGCCCGAGTGTTCCAATGAATTGTTTTGGTGTTTGAACAGTTCCGTCTGTGGTGCTTACTTCAATTAGTGTGAAATCAGCTTTTCCTAATCCTTTATTGAAAACTTCCACAGTTACTTGCGACTGTTGTCCCACAGAGAATGATCCGCTGCTTTCTTTTATTGTTGCGTCAATATCTGCTGTTCCAAAAACTTTGAGTCCGATGTAGGATGTGTCAGTCATTCTTGTTCCTGCTGCATCTCTGTATGAGATTCTGATTGGAATAGGGTAGTTTTTGATTGTTGCTGTGTTGCTTACATTTACTCTTAAGCTTGCCACTTTTCTTTCGCCGGGATTTATTGTATTTAAGTATGCGGTTGATGCGCCTACTGAAGTTATGTCTCTTTCAATTACTGTTCCTGTTGCAGTAACAGTCCTGTCTTCTTGTATTTCAGCAATTATATCATATGCTGGGCTTGTTCCAACGTTTTGGATTGTAATTGGTATTTCTTTTTCCTGTCCTGGGAGAAGTTTCTCGTTTGTTGTTGATACTACTTTTAGAACAGGGCTTTTTCCGCTGATTACAATTGAAAAAGTAGTTCTTTTTCCTGTCTGGTCTCCGTTTGAAGTTACTATTACTGGGAAAGTGTATGTTTTATTTTCTGCTGTCGGGTCAACATAAACTGTGAAGCTTGCCTGCGCTTTTGCGTATTTATCCATTGTTCCTATGCTTCTTGGATTTTGTTCAGTCTCGCTTGATTTTACTGTGAAAGGGTATGTGCTTTCTAGTTTAACAAAAACATCATTTTCTGATACAAGCTGTTTGTTCTCAAGCTGTATAATTACAGTCATTGTTGTTCCTGGCACGGCAGGGCTTGGGTTGTAAGTGACTTGTGTTGCGTCAGGCGCAGCCGCCATTGCCCCCGCTGCAAAAATAAAAAGAATAAATAGCACAGCTATTTGTATGTTTAACTTCATTCTGACCAACTCCCAAAAACATGTCTTCCCATCGATTTAAATAAATACGTTTTTGCGCCAGAGTGGCTGGTTTTACAGTCTTTCAGCGCCCATAACGCCCGGAATTTGTTCAATTCTTTCAATTAACTTGTCAAGTTTTGAGGCGCTTGATATTTCAATCCCAAATATTGCTTCAGCATATCCAGTTTTCTTTATTTTGAAATTTGTGTTGATTAAAGTTGCGCCACCTTTTTTAATTTCGTCAAGTATTTCGGGAAGTATTCCTGGCCTGTCAAGCACGTTCACTCTTATTTGTGTTTTTCCTTTGTCTCTTTCAAATCCTATTTCAATTAATTTGGATTTATCCATCTTTTTTATATTTGGGCAGTCTTTTTTGTGCACTATTATTTTTCTTTTTGTGGTTTTTACTCCTATTACGTCTTCTCCCGGGAGCGGGTTGCAGCATTCTGCCATTTTTATTTTTTTAATGTCATTTATTCCTATTTGCGCAGCGGGTTTTTTTATGCTCTTAAGCCCGAATACTGATTTGATTTTTTGTTTTGCTTTTTCTGTTATTACAAACCCTATCCAGTTTTTCTTCATCTGGGGTTTTTGATTTGTTATAATTTCAACTCTGTCCAAGTTTTTGAGCTTAGTTTCAATTGGGACAACTTTGCCGTTGACTTTTGCCCCTTCCATGTTTTTGCCAATATCCGTGTGCACTGCAAATGCAAAATCAACCACTGTCGCTCCGTTTGGCATCGCAATTACTTCATTTTTAGGAGTAAACGCAAATATTTTTTGTCCGCTGATTTTTTTCCCTAAGCCAGTTCCTGATTCGTTCTTCTGCCACTCTAAGAGCTGTCTTTCCCAGCTTAGTTCTTTCTCAAATTCCTTGTCTTTCATTATTTTTTTGTAATTCCAGTACCTATCAGAGATTGAACGCAAGTGGTGCGTCCATGTTCGTATTTGTATTTCAATAATATCTTCTCCTCTTCGCACAGCGGTATGTATGCTCTGGTATCCGTCAGCCCAGGGCTTTGTAATATAATCATCAAAAGATTCTGGTATGATTTCATATTTTGAGTGCGCATATCCCAAAGCTTCGTAGCATTCTTTTTCTTTGTCGCAGATTATTCTTATTCCGTAAATATCATGTATGTTTGAGAACGGTTTTTTTTTCATCTTGTCATGAATTGATTTGAGTGTTTTTGGCCTTCCCATAATCCTTGCTTTCATTTTTCCGGCTAAAAGTTTTTGCATTTCGTTTATGACATCTTTAATTAATTGTTCTCTTGCTTTTCTGTCTTTATTCACAAGCATATTGACTTTAGCGTATCCTTCAGGGTTTATTGCTCTAAAACTGTAATCCTGTAGTTTCCATGCGTAGTTGCTAAGCCCAAGTTTTGTTGCGAGCGGAAACCATATTTCTTCAGCTTTTTTTGCAAAATTTTTCTCAAGCCCGCTTTTGTCATTATATTCAAGCATGTCGCTTACATCAGCAATCATTAAAATTATCGGCTGAAAGTCCTTTGGTATGGAAAGAATTATTGAATTCAGCGTTTCAGTAGGCACTCTTAAGTAATTGCTTTGTATTACTGAATTAAGCTGTCTGACATAATTTGAAATATCAACCGCTTCTTTTCCAAATAGTTTGATTAGTTCTTCTTCAGAAATATTTTCTTGAGGGATTTCTTTTATTATTTCCGCAATGATTGCTGAAATAGGGAGTTGTTTATCGCACAAATCCATGGCGACTCTCCAAGTCCTTTCAAGCGTGGAGTTTTTTACTCCCTTTTCTTTTGCAAGGTTGACTGCGGTATTTGCAAGTTTAGAGTATTCTTTCGGGCAGTTTTGCATAATATATGCTGTGTTGTAATAACTAAATACCTTTCTGGCGCGGGCAGTTTTCACTTTTTTTGCGCGTTTTGTTTGGCTTTTCAATCTTTTTTTAAACTAATTGAACTAATTTTATTAAGAGTTCTATCTTTTTTGGATGTGGTGTTTTTATGGATGTTCCGGCAAATGTAAAATTAGTTAAGTTCCCTGAGCTTGATGAAGTTGACTTGGAATTGTTTAACAAGGCTATTGCTCATTTTGTAAAAAAAGTGGGTCCTGATGTGGAGTTGCAGCTTTCGCTTAAACAGTATAAGAAAGGGGGCTTGCGCGCCCAGCATGAAATTCATGCAAAAGCAGTTCTTGGAAGGGGTACTTTTTTTGCAGAGCACACTGATTGGCAGCTTTTAGAAGTTGTTCAGCGTGTTCTTAAGACGCTTGAGAAGGAAATTAAAAAGAAGGAATCTTTAACAAAGTGATTTACTTCTTCTTTTTCTTTTTTGGCTTAGCTTTTGCCTTTTTAGCTTTCTTAGGCTTTGCTTTGCCCTTCTTTGCAGGTTTTTGTGACGTTTCTTTTTGTTCCTGCTCGTTTCGCAGTTCTTCCCGCATTTGTTCAATAAGGTCTTTGACAGACATTTTTTTCTCGAAAACCATTTCGACCCCTTGTATTAATTAAATAAAAGCGTTTTTAGTATATAAACGTTCCTTCAAAGCCCCGCTTCTTTGCCGGCACAGGTTATTTTTGCCATTAAATAGCTTAAAATTGGTTTAATTAACAATTTATGTAGAAAAAGGACGTGCTGGAAAATGGATTTTTCAGGCATTGCAGGCATTTCATACCGCTAACTCCACTCCGTTTCCCTTCAGCGTCTTCTTCTAAAACTACCGTTGCTGCATTCCTGCCCTGGCGGAGTTCATTTTAAAAAAACACCTGTAAGGACAGAGCTTCGACGCTAACAGCATGGTGTCTGCAGAGCTTACGAACCTCTTCCCCAGCTTCAACCCCGGCATAAAGCGGATTTCCGGTTACAAGCCACCGCTAGCGGCCCAGTCTAGTCCGAAATATCTGTGGTTTGAAATAATTAAAAGACTACTTATTAGGGTAATTGGTATGAGTTGCTTTGAAATTACAACTAAATCCAAAAATTCAAGCGCGCGTGCGGGCATTCTTTTTACTCATCATAAAAAATTAGAAACTCCCTTTTTCATGCCTGTTGCTACAAAAGGCGCGGTAAAGTTTGTGACTCATCCTGAACTTGAAAAGGATATGGGAGTTAATTGTTTGATTACAAATGCTTTTGTAAATTATTTAAAGCCGGGAATTGATTTGGTAAAAAAAGCAGATGGCTTGCATAAGTTCTTCGGCTGGAACGGCGCTCTCTTCACTGACTCGGGCGGCTTTCAGCTCTTGTCGGAAACTTTTGTAGATCACTTGACAGATAAGGGGGTTTATTTCAAGAACCCTTTTGATAAAAGCGTTGAATTAATTACTCCTGAGCGCGCAGTTCAGATTCAAAATTCGCTTGGCAGTGATGTTGCCATGTGTCTTGATCACCTTGTGCATTTTGGAAAATCAAGAGAGGAATATTTTGATGCAATGATTCGAACTACTGAATGGGCATTGCGCTGTAAAGAAGCCCACAAAAATAAAAATCAACTGTTGTTTGGAATTACCCAAGGGGGGACATTTCCTGATTTGAGAAAAAAATCAGCAGTAAGCATTGAAGCAATTGGTTTTGACGGAATCGCAGTCGGCGGGTTGTGCATTGGTGAAAATCCAAAGAGCATGTATGATATGACGCAAATCACAAAAGAAATAATCAGCGAAAACCTCCCTGTGTATTTAATGGGGGTGGGTTCTCCCCTTGAAATTTTAAATTTAGTGGAGCGCGGAGTGGATATTTTTGATTCAGCCTATCCGACAAGAATGGCTCGGCATGGCTTGATTTTTACTCACAAAGGGCAGATTAAAATTGACAGGGCAGTTCATAAGGAATCTTTTGAACCGCTTGATTCAAAGTGTAATTGTTTTGTTTGCAAAAATCATTCCCGTGCGTACCTTCATCATTTGTTTAAAACTTATGAGCAGAACGGCTTGATGCTGTTAAGTTATCATAATACTTTTTTTATTGCAAATTTAATCAAAGACATCCGCGTTGCAATTAAAGAAAATAATTTTGAGAAGCTTAAAAAAGAATTTGAATTAAATTATGCTAAGTGATTTTTTGTGTCAGTGGTAAAAAGGACTGTGGCAAGAGCGGTTATTAGAATTCATAAAACGCGTATGCGTATGAGTCCTGTGAGGCGCAAACTGCGCGCAAACTCTTTAGATTTGCGTTTAAAAAAAGCTGCTTTTAAATCCGCGATTGCAAATAACGCGGCAAATCGAGTTGTTGCTGGTTCAAAAGCCAGCCAAAAAGAGGCTCTTATGTATAATGAGTATTTTCATTCTCATTTAAATCAAAGCCAGCTTCTTCATAAAAGAATTAAACAGAGAAAACCTTTGTTAAAAAGTGTTCGCAAAAGCAAGGCAAAGGTATTGACTTGGGCTATGCGTAATAGGCGCGCTGGAAAATAAACCCTTCATTAAAATATGCTAAAATTAACCCGGTAAGTTTAATTGTTAAATACTTTGTTTTTCTATTTTGTATATGGTAAAGCCAAGCGAGTCCCAGAAATTATTGAAACAGGTTAATTCGCTTAAGGATGTAATGCTTCCTGACGAGTTTTATGCGGTTCCAAAAAATCTTGTTTCGATTTTAAATTCGCTTAAATCATCTCCTTTAAGGGACACTATTGTTGCAATTGGCAAGTATAAAGCAAATGGCGCTGAATTTTCTGAAAGCGCTTTTCTAAAGCCTTATGAAAACGGGGGAAAGCCCTTTAAGAGCACAATTCTTTTTAATCATCCTTTTTTTTGCAGCAAGTGCGGCAAGGGCGAAGGAGAGTTTACTTGTACCATAATGTCTCTTGATAAAAATCTTTCAATTTCTTTTTCAGGCGTTGACTTTCACAGGGTTGAAAAGCATAATGAGAATTTTCCACAAGCTAAGGTGGATATTTTAAAAAAGATTTTGGAAAAATAGTTTCGCGAGAAAAGTGTTTTTCCTTTTCCCGCAAATTTTGTGCAATTAAATTTTGCTGCTTTCGTTTATTCTTCAATATCTTCAATTCCGTTTTCAGTGATTCTATAAAGAGCCTCTCCGTCAGGAAGCGATGGCGAATCCACAAGTTTTGCCACTCTCTTGTCTTCTTTGCTTTTTCGCAAATATAGTCTTGTTTTGCTTGCGTGGCCCACTACGTTTCCCCCGACTGGTTCGGTAGGGTCTCCAAATAAAATATCCGGTCTTGACATTACTTGGTTTGTTACAAGAACTGCCACGTTTTTCATTTCAGCAAGTTTTTGCAGCGATCTCATGTGCTGGTTTAGTTTTTGTTGTCTTGCTGCAAGTGTCCCTCTTCCCACAAATTCTGAGCGGAATTGTGCAGTCAGTGAATCAACAATTACTAGTTTGATATTTTTTTCGCTGACCATTTCAGCGGCTTTATCCGCAAGTATCATTTGGTGTTCTGCGTTGTATGCTCTTGCAACATATACATTTTTTAGAACTGAATCAGGGTCCATTCCAAATCTTTTTGCTGCTTGTATTACTCTCTCGGGTCGAAATGAGTTTTCAGAATCAATGTATAAGCACCCGCCTTCAAGCCCGCCTTGTTCTTTTGGCAGTTGTACTGTTACTGATGTTTGAAAGCACCATTGTGATTTGCCGCTTGCCATTTTTCCGTATACTTCAGTAATGCTTTGGGTTTCTATTCCTCCGCCTATTAAATTGTCAAGTTCTTTTGAGCCGGTGGTTAATCTTCCAACAAGTTTTCTTTTCTCTGCAAGAACATCCGCAGTTTCAAAGCCCATATCAAGCGCGTCTCTTGCGGCTTTGATTGCTTTTTCTGCAGTTCCTTCCCCAAGTCCCGCAACTTCGCGCAGTTCGCTTGCGCTTGCTGTTGCTATTTGTTCCATTGATTTGTATCCTGCGTCTTGTAGTTTCTTAGCTGCAGTTTCTCCTACTCCTGGCAGGTCTTCTATTGTTTCAATCTTCTTAGCCATTGTTTCACCTCGCTTGACACTTTTTTGAGCTGAAGTATTGGCATACTTTGCTGCCCGTGAGCGTCTAAGCACACTAATTATTGTTTCGTTGTTTTTAAATCACTAACGAGCCGTTTTGCCGGTGGCTAAAATCATAAAATCACAATATGTGGGACATTTTTTGCTCGTTTTTTGAATTTTGTAGTTAATTTTATTCCTTTATTTTTAAAAATATCCTCAATTACTGCTTTTTTTAAGCAAGGTTAAGCAAAGCGATTCTTTATTTTGTCATTTTGGATTTTTTTAAATTATTTTTTGCCAAAAAGTTTTTGTCCGAGAGCTTTTTTTAGATATTTTCATAACCTATATTAACCCATCCATTACTACATTGTGGATTGCAGTTTTTTGGTGAGAAAAATTGTATAATTAAGCTTGTCCTTGCCTTTAGGCTCGCTTAGTTTATTGGTGGTGAGTTGATGAGTAGTAAAGATAAGTTTCAGTATGTAATTGTGAGCCAAACTGAGTCGAAGCAGATTCTAACCAGCGATTTTATTTTTCAGTTTGGATCTGATTTCAATTCATTTTTAAAATCAGCGGACATTAATGTAAAATTAAATAAAACAATGGTTCATATAGCAATTAGTTTTTTTGTCGCAGGGCTCTTTTTGCTAAAGTTTTTGTTGTAGGTGGTTATTGGTGCACGAGTTTGAAGAGTTAATTATATGGCTTGATTCCCAGACGCCTAAAGTAGCGGCGCCAAAAGTTCTGGTAAAAAAGTCAGTAAAAAGATTTTGGAACTAATTTCTTTGCTTGCCTTTGTTTTTTGGCAGGCTTCTTTTTTTAGTAATCCATGACATTTTCAACAAAGTGGGTATTTTTGCCTTTGTAATTTGCGGTTATTTTTGCCCATTTTTTGTTGGCAATTTTTAATCCCCTTGTCCTTGAAGTTTCAATAAGACGGAATATCTTCCAGCTGTTTTTTTCAAAAAACCCTTTTTTTTCAAGAAATTCCTTTATTTTGCCAAGTTCCGCGGCGTTGTTTTTCCCAACAACTGTGTGGACTTGTATTTGTATTTTTCCTAAAAAGTAATCAAATGCGGCAAGCATTTTTTTTGTATTTTCTTCCCCGCGGAGCGATGCTTTGTCTAATGAATCAATTGGTATGGAGAGTTCATCCGCGATTTTAACATATTTTTCCCATGTTTTTTTATTAAAATAATTTGAATGTATTTTTAATTTCAATCCCGCGCTTTTCACGGTTTCGCAGATTTTCCAAAAATTTGGGTTCAGCTCAGGATTTCCTCCTGTAATGACAATTTTAGTCAGTTCATCATTTTCAGTTTGTTCTTTTTTCAGCAGTTCTTTAAATTCCTCAAGGGTAATATCTTTTTGTGGCGCTTGAAAGCAGTAAGCGCAATTTTCTTCGCATTTATCAGTTATCACAAAGGCCTTTGTTTTCATAAAAATCCTCTCGCGCACGCAAGTTTTACTTTCTAACATATTTTTTGTAAATAAATTCCCCAAAGTCCTTTTCTTCAGTAATATTCCATTCGTTTTCGTTAAATTTAGGAAAATAAGTGTCGCCAGGATATTCTTTTTTTATCCATGATAAGTGGAGCACATTTGCTAGGGGTAGCGCGCTTGTGTAAAGCTGTGCTCCTCCAATAATTATTGCTCTTTTTCCTGCTTTGTGCGCCAAATATACTCCTTCTTCAAGTGTTCTTGCTATTGTCGCTCCTTTTGCCTCATGTAGCGTTCTTGAAATTACAATATTTACTCTATTTGGCAGGGGTTTAAATTTTTCAGGGAGTGATTCCCAAGTATTTTTTCCCATTATTACTGCGGTTCCGGTTGTGATTTCCTTAAAATGCTTCATATCTGCGGGGATATTCCAAGGCAGTCTCCCGTTTTGTCCTATTATGTGTGTGTTTGTAAGCGCAGCTATTATTTCGAGTTCCATTAGTATTTCACTTCATTTGATTTTATTGAAATTTTAAAAAATAAGTTCTTTTTAAGTTAAATTTTTTCCGTTTGTTATTTTTTCTGCTTAGCTAATCTGTCTTTTTCATCAAATCCGCCCGCAACAGTTAGTTCGCCTTTAATTGGAGGGTGCGGATTGTAATCTTCAAGTATTACATGTTCTGGTCTAAATGATGCTAAGTCCTTTGCTTCGTCAGAAATTCTTAATTTAGGAAATGGTCTTGGCTCTCTTGACATTTGTTCTTTCACTTGTTCAAAGTGGTTTTCATAAATATGCGTGTCTCCATACATGTGTATAAATTCGCCCGGCTCGTATCCGCATAGTTTTGCAATAATTTCTGTTAAGAGCGCATAGCTTGCAATGTTAAATGGAACTCCAAGGAATACATCGCAGCTTCTCTGGTAAAGCAGGCAGGATAATTTGCCGTCATTTACATTGAAGTGCAAAAGTATGTGGCATAATGGGAAGCTCAGTGCTTGTCCCGGAAGCGCCATTCCATATAAATATTCAGGATTCCATACGCTCACAACCGCGTGTTTTCTTTCAGGGAAATTTTTGAGTGTGTCAACAACCCAGGCGATTTGGTCTATTTCTCTTCCTTTTGCAGGCCAGTGTCTCCACTGCGCTCCGTAAATGTGCGGTAGTTCCCCCCATTTTTTTGCAAATTCAGCGTCATTTTTAATATTGGAAATAAATTCCGCTTGTGTCATGGGAGTTTCTTTATTTGCTTCAACTTTCTTTTTGTAAATTTTGTAAGGATAATCATCCCAAATATGCACGTCATTATCCACAAGGTATTTGATATTAGACTGTCCCGATAAGAACCAGTAAAGTTCGTGAAGAACTCCTTTCCAGTAAACTTTTTTTGTAGTTAAAAGCGGAAATCCTTTTGATAAATCATATCTTGATGTTCTGCCAAATACGCTTCGGAGTTTGATTCCTGTGTTATGGTCTTTTTTGTCAGTGCCGTTTTCCATTATGTCTTTTAATAAGTCTAAGTACTGATATTCCTGGTGCCGTTCATTTTTTGGCGTTTGCATATTATATTTTAAGTAGATTAAATATAATAATCTATACTAAGGGTGTCGGGGTTTTTATGTTTGAGGCAATAAAAAAGCAGGATAAAGTAATTTATGATTTGATTTTGGCTGAAAAAGAAAGGCAGATGAACGGTCTTGAGCTTATTCCTTCAGAAAACTTAGTTTCTCCCGCAGTTCTTGAAGCGCTTGGCTCTTATCCAACAAATAAATATGCTGAAGGCTATCCGGGAAAAAGATATTACGGCGGCAATGAAGTTATTGATAAAATTGAGCTTCTTGCAATTAATAGGGCAAAAGAGCTTTTCAGCGCGGAGCATGTTAATGTTCAGCCAAATTCTGGCTCTCCTGCAAATATGGCTGTTTATTCAGCGCTTCTCTCCCCGGGGGATAAAGCAATGGGCATGGCGCTTATTGCTGGAGGGCATTTGACTCATGGGCATAAAGTAAATTTTTCAGGAAAAACATATAATTTTGTTCAGTATAACGTGGATAAAGAATCAGAGCTTTTAGATTATGACGCGATTAGAAAGCAGGTTCTTCTTGAAAAGCCAAAATTAATTCTTTCAGGCTACACAGCATATCCCCGCTCAATTGATTTTAAAGAATTCAGAAAGATTTGCGACGAAGCGGGAGCGTATTGTGTTGCAGATATTTCTCACATTTCAGGTTTGTGCGCGGCAGGCGTTCATGAAAATCCAGTTCCTTTTTTTGATGTAGTTTCTTCCACCACTCACAAGACTCTTCGCGGTCCAAGAAGCGGTTTTATTATGTGCAAAAAAGAGTTTGGCGAAAAAATTGACAAAGCAGTTTTCCCTGGGCTTCAAGGGGGTCCTCATGAGCATGTGATTGCAGCAAAAGCTGTGGCATTTGGAGAGGCGCTTAAGCCGGAGTTTAAAGATTATTCAGTTCAAATTGTAAAAAATGCAAAAGCCCTTGCAGGTTCTCTTGCAGATAATGGTTATCGTATTGTTTCAGGCGGGACAGATACTCATTTGATTTTAGTTGATGTATTTAAGAGTGGAATTACTGGGATTGATGCGGAGCACGCTCTTGAAGCAGCAGGAATTTATTGCAACAAAAACACAATTCCTTATGATTCTCGCTCTCCTTGGGATCCAAGCGGAATTAGAATTGGAACTCCTACGCTTACAACGCGCGGGATGAAGGAAAAAGAAATGAAAATTGTTGCGGATTTTATGCATCGCGCTCTTCAAAACAGGAATTCGCCTGATGCTCTCAAAAAAATAAAATCTGAAGTAAAGGAAATGTGCAGCAAGTTTATTTTCTATCCTTAATTTTTTATTACTTTTTTTGGGCTCTTTCTTCCAGCAGCTCGTTTTTTGTTGAATTATTTTATTAGAGAATTATTTGATTTTTCCAGCGCGCTCATAGTGGTTTTGCTCCAGTTTTCAAGAAATTCTTTTTTTTCTATGATTTCATTTAAAGTGCACATTTTTCCATCAGTTAATTTTTCTTCCCCAAGCGTCACTTCATCATTTTCAAGTTCTATTTGGTACACTATTGCAAAGTGTACTTTTTCAACATCCCCTGAATCGTCATTAATATATCCTAATATTTTTGTTTTTGTTTTTCCGCTGTATTTTACTTCTTCTTCAAATTCGCGTTTCATTCCTTCTTCAATCAAATTCTTCTTGTCATTAACATCAATTTTGTTAATATGTCCTCCAAGTCCGACTGAATATTTGTTATGAAGCCGGGTTTCAGTTCCTTTTGGAGTTCGTTTAAAGCAGAATATTTTTCCTTTGTGTGTGAGTATCATATAAGGTATGATTTGTTTGTAATCAGCATCCTCTTCAGCGGGCTTGTCTTGATTGGGGCTTGTTGTTTTTCTAAGCCTAAAGTGCGCGCTTTTCATTGCAGTTTCGCTTATTTTAAATTCACTTGGAGTTTTGAATCCAGTAAAAGCAGTTTCATCTTTTTCTCCAAATAAGTTGGTTCTTTTTATAACAAGCACTTCTTCATCCATTACTTAGTTCTCGTAGTCTGTTTTTTTAAACAGTTCTAATCATTTCTTACCTATGGCTTTACTTAGTTTTGTTTTGAGGCTCTTGTTTGCGAACGGCGTGCGTTTTTTTAGATTATTTCCAAATAATGATCCAGTTCTAGGAGTAGCCCTTCCTTCTGCAAGAAAGAATTTGTGGTCGGGGATTCTCTTTGCGATAATTGCAATGGTTTCTTTTGATATTATTACGGGAAAAGTTGGGATTTGGACGCTTGTGACTTCGTTAACGTATGCGTTTGTGATTCTTGTTTTGGGCATTGTTTTCTCAAAAATGAGGCATGTGTCAATTAAGCATTATTTATTTGCAAGTATTGCAGGGGTTTTGATTTTTGATGCAATTACGGGTCCTATGATGAGCACTTTTATGTTCAAGCAGAATTTGATTGTGACAATTATGGGGCAGATTCCGTTTACTCTTTACCATTTAGCAAGCACTTCAACATATTCTCTTCTATTTGCGTTCCTTTTGGATAAGGATGTGCGTATTGAAGTGTTAAAGGGGTTAAGCAAGTACCAGATTTTTATGCCTTTGCGACAGCTAATACTTGGATTTGAAAGGTGGCTTTAGTGTTTAATAAAAAATTTGTTTTAGTTTTGGCAGTTCTTGCTCTCTTTGCAGTTATTTTTGGCTGCACTTCTTTTCAACCTGCAGTTTTGGACTCGCAGAATCTTGTTAATGTTTCAATTTCAGTTATTGATGACACTAATACGTTGATTTTTTCCGAAGCGCGGGATTTTAATGTTGGCACAAATGCTTTTGATGTTATGAAGTCGCTTGTTGGCGAGAATATGAAATATAAAGAGTATGATTTTGGTGTTATGGTGTCTTCCATTTACGGCGTTGACGCTCCTTCTACTCATTATTGGGCGCTTTATGTTGACAATAACTATGCTTCAAAGGGAATTGCTGATTATATTGTTGATAGTCCTGTTAAATTTGAGTGGCGTCTTGAGAAAATAGAGCCTTTCATTAACTAATTTTTATTTTTTCACTTTTTTTGGCGTTTTTGCTAATTTTATTTGCAAATTCTGGAGAAATATTATTTTTTTGTTGTTTTTTTGTATTTTCTGCGAGGTAAATTTATTTTTTAAACAATTTTTTGGATTTTTTTATTTTTTTTATTTCTTTCTTTCTGTTTTTTTTATTTTTATGTTTGAACAACTTTAGCAGTTCTATTAAACAACTTTTTTGGCTTAAATTATTCGCTTTTTTAACTATTTTGTCCAAGATTAGTGAGATTTAGTATCTTTTTTGTTTGACTTTCTAATTTTTGTTAGCTTTCCGATTTTTATCATTTATTGGACATAGCTTTTTAAACTCCAAAATCTTTTATGTTTCAGTTTTTAAATTTTTTAAAATCGGGTGATATAAAATGTCCTTTTCAAGTAGTTTTGATAGTGAAGTAAGTAATGGAGTAGTATTGGTTGATTTCTGGGCTGAATGGTGTCCTCATTGTGTTTCGTTTATGCCTCATCTTGACACGTTGTCAACCGAATTATCAGGCAAAGCAAGGGTATTGAAAGTTAATGTTACCCAGGCCGAAGAGCTTGCCCACCGATATGGAATTACAAGTCTCCCTACTTTTTTGATTTTTAAGAATGGTGAGCATGTCGATACTGTGCGCGGAGCAGCTAACAAGCTTGAGCTTAAGAGGCGCGTTTTAGATATCGTTGAATAATTAATCAAATTTCTTGCGGATTTTGGGGGTAGTGGGGTAAATGGCTAAGGGGCTAAAGGTAAATAGGGTTTTTACAAAAAAAGGGCAGAATGTTTTTGACTCTTTTACTTTTGAATTAAGAAAAAGCTCCATAAGAAACCCCGACGGCTCTGTTGTTTTTGAGCAGAATGATGTTGAAGTGCCGACTTTTTGGTCCCAAACCGCTACTGATATTTTAGCGCAGAAGTATTTCAAGCGCGCAAAGGTTCCCGAGTGCGATTCAAATGGTGTTCCAAAAAAAGGAGCTCCCGCGACTGGAAGAGAGCGCTCAATTAAGCAGGTTGTTAATAGAATTGCTGGCTGCTGGCGTTATTGGGGCGATAAAGAGAATATGTTTGCTTCTCCTGATGATGCGCTTAGTTTTGAAGAAGAATTAAAGCATATGCTTCTTGCTCAAATGGCTGCTCCAAACAGTCCTCAGTGGTTTAACACAGGGCTTCACTGGATGTATGGCTTTTCAGGCGCAAGCGATGGGCATTATTATTTTGATGCTGAGAAAGGAGAAGTTGTTTTAAGTAACGACGCTTACGCAAGGCCTCAGCCGCATGCTTGTTTCATTCAGTACGTTAAAGATTCGCTAATGGAAGAAGGCGGTATTTTTGATTTAATTAAAAGAGAGGGGCGTCTTTTTAAGCACGGTTCAGGAACAGGGACAAATTTCTCCACTCTTAGGGGCAAAGGGGAGAAGTTAAGCGGCGGCGGAGTTTCTTCAGGATTAATGAGTTATTTAAAAATTTATGACACAGTTGCGGGGAGCATAAAGAGCGGCGGAACTACAAGAAGAGCTGCTAAAATGGTTGCGCTTGACATTGATCATCCTGAAATAAAGGAATTTATTGACTGGAAAATGGAAGAAGAAAAGAAGGTTGCTGATTTAGTTGCAGGAAGCAAGGTTTGCGCTAATCAGATAAATAAAGTAATGAAAATTGCATGTGATGCAAAGTGTTATGATCCTGAAAAGAGCGGGCCATTAAAACTTGCGGTAAAAAAAGCCATTGCGCTTGGAGTTCCGTTAAATTATGTTTTTAGAGCCCTTCAATTAGCCCAGCAGGGTAAATGCTCAATGGATATTACTGAATACAATACTCATTTTGAAAGCGAAGCATATGCTACAGTTGCGGGGCAGAACTCAAATAACTCGATTGTAATTCCAAATTCTTTTTTCAAAGCGCTTGATTCAAATGCTAATTGGGATTTGAAGTGGAGAACAAACGGTTTTGTTTGTGAAACTCTTCCTGCAAGAAAACTTTGGGACAAGATTTGTTATGCTGCGTGGAACTGCGCGGATCCAGGAGTAATGTTTTATTCAACAATTAATGAATGGCACACCTGTCCTGTGTCAGGCCCGATTCGCTCAAGTAATCCCTGCAGCGAGTTTTTCTTCCTTGACAACTCTGCATGCAATTTAGCTTCAATTAATTTAGTAAAATTCCTTGATGTAAAATCAGGGAGATTTTTGGTTGATGAATTTATTCACGCAGTTCGTATTTGGACAATAGTTTTAGAAATTTCAGTTGCAATGGCGCAGTTTCCAAGTAAGGAAATTGCGGATGTTACCTATAAAACCCGCTCGCTTGGTTTGGGCTATGCGAATATTGGGAGCATGTTAATGC
This sequence comes from uncultured archaeon, assembly GCA_964551375.1. GTDB lineage: Archaea > Iainarchaeota > Iainarchaeia > Iainarchaeales > JAAZKV01 > JAAZKV01. The sequence goes on along the minus strand of CAZKBG010000001.1, from coordinate 705,271 downwards.
TTCTTGGTTTAGCGTATGATAGTAATGAAGGGAGGGCTCTTGCGGCAGGAATTACTTCTCTAATGACTGGAGTTTCTTACGAAACAAGCGCTGAAATGGCGGAGCTTTTTGGAGCTTTTGAAGAATATGAGCTTAATAAAAAAGATATGTTAAAAGTTATTAGAAATCATAAACGCGCAGCATTTTCAGAAGGGGATGCAGGTTACGAGGGGCTTACAATAAGGCCTGTTAAATTTGAAACAGATTTGTGTCCAAAGGAAATTGTGGAAAAATCAAAATTTGCTTGGACTAATGCTCTCTCAAAGGGTGAAAGAGTTGGTTTTAGAAATGCGCAGGTGTCTCTTCTTGCTCCGACTGGAACAATTGGATTATTGATGGACTGCGACACAACAGGGCTTGAGCCTGATTTTGCGCTTGTTAAATTCAAAAAACTTGCTGGCGGCGGTTATTTTAAAATTGTGAACAGCAGCGTGCCTTATGCGCTTAAAACTCTTGGTTATTCTGAATCCCAGATTAGGGAAATTGAGCATTACTTAATAGGGCATGCAACTTTAGTGGATTGTCCCGCAATTACTATTGATAAATTAAAATCAAAGAAGTTTTCAGACCTTGAGATTGCAAAGCTTGAAGCAGGAATGAAATCAGCATTTGATATAAAATTTATTTTCAACAAATATGTTCTCGGCGAAGAGTTTTGTAAAAGTTTGGGATTTACAGAAAATGAATTAAATGACAATTCTTTTGATATGCTAAAATCTCTCGGGTTTTCAAAATCAGAGATTGAAGAGACTAATAAGTATGTTTGCGGCGCAATGACTGTTGAAGGCGCTCCTCACTTAAAGAAAGGCGATTTATCAGTATTTGATTGCGCAAATAAGTGCGGCAAGTACGGCACAAGGTTCATTGCTTGGGATGCTCATATTAAAATGATGGCTTCAGTTCAGCCTTTCCTTTCAGGAGCGATTTCAAAGACAATTAACATGCCTTCTCATGCGACAATTGCTGATATTGAGAAAGCGTATATTTTGTCTCATAAAAGCATGCTGAAAAGTAATGCGCTTTACAGAGACGGAAGCAAATTATCCCAGCCTCTTAACGCAGTTTCAGGGGATATTGCTGAAGAGCTGCTAAAAGTTACTGCTGATGATGATGTTGATGAAACAGTTGGTCCAAAAGAATTGCATAATGCGATTGTTCAGACTGTTGAAAGAAAGCGTTTGCCAAAGAGAAGAAGAGGAATCACTCAGGAGATTAGCATTGACGGGCACAAGATTTACATCCAAACCGGAGAATATGATGATGGCACGCTTGGAGAGTTATTTATTTCAATGTATAAAGAAGGGGCGGCATATAGAAGCCTCTTAGCATGCTTCTCAGTTGCGATAAGCAAAGCTCTTCAGTACGGAGTTCCTCTTGAAGAGTTTGTAGACTCATTCACTTTCACAAGATTTGACCCGAGCGGAATGGTTGTGGGTCACGATAGCATAAAATCATGCACTTCAATTCTTGATTTCATTTTCAGAATGCTTGGATATGAATATTTGGGCAGAACTGATTTTGTTCACATAAAACCTCTTGAGGAAACAAAGAAGGATAATCTCAAAGTTGCAGTCCAATCCACTTTGTCAGCCTCCCCCTTGACTGATACTAATGCTTTTGTGGAAAAGAATTTTGAAGTTCCAAAAAAGCCGCAAGGAAATTCTTCAGAAGATGTTTCAATTGCTAAATCAAAGGGTTATACAGGCCAGTCTTGCAGAGAGTGCGGGAGCATGAAAGTTCGAAGAAATGGTACTTGCACGGTTTGTGAAGATTGCGGCGCTACAAGCGGCTGCAGTTAAAATCGCCGCATCAGAAATTAACCCAGCTTAATCCAACCACTTTTTGCTGTGAGTTCCTATTTTATTTTTTTGCTTTCTTATATTTGTTAGTGCTGGTTATGGCTGGATTAGTTCATATATATTTTGGCAATGGCAAAGGAAAGACTACTGCAGCCATAGGGCTCATTGCAAGATTTTTGGGGCATAATAAAAAAGTTCTTTTAGTTCAGTTTATGAAATTCCCGCAGGAGCAGTTCGGCCAGTACGGGGAGATAATTTCTTTTCAGAAAAATAAGGACTTTTCTTTCAAACAGTTCGGCTCAAAAGATTGGGTAATTAAGAGCGCGTTAACAAAGGAAGCAATTAATGGGGCCATTGAAGCGTTGAATTTTTTAAAATCAGCAGTTGTTTCAAAAGATTTTGATTTGATTGTTGCTGATGAATTATTGTATTGTCTTGATTTGGGGTTGTTAAAGGAAAATGATATTATTTCAGTAATTAAATCAAAACCCGCTTTGCTTGAGCTTGTAATCACAGGCTCTCATAAAGAGCATCCAAATATTTTTGCGCTTGGCGATTATGTTACTAATTTAAAGAAAATAAAGCATCCGTTTGATAAGGGAATTTTGGCAAGGGAATCAGTTGAATTCTAATTTTTTCTTGTTTTATGGCAAAGAAGGGCATTTTTTCTCTCTTTAGGCAGTGATTTAATCCTTTTGAATCAGCATTTCTTGCTATGGTTGAAATTAATTCTGCAGGTTTGGCCCCTTCAAAAATTCTTATCGGGGTTGTTGGCTTAAACGGCTCTGGAAAGGATACTCTTGCAAATTATTTGGTTTCAAAGCATGGTTTTTTTCATATTGATTTGGGGGAAGAGATTCGTTCTGAATTAAAGAAGCTTGGGAGAAATCATTTAGATAGGGAAGAAATGAGGGCGCTTGGAAATAAGCTTAGAGAGGAAAAAGGAAATGATTACTGGATTCAGTTTCCGTTGAAATTGTTTGATAAAAAGCCTCGTCTTGTAATAACTTCGCTTAGAAATCCTGCAGAAGTTACAGCATTAAAGTCAATGGGCGGCGTAGTGTTTGAGCCTTTTGCGGATATTAAGAAGCGTTATCAAAATACAGTAAATCGCGTGAAAAATAACCCTAATGAGCATGGAGATGTGGCGAGTTTTGAAGAGTTTAAAGCTAAAGAGGATATGGAGCTTAGCGATCCTGGTTTATTTAAGCAGCAGAATCTAAAGTGTATTGAGATGGCTGATTATCGCATTGACAGCAACCCTGATTTGGAAGGGTTTTTGAAAAATGTTGAAGAAGTGTTTAAAAAAATCGAAGCTCAAAGAAAGTAGGTTGATTTTTATACTTATTTGCTTTTGTTATGCTGATGTTTGGAATTGTTTTATTGGCTGTTGAGCCAGCGAATCAAGTAATTGGTTATGCCGCTCTTGTCATAATAATAATATTTATTGCAGTTTATTTTCTAAACTTTCGCGGGCATAAAAACAGTCTTAAAAACTTCAAAGTTCCGGAACAGATAAGTAAAAATGGGTTGTTAATTCCTAATTTGGGTATTGATAGGGCGCCGTTTGGTTATGAAAGGATAGACCGATTTTTTGCAAAATTGGTTCTTTTTGAAGATAGGGTTGAATATAAGTCTTGGTTGAATAATTTTTCATTATCTTTTTCTAAAATTAAGCAGATTGATTATCAAAAACTTCCCTTGGTTTTAGGTGTAATTGATATTGATGATTCAATTAGAGTTTCTGTTGGCGACGAGGCGGCTTCAAAAGAAATTTTATCATTTTTTAAAAGAAAAGGGCTTCCTTTTTCAAAAAAAGCGCTAGAATTCTTGGATTCAAAGAAATGATTGCTTTTTTATAATATTTCTCTTGCGCTAAATTCAGTGTTTCCTGAGAAATTGTTCGCCTTTTGGTATCCGAATACTTTAATTTCTTTGCCGATTAGTTTTCCGTTCATTTCAGCGGTGAATACATCCGCCGATTTAGCGTTTAAATTAGTTTCAAGCTCTTCCTGCCCCATTCCGATTGCAGTTAGTGCGTTTTTGCCGAAGAAATTTGTCCTAATGCTTGCAGTGTCATCTTCAATTGTCATGGATACAACCGCGTTTTTCTTCGCAGTGGTTTCTCCGCAGCCGTCGCAGAGTATTCCTATTTCTGTTTTCATTATTTTTTTGCCGCATTTTGCGCATACTTCAAATACAAAGTTTCCTTTTTCAACGCCTGTGATTTTTCCGCTTATTACGCTGTTTTCGCCGTCAGCCAGTGCGTTGATTTTTTTCTCAGTCATGCTTTCTTTTAGTATCTCAGCAGAGGTTGGCATTTCTCGTTTGCTTTCGCTTAATTGCGCAGTGTATCCTAAATGAAGCTCCACCCCAAATCTGCCTTCTTTAGTGTAAGCGTTTTTAATTTCAATTACATCCCCTTCGTTGAATTTTTCAATTTCATCAGCTTTGTCATTCCATGCGGTTGCCCTAAGGAGCGCAGTTTCGTCTCCGAACTGAAATGAGCATAATTTTCCTTTTCTTTCTCCGCTTGCAAAGTCTTTTTGAGGGAATTTTCGGAGAATTCTTCCCGCAATATTGATTCCGTTTATTCCTGATTTTAGTTCGCTTAATTTTTCAAACTGCTCTTCTTTTTTGTTGAGTATTTGTATTGTTCCGTTGAATCCGAGTGTTACTTGTTTTTTTTCATTATAAGTGCTTACAATTACATTGCTTAGGCAGATTTCGCTTCCTTTGGTTAAATCATATTTATCCACTTGGTCATTCCACAAAGTAACGCGCACTTCGCCGTTTCCGTCAGTAAGTATGAATGATTTTAGTTTTCCTTTTTTTCCGTTTTTTTCAAATTCTTTTGCGGGGTAAATTGACTCCACGCTTCCCCTGACTTCAATTCCTTTCATTCCGTCAGAAAGCTGTGATACCGTCATTTGTTCAAGCGCTTCCTGTCTTATTCCAAGTTCTTTTTGAACCATGAATGCAGCGCCCTGTTCGGTTAAGAGTCCTGAGAATTTTTGTATTTTTGCGTCAATTAGTGCTTTGATTTCGCTTGGCTCTTTTGAAGTTTTTTTGGCAATTTCTTCAATTATTGCCCCGATTTCTTTTTCTGCCATTTTTTCACGCTGTTTGTTTTTATAAGTAATTTTCTCTTTGCAAGTGTTTTATAATCTTTCTAATGTCCTTTGCCAGGGTTTTCCTATTTTTCCCCTTTTCATATCTATTTTAATGAGTTTTGTAAACGGTTTTTTATATGCAGTGCACTATTATTGGAGTGTCAGATTCTTCAGTTTTGTGGCGTTTTGGAAAGATTAAGGAATCTGATTACAAGAAATTTGTTCAAGAGTATGCTGAATTTCTTTCAAAGCATTTTACTGATGTGATAATTACTCCAAGCGACGGCGTTTATTCTGATATAGGGGTTGAATTTGGCAAAATTTCCAAAAAGAAGCCCCTTGCGTATTATCCGGATAAAGATGCTTTTTACGGGCTTAAGTATTTTGGCAAGAATTTATCCCAGTTTGACTTAAAGCCGATTGGCGGGGATGTGTACACGCTTGACGGTTCGTTTATTACTCTTTCAAATTGCGTTATTTGTCTTGGAATTACGCCCGGCGTTATGATTGAGATTTCTTTTATGAAGTATCATCAAAAGTACGGCTCTCTTAAGGATCCTAAGTTAAAAAATATCCATTTGTTTATTGATGAAAGGTGTATTGAGGCAAAATTGCCTAAGATTTTCCACGAGCAGATAGAAAATATCTACTATTATAAGTCATTAGCGGAGCTTGAGAAGCTTATTTATGCGCGAAGGCAGTATCTGGAGTAGGATTTTAAGTGCTGGTTTTTGACTTGGGCATTGCTTTTTATACTCCTTTTTTCCTAATTTTTTAGTGAGCAATATGAAAGATGGCAAGGTTTATTCAAAATTACTTGAGCAGTTAAAGGAAGAGGCAGGAATGCTTTTTTTGGTTATTGATCCTCCGAATCAATCTCCTGAAGCGGCAGGCAAAATTGCTTCTATTGCCGAAAAAGCCGGCGTTTCAGCTATTTCAATTGGCGGTTCTTTGGGAGCGCAGGGAAAAATTCTTGATGATACTCTTATTGCAATTAAGGAAAAATCTTCCCTCCCAACAATTCTTTTCCCGGGAAATATTGCAACTTTATCAAAGCTTGCTGATGCGATTTATTTTATGTCAATGTTGAACTCTAATGATCCGTATTACATTTCAGGCGCGCAGACAGCTTCAGCTTTTCCAATAAAGAAAATGGGCATTGAAGTTATTCCGACTTCATATATAATTGTGGAACCTGGAAGAGCGGTTGGATTTATGGGCAGGGCCCAGTTAATTCCAAGAAACTTATCCTACTTGGCAGCGGCAACAGCGCTTGCTGGGCAGTATATGGGTTCAAAGATGGTTATTTTAGAATCAGGTGGAGGAGCTCCAGAGCCTGTTCCAAAGGAAATGATTCTTCAGACAAAGTCAGTTATTGATATTCCGCTTGTAGTAGCTGGGGGAGTTAGAACTCCTGAATTCGCGTTTGATTGTATTTCAAGCGGAGCCGATATTATTCATGTGGGCTCTGCGATTGAGAAAACAAAGCTTGATGCTGAAATTAAATCCAAGCTTGAGAAAATGGTTGACTCAGTTAAGAAAGGCGCAAAGGCAAAAAAGTAATTAATTAACTAGTTTTAGCTTTTTTGCTTTTCAAATTCTTTTGCAACATTTTTAATTGCGGTTTTTAGCGAGGTTTCCTGCTTGAATCCGAGTTTTTCTATTTTTTCTATTTTGTAGTGTCTTTCTTTGCTTATGTGCCTTATATTTTCAGTGTTAAGCAGTTGTATTCCAATTACTTTCCCAAGCGCGACTCCTGCCCATGAAGGGATGTGCTTTACTCCTTTTTCAATTCCAAGTTCTTCCTGCACCATTTCGCAGAATTCGTTTAATGTCGGCTGTTCTTTTCCTGACACAAGGTATATTTCTCCGCTTTTTCCTTTTTCAATAACAGTGGCTATTGCCCTTGCAAGTTCGTTTACATAAATAACCTGGAATTTGTTTCTCCCGCTGCATGGAAGCGGATATTTTTTTTCCAGCATTTTAAACATTTTTTTCCAGTATTCATTTGCTCCAAAAACCATTGCGCTTCGGACTATGCAAACATCCAGTTTTTCTTTTGCCTCAAGAACAAGCATTTCTCCTTCGACTTTGCTTTTTTCATATTCATTTTTTGGATTTAGTTTGCTTTCTTCATGAACCGCTGCGCTGGTAAATCCATATACTGCTGTTGAGCTCATAAAAATAAGTTTTTTTACTTTTTGCGCAACTGCCGCCCGTATAACGTTTCTTGTTCCTTCCACGTTTGTTTTGTAAATTTCTTTTTTTGTTCCTTCCATTGCGGCGGCAAGGTGCACCACGCAGTCAATTCCTTCCATGGAATTGAGAAGGCTTAACTTGTCCAATATATTGTGTCCCTTGCTTCTGTCAAACTCATGCACTGCATGTTTTTTTCCTTTAAGCTCCGCGCTTAGCGCTCTTCCAACAAATCCTTTAGCGCCGGTTATAAGTATTTTCATAAAAGTATCACTATATTATTGTTCAAACAAATATAAAAAGCATAAAATCGGGTTGTATTATTGCTGCAATTACTCCTACAAGAATAAACGGCCCAAACGGGGGCAGTTTTCTAAGCACAAAAAGGCTCTTTATCCCTGCTTTTTTTAGCAAGGCTTTCTCCTTTTCTCCTATGAGTTGGTTTCCCCTTAATATTTTTTCAACATTTTTTGGGTTTCTTCCTTGAGCAATAACTTCATCCTCTTCAAGCTTTGAGAGCGCAATTTTTGCTTCAAAGAAATTCTTCTTGATTCCTTCCTGAAGCGCGATAAATAATAATCCAAAGATGAGAGGAGTGAGCATAATAACCATGCTTGGAATTCTGATTAGTTGCATTTGCGCAAGCATTGCAAAGTAGAATATAATAATCGTCCCAAAAATAATTGCTTTGGTAATTCCTTTTTTGTTATCCTTAAAACTTATTCCAATTCTTCTATACTTTGTAGTGTAATATACTGAATAAAATATCATTGCGCTTACTGCGCTGAAAAAGAGAACGGTGAATAAAAATACCGGCTGGTTTATTGGATTTAAGAGCGCAATTGCGGTGAAAAGTTTTACATCCCCGCCCCCGATTTTTCCAAATCTGTATGCTATATACATTATTGCAAATATTGCTGCGCCTATTCCGACATTTATCCATTGTTGTTGTATTATTGAGAGAATAAATCCAATAATTATCATAGGGTAAGTTATCCAGTCATAAATATACCCTGTTTTAGCATCAGTTGCGGCGCCTGTTGCAGTTCCAATTAGCAAGACTGCCTGCTGTATTAGTGGAATCAATTGAAGCATTAATTAAGTAGGTTATTAAGCCTTAAATTCTTTCGCTTTCTTTTGTTTAAAAAAAGTATTGGGGGGATTTCCCCCCTTTAACTGTGTTTTTTTGTTAAATCATTTCTCCAATTCCCGCGTCATTCGCATTAACAATTGCGGTTTCTGCACCAGGTGTTGCTGCGCCTGAGTCAATCATGTCAGTTCCCGCAGTTGTGTCGCTGATTGTTGAATCAGCGGCGGTGTTTGCCACCTGGTCTCCTGTAAGCGGAGTGGTGTTATTCGTCTGATTGTTATTATTTGGGTTATTTTGTGTGCATCCAAATAATAGGAGCGCAAGGAGAATTGTTCCTATCACAGCAATTATTTTTGTGTGATTAGTTTTCAATCTCTTCCCCTCCTTTCCCTCATTTCTTTAACTCTTTCATCTATTTTTTCAACAAAGTTTGTGTCTCTCGCCATTTCGCGCACTCTTTCGCCTATTCCGTGGTTTAAATCATCCTCTATTTTGATCTGATTTATCCATTTTTTTAATTCTTGTCCTCGGTTGTCCCTTCTTTCTTTCATTCTCTGTTCCATGTTTTGAACAGCTTTGTCAAAAATGTTTTTTTCCTGTATGTTTCTTCTTAATCCTAGTTCTCTTATTTTTGAGCTTGCTTCCTGTCTTTGTTCAGGAGTCAAAGCGTCATATGCTTCTCTTATTTGTCTTTGAGCATCTTCAATTAGTTCTCTTCCCTGTGCAATTTGGGCGGCTATTGCGCTTGAATTTGCGTCTCCGATTGCATCAAGCAGTTCTTTTATTCTGTCTGAATTGTATTTGTTAACAGCGTGCTTTATGTCATCATTCATATGCCTTAGCTCATTTTTGTCCAAGTCATCAGATCTTTTATGAAGCTGTACTCTGTCATTTCCATCCAGATAAATTCTTGTCTGTTCTCTAAACTGCTGTGTCAGCGTTATTGCTTCTTTTTTGATTGCAACAAACTGCTGCGCCTGCATGTTAAGATCTGTTCCGCCTGCTGAAGTTTTTACTTCATTAAGCAGAAGCTCAAGCTCGCTCATTGTTGAAGTTGCGGCAGTAACATTTGCGTCAGGGTGGTTTGCTTTGATAACATTAAGCACTTCAGTCCCCACTAATATATTTTTTGTTAAGTTTTTTTCCAGTTGAAGCAGTCTTATCTGCGCTCCAAGAGGGTTATGCATTGCCCTTAGTTCCATTGCTGTGTTTGAATCAACTGTTCCGTTTACATCCTGCTCTTCTGCAAGCGCAGTTGGAACAATCATCATGGCAGCAATAAGAACCATCATTACGGCAAATATTTGATTTACTTTCATAATAATTCCTCCAGTCCATAAAGCCCGATATTAGGCTTTGTTAGGATAGTATCCGGTGGAACAGCCTATATATATTGCCTAAAACCATGCGGAACAAGCCGGAACAACCCTTGTTTTAGTGATTATTTTTCCTGATTTATAGAAATAACCATCGTCATTCCTTTAGCTTCTTTTTTAATAAGTTCTTTTCTTTCAAGGGCTGCAAGGTTTCTGGACAGAGAGGCTTTTGGTATGTGTAATGCGGTTTCAATTTCTTTTTGCGTTGCGCTTTTTCCTTTCTTTTCCAGATATTCAAAAATTAAAACCTGCCTTTCCGTGAGAGCTTCTTTGTTTATGTGGGCTTTTTTAGTTTCAGTCTTTTGCGCAAGGGTTTTTTTGTCTTTATTATTTATTCTTTTATTTGCAAAAAAAATAATTACAATGAATATTATTATTGCAGCGGCTATTTGGATATAATTTGGTTGTAAATTTTCGGTTTGATTTGTGTATTTAATTTTTGCAGTGAGGGGCTGTCCTTCCCCGCTTGCAATTATTAAAATTCTTGAGTCGCGTGTGGTAATTCGATATTCTCCGCTTATTTTAATATCAGTTGTTTGTGCTTTTGGGGGCAGTATAATTTCAAATAAATAAGCTGAAAATGTTTCGTTTAAATCAATTTCAAATGTCCAGTTTCCTTTTTGCATGGAGGTAAATTCAGCGGTTGTCCGTGCGTCAAGTTTTGGGTGATTTGTTGTTCCGCTTATTATTGTGCTCCCGTCTTGGGAAATATCCAAAATAACATCAGCGTAGTATTCCGCCGCGTGAGCGGTGGAGATAATAAATAGGGCAAGCAGCGCAATTAGAATTAAATTTTTCATAATCAATATGCTGTTGTTGGTTTTATATTTTTATTTAAGGCGCAGCTTTTTAGCCATTTTTCTTCCCTGCATCTGCCTCATTACATCAGCTAAGCCCTTTTCGCCGAAGTTTTTCATCGCTTTTTCGCTTTGGATATTTTTGAACTTCTTAAACATTTTCTTCATTTGCTTGTACTGCTTGATGAGCTCTCTCACATCTTCAATATGAACTCCTGCCCCTTTTGCGATTCTTTCAATTCTATTTCTATTTAAAACTTCAGGGTTCACTCTTTCCTGCTCGGTCATGGAGTCAATTATTATTTTGAATGAATCCAGCTTGTCCTGTCCTTGTTCTAAAATTTCTTTTGGCATTTTTACGCTTAATCCGATCATTTCCGCAACTTTATTTAAAGGCCCCATTTTTTTTGTTGCTTTTAATTGCTCATAGAACATTCGAAGATTAAAATTTCCTTTGAGCATTTCTTCAGGGTTCATATTTTCAAGGTCCGCTTCTTTTGCTTTCTCAAGCAGTCCTTCAAGGTCCCCGTATCCCATTATTCTTGATAAGTATCTATTGGCGTCAAATGCTTCAAAATCATTTACTTTCTCCCCTGTTGAAATAAAGTACACGCTTGCTCCTGTTTCATTGCATGCAACAAGAGCCCCTCCTCCTTTGCTGCTTCCATCCATTCTTGTAATTATTACGCCGTTAATCCCAACGGCTTTATGAAATGCCTGCGCCTGCTTTTTTGCAAGGTTTCCAATATCTGCTCCGATTACAAGCCATTTTTCGTCTCCCTTGAACACATCTTCAATTTCTTTTATTTCTTTTACAAGTTCATCATCAAGCGCGCTTCTTCCTGCTGAATCGCAGATTATAATATCATTTTCTTTCAAAGCTTTCATTCCTTCTCTCACAACTTTGCCTGCGTTTTCTTCGCCTTTGATTCCGAAGAACTCAGCGCCAGCAAGTTTTGCATTAGTTTGCAGTTGTTCAAACGCGGCAGGTCTAAATGTGTCCGCGCAGATTACTCCGACCTTTTTCCCGCGTTTTTTATAAAATAAAGCAAGTTTTCCCGCAGCAGTTGTTTTTCCGGAGCCGAATAATCCGCATAATAATATTTTTTTTGGCTCAATTGGAGCTTTTAATCCGCCAAGCATTTCGATTAGAGCGTCATAAGTTACTTTTGTTACATGCTCTCTTCTTGATAGTTGTCCTTTTAGTTCGCTAAACGCATTTTCTTCAATTTTTTTTGAGATGGCAAAAACAGTTGTGGTGTCCACGTTTGCCGCAATGAGCGCTCTTTGTATTTCTTTAATAGCTTCTTTAACAGTTTCCTTGTCTACTGTTGCCGCGCCCTGGATTTTGTCCATTGCTTTTCGCAGTGTGTCTCCGAGTCCCATCCAATCACAAAGAACTTGTGAAACATAGCATTTTAAAGGGTTAAACACTAATAAATTTAGGTGGTTGTTTTGGACATATTAATAATTATTCTTGGAATAATCGGCTTGATTGTTGTTGTGGGCATAGTAATTACTATTGCTATTTATAATTCGCTAATCACTACGCTAAAGCAGGTAGAGAATGCTTGGGCGCAGATTGATGTTCAATTAAAGAGAAGGGCGGATTTGATTCCAAATTTGGTTGAGACTGTTAAGGGTTATGCTAAGTTTGAGAAGGGAGTTCTTGAGGGAGTAACTCAAGCAAGAGCTGCGATGATGTCGGCAAAATCTCCAAAAGAATCTGCTAAAGCTGATAATATGCTTTCAGGCGCGTTAAAGAGTCTATTCGCAGTTGCAGAAGCATATCCTACTCTTAAGGCAAGCGAAAACTTCAAAGCATTGCAGGAAGAGCTTTCAAGCACTGAAAATAAAGTTGCTTTTGCGAGGCAGTTCTACAATGATATGGTTATGAAGTGGAACACAATGATTGCTGTTTTCCCAAATAACATATTTGCAGGAATGTTTGGGATGAATAAGGACAAAGAGTTCTTCGAAGCCACTGAAGGCGAGAAGAAAAGCGTTAAAGTTGACTTTTCAGAAATGGGCAAGTAATTTTTTCTTGCCTTTTTAGTTTTTTCTTTTAGTTTTTGGGGTGCGTTATAGTGGCAATGGACTTTTACAAGCAGATTGCGGATAACAAGCGCATGACTTCTATTCTTTTCCTGTTATTTTTTGTTCTAATAGGAATTCTTGCGGGAATTATTTCGCTGGTTTTGGATCTTTTTGGCTTTCCTTTTCTTGGGGTTTTTACAGTTCTTGGAATTTTGATAATTTTGTTTTCAGTAATTTCCTATTATTCCTGCGATTCAATAGTTACTGCGATTAGCGGAGCAAAAGAAACTCATCCTGATGATAAAAATTTCAAATTGCTTCATAATATTGTTGAAGAATTATCTCTTGCAAGCGGTCTTCCAAAGCCGAGGGTTTTTGTAATTGATGACACTGCAATTAATGCATTTGCAACAGGGCGAGATCCAAATCATGCGGTTGTTTGTGTTACAACCGGCTGCCTTACAAGATTGAATAGGGATGAAATTCAGGGAGTTTTAGCTCATGAACTTTCTCATATTAAAAATTATGATATTAGAACAATGACAATTGCTTCAATTTTGGTTGGAATAGCGGTTCTTCTCTCTGATTTGATTTTGAGAATGGTTTTTTATTCAAAATTTAACAGCGATAACAAAAATGGAGCCGCTATTTGGATTGCGCTTGTTATAATTGCAATTCTTCTTGCAATATTGACGCCTATAATTGCCCAGATAATTAATTTTTCAATTTCGCGTAAGCGCGAGTTTATGGCTGATGCAGGCTCTGCAGAAATGACAAGAAATCCGCTTGCTCTTGCAAGCGCTCTTGAGAAAATTGGCAAAGATAATGAGCCTCTTGAAGCTGCTAATAAAGCAACTGCGCATTTGTACATTTCAAATCCTCTTAAGGGCCAGAAGCTTTGGATGCAGAGTCTTTTTAGCACCCACCCTCCGCTTGAAGAAAGGATTGCTGCGTTAAAAGGATTAAAAGTTTAGTTTTTTTATTTGTTTTTTTTAAATTATTCTCTCAAGTATAAATTCAGGAGTAAACTCTTCTAAGTCATCATAGCCTTGTCCTGTTCCCACAAACAGTATTGGCTTTTTCATTTTGTATACTAATGATATTGCTGTTCCGCCTTTGGCATCAGTATCGATTTTTGTTAAAATAAATCCGTCAATTCCAATCATTTCCTTAAATTCTTCAGCCTGTTCTAATAGTCCCTGCCCCACATATGCTTCTCCAACATAGATTTTCAAATCAGGCTTTGCAACTCTTTCAAGTTTTCTTAGTTCTTCCATCAGATTTTTGTTTGTTTCCTGTCTTCCTGCTGAATCCATTATCACAACATCAATTTTTCCCGCTTCTGCCGCTTTTATGGCGTCAAATGCAACCGCAGCAGGGTCTGCTCCGTATTGTTGTTTTATTAATCTTACTTTGAGTTTCTTTGCGTGTTCTTCTATTTGGTCAATTGCGCCGGCTCTAAATGTGTCTCCTGCGGCAAGTATGCAGCTCATTTTGTGTTTTTGGAAGTAATGAGTTAGTTTTGCGATGCTTGTTGTTTTTCCTGCGCCGTTTGGCCCGAGTATTAATATTTTGAATGGCTTGTGCTTTTTAGCCATGGCAAGAACATCAATTTTGTCAGTTTTCATCATTTCAGCGAGTATTTCCTTGATTTGTTCTTTTAAAAAGTCATCAATATTTTTGGCAGAAACTTTTTTTCCTACAAGTCTTTTCTTTATCTGGCTTGCTATTTCGCTTGCGGCGTCCTGTTCCACATCGCTTTCAATTAGGCTTAGTTCAAGTTCCCAGATTAAGTCATTTACATCTTTTTCGCTGAGCTCAATTCCGCCGAAGATAAATCCTTTTAATTTTCCGCCAACTCCCACATTTGCGTGAAGTTCGCGTTTGTCTTCTTCAAGCGTTTTGATTTTAATATCCCTTGATTTTTCTTTTCTTTCTTCCTGTTCTTCAATGTCCTCAAATATCTCCTCCTCTTCATTCTTTTCTTCATCTTCTTTTTCCGAAGGTATTCTTCCATCTTCAAGTTCAATGCTTGGTCTTACTTTTTTTTCTTCTTCGTGCGTGAATTTTTGCTTTTCCTCAACTTCGGCCAGTTCTTCGTAATTTTCAGTATTTCCTTTAACAGCAGTCTTTTCTTCAGCAGGTTCTTCTTTTTGTTCCTCTTCTTCATTCTCAACTTCAAGTCCTTCTGCAACTTCATCAGTCTTTTTAGTAATTCTTATTTCTTCTTCAGTTAGTCCAAGATCAATCTCTGATGGGGTGGCTGTTTCTTTTTGTTCGGTTTGTTTCTCTTCTTCTTTGAGTTCCGCTTCAATATCCTTAAACATCCGTCCTTCAAGTTCGCTCACTGCTTCTTCTTTTGTTTTTTTCTTTTTCTCTTCTTTTTCCTTCTTTTTGCCGCCGAATAGTATTCCAAGCAATCCTTTCTTCTTTTCTTTCTTATGAGTCTCTTTTTCTTTTTTGTCTTCGCTTTTGTGCTCGGCTTTTTTAACGTGCTCTTTTTGAGCTTCAGTTTTGGCTTGGGGCTTTTTTTCTGCCGCGCTTGTTTCTTTCTTTTCTAAAGAATCAGTTTTCTTTTCTTCGATTTTCTCTTTTTCCTTTTGTTTAATTTCTTCTTTCTTCTCTTCAGCTTGTTTTGGAGCGTCTTTTTTCTGTTTTTCTTCTTCTTTTGAAACAGTGTCCTTTAGTTTGTTTCCAAAATCAGCAATTTTTTGTTTTAAGAATCCAAACATACGTTCTTCCCTTCGCTAGTTTCTACTTTGAGATTGAAGGAGGTCTTTGTGTCATTGCTTTTCTTTTTTCTTTGTCGATTTGTTTAATTATTCCAACTACTTCCTGCAGTCTTGCCTGTGCCATTCCAGCTTCTTTTTGAATATTTTGAACCTGTATCTTCAGCTGGTCTTCTTTTCCTTTAAGCCAGAGTATTGTGTCTTCAATGCTTTCTTCTTTGTACGCGTTTTCGCTTATTCCTCTTTTGCATGTTTTAAGGTTTGTAGGTTCTACTTCAATTATTATTGTTGCGCCTATTGCCATCCCTACTTTTCCTTTGGATTTTTTTAGCTCTTCAAGCGTCTCTTTTGCGGTTGTTGTTTCAAGGAGCATTGTGCTTACTCTTTCAAGTATTGATTGCTTCTGCATAAGCGCTCTTTCATAATTTTGAGCCATTCGTATAAGCTCTTCTTCGCTAAATTCCATTTTGGTTGTTTTCATGTCTTCAGCCATTATTTTTTCACCTTCAGCTCTCCTATGGTGATGTTTTTTCTTATAATTCCCTGTTTGCTGCCCAGTTCAGCGTATATTTTTTCTTTTGCCATTTTTTCGTCTTTAGCGTCTACTGTTTTTGTGAACTTATCCGTTGTTCCTGACTTTGTGTATTCGCCTGTTGCTGTATATTTCATTTCTTTCACCTTCAAATATTTCCCTTAGGAATAAATAAATACTTAACCAATTGGCGCTAAAATCGCCTTGTTTTAACGGCTTTTAGCCGTGTTTTGACAGCTTATTGTTAGTTTATTGCTCAAGCGCTTCTTCTATTTTGTTTATTTCGTAAGGAGATGTTCCTTCTCCAAGAACTATTCCTTTTTTGTTTGCAAGCACTGAGTTTCTTACAAATGAGTCTCCAGTGTTTGCGGTTGATGAGCCGCCTTTTACTCCAAGCGTTGCTTCAATCTTTTGTGCTTCTTCAAGCGAAATATTTGGGTTTACTAAAAATCCTCTGTTTGTAGCAACAAGCGCGGAGCCTACAACATCCACTCTTCCCAAATTCATTTGAGTAATTTTTAGCCCGCTTTTTCTTATTTCTTCAACAGCGTTTTTTGGCAGGAGCATGGATACAACCGCTCCTGTGTCGTTTAGTTCCACAAGGTTTCCAAGCGCGTTTTCAGTGTCAATTATTTTTACTTTTATTTCTTTTTCAATTGCTTCAAGTTCTCTTTGCGAGATAAAGTTTGGAACGTATAATTGTTTGTTGTTTAGCTTTGAGAATACTGCAAGTAGCGAGCTGCCGTAGATTGTTGTTTTTATTGTTTTAACATCAAGAACTTTTGCGATTTCGTCTTCTGCTCTTTTTTCTATTTGTGATGGAACAAGCGCCACGCTGTCGTTGCATACAGCAAATAATCCAACATAGTTTGATCCCATTGCTCTAATTCTTGTAATATTCATTTTATCACTTCGTAAAAATAAGGAGCTGGGGCTTTATTAGCCTTTTTTAGGGCTAATTTCCCCAGCCGCTGTTTAATTTTTTTTATTTCTTCTCTTCTTTCTTAGCTTTTGGCTTTGTTTCTTTCTTTGCTTCTGCTTTGTTTTCAGTTTTTTCTGTTGTTTTTGCTTTAGCTTCTTCTTTAGGAGCCGCTTCAGCCTGTTTTGGAGTTTCTTTTTTGCCTTCAGCTTTCTTTTCTTTCTTTGCTTCGTACTTTTCGTCCGGCAGTAGAACCATTCCCATTCCTTTTTCAGCAGCGATTTTTACTGTGATTCTTCTTGGGCAGTTTCCTCTTCCTCTTGCCCAGAATGCTTCGTTTACTTTGTTGCTGATTCTTACATCTTTGAGTCTGGTTTCTTTTTTCACTGCTACGATAAGCATGTTTTTTGCGCAGATAGCCCTTTTTGTGTCGGGCTTCTCAAATGCTTTGCGCAGATTTACAGTGATTGTTTTTTCTTTGAATTCTTTAGCCATTGCATCACTTCTCCACCTTTTCAGGAACGGGCTTTGAGTTTTTCTTGTGGTCTCCGCTCTTGTTTCTTTTTCTTGTCTGCTTCTGCTTTGCCTTGAAGTACTTGTCCTTCATGTCAATGTTTTTCCATGTTCTTTTCTGCTTTGTCGTCCAGAGTCTCTTTCCGGCTTTTTGCATCAGCCACACTGGTGCGTTTGTAAGGCCTGACCCGATTTTCTTTCTTTCACTTATCATGAAGTCTTTGAATTCTTCGCTTTTGTGTCTAGCCATATTTATTCACCGTCCTTTTTCTTTGGAGATTTCTGCGACTGTTTCTTGTCTTTTGATTCAGCAGATGCTTTGTGCCCGCCGTGATCCTGTCTTCTTAGTGTGTCTTGCACTTCTTTCTTCTTCTTTTCATCGAATGCTTTTGTTGCTTTTTCTTTGTGTTCGTATTTTCCTTCTTTCCAGTTCTTCTCTGCAACCTTAGCAGTGTCGTTTAATAATCTGAATCCTTTTGTAGTAATTTTTCTTCCGCTTGGCTGTGCTCTTTCTAAGTAGCCTGCTTTTTCAAGCGCTTGCACGCATGTTCGGATTACTTTTCCGCTTGCTTTGTAATGGTGCTCTTTCTTTACGCCTCGGTTTCTTCTTCCGCCGTAATATGTTCTTAGGGCTTCTGTTCCAATAGTTCCCCATTTGAACGCTCTATAAAGAATGCTTGCCATTCTCATGTAGAACCAGTCTTCTCTTTGTGGAGCTCGTTCAACGTGCATTCCTGTTTTTACATAGTCTGTCCATTCAGGCTTTTGTATTTCGCCTATTAGTTTTCCCGCAGTTTCCTCAATTAAGTACTCTGCCGGAACGTCATGTATTCCCATTCAATCACCCACTTTTCAGTGTTAACTTGCTCAACCAAAAACCGCTTCGAAAAGCTTTCTAGGAGCCAGTAGAATAAGTATCACTCCCCCAGTAACGTTTATAAAGGTTGATTTTGGGGTTAAAATTTGTTTATGGCGCGCTTATGATTGCTTCAACATACATGTTTGCTATTTGGGTTGGTTGGTTTAAGCAGGTGAATATATTTGTGTCATAGTAACTTGTTACTTTTCTTGTTCCAAGAGTGCATGTTGTTGGCTCGCAGGTAAATGACTGACAGTGGGTTACTGTATCTATTGTGCAGTTTGTGCTTGTTAATATTCCTAGTGATGTCCTTGAACAGCAGTTAGCATAATCGCAGCATCTTTTGTATATTTGCTGGTTTCCAGTATATCCAGCAATCGGCAGCCACTGTGTTTCAGTGCATGGCAGATATGCTGTTACTGTGTCAGTGAGCAGATTTCCTTTATTGTCTCTCCCGATTATTGTTGTGTTTGTTCCATTATATGCTATTGCTATTTCTGCAAGTCCGGGATTGTTTCCATATATAATATCATAATCATAGTTGTAAAATGACCACCCGTTGAATTCTGATCTTACGTTGGCATTTCCTACTGAATATCCTGTGCTGCTATTGCAAATGCTGTTTATTGCTGTTTGATTTATCGGGTTTCCTGAATTATCAGTCAGTCCTTCAAAAGTTGCGAGGTATACAAAATAGCCTGGCATAGAATAATAGTAGAATGGTTGGGAAAGTCGTAATTTGTATGTCTTGTCAACTGCGTTTGAGTAATTGCTTCCGCCGTATCCTGTAATTGAAATAAGTTTTACTGGGCGGTTATTTAAATCAGCCATTATTGCCTGGTCTTGTATTCTGCTTCCTGCTTCGTCTCCGATTAGAAATCCAGCTGTTCCAGAAGGGGTTTGTGAATAAGGGCTATTTTTCATGCAACCAATTATTTTCAGCAGATTTTTTGGTTTATTTGTTTGAGGAGTCGATAATATGTAACTTGTGCTCATTCCAGGAGTGGCTGAAACCCCTGGCGGGGTTAGGTATAGGTTTAAGTCTCCATTCATTAATGCCTGGTTTAGTTGTGCTTGATTTGTAATTGGTGTTTGTGTAGTTTGCCCAGTTGCTGGGTCAGTGTAATTAAATATTATTTGCTGTCCTGGTCCAAGGGACACTGAAGGCAATCTGAAAAATTGGGGGGTTAGGTTCATTTGTCTTAAGTTTACAAACGCCCCCATTTGATTTCCTTTTGCGCCTGCGCTTTGATTAGTTCCTGTTCCAAGCGCTCCGCTTATTGCAATTATTACAATAGCAATTACAAGTATCGCTGCGCCGATGATTAGTAAGTATTCAATTGCCCCCTGTCCCCTATTTGGGGCTTGTCCGCTTTGGACACCCTGTCCTTTGTTTTGCATAAGCATGAAAATTAATTAGTTTGTAAGTATTTATACTTTGCTTTGTAGTTTAAAGAAGGTTTTTTTTTGTGTTTATTAAAAACCTTATTTTAGTCTCTGTCCAGGGAGCATGTTTTCTGGTTCACACCGGAAGTTTTTAAAATTTGCTTTTGCGCTTGCGTTTCCGAGCGAGTCAAAGCATGTAAAGTTTATGTCGTTGTAAACAACCGGGCTGTAGCTGCTTGTCCATGAGTGTAGTACGTGGTCTCTTTGCATGTCCGCAGTTCTAGTATAAGTGTGTGGGTATGTGTAGTCGTCAATTGTTGCAGTTGTCGGTCCTTGGTTTAGTGTTCGGGTGTATGTTATGTCCAGTCTGCAGTATATTGACTCAAGCTGATCATCCGTTCCGTTTATTGTGAATCTAACAGCTCTGCTGACGCTGTATCCACTTCCTATTAGTCGGCAGTATGCATATATGCTGTTGATTGTCGGTCCAGTTGTGTCAATTATTTTTGTTACAAGCGGTGCCTGCGCAGTGAAGCTTCTTGCGTTTATTGTGAATGCGCCAGTGCTTTTTATTATTAAAGTGTCATTTAGGTTTGCGCTAAATTGTGCGGGTGTTGTTCCTCCGCTTGAGCTCCAAGCAGTTCCGTTGTAAGTGAACGTGCTGTTTGTTCCAACTTTTCTTACTGTTGAATTTGCTGCCATTGATGGAAATAATCCGTTTAATGTATTATTGTCAAGGTTTGCGTTTATTTTCAGCGCAATTGTTTCTCCTGCTGCAAGTGCGATTGAGTCAGTTACTGGCGCTGGAGGAGTTCCTTCTGTTAAAGTAATTGTTGTTTGAGTAGGTGAAGTAATTATGAATACAGTTCCGCTTGTAACAGGGATTAATTGATTGATTTGGTAAGGATCAGTTATTATTGTTCCGTCCTGTAAAGTCAAAACCCATCCTGTTGCTGTTCTTGTCAGTCTTGATGTTCCCACAGTGATTATTGTTCCAATCGGCATTGCAGAAAATACATCTGTAAAATATGCGTTTGAATTAAATGGTGCTGTAATAGTAGTTGGAGTTCCTGGGCTAATTGCTTGCGAGAATGTTCCTGTTGTTGTTCCTCCTGTTCCTACTCCTCTTATTTCTTCATGATATGAGCTTCCTCCGCTTGTTGAAATTGTTACATTAGTTCCGCTTGTTATTGGTGTGTTGCATCCGTTTCCGTTGGCGTCAACCCATCCTGTTGCTGTTCTTTGGCATGTGCTTCCGCTGTTTGGTCCGTTGTTTACTGTGAAGCCTGTTCCGTTTGGAGCTCCTTTGAACATGTTTTTTAGTTTATCATCAGTCGCGCTTGGCTTTACTGTAATTGTAACCTGGCTGTCTGCAGGAACATCCACTGTTTGTATTTCAACTCCCTGCATTTCTCTTAGCGTTCCAGTAGTTCCTGTCTTAATATCTTCTCCGCTTATTACGCTTTCATTTCCCTGCGTCATTATTCCATAAACTGCAATTATTACAACTGCTACAACTATGATTGCCGCGCTTATGATTAATAAGTTTTCAAGCGAGCCTTGAGCTTTTTTTATGTTTTGCATGATAATTAGTTGTGCTTTTTGGTATTTATACCTAACCTAAATGTGAATTCTTAAAAAAACAGGGCAACAGGATTTCTCCTGTTGCTTTTGTTAAATTTATGGACAATTATATATCCCGATTGTGTTCATTGGGCCGATATTTCCAAGTGAGTCTTGGCAGGTGATAGTTCCGTTTACTGTTACTGGTGTTGTTAAATCAGCCATTTGTGATATTGTCATTGTGTGCACAAAATTTCCTGTCTGGAGATAATTTGTTCCGGTAGTCGCATTGAAAGTCATTGCCGGCGCAGGTGCTGTTTTGTTTATCACAAGTGAGCAGTTCTTTGTTTCGAGCTGTGTGTCGTTTGCAGTTATTGCAAAGTTTATGTCTCTTGCGTATGGCCCCATGAATGCCACTGATTTTGGATAACAGCTTGAGAGTACATTCGTTACAGTCGGTCCTGTTGTGTCGTTCACAATTGTTGCGTACGGCAGGCTTGTCCTTGCAAATATTGCCATTTGATTCGGCGTTCCTGCCGGAGTTGATATTATTATTGTGTCTCCGTTTGTTGCATTAAAATCATTGTGGCTTCCGCTGCTTGCGCTCCATCCGTTATTCCATGTGTAAGTTACCGCTTTTCCCATTTTTCTAACAGTTGTTCCGTTTGATGGGGTTCCAAACATTTGGATAATCCTTGGCGGAATTGGCGAAGCGCTTGCTGGATCGTCAATAGCTGTGTCGTTCATTTTTACTGCTGTTATTTTTCCCGCAGGCAATGATATTAGTTGAGGCGCTGCAGGAATTGGGCATGTCATTGTTGGTGTTGTAATCATTGTTGTTGTGTTTCCAATTATGTCTTTGCATGTTACAGTGTATCTTGTGTCAAGGCTTGTTGGGTATGGTGAAGAAGTCATTACTTGGTTTCCGTGGATATAGTTTACATCAGGCATAATGAATGGATTTGCAATTGATTTTGTGTTTGCTTTAAGCCATGTCATAGTTCCCGGTATTCTAAAATAGCTTTCTATTGTGCAGCTTGCTACTTCTGTTTGTGTGTCTGTAGTTTCTATTAGCACATTGTAGTCAAATCTTGAGTATGTGTCTGTGTTTGGAACTTTTATTCCTCCGCAGCCTTGAAGACTAATTGATTTTATTGTCGGCGGTGTTGTGTCAGTTATTTGTGTTACAAATGGCGGTGTTGTTTGGTATGAATTTACTTGGAATATATTTGGCATAGTGCTTGTTACCGCAAATTTATCATTTGTGTTTATAGTTAATTGTGCAGGGGTTGTTGTTCCTCCGCTTGCTGTCCATGTCCCGCTGTTATTTGTGAACACTGTTGAGTCTCCAAGTTTTCTCACTTGTCCGCCGTTTCCAATGCTTCCAAATAGCGTTGTTAGTGTATTGTTTATTGGAGCCACATGAAGTTGTATGTATATTGTTCCGGCTCCAGTGATGTTGATTACATCCGCATATATTTGCGGAGGAGTGCATGTTTTGTTTTCAAATGTCAGCCACGGCTGGTCTTCGTATTGGCATATGCTCCATGCTTTGCCTGTTCCAAATCCGCCAGTGAATGATGCCATAGGCTCGTATGTTTGGTCCATAAAGTCTTCTTCGTTGTATTTTTTCTCGCAGCTTCCTGGCTCTCTATATGATATTTCTCCTGCGCAGTTGTCAGGGTAAAGCATCCATGAAAGGTTTGATTCTCCAAATGTGCTGTTCATTTTTCCGATTACTCCGCCTATTTTTGATGTAGGGGATGAGGTTATTGTGCCTGAGAAGTATGCGTTTGCCATTTGCGCTTCAATAAATTCTCCTACAATTCCTCCTGTGTAATTTTGCGCTTCTACTGTTGCTTCAGAGTATACTGAATTTATGCTTCCTCCTCCAACAAGGCTTCCTGTTATTCCGCCCGCATAGTTTCCTGTTGCGCGGATTCTTTCTTCATTTGCTGTTGATGATGTGGAGTAGGAGTTTGTTATTTGTCCACCCATTGTTCTTCCAACTATTCCTCCAACGTAATCTGTTCCCTGCACATTTCCTTGTGTGTGAACTTCAGTAATTATCCCTCCGCCCATGTTTCCAACAAGTATTCCTGTTGATTGAAGTCCGATTATTTCAGCGCCTTCTATTGATAATTTTTTTATTGTTGCGCCGTTTGTTGTGGAAAATAGTCCAGTCGGCTGTCCGCTGCTTGAGTAAACGGACAAGTTTGAAATTTTATGTCCCTTTCCGTTTAATGTTCCTCTAAAATCTGTTATTGGTGTGAATTCTTCTAGTGTTGAGCAGTCAATGTTGCTTGCAAGTTCATAATTTCCCACTAAATTGTTTTGTATATTCTGCAAATCAGCGCATGTTGATAGTTGTATTGGTGTAGGCAGTACTACTGTTGGTGGTGTTCCTTCCACAATGCTTAGTGTTACTGTTGTTGATCCTGCTGGTGTTGTAATATTGAGTACTGTTCCGTTTGAAAGTGGTATTAGTGAATTTATTACATTTGTGTCGGTAACTGTTGTTCCGTTTGGCAGTGTTAAAATCCAGCCATCTGTAGTTCTTGTTAGTATAGTTCCGTCAGTTCCGATTGCAATTGTTGTTCCGCTCGGCAGGCTTGTGAATAAATCAGTTATCAATTGGTTTGGCGTGAATGTTAATGTGATAGGTGTTGGTGTTCCTGGCGATATAGTTTGTGTTACAGTTTGTCCCTGTCCTCCAGTTGTCCCCACTCCTCTTATGCTTTCAGTGTAAGTTCCTCCGCCTCCGCTTGAGTTTGAGATTGTTAGTAAAGTTCCGCTTGTTATTGGTGTGTTGCATCCGTTTCCGTTGGCGTCAACCCATCCTGTTGCTGTTCTTTGGCATGTGCTTCCGCTGTTTGGTCCGTTGTTTACTGTGAAGCCTGTTCCGTTTGGAGCTCCTTTGAACATGTTTTTTAGTTTATCATCAGTCGCGCTTGGCTTTATTTCTATTGTTGCGCTTGTTCCGTCAGGGACAATAATTGTTTGTATTTCAACTCCCTGTAATTCTCTTAAAGTTCCTGTAGTTCCGGTGTTTATTTCTTCTCCGCTTATTACGCTTTCATTTCCTTGCGTCATTATTCCATAAACGGCTACTATTACTATTGCGACAACCACAATCGCCGCGCTTATGATTAATAGATTTTCAATAGATCCCTGTCCCTTTATTTTCATTTGAATAAACACCTCGTTTTGTTGTTATATTGTTGTTTTATGGTGTTTATTTGCCTTTCGCTGGGCGGGTAGGTTTTATTTTTGGCTTGTTTTTTGTCCCGTATTTCTTTTCAAATCCGCATTCTTCGCATTTTACAATCAGGAATGGTTCTTTGGTCGAAATTTTGACTTTCATTGAACAGCATTTTTTGCAGTATTGTTTTTTGAGCTCTTTTGGCACCTGAACTCTCATCTTTTTGCTGATTTCTTTTGCAATACTGACATATCTCTTGGAGTATTTTTCATTTTTTCGAGCGAGTTCAATAAGCCGATATATTCTTTCAAGCGCAATTTTTTGGCTTCCTTTGAGTTTTTTTTCTTTTTCCATTTTTATCGCCATTATTTGATTTAATAGAGCAAAGTAGTGTCTTTCCTTTATTATATTATTATTGATACTGGTTTTGTATTCAAAGAAGAAGCTTTTTTTGTTTAATCGTTAAATTATTGAGTGCGTCCGTGGGGATTTGAACCCCAACAAAAAGCTTGGAAGGCTTTTATGCTACCGTTACATCACGAACGCATTTGTCATTCTTTTGGCTATTTCTTTGAATTAGCTCCTAAATGATTGTCTTTTGGTTGCTTTTTTAAACGTTCCTTTAGGGCGTTTTTTAAGAGTAGTTTCTTTTTGTCCAAATGGTTGTGCTGGTTAGTAATTGTTTTATACTTCAATGAAAGTATAGTAATGTAATGGGCAGGGGAAAGTTAATTGTAATTGAAGGCGCTGACGGCACTGGCAAGAAAACCCAGCTTGATTTGGTTTGCAAAAAAATGGAAAGCATGGGAAGAAAGCTTGAGCATTTGCATTTCCCAAAGCATGACAATCAGTTTGGGAAAGTTGTTGACGCGTATCTAAGGGGGGAGCTTGGCTCAAAGGATGTTCTTTCTCCCGAATTTATTGCGCTTTTGTATATTACTGATTTTTACGAATCAAAGCTGCATATTGAAAAAGCTCTTGATGAAGGAAAGGATATTGTATTAAGCAGATTTTTTTCCTCAACGCTAAATTATCAGGTTGCGCTTGAGAAGAAAAATAAGGATTCTCTTTGGGAGTGGATAAGGCTTGTGACTTCCCGTCTTCCCCAGCCTGATTTGGTTATTGTTCTTGACGTCCCGATTGCGGTTTCTCATAAGTTTATGGATAACGCAAACCGAGCTGAAGGGTATAAGCGCGGAAAGAAGCGCGACCAGCACGAAGAGGATTTGAATTTTCAACAGCTTGTGCGTAATGAGTATGAGCGAAATATTAAAAGGCTTGGATGGGTTAGAGTTGATTGCACTGACGGCAAAAACCTGCTTCCAATTGAAGCAATTAGCGGGAAAGTTTGGAAGGAAGTCAGCGCTTGTTTAAATGAGGGAAGAACTTTAAAGAAATTTTTTAGGTGAAATCATGGCTGGGACTTTTATTGTATTTGACGGTTTGCCTGGGTGCGGGAAAGGGACGATGATAAAGAAAACTTTTGAGCATATTTATGGGAAAAGCAAGAAGTATGACAACATTTTGGTTACTGATGAGCCGACAAATGGTCCATACGGGCAGAAATTAAGGGAGTATTTTAAGAAGCAAAAATCTTCTTCTGATTTTAGGGATGAAATTTTTGAATTATTTGTTAAAGACAGGGAGTGGCATGTTGAAAATATAATCAAGCCTTCGCTTGAGAAGAATTTTGTGGTGATTTGCGATCGCTACAAGTACTCAAGCATCGCATATCAAACAGTTCAGGGCACAGATTTTAATAAAGTCTTTCCAGCGCACATGAATTTTCTTGCTCCCGACCTTGCCTTGATTCTTGATGTGACTCCAGAAAACTCTTTTAGAAGAATTAATTCCGAAAAAAGCGAGAAAAGAAAGGACAGCGATAAATTCAGAGAGCTTGAATTCATTTCTTCGCTTAGGGAATACTTCTTAAAGCTCCCAACTTTGCTTCCAAATGAGAATATTGCAGTAATTGACGCGAACAAAAACATTCCTGATGTGTTTTCGCAGATATTTCCGCTTGTTGACAAGGCGTTGTTTTAATCAAAATAGCAATCTTTTTATATAGAAAAAACATCCTCTTAGCATGGATTTTTCAAGAGTAGTAAGCTCTGCGTATTCATGGGTTTCTTTAAATAAAGTTATTTGGTTTATCATATTCTTCTGGATTTCTCTTCCCTGTATTGTTATTCTTCCGCAGGCATTTGAAAAAGGGCTTATTTTCTCAAATGTTACAAGACCAGTTGCGATAGTTTTGTACGATTTGCTTTATGTGACTCTTGTTCTTGGCGTAATAGTTTTAATGAATAATTGTCTTGTTGAAAAGAAGTCAAGCAAGGGCTTTGATTTTGGGGCAAGAAAAGTTCTTGACTTGATTTTCCTTGTTTTTGTTGAAATGTTCTACGTTTTAGTGTGGAATATTAACGCATTTTTTAGAAAAGCCCAGCTTTTGCTTTTGATTGCGTTTGTTTTGTTATTGTATTATTTCTCAATGGTTCAAACTGAGTTATTGGGCTATTTGCTCTGGCTTTTGGGAACTGCTTATTTTATTTTAGTAGTCTATAACGCAGTGAGATTGTTTTTCTCGACTTCGGTTTTTATCCAGAAGAGCGCCACTCTAGGAATAGTTGAATCAATTAAGGAATCCTGGGCATTGACTCACAATAAATTCAATGAAACTCTTTATGCAATAATAATTTCGCTATTTTTGGCGTTTATTATATTTGCTTTTGTGACAATTGCTCTTGGGGGGCTTGCGGCGGTAATACTTCAGTTCTTTTTGATTAACCCAGTTGCTTTCAGCCTTGCATTTTCAGTTTCTCCGGCATTTGGTTTAGGGGTTGCATTGATTGCATATCACTATATGGTTGCTGAAGCTTTTACTCAACTGCATTCTCACGCAGAAGCATCCTCTCAGATAAGGCGCATCCTTGCAAACAGGGCAATGAAAGGAAGCCACAAGGCAGTTGTGGTAAGAAGGCCTCTTGCAAAGAAGAAAGTTAAGAAGAAATCAAGAAGATAAAAATAAAATAATAAAATAAGATAACTAAACTAATTTCTTCAAATGACTTTTATTAATTAACTTTTTTTAACCTTCTTGTGATAGTTATCCCCTGCTAAAAGAGTTCTTTTTGTTTTAAAAAAATAAGTGCGACCGCCGGGAATTGAACCCGGGCCCCGTCCTTGGCAAGGACGAATCATAACCACTAGACAACGATCGCTTGTATTGATTAGAAGATTTGCAAGGCTTTTTAAAGAATTAAGTAGGCGCTCGTTTTGGACTAGTTTTATACGTATCTTCTTGTGGTGAATGATAATATTGCAAGCACTATTGCAACTGCAAGGAGCATTACTATTATTACCATTGCAAAGAATGGTATCGGATTGCTGCCCTCGTCAGCGATTACTCCTGAGTTTCCATCTCCGCTTGTGGTGACTATTTTTTCAATCACAGTCGGTTTTTCAGTGTCGTCAGGGAGTATGATTTTGGTTTTGATTGGAATAACTTTTTGAGTGTATATTTTTCCAGGAACATCAATTGAGATTGTGTAAACTTGTATTTGGTACTGGTCGAATTCTTTTGTAATAACTTTTGTCCCCATTGCGGGTATTATTTCGCTTGCAAGTTCATTTACGCCGTTTGCGGTTATGGATATCTTTGCTTCTTGGTCGGCCTGGTAAAAGTTTGATATTTTTATCACAAATTTTAGCGTTCCTTCGTGCGCAATAGGGGTTACATCTTCAACAATTACTTCCCCGTCTGTTTCAGAGTAACTCCCTGGATAAACTACAATGTCTTTTTCAAGAGGTGCCGATAGCGAAGAGAATGTTAGTGTTCCGTTTGCATATTCATCGTTTCGTAAATCAATTTTTGGGAATACTTTGAATGTTACTACTTGTTCTTCTCCTGCTTTTAAAACAACAGATTTTTTCTTTTCCTGTATCATGAGTTCGTTATAGTTTTCTTTTATTGTCACAGGGACTGCTATTGTTCCGTTGCTGATATTTTTTACAGTTACATTAACATCATTCCACTTATTTGCTTTCATATTATCAGATTTTGCGCTCATCGTTACGCTTGAAAAGTATTCTTTGCTTTTTATTGTGACCTGCGGAAGCCTGCTTTGGTTGTCAAGGTTGCATGTTGCGCTGATTGGATAGTAGCATCTTGCTTTTGAGTTTGAAACATCGTCAAATGAGCCCATTTTTATGTGGGTTGCGTCAACAAATCCCGCTTCTCTAAATGTTGCGTCTGATGGAATCCATATTCCGCGCGTGCTCATGTTTTGGTCGTGCACTTCCATCCAAGCGTGGTTTCCCCAGTCTTTGCCATCAAATGTTATTCCAATAGCAACTCTTGTTGGTATTTTTTTTGATCTTAAAATTGATGCAGCAAGGTTTGTGAATTCGTCGCAGACTCCTTTTCTGCTTATGAGCGTCTGCACTGCCGATTTTTGTTCGAGATAATAGTATCTAAAATCATTTCCTTTTGCGTATTCCACATAGTCATTTACCCAGTCCACAGTTTCGTTCAAAACAGAGAAGAATGTTTTTGAGTAAATTTTGTTTTTTTCAAGCGTCATGATTTCGGTTGCGGAGCTTTCGATTTTTTCGGTTTGTTCAGTGTATTCAAGCATTGCGTTGTTTCCGCTTGTGAGCGGATAATCAGCCATGTCAAAAATAAATGCGCTTGTGTTTATGTCTGCCCTTAGTTCGTAATTAAAATCCCCGTTTTGGTTTATGATAAATACAGCGTATTTGTTTCCAAATTGATCAAGCACATATTTTGGGCGGATTATTGTGCCGTTTATTATTAGTTCTTCTTTTAGCATTTTTACTTTTTGAAATTCGCTTTCCTGAAATGTTATTGTTTCAAGCTTTGCTTCCTCTCCCGGCGCTAGTCCAGTGATTTTTCCCTGCCCAAATAAACTTACTTCAGCGTTGAGTTTGCCTATGGTTGTAGGGTATATTGTTTCATCAGCTGAGTAAACAGGCGCAATAAGCGCAAATAACAGTATTACTAATAGGATAGCAACTCTATTCATGTTTAGAAATAGGTTTTATTGATTTATAATTCTTACTCGATTGCTTCCGGCTTGCCTTTGGCTTGTTTTAAAATAGATTTATTTTGTTTTCAAAAAATCAAGTGGGCCGAGTCGGATTCGAACCGACGACTCTCACCTTGTAAGGGTGATGTCATAACCGCTAGACCACCGGCCCAACTTCTTCTGTAGTTAAGTTAGTTTGAGTAATGTTTAAAAAAGCACTATTTTCTTCTTTTTTCCAGCAGTTTTTGGAGCATTCTTACTTTCTGCTTCTTTTGGCAAGCCGATAGCTTAGCGTTCTTTTCGTGGAATTAGCAAGCGTCTTTTGTAGCAGGTTGTGGCTTGCCCCAAAGCATCCAATTCTTACTTCTTCTTCGCCGTAATTAGTTGCCAGAACGCTAAATCCCACAGCGTTTTTATTATTTGCCCACCAGTTTTTGTATTCTTCAATTTTTTTATCTTCAATTATCATCACGCTTTTTACTTTTCCGTTGTAATTCATGTCAATGTAATAGTTTTTTCTTTTTTGCAGCCCTTCTGTAAAAATAAATTCTTTTTTTTGTATTTCTTTGAATATTTTCATAAACACGCGTTTTAATTTATCAAATTCCTTGCCAGTTGTGTCTTCTTCAAATATTGTTTTGTTCATGCTTTATTTTGCGGTAAAAAGGTTTATATAGCAGTTTTCCGCTTACTACTCATAGGTGATGTTTTGCGCAAAACAATTTTAGTAAAGCTTGGCTCGCGAGATTTTCAATGGGCTCAGATAGCTGGTGTCTTCATTGGGATAATTACGGTGCTTATGCTAGTAAAATCCGCTGCAGTGATGTTTGATTCATGGCAGTCTGTGCGCGATTTCAACAAGTGTGTTGAATTTTCGGGTGTGAAGGAGTTAGAGAACCTCTCCGCAACTGACCAGTTGCTTGCGCAGATGCGCTATAGTGATTGTAAATCTTCATTATATGAGTTAACTGGCGCTCAGATTCCTGCTATGCAGAAGAATATGACTACGCGTCAGATAGCGACAGCATTAGTTGAGCCTATAGCTTGGTTCTTCTTGTGGGCCGCACTATTCATGTTGGCACTATTCTTGCTTTTCAATAAAGCAATAGTAATTCCGATTGAAGAAGTTGAGCATGCAGTTAGATCTCTAAAGAGAAAATAAATTTTTTTAACCTGGCGAAAATTTAATGATTTTTGCAAGGCATCGCAAAACAAAGGTTTTGCAATGAAAAAATTTAGAAGTGAAGGAATTTTTCCTTCACTTATTTAATTCTTAATTTTTTTATTTTACATTGTGTACGTTTTTACTTTCTGTGGATTCACATTTCCTTTTTTTACTCCGATTATTGTCGCTACTTCTTTAGCTTCAGCAGCTTCAACAAGTCTGTTTGTGATTATTCCATCAAACATTATTGTCCCTACTTTTTTCTTTGTCTTCTGAAGAGTTTCAAGCAAGTCTTTTACTTCAACATCCTTGATTTTTTTGTTTTTCTCGTCAAGCAGTCTTGCCTTTGATTTTCCCTTCAGTTTTTCAAAGTCTTTCTGCATTGCTTTTAGTGCTTCAGGGATTGCTTCTTGTCTTTGCATTGCTGGTTGTGGCGCGAATCCGTTTGAAAAGTTGTCTCTTCCTTGGAATCCTCTTCTTTCAAAGCTTGGATTGAAGTTTCCTCTAAAGTTGTCTCTTCCTTGGAATCCTCTGTCGTTTCTTGGCGCGAATCCGTTGCTTTGGTAGCTCTGCCTAAAGTTTCCTCTTGGCGCGAATCCTCTGTTGTCGTTTCTCATTGGTCTAGTGTCGTTTCTAAAGTTGTCTCTTCTTTCAAAGCTTCTTTCGTGCCTTGGTCTGAACTCAGGTCTGAATCCTCCGGTCCTTGAGTCTTCAGTTTGTGCAGATTCTCTTCCTGTGAATGCTTCAGCGTATGGAACTTTTCGCTTTAGAGCTTGTAATATTTCTTTCTGCTCTAGTTCCTCCACTTCTTTTCCGTCAGGTGCTTTTGCAACAAAGTCTACTTTTGTCAGAGATGCAAGTTTTTTAGCGTTTAATTCTCCGCCTCTGTCTCCGTCAATTAGTAGTGTTACTACTTTTTGCTTGCATAGTCCGATTAAAGGAGCGTCTATATTTCCGCCGTTCATTGCAACTGCGTTGTTGATTCCGAATTTTAAAAGCTTTAATACGTCAGCTCTTCCTTCCACTACAATGATTTCTGGGCTTGAATCAATTTCTGGTCCTGCCTGCAGTCCGTTGTAGTTCACGATTTTTTCTGTTCGTATTTCAGTTTTGATATTTTGAGCTATTTCGCTGCTTTCAGCGCCTTCAAACTTCTGCATTGTTTTTAGAAGTTCTTTTGCTCTGTCAGTGATGCTTTCTCTTTTTTCTTTTCTTGTGTCTCCGATTTTCAGCACTTTTACTTTTGCTTCAAACGGCCCAACTTTTTCAACAGTTTCAATTGTTGCTGCTAAAATGCTTGTCTTTACCTGGTCAAGCGAGCTTGGGATAATTATTTCTCCCATTGTTGTTCCTTTTCCTTTTTTAACAGTAATTTCAATTCTTCCGATTTTACCGCTTTGCTGTAATTCTTTTAGGTCCATGTCTTCGCCTAAAAGTCCTTCGCATTGTCCAAATATTGCGCCCACAATATCAGGTTTTTCTACAACCCCTTGTACTTCATAATTAGCCAGCACTTCGTATTTTACTGCGCTTAAGTATGTCTTTGCCATATTATTCACTTCTCCATTTTTTAATTCTGTAAAGCAACAAACCTTCTGGTCTGTTTTTCCTTCTTGGTTATTTAGAATTAGCTTGTGTATCCAATTTTCTTAGAAGTTCTTCTCTTCCAAGACTGATTTTAAGTACTTTTTCTCTGTTCTTAAATCCGGAAACAATTTCTACATCAGCTTTCAGTTTTTTTGTTAGTTCTTTGACTATTTCAGTATTCACTTTGTTGTTTTCAGGTCTCTTTGTAGCATTAACAACTAAAAAATCATTGTCCTTGTCCATTGCTACGGTAAATTCTTGTTTTCCTGTGCTGATTTTTGCTTTGATTATTGTTTCCACTCAAAACACAAACCTTTCCAAAAAAGCCTTCCTTTTTCAAAAGGAGCTTTTTGTTCAAAAATGCCTTTTTAGGGCATTACCTTAACCATTAAGGTCTTTTGTCCTAGAATTGAGTTAAATGAAGGGAATTTAAACCTAATTGTAGCCTAAAAGGAGTGAGGTAGTGTGTATGAGTAAGTTTGCTTATGAGGGGACCACAAACCCCGGCGATGGCTCAAGGCATCCGATTGGTAAGAAGCTCAAGAAGTGGGCTTACAATGCCAAGGTTAACCTTTTGCAGGATAAGGACGTAGAGCTTTCTTCTGTTCGAAAGGTTGGCAGAGCTTTAAAGTAATTAAAAGTTTGGGGGACTTGCCTCCCCTTTCTTTTCTTTTTTTAGGTGATTTTAAGTACTCAAATGTATATGTGTTGTTTATGGAAACAAAGAATTCGCTTAATGAAGCCAGAAAGCTTAGAAGAAAGTTTCTCAATGCGCGTAATTTGGAAAGATGTGGAACTGATAAGAAAATTACTTCAAAAGATAGAAATTCTAAGAATAATGCAATGATTGATTTGTCAAAAAAGGATAATAAGTCCGGCAGAGGACGCTACGTTTAAGGTGAAATAATGGCTCATTATAATAAAGGCGCAAACGCGGAACGCGAGTTGATTAAAGTTCTTTTTGACAGGGGTTTTGCGGTTCTTAGAGTCGCGGGTTCCGGAGTTTCGCCTCTTCCCAGTCCTGATGTTGTTGCGATTAAATCAGGGAGGATTCTTGCTTTTGAGTGCAAAGCGTGGAAGGGCGAGCATTTGGCAATTCCTGTTGTGACAATGAATGATGAAGTAAATTGGGCGAAGGTTGCTGGAGCCGAATTTTTTATTGCTTGGAAAATTCCAAGGGAAGGGTGGCTTTTTGTTAAATTTGAGCACTTTCATAATGCGGGAAAAAATTTTATGATTTCTCTTGCGGAAGCAAAAAAGGGCTCAACAACTCTTGATATTCTTTCCTCTTCACCTTAATCCTGCAGCGGAGTATTTTTTTAATATTTTTGGAGTTAGTTAATTTATGCAGGATGTTAAACAGCAGTATTTGGATTTTTTCTCTTCAGATGTAGGCGCGGCAAAGTATGCCCGTTTTAAGGAAATCCTTTACGGAAAAGATGATAATTTAGTAAAAGAGCTTTTTGATAGGATTGTTCCTTTTTTGCCTCAAAAAGAGCAGTTGAATATTCTTGATATTGGCGGAGGGGATGCGGCTCGGCTGAAGAAAATTATTTCTCTTTTAAAAGAAAGGGGTTTTATTGTTTCAGCTACAGTTGTTGAGCCTTCAAAGGCATTTGCAAGAGCGCTTCTTCTCTCAAGCGATTTCAAAAAGTCAAAAATAAAGCTCCGCCCGTCTAAGTTTGAGGATTTTATTTCGCAGGAAAAGTTTGACTTGATTTTTTTGATTCACAGCATTTATACATTCAGGGATAAAAAGTATATTTCAAGCATTTCTTCGCTTCTTTCCAAAGGGGGCAAAGTATTTGTTGTTTCAAATAGTTCTGATTCTATTCTTAAAAAAATAAAGCAGGTTAATGACTCAGAAAGCAGCGAGAAAAGAAATGAAGTTGATTCTGTAATTTCTCATCTTGAAGAGAGTGGTTTTTTGACAAGCGTTTTTAATTGGAAAATTAGTTATTCAGGTATTTTTGATTCAACAGGGTTTACTAAAAACGGCAGGGACGTGCTTGAAGTTGTTGCTCTTAGCGATTTTGGGCTTATTCCTCAAAATGTTCAGTCGCAGGCGCTTTCGCTCTTTATGAAAGGCTCAAAGAATGGCGTTGTTTTTGACGAGGAAGTTTTGGTAATTGCGGAGAAATGAGCAAAAATCGCACTCCAGCAAATCTTTTAACTCTTTCTGGGAGGGTCTTTTTTATGAGACTCACAAATGATGATATAATTCACGAGCTTAAGCTTCGACTAGAGAAGGAAAGCTCAATAAAAAAGAAGGTTGCGCTAAAGCAGATAATTGAGCACTTAAAGCATCTTTAGTTTTTTACTTTTTCTATCAAATTTTATATTCTGTATGCCACTTCTTCAAATTCTTTTCTAAGTTCTGGTCTTACTGCTGCAAATTTTCTCACAAGTCTTGCCTTCATTGCCGAAGGAGTGGTGTGTCTTTCAATAAACTTCCCCTCTCCAATATAGGTGTTTCCAAAGAAGGTTGCGGTGGTTCGCCTCAATCTGCTTATCGGCTCAATTCCGAGCCGGTCGTGTATTGCCCTTCCTTTTTCGGTAATCATTATGGGGAACATATCAAGCAGTTTTACTTCTTTATGCTGTACTGCAAAGTTTTCGGGCTTTAAGTCAAGTCCTATTCGTATAGTGCTTTTGTGGTATTCAAGAGTTTTGTTAAGGGCTTTTATTTTTTCAATCATTTTGTCGACTTTTTTAAAATATGCAACTGCGTCTTCTGAATTGCATCTTCTAAGCCTGTGTTCAAGCAGTTCTTCGGGTTTTAAGAAAGGCTGGATTAAGTTTGCTGCATATCCTCCTTTTACTGGGGTGATTACTACTTTTGTTTGGATTGTTTTTATTCCTGCGTGATTTAGAAGGCCCTGATATCTTTCAATAGCAGTTCTTAGTGTTTGGGCCTGTATTGGCTTCATTGTTCCGCGAAGTCTTTTCCAGACTTTTCCCCCAAGCGTTGCTCTTTTCTTCGCGTCAGCGGCGGTTGCAAGAACAACCATTGGTTTTGAGTACACTCCGATTCCGCCGACAAACGCGACTCTTGATTTGTTTTTTTTGCTTATGTAAACCAATTTTTCATCCTCGCTAAAAATTAATTTAATTTCAAAATGCGCTTTTATCTTATTTCATGTCTTTGGTATCTTTCAAGCACATCGCGGGCCGCTTTTCCAACGTCTCCGCCCCCGCCTTTTGTGCGCATGTTTTTAATTTTTGCAATTTCTTCAAGCAGTTCTTCTTCATCTTTTTTAGAAATAATTTCATCGCTTATTCCGTAGAATTTTCCTATTTTTTCTTTTCCAAGGGTTTGTATCAGCTTCACAGCAACCGTCTCCGGCTCCTTGAGCTGGTTTGCGTTTTTTGACTCAACTAAGAATAAGTCAAATTCTTCGTCTCCGAACGGGATAATTCCAGGGGAGTCAATTAGGTAAATATCATCAGTGATTTTTACTCTTGTTATTCCTCTTGTGAGTCCCGCTTTTCTTGAAGTAGGCACTCTTCCTCTTCCTTTTCCCGCGAGCGAGTTAATCAGCGTGCTTTTTCCGACATTAGGGTATCCTATAATTCCAATTGTAATGGGTTCGTTTCTTTTCTGGCTTCCTATTCCTATTTCTCTTCGGATTAAATTCATTCCGTCTTTTTCAAGCGCGGAAACAAACAAAACTTTTCCTCTTCCTTCTTTTGCAAGTTCTTCCTTTCTTGCTTCAAGAATTTTTTTATCATCAACAAGGTCTGCTTTGTTCATGACAATTAAAAGCTGTTTTCCCTGTTCAAGCACTGCTTTTTCAAGTCCGTAATTTCGGGTTCTGTCAATGTATCTTGCGTCAACTATTTCTATTACAAGGTTTGACTGCCGAATAAGGCTTGATATGTGCTGCATGAATCCTTTTACCATTTTCATTCACTTTCTTTTAATTTTTTATAGCTGTTTTGCTGTTTTATTTTTTAGTTGAGTATTTTTAATTGACTTTTGTTTAAAGGAGCTTTAATTCTCCAAATATTTTCTGTCCTTCCCCCTCTTCTATTGGTCCGCATGCGAATGCTGTTTTGCTTCCGGGGGCTATTTGAGTTTTTCCAGCGTCTGTTATTAGAGCGCACGGGAATCTTTTTTTTGCTTTTTCAAAAAGAGCAAGCAGCTCTTCAGTGTTTTGCGCTTTTAGGACAATTTTTTTCATTCCGCTTTCTTTCCATTCGCTAATTACTGATTCCTCGACTTTGTCAAGCACTGACACGCTTGCGTGGCTTGCCTGCGCCGCAATTTTTCCTTTGTTCATTCCAAGTGAGTTGTTTACTATTATATATTGTGCTAGTTCCATTTGTATCATTCCTTAATTTAATAATTTTTAGTTTCATTTAGGGTGTCCGTTTCCCCCGCCATTGCCATTCCCGTTTCCATTGCCGTTTTTTTCTCCTCTCAGCTGTCTCAGTGTTTTTGTAAGGTGGCGCATATGTTCATGTATTCGTTCTTTTTCTACTTCGTGCTGTTTTATTATTGATTCAATATATTTTTGTTTTGGACTGTTTGGGTTTGCCTGTCTTTCAGATTTGAGTTCTCCTGATTTTTGGAGTTCGAACAGTTTTGTTTGTTTCCATTTTGTTGACAATAAATCAAGCTCTGCTTTTACAGCCTTAATTTGCTGTTTTTGTGCTTGTATTGTATTATGTCCGTACAAGCTTTGGTTTATTGCAAGCATTTTAGCTTCCCGTTCTCGCGCCGCTTCCTGCTTTTTTATGACTGCTTTCATTGCCTGTATTCTTGGTGTGTAGGGCATACTTAATTAGTGTTTAAAGGGGTTTAAATTAGTGTTTTTTTGGCTTATTTTAAGGTTTTTTTCCCGCGTAAAGCAATGAGTTTTTGGGCCGCATTTTATTTTGAAGTTTAAATATTTTTTAGTGGTGCTCTTCGTCTTCTATTGGCTTGTCGACTTTAATATCTTCGCGTTTGTTTTTGACTTTGTAGTCATATATCGCCGCGCGGAGCGCTTTGTCCCCCATTATTGAGCAGTGTATTTTGATTGCGGGTAGCCCGCCAAGTCTATGCACTATATCCATAGGAGTCAGTTTGAGGGCTTTTTTTATCGGCATTCCGCCTTTTTCAGTAACCATTGTTGCGAGCATTGAGGTTGATGCAATAGCGCTTGCGCATCCGAATGTTTTCCACTTTAAATCCACGATTTTGTCTTTTTTTACTTTAATCCACATTTCCATTTTGTCTCCGCACTTCATGCTTCCGTATACTCCATGCGCGTCGTATCCTTTGGGATCTTTTTCTTCTATCCAAGCGTGCTTGGGTTTGAAGAAGTGTTGTTTAACCGTGGGGGTGTAAAACCAATCTTGTCCTTCCATCTGCATTCAAATCACCTCAAATTAAAAACTTAAAATTAATCATCAATATTTTTTCCGCCGTTCCATGCGCTTGAAAGTCCGCGGAGCTCTTTTATTATTTCTTTCACATTTTTAACCGCATAATCAACTTGTGCTTTTGTTGTGGTAAGTCCTAATGAGAATCTTATGCTTCCGTGCGCTAGTCCGTGGCTTCTTCCAAGTCCCAGTATTACATGGCTTGGGTCAAGGCTTTGAGAGGAGCATGCGCTTCCTGTGCTTACTCTTATTCCTGCTTCATTTAATCTTAAGAGGATGGATTCTCCTTCCACTCCCTTAAATGAAATATTTACATTATTTGGAAGTCTCTGTGTTCTGTGTCCATTGATTACTACATGCGGAACTTCTTTTTCAATTTTTTTAATCATATAATCTCGAAGTTTTGCAAGTCTTGCGCTTTCGCTTTTCTTTTCCTTTTCAGCGAGCTCCAGTGCTTTTGCCATCGCAATAATTCCAGGGGTATTTTCTGTTCCTCCTCTTGCTCCTTTCTCCTGTCCCCCTCCGTGTATGAGCGGCTCAATTTCTACTCCGCTTTTTTTGTAAAGAAGTCCGGTTCCCTTGAAAGCGTATATTTTGCTCCCATTGAGTGTCATCATATCAACGCCAAGGTGTTCAACATTAATGTCTAAGTATTCTGCTCCTTGGCATGCGTCTGTGTGAAATATTACGCCGTGCTTATGTGCAATATCAGCAAGTTTTCTAATGGGTTGGATTGTTCCGATTTCATTATTTGCGTACATTATTGTTACAAGTATCACTTTTCCCTTGTGCTCTATCAGAGCTTTTTCAAGTTTTTCTTCGCTTACAACTCCATCAACATTTACAGGGAGCGTTATAATATCAAATCCCATTTTTTTTAGCCATTGCATTATTTCAATTGTTGCGTGATGTTCTGTGCTTTGGGTTATTATTGTTCCTTTTTTTCCTTCAAGCATTGATTTGAATGCAATTCCTTTGATTGCGTAGTTTAGGCTTTCAGTTCCGCTTCCTGTGAAAATAATTTCTTCAGGTTTGGCGTTTATTATTTTTGCAATTTTCTCTCTTGCTTCTTTCATGGCGACTTTTGCTTCAAGTCCTGTTGAGTGAAAGCTTGATGGGTTTCCGAATTTATTGCTAAAGTAAGGCATGGCTACTTTAAGCACTTCGCTTCGCACGGGGGTTGTTGCGGCAAAATCAAAATAAACAGTTTTTTTCATATTTTCATCCCAATTTCAAGTTTGGTTAATTAAATTATGCTGTGTGTTTTTTGCAGTATTTTACAGCATGCTCTTCAAAGATTTCAAACAAGGGCTGGTTTTTTTTCTTTGTGAAAATATCGCTTTTAATGTAATAAATGCTTGTTTTTCCTTCTTTTCGATAGTCAACAAAACTGCATTCTCTCATTTGCTTGAGCGAGTGGCTCACAAGGCTCTGTTCTCTCCCTAGTGCTTTGCATATTTCCTGCACAGTTCTTGGCTTTTCCTGCAGAAGGCAGATTATTTCAGTCCTAAGCCTGTTTCCTAAAACTTCCATGCATTTATGCGGGTAATGTGATTCTTTCATATGAATAATTATTCATGCATGGGCTTTTAATAGTTATTGTTGAGCAAAAAATTAGTCTTTTAAAAAAATTAGAAAGGCGCTTGTAAATTTATACAGTGCCTTTGTAAGTGATTTTCTTTGTAGTGCCGTCTTCGCCCCACATGTATGTCATTTCAACCGGTTTGTCCCTTTCAAGAACTATTTGCTTGTCTCCGGGATTAACAGTTTTTAGTGTAAATAATCTTGAGTAGCGTACAACAACTCTGTCGCCCGCGCTTCTCATTAATTGGTACACCGCTTCGTCGTTTCCGTTTCCTCTTACTTTATCAAATTCCTGTCCCTCGTCCACTTCAAAAATCTCATCAGTAATGTCTTTCTTCTGAGACGGCTTAGTCCAGGAGCTTCTTATTGTTCGAACCTCAAACCTTGCTTTCATAATCCTCACTTCAAAAAATTGGAAAACTTTCCACAATAGGAATAGTTATTTTGTTTAAAAACCTATCCAATTTAGGCTTAAAAAACCGGCAATTTGCTCCAAATTGCTTTAAATAACTCCGATTCATTCATATTGTGGTAAGAATGTTCAATAATTTCCTTGAGGACGCTGTGAAGGCGATTAGCGAGCGCCATTCCTTTAATGAGAAGCTTTCAGGGAGCATTATTCACTTAAAATCCAAGATTTCTCCAAACAAAATGGAGCCTATTGTGCTTAAAGTTTCAAAAGCAGAGCTCAACTCGTCAATCGCGGGGGTAGATAGCGGGTTTGTTTCAAAGAAATTGTCCTTTCTTGACCTCATTTTAGTTAAAACAGCAGGGGTTGTGTTTGAGTACAAAGATTCTCATCTCTCAAAAACTATTTACTACCCCGCCCCGTTCTCTTTTCCTGTTCCTAAAATTCTTAGGGAAGGGCTTGAGAGGGATGAGAGCGAGCAGAGCGTTTCGCTTGTAAGACTTCGCGAGGAAATAAACTGCGCGATTGAGATTATTAAAAAATACAAGCCCAAATTTCTTTTCATTGACGGCTCTCTTGTTCCCCAGTATCAGGACAAGCCAAGAAAGGAGTCCGAGCTTAATGATGAGTATCATTCCATAATCTCGCTTTTTGAAAAACTTTACAAATCAGCTGATGAAAATAACACAATTCTTGTTTCATGCGTTGAGGATTCAAGAGGAACAAGGTTTAGAACTATTTTGCAGGAAGAAATTCTTCCCCTTCATACAAAAATTCAAGCTTCAGTGTTAAACAACGCTTATGATGTTGCGCTTTTAGATTATTACTTGCATCCAGCTGAGCGCACATTCGCATTCCCTTACACAAATATTGTTGAAAATCACGCAATTCTAAAAGATTATTCTCCCCAGTGGGCAAATAGCGTTTTTGTGTTTTACTTAAAAGCAGCTGATTTTGACAAGCCCATGAGAGTTGAGTTTATTGTTAAAGATAAATCAAATTTAAAGAAACTTTCTGATAGTATCGCATCAGTTGTGTATTCCATAAGTTCTCTTCACAAAGAATATTCTTTTCCAAGCATTTTAATCGAAGCCGACCTAAGAGCGGGTCTTAGCGAACAGGAGATTAGCGTAGTATATGAAAGATTAATAGACAAGCTCGGCACTAAAATAAGAATGAGACGAAGTAACAGGCCTTTTGGTTGATTTGGTGGTTATTTGATTAAAGCGATTATTTTTGATATTGGGGGAGTCCTGATTCCAGAGCACATGTCTCTTCAAATCAAAAGTTTTGCCAGGCATTTTAATATTAATCCGGAAATTGTTTTTGCGTTGAGTGATAAGTATTCAAAAGAATTAATGACAGGGGAGCTTCCTTTGAAAAAATTTCTTTTGATGGTGAAAAAGAATTCAGGGCTTAAAGTAACAGTGCCAGAACTATTAAAAGTTTGGCAAAATAAGTATGTTGAAATTTTGGGTTTGAATGAGGAAATTATTTCTTTTGCAAAGTCCCTAAAACCAAAATATAAAATTGCAATTTTATCAAATCTTTCAGATGAATCTTACAAAATAAATAAAAAACGCGGATTGTTCAAGGATTTTGACGCAAGCGTGGTTTCCTGCGTTGTTAAAATGCGAAAGCCTGATTCAAAAATATTTAAACTAATAACTGCAAAATTAAAAGTAAAACCTGATGAGTGTATTTTTGTTGATGATCATCCCGGAAATGTGTTGAGCGCAAATGATTTGGGGTTTAACACTATTCACTATAGCAACATGGCTCACTTTTACGATTCGCTTAGAACGCTTGGGGTGTCTTTTTGATTAAAGCTGTTGTTTTTGACATGTGGAATACAATAATTCCCGCAACAATTGATTTTGTGCGCCTCCGCGCATTGGCAAAGAAGCAGGGAATGGATTTGCATGAGTTTATTGAAAAGTATGAGAATGCAGTTCAGAAAAAAAAGTATAAAAGTTATGCTGCGCTGAAGAAGGATTTTTTTAAGGCATTCAGCCAGAGTAGCAATATTCTTTTGGAAGAGGAGTTGTACGAGGTTTATTTCAACAGGTTTGATAAAATAAGGTTTTTTGGCGAAGTTCCCGCAGTTCTTGAAAAATTAAAAAAGAAAGGATACAAGCTTGCTCTTTTGTCAAATACAGAAAATCTTTACGCTCCTGATATTGTAAAAAATCTTGGGCTCAAAAAGTATTTTGACGTTATTTGTTTCAGCTTTGAAATTGGCGCGCTTAAACCGAGTAAAGTTTGTTTTAACCGCGTGTTAAAGAAGCTTAAAGTAAAACCAAAAGATGCGTTAATGGTGGGAGATTCTTTGCGCTCTGACATGATGGGGGCAAGGGATGCGGGGATGCACAATTGTCTAATAAATCGTTCGGGCAAAGTTATTGATATTGTCAAGGTTCATCCCGAATTTGAGATTCGCTCAATGAAGGATTTGCCGTGGGTTTTGGGTGAATTGAATGCCAAGAAGACTTCCTAATGCTTTTCTGCCTCAAAATCTTGCTGCAAGAAGGGCTAAGGTAAAAAGAATTCAGAGGGTAATTGATAGTTCTGGCGCGCTTATTGGAATTGGAAAGCCCGCTGTAAGACAGGCAAGTAATAATACTTATGCAGTTAGCGGCGCGTTAAAAAATGAATCAAGGGATTTGCAAAAATTCGGAAAAAGATTAGTCCGCTCCATTCAGTCAAAGAACAGGGGTGTAAAAAAAGCAAGGAGAAGGTGGCTTAAAGGATACAAGCATAAAATTCCTCTGCGCACAGTTCCAAAATCCAAGTAAATTATTTTCATAATTAAGTTAAGCGGTTAATTGGTGGTTTGATGAGTGAAAGAGTTCAATTAGGCACAGTTGTTTCAACAATGGAAGGTCCTTCTCCAAGCAGTGTTTCTTTTGTAATAAATAACGGCAAAGCCCATAAGGGAATGTTTGCCGAGCTTGAGTATTCAGAAGGAACAATGATGCTTTTAGTTGAGGATGTAATTAAGACAAACCGTTATTTTGAAAGGCCTGATTCGGTTAAGGTAATGGGTGAGGAGCTTGAAAAGAATTTTCCCGCAAGCGAGTGGGAGTTTTTGATTGCAAAAACGCGCCCTCTTGGCGTTTTCAAAGATTCTTTAATTGCGCGCCCTACTTTTCCGCCCTCTCCAGGGGTTAAAGTTTTTGAAGCTGATAATGAAAGAATAAAAAGGTTCCTTGGGCTTCAGTCTGACGGGCTTGAACTCGGGCGTCTGCAGTTTCATGATGTTGATTTGAAAGTAAATCTCTCAAAAATTCTTCAAAAGCATCTTGCTATTGTTGCCACAAGCGGCGCGGGCAAATCTTATTTTGTAAGCGTTCTTCTTGAAGAGCTTTTATCAAGAAAAAAAGAGCAGGGGCAGATAGCGGTAGTTGTAATGGACACTCACGGGGAGTATACTTGCTTAGGCGAGCCGGTTAAGCAGTCAAGCCAGAATCAGTTTATGGATTTTTCTTCAAAAACAAGAATTGTTGATGGCTCAAAAATAAAAATCGCATGCTCAAAGCTCAATGTTTATATGATTTCTTCAATTGTTGAGCTTTCTCCAACGCAGAAGCGTGCATTAAATGGAATTCTTTCAAGATTAAATGAAGAAATGCGTTCAGGCGCAGGTCCGTTTGACCTTTCAGCTGTTAAAACAGAAATAAATTCTGTTGATGACGCAAAAACTGCAGCAGCTCTTCACGGAATTGTTTCAGAGCTTGAGGATTTGCAGTTGTTTGGAAAAATTGACGAGCCGGGGATTGTTGATTTAGTAAAGCCTGGAAATTTAGTGGTATTTGATTTGAATAATGTGATTAGCGAAAAGAAAAAGCAGATAATTGTGGCGTATATTTCAAATAAATTGTTCCACGAGCGAAGGTCTCATTCAAAAAAGATTCCTCCATTTGCATTATTCGTTGAAGAAGCGCATAATTTTATTCCTGAAGGAACTGCTGCAGAGCATGCGGTGGCAAGGTCGTACTTGAGGACAATTGCAAGGGAAGGGAGAAAGTTTGGAGCATCTCTTGTAGTAATTTCCCAGCGCCCAAAAAGGCTTGACACCACAACTCTTGCAAATTGCAACACAAATGTAATTCTAAGAATAACAAATCCTTACGATTTGGATCATATTTCCCAGTCAAGCGAGGGTTTGGATAAGACAAGCATTGGAATAATTTCTTCTCTAAGGGTTGGGGAAGCCCTAATTGTTGGAGAGGCAGTTAACGCTCCTACTTTTTTTAAAGTGCGAAAGAGAAAGTCCCAGCCAAGCAGGCATGAAACAAATTTAGAGGACGCTGCAAAAGCATTCAGCGCGGATGATAAGGCTAAAGAGGATGAAATTAATTCATTTTTGTGAAGTGTAGCGATGAATCCTAATGCAAAAAAGCGTTTTGTAGTGGCTCTTGGAAGAAAGCCTGATATGGAAACGCGCGCATACGCTGATTATCGTTCTGGCAGAACTCCTCAATTAAATCCAAAGTCTTTTCAGGGATTAACAGGGGTTCGCCATGCAAAAGAAGGAATTTTTCTTGATTCAACAAGAATGAAGGGAGATCTTTTTGCAGGATTTTCAATGATGGGGTTTGTTGT
Organism: uncultured archaeon; assembly: GCA_964551375.1. GTDB lineage: Archaea > Iainarchaeota > Iainarchaeia > Iainarchaeales > JAAZKV01 > JAAZKV01. The sequence goes on along the minus strand of CAZKBG010000001.1, from coordinate 661,353 downwards.
AAATCATCCTAAAGCCGTGTGGCGTGTGAGCGCGGAAAGAATTGCTGTTATTAAAAAACTTAATTCGCTTGGATTCAAAATTGCTGTTCCAAAGTATTTTTTCAGCGAGGATGCTATTCTAAAACGCGTTTCAGGAAGTGCTAAAGTTTTCAAAGCAAAAGCAAATGAGATGGGAAAAATTAACAGCGTTCCTGCAGTGGATCCTGCTGCTCTTTGGACAAGGGATCTTTGGATTAAGCATGGAAAAAAAAGATTCAAACCAAATAATTCTCTGTTCGCTCCTGACAATTTTGGAGAAGGCGGGCAGGTAGTTCAAGTAGGAGAGAAGCAGATGATTGTTTCGGCAAATCTTCGAAATTCCCCTACAGTAAAAAGATTGGCTTCTGAAGGAATGATGTTTTATTTTGTAAAGGACGGCTGGCAGGAAATGCATAACTTGTCAAAAATGGTCGGAAAGAAAGTTTTTCGAAATATTGATCATCCTGATTTATTTGTCGGAAGAGCTGGGAAGATAATGCTTGTTGATGAATTTTTCTTAAGAGAAAATCAAGGGGCTATTTCTGCTGCGGCAAAACAAGCAGGGGCAAAAATTATTACAGTTCCTAAAGAAGAAGCTTCAATTTATCCAGCAAACTTTTTGGTTCTTGGCGAAAATACTGTGATGGTTGATAAAGAAGCAAAGAGAACTATTGAACTTCTAAAATCAAATGGAGTAACCGTAATTCCTACCCCTGTTGCGCTTAGGGCAAATCGCGCTGCGGGCGGCGGGGTTCGCTGTTTTGTTAATGAGCTTTAATTTAGTATAGTTGTCAGTTTTATCTGCTCACCGGCAAAATACTTCCAAATAGTACTTAAATTGGGGAAAAAACATCCTCCTAATGTCCCAACACAAAGATGCCTTTTTCGGCGCTGATAATAATCCGCTTGCGCGACTATTTTACTTAACCAAGGTTTCATACCTTGAATCAAGGCATGAGGTTTTGGTTGAGTTTAGCAACTCATCTTCTCGTGTTGTAGAGAGGCACAAGTTCTTTCCTTTCACCAGGATTTCGTTTAGTTTTGAAAAAGACAAGCTTGAGGATCTGATTCTCTCCCTTGGCTTTAAGGGGTTCAGCCTTGAAGAAGAGGGAGGCATGTTTTGCCTTAAAGCGCTGTCTTTTTCAGAATTAAAAAAAATATCCAACGCGCTTGCTCGGCATATTGGAAAGCTTCCTCTTGTTCCCCAGCCAGAGCGCGCTTTTTTGATTTCAAAAAACTGGAGTTATTTTGATTCTTTTGAAAAATCAGGCAATTCTTTTTTTAAAATTGATTTATCTTCGCAGGGAAGCGAAAAATCGGCTGAAGTTGATTTGGGGTTCTTCCTTACTAAGGAGATTCCTTTTTCTGAAGCTATGAATGTGAGTAAAGATGATGCTTTGTATTTGGTTGAGCTTGCTTCTTGGAGTAACTTGCTTGCTGTTCCGATGGAATTAGTGCCAAAGGATAAAGACTCGCGAATTGAGATATTTATAGAGAATATATTTTTCAAAAACGGCGAGCTTGTTTCTTTTGAAGAATCTAAGAGAGTGTATTCGGGATTGGGGTTTGAGCCGCTTGGCGGGGAGTCTTTGTCCAAACTTGACTTTTCATTAGTTTGGGCAGAGCTCTTCACAAGCACTTTTTTTAACATCGGTCCTGAAACAAAAAATTGTTCATGCTGTTCGCCTGTTGTTCTTGATGCGAAGAATTTGCTTCCCTCTTCATTAATAAAAGTCAGATTTTTGGAGGATAATTTATTCTTTGAATCAATTTCTTCAAACTTTTCGCTTGATTTTCATAATGAAATGCCGTTTAAAGAGCAGAGAATTTCAAAGCGAAAAGAGTTTTTCACAAGTTCTTTTCCTGTTGGCCCGTTTTTTAGGGAGGATTCAAAAAGTATTCCTTTAATGGATGCGAAGAGGTTAATTTCTCAGGGAAAGGCAGTGCTTGTTTCAAGCAAAGATTTTGAAACAGCAGAAAATTCAAAAAATAGAGAAAGCATTCATGAATTAAACTGGTTTTGTTTGAATAAGGAAAGCTTTTTTTCAAAAGAGGTGCGCTCTTCAAGCTCGTTTTTGTTCGGCTTGCGAAAAAGAATGGATCAAGTTGCTCAGAATTTATTTACAAGCCCGAATTTTTCTTTTTATTATTTTAATTCACTCTATTCTTCCCTTTCAATTGCGTTGTCAGGCATTCCGGTTCAATTAACTAATCCCAATTCAAAGTTTTTCTCAACAGTTCTCGCAAAAAATATTGTTTCAATTCAGGATGCTACTATTGCAAAGTTTAAGGAGTTCTCCGAAAGTGCGGGATATAGGGTTCTTCATGCGAATTCAACTAATGCTTTTGTAAAAGGGCATGCGTCTCTAAAGCTTGCAAAGGATTTTGCGTCTAAAACCAATCTCCCCCAGCCGCAGGTAGCTGGTTTTGCAACAAAACGCGCTCTTGGTTTTGCCTAAAATTAGTTAAAATAGCTTATTTTGGCGGTTTTCCCTTTTTTTAGTGTTTTGGGAACGCTTTTAAAGGTTGCTTTATGAGAAGTATTATACTGGTGGGAAAATGAGCAGGTTGACTAGATTTGAACTTACTAGAGTGCTTTCTGCAAGAGCTCTTCAATTATCTTTGGGCGCGCCTCCTTTGGTTAAAAGGACTAGCGAACTTTCAATGCTTGAAGTTGCAGAAAAAGAATTTAATCAGAAGGTTCTTCCTTTGTCAATTTTAAGGAAGTTTCCTAACGGATTAAATAAAAGAGTGGAATTGTTCGATTAATTTTGGTGATTTAATGGGAAAGTCTATCGCAAAGGGTACAAAGTACAAGGGAGAAGTTCTTCTTGAAGAGTTCCCTGAAAAATTCAACGATAAGTTTGACAACAACAAGAAGCATCTTGATGAAATGAAGGATTTAAAGCTTTCAAAAGTTACAAGAAATATTCTTGCTGGTTACATTTGCAGACTTGCTAAGAGAAAGGAAGCAGAAAAATTAAATTAATGCTTCCAATTATTTCTTTTTCTAATTTTAGTGCTTTTTTTAATAAATATTTTTCATCTCGCCGCGTCTATTTGTAATTCGCATTAAGCGCTTCAGCTCTTGTTGATTCGTCAATGTCTTTGTTTCTTGTGAGCAGGTATAAGTTGCTTGATGCAGCAGCCTCGAGTTCTTTATCATGAGTGATAATAAATATTTGTTCAACAAGCTTTGGCAAATCGTCGCGAAGCATTGCGCTAAGTTTGAGCACTGCATTTGAATCAAGGTTGTGGGTGGGCTCGTCAAGTATAAGCATTGAAAGTTTCTTAGTCAGCACAAGCGCAAATGCGATTCTAATGCAAAGCGCTGCGGCGCTTCTCTCTCCGCCTGATAGTATTCCTTCAACTCTTACCCATTTGTCGTTTCTTGTTTTTACTTCAAGATCATATCCGCCTTCAACAACGCTAAGTCGCGCATCAGTGAAGTCTTTGTACGGGTAAACCGCGCTCCAAATCATGTTCATTGCGGAGTTTATTGTTTCAATCATCGAGCTTCTTAGTTCAACCTGTGTTGCGCTAAGGCAGTTTGCAAATATCCCTATATTTTTTGTTGCTTCTTCGACATTAATCATTTGTTTTTCCTGCTCAATTATGTTTTTCTTAATTTCAGCGATTTTTGCCAGCGTTAGTTCATAGCTTCTTTTCAGCTCTATTTTTGATTTTATTTTTGTTTCCCCGACAGCTATTTCGCTTTTCTTTTTGTAAAGTTCGTCGCGCGTGTTGTCAAGCTTTTTCTTGTCAAATCCGGTGTCAGCAAGCATTTTTTTTATTTTTGGCAGTTCTTCGCCGAGCAGATGCAGTTGCTTTTTCTTTTCTTCAATTGCATGCGCTTCTTTTTGCGTTGCTTCAAGTTTGTAAATTTCCTTGTTTGCCTCATCTTGCACATTTCTTGCGCTGTTTTTTTGTTTTTCGCATTCTGTTGTTTTTGCTGCAAATTCTTTCTTTTTTTTCATTAATTCAACAAGTTCAGAATCAATTTTTTTTATTTGAGAGGTTATTTCGCTTGTAATTGAGTGTTTGTGCGCTTCGTTGAGCTCTTGTTTGCATGTGGGGCATTTGCCGGTTAAGCCCTTGATTGATTTTTCTTCTCTATTTTGCCTGTCTTTTTCATATTCAAGGACTTTAATTTCTTCTCCTATTTTTTTTGAGGAATTTTCGTATTCTTTCTGCTCTTTTTCAAACTGAAGATATGCTTCTTTTGCTCTTAGGGCTTCTTTTGTCAGGTGTTCAATTTTTGTTTTTATTTCAGCAAGATTGATTTTCTCGCCTTTTGAAATATCCTCTTTGAGACCCTCAATTCTCGAGGTTGTTTTTAGAATCAAATCTTCAAGCGTTTTGTTCTGTTTTTCAGTCTCGCATAATTGTTTGTATTCTTTTTCAGTTTGCTCAATTGCTTTTTTAAGCCCTGTTAATTCGTGTTCTATTTGTTTAATTGCCTCTTCTTCTTCCTTGATTTGTTTTGCAAGTTTGTCTTCTTCATGGCTGTGAATAGTTCGCTTCTGCTGTTCAATTGATTCCTTTCTCTGTTTGTTTTCTTTTACAAGTTCGTTTTGAAGAGTGGTTGAGTTCTTGCGCGCATCTTCATATTTTGCCAAATCAAGAAGTTCGTCAAACTTTTTCTTTCGCTCAGATGGGGAAAGTTTTAAAAAAAAGTCAAGTTCGTTTTGCTCGGCGTACACCGCTCTGCTGAAGAGTTCATAATTAAGCCCGAGGAGTTTTTCCACGCGTTCATTTACATCTTTTTGTTTTGGTCCGGCGGCAAGTTTATTATTTTCGTATAATTTTGCTTCGTTTGTTCCGTCTCGTTTTATTATTCTTTCAACTCTGTACTTGTTCTCTTCCTGTGTGAATTCAATAATAGTTTCAGCTCTTGCCTGTTCGTTTGGCTTGTTCATAATTACTTCTTCAAGCGATACGCTTCTTCCTTTCACTGCAGGGAATGTTCCAAACAGCGCGTAGCTAATAGCATTTACTATTGAGCTCTTTCCGCTTCCCATTACTCCTACAATTACATTAGTGCCTTTTCCAAATTCAAGCGTGGTTTCTCTGTGCGTTCGCCAGTTTTTTAGTGTAAGTGAAGTGAGCATAGCTAACTCATGCTTGGGAAGTAATAAAAAATGCTTTTTTCAAAGCAAAATAAGCGTGTTTATTTTTGTTTGTCTTTTTTTATGAAATTAAAGTAGCAACTTCAACTTCTGAGTTTTTTATGCCTTCAACTTTTGCTACTGCTGCTTCAAGTGCGGGCATTGCTCCGTCAACTTTGTCTGGGATTACATATCCAACTCTTATAATTTCGATTCCAAACCCGATTGGTTCTCTCTTTAAGTCTCTAAATGCGCCTTCTTTTACTGCTTTTAGTCTTTCGCATACAGCGTCTAAGTTTTCAGGGTCCGCGAATACTTTAAATATTACCATTACTTTTCCCAATTTTTCACCTTCGTTCTTTTAATCAAAAATTAGCTTTGTTTATGGTCCAACAAATCCGCATTCTTTGCAAGTGTACTCTTTTGAGCTTTCTTTGCAGTGCTGGCATCTAACCAGAGTGTTTTTGCCGCAGCTTGGGCATTTGAACTCTATGTGGTTCTTTGTTACTACTTTATTGCATGATGTGCATGTTTTCATCGTCTCACCAACGCTTAAATATTCAACTTTCTAAGTATTTTCTAAGAAGCAACGTTTATAAATATCGCTTCAAGTCAAAACTTGGGGGTTATTTAGACTGCGTAAAAAGGGCCCGTGTGGCAATGGATAACCGGCGAGACTTCGGATCTCGAGATGGGGGTTCGATTCCCTCCGGGCTCGCTTCTTTTTTTTTTTAATTTATCAAGCTTTATTAGTATGGTTTATTTGATTCTCGTAAATCTCTCAATTTCTTTTCCTTCTTTGTTCATTACTTTTGAAAGGAATTCTTCGCGCAGTCTTACCCAAAGCTGTCCGTAAGGGAATTCATCTTTATACAGCGCTTTGTAAATAACCATTTCTTTAAGCGTGTCTGAGTCCTGTGCAATTCCCATAATTGCGTATTCTCTGTCAGGGTGTTTGTAGTGAATCCACTTCTGCCCTTTTTTTACTTCTCTGTTCATTTTCTCACTCAAATATTTCTTTTCCTTCAAGATAGTTTGTCAAGTGGCTTGCGAATTCTCCTTTATAATGTTTTATTATCTGGGCTTCGCTTAGAACAGTTGCTTTTTGGAGCATTTTTTTAACCGCGTTTTTCTCGTCTTTTTTTCCAAGTTTTATGAACTTTTCAAGAACTTTGTGCGCGCTTGTTTCTTCGCGTTCTATTTCAATAACAATATGTCCGTCTTCTATTCTTGGCCCTGAAAGTATTTTTCTTTTTTTATCAAGGAATTTTTTGGTATTCTCTTTGTCGCTTGCCATTGGTCCTTTTACTTTTTTTGACTTTTGAAGCGTGAGGGTTTCAAGTTCGTACATGAATATTATTTCCTTCTCATCGCTCCATACCCCGCTTTGCATTACGCTAAAATCTTTTTCTTTTAAGTGGTTTGCTGTTTTTTTCTCAAATCTTCTTAGTTGCCCCCACACAATGTCGCTCAGCTCGTTTTTTGGAAAGTGCGCGTGCAGTGCAATAAGCTCTTTTTTCTTAAGCACATTTAGGACTTTTTTCTTCGCCCACGGTTTTTTATTTTTTGGGAAAAAGAACTTTTCGCTTGGATTTTTTAAAAACAATTGGCTTGCGTAAACAATTCTCTCAAATTGTTCGCGTGAGAGCGCGCTTGCAACGTTTCTTGATGAATCAACAGGGTCGATTAATATTAAGGGGTAATTTTCTTTCGCAAATGCTTTTTTTGCGTTTTCTTCAGTCTGGTTTGAGAAAGTAATTATTTTTCCAGCCCACCATCTGCTTATTTCAAGTATTGCATTGTCAAAGCTTCCGTATTTTACAATTAATAGTTCCACTCCGTATCCCGGGAGAGAGCAGTTCTTCAAATCCGCGCCGTATGCGTTTATTCCTTTTAGGAATTGTTTTAGCAGTCTTGCTTCTTGTTTATCTTCTGCGCTCAACTTATTTAGTAAATATTTATTATGAAATGGGGTTCTGTCAACTGCGCTTTGTTTTTCAGCCCCGCTAGCAACAATGTATGATGGCACTATTTCAACTTCAAATCCTTTTATTTCTCCGCGGATGTACGGGTGCTGGGAGTAGGCAAGTTCCCATTTATGTCCCTTAAATATTTTCTTTGCTATTCTAAGCCCTTCTTTTTCAAGCTCTTCTCCCGGCATTGCTTTGTCAAACATGATAAATAAATCAAGGTCCCTGTCTCCGCGCAGGTGTGTTCCGCGGGCGCTTGAGCCGCACCATTCAAGATGGGAGTGTTTTCCTTCAAGAGAGTCTATTTGTTCGCGTATTTTTGCAACAAGCATTTGTTCTTCTAAAATCTCGCTTTTTGTGGGCGTGATTTTCTTTAGAATTTTGTTGTAAATGGCTTTCATCCTAATCATCTTGATTAACTTATTATACTACTTTTCCTTTATATATCTGCATTTTGCCGTAGTGGTTGCATGAAGTTCACTGACTTTAGGATGAAGAAGATTGATTCCACTGATTTTGCGGATATTGAGCAGGGTTTGTCAAATAATTTTTATGAAGTAAAGAAGCCTGCTTTTTCTGGAAAAGAGTTTGATTTTGCCGATTTTTTGGAGAAGGAGATAAATAAGGAGTCTCTTTTTAAGAAAGGATTTGAAGGGGTGGGGGAAGATTTTAACGATGCTTTTTATGACACGGTGGTTTCGTTTGTTCAGGTTAACCGCTTGAATGAAAAGCTTCCTTCAAAGAGCGAGTTTGCGTTTCTTTCTGTTTCTTTTGAGAAGATTCTTGAAAAAATAAAGTTTGTCAAGGAAAAGAAAGCCTTTGCTGAGTTTGTTCTTCATAATTCTATCGGGCTTAGAAAGCTTTCTTTTTTTTCAAGGGATGATAATCTTGAAGAGTTGATGGTTAATTCCAACGACAAGGTTTTTGTTTTTCATAAGCGTTTTGGGATGTGCAAGACTAATGTAGTTCTTGGAAATAAGGATTTGTCTGATATTGTTCAAAGAGTTGCCCTTACAATCGGGAAGGATTTTAATTCAAAAAACCCTCTTCTTGATGCTCGTCTTCCTGACGGGAGCCGTGTGAATGCGACTTTAAGCGAGCTTTCCCCTGTTGGCGGAACTCTTACTGTGAGAAAATTTTCTTCAATTCCTCTAACAATTCTTGATCTTATTGAATCAAATACTATTTCTTCCGAAGCGGCTGCTTTTTTGTGGCTGATGGTTGATGGGTTTGGAAATTCTCCGCAAAATATTTTAATCGCGGGCGGAACGGCAAGCGGTAAAACAACTTTTCTAAATATCATGTCTCATTTTATCAGGTTAAATGAAAGAATTGTTTCAATTGAGGATACAATTGAGCTTGCTCTTCTTGGAAGGGATAATTGGGTTCCGCTTGAAGCAAGAAGCAGTGTTTCAAGCGAAGTTACTATGGATGCGCTTTTGAGAAACGCGATGAGAATGCGTCCTGATAGAATTATTGTGGGAGAAGTTAGGGGTCCTGAAGCTTTGACTCTTTTTACAGCGATGGATACAGGACATCAGGGGTGTTTGGGCACAATTCATTCAAATAATGCAAGAGAAACTATTCTAAAACTTCAGGAGCGTCCTCTTTCAGTTCCTCAAGCAATGCTTCCTCTTCTGGATATTATTGTAGTTATGCAGAGAAGGCATATGAAAGATATTGGAGCGCAGAGAAGAATTATGCAGATTGTCGAGCTTTCAAGAATGGAAGATAAAGTTCTATTCGGGACTTTGTTTGAGTATGATGATAAGAGCGATTCATTAAAACGGACTGAGCTTGCGGGGGCTGTTGTTGAGGAAATTGCTTCAAGGAATTCAATGAATCGAACTGATATAAGTAATGAAATAAAAGTAAGAAAGGGGATTCTTGAGTGGATGATTCGCCAGGGAATTAGAAAGCCGATGGAAGTTTTGGAAGTTATTGAGAGTTATTATTACAATCCTGACAAAGTGTTGTCAACAATTAACGAGCTTGACTAATTAGTTTTAATTTTAAATTCTAATCTCAAAATACTTTTTTTTTTATTTCACTTTAGCATTTTCTTTGCAAGCGCGTGTAGCTTTAGTATAAGCGCTTGGTTTTTCTCAAATTTCTCATTCCCTTTTTTTACTAAATATTTAACATATTCTTCGCTTGCGGTAATTGCAGCATCCTTCACAGGCGCGGTGATGCTTTGTGTTCCAAGCATTTCTACAATAAATTTTCCTTCTTTTGCGACTTTAATTCCGGCTCTTTTGATTCCTGCTTTTTCGCAGAGCTCAAGAATCTTTCTCGCGTTTTCAATAGTATTAGTTCCAAGGTGCAGAATTAGAGGTTCCTGTTTGAAGTAAATCACTTTGCCCTTGAATTCTTTTATTGCTTCAAGCACTTCGTTTTCAGTTACTTTTCTGTGCCATTTTCTGTAAAATGCGCTTTCCATTTTTGTTTCTTCTTCTCCAAGTGAAATTAATGCTATTCTTCCGGCGCATGAGCTGCTTGTGAAGTAATTTTTGGTTTTTATTATGTAATCGCAGAGCGGGATAAAATCAGCGTCCATTCTGCCTATTTTCTTCGCTTCTTCATAAGTCTCTTTGTGGCGCTTTTTTATCATGTCAAATCGCGTTATTTCGTCAATTGTTTGGTTCTGCGAGGCTGCAAGCTCTTTTCTTTTGTCAATTGGCTTTTTTTTATCCACAAGAATAACCTTTTTATTCTATTCCTTTAAGTATTTGTTTGATTTAGTATGTTTAAAAAAGCATTCATTTTGCTTGTAGTTTTAATTTTGGCTTCAAGCGCTTTTTCAGTAAGGTTAATTGATCCTCTTTCAAAGGAAATTACTCTCACTGGCGAGAATTTTGTAGGAACTGTTTCTCCTGGCGGAACTCTTGAGCTTATTTTTTCAAAAGAATTAACTGACAAGTATGAGAAGCTTGATGTTGTTTCAATTCTTCCTGAAGGATTTCGGTCTGATGTCAGGGTTGAAAGGGAATCAATAAAGCTTTTTGTTTCAGTTCCTGCTGATGCAGTTATTGGCGATTATCCTTTGTCTTTGAAGCTTTCCGGAGCAAATAGGGTTGATGATTTTAGCGTTATGTTTTCGGTAATTTCCGGCTCAACAAATGTTTCTCCAGCAAGCGCTGCTGTTCAGGAAACTGTTGTTGGAAAAAGCGTGGAGTATAAATTATTCTTTGTTAACAATACTGATTCAGAGGCTGTTTTTGATGTTTCAACTGATTTGAGGGCTGACTGGGAGCAGGCTAATGCTTCTTTAAAGGATAAAGTTACAAAAAGAGTTGTTGTTCCAAAAAGACAGAATTTAGAAGAAACTTTAGTAGTTTATCCAAGAATGCAGGGAAAGAAAGAGTTTAAGGTTAAAGTTGATTATGAAAACACTTCGAATGTTTTCTCCTACGAAGTTGATGCAAAGCCTACAATTACAAGCAAGTTTTCAGCTGTTACTGAGGGATTTCCTTTCTTTTCATTTTCTCTTCTTCCAAGTTATTTTATAGACGGAATACTTGCTGTTGTGTTCAAATAGTTCCTATTTTAATTTGAGCATATTAATCTTATTTTATGCGTAAGTTATTTTCAGCCGCTGAAAAGAAGTTTGCCGTCTCGATTTTAAAAGAGATTGAGTCAGGCGTCATTAATAATGAAAAAGACTTAAATCAGCGCCAGTTTTTTTGGAGCAAAGAGCTGAGGTTAAGTGAAATGCCTCCGCATCCTTTCATTCTTTCAAATTCAAAGAATCCGTCAAAGAAAGTTCTTTCCCTTCTTTCAGTCAAGCCTACAAGGAGCATTTCAGGAGTTCAGGTTGTTGCGGTGATGCTTCCTCCTTTTGCCTGTCCTGGGAAATGCACTTATTGTCCGTCAGCGTTTGACGGCAATGACGCGCCAAAATCTTACACTGGTTTTGAGCCTTCTGCTCTGAGGGCGCAGAGGCTTAATTATGATCCTTATGAAATTGTTGCAAATAGGGTTCATCAGCTTGATATTACTGGAAATAATGCTGAAAAGATTGAGTTAATTTTTCAGGGAAGTTCTTTTACGTGTCTTTCAAAACAAAAACAAGAAAGTATTGTAAAGAAAAGTCTTGATGGAGTGCTTGGGAGAAAAACTTCCTCTCTTTCGCAGGCAAAGCTCTTGGCGGAAAAATCAAAGCGAAGAGTTGTTGGAATTACTTTTGAAACCCGCCCTGATATTTGCAATAAAAATGATATTAAAAAAATGCTAAACCTTGGCGGAACAAGGGTTGAATTAGGAGTGCAAAATCCTGATAATAAAGTGTACAAAAAAGTTTGCAGGGGGCATTCTGTTGAGGATGTAGTAACTTCAACCGCGCTTCTAAAAGATTCTGCGTTTAAGGTTTTGTATCATTTAATGCCGGGACTTCCTGGGAGTTCTTATAAAAATGACTTAAAAAATTTTAAATCAATTTTTTCAAATCCTGAGTTTAAGCCAGATATGGTAAAATTTTATCCCTGTCTTGTAATTAAGGGAACAAAAGTTTATGATGATTGGAAAAATGGGGATTTTAAGCCCATGGATGAAATATCTGCTGCAAAGCTTCTTGCAGAAATAAAATCCACTGTTCCAAAGTGGGTAAGGGTAATGAGGGTTAATAGGGATATTCCAAGCACTGTAATTAGCGCAGGCGTTATGAAGACTAATTTGCGTCAGCTTGTTGAAAAAGAGCTCAAAAAGCACGGCAAGAAGTGTAATTGCATCAGGTGCCGCGAGGTTGGAATCATGACAAGGGAGAATCAGGTTGTTGATTTGAATCCAAAGCTTAAGGTTGAATATTATGATGCAAGCGAAGAGGAGGAGGCATTTATTTCTTTTGAATCAAAGGATGCTTTATTTGGATTTTTGAGATTAAGAAATCCAGCCTCTGCGTTTATGCCTCAGATTACTTCAAAAACAGCTCTTATAAGGGAGCTTCATGTTTACGGCAAAGGTCTTTCGCTTGGCGCGCATTCTATTGACAGCGCCCAGCATAAGGGTTTGGGAAAACAGCTTATGCTTGAGGCTGAAAAAATTGCAAAAGAGAGATTTGGGGCAGATAAGCTTACAGTTATTTCAGGGCTTGGCGTTAAGGAGTATTATAAAAACAATTTTGATTATAAAAAAGATGGGCCCTATATGTCAAAGAAAATTTGATTTTGCCGCATAATTCATTATTTTTCAGCGGTAATTTGCATGGCTAAGATTTAAATTCAAAGTTTCTCTTGTTCTGTTTGATAATTGGTGATTAATTGTTTGAATTATACTTTGGTGCGGCAATTCTAATCCTTATTATTGCGCTTGTTATTGCGCTTTATTTTTTCTTCGATCTTAAGTCAAGGTATTCTCAACTTGCTTTTTCAAAAGCTTCTCAAAGCGTTAAATACGGCCAGCTCACAGAGCAGTGGATTCCGTTTTCTTCAAAGTTTCCTTATAATTCGCAGAATTTTCGTTTTATTGGAAAGCCAATTGACGGAATAAGCTTTGAAGATGATAAAATTGTTTTTGTTGAGTTCAAATCAAATAAAAGTTCGCTTAATGACGCTCAAAAGAAAGTTCGCGATTTAGTTGAAAAAAAGAAAGTTGAATGGTTTGAATTAAGAGCTGATTAATTAATTATTAAATTCAAGTTTGGCTTTTTTGTGGCGCATTTTCAAAGTTTGTATCTTAGTATTGCAACTATTCCGCCAAATCCGTTTATGTTTTTTTCCTGCGGATTTTTGGATGAAATTATTTCAGTTTCGCATTTTATCGCTTCAGCGCTGTCAAGCACGCTTTCGGCTTCTTTTCTGTTCTGCAGTAAATAAGTTTCGCTAAGTATCAGCTTTCCCACCGCGCCCATTTTGATTGCTTCAGCCACTTTTGCTGGGCCGTATTCAGCTTTTCCTTTTGATAACGCAAAAAGGAATTCTTCAATTGATTTTGATTCTTTAGTCATCTGTAATTGTTTTTCAATTCCGCTGAGTTTTCCCTGCGAGATTAATTCCCTAAATCCTGCTTCGCCGACTGAAGAGACGCTTTCAGTCATGACCTGCGGGAAGCCCTTAATTTTTTTGTCATCAATAAATTTCTTTAAATTGTCCTTTGTAAATCCCGGCCCTGCAAGAAGTATTTTCTTCGGCGCTAGTCCGCTGATTTTTTCAAATATCAATTCAAAATAGTCGCTCTTTTCCGTTTCAAATCTCTTCCCCTTTCTCTTTTCTTTAATTGAAGCTTTTTTATTAATGGAGAACTGGTTTACAAATGCCAGTTCGGCTTCTTCATCATCAAGCAGAATTACAAGCATTTTTGCGCTTGCGCTCTCGCTTTCGGCTTTTCTCAATCGGTCAATCTGCCACTGCTTGATTTCAGGCTTTGTGATTTTGAACTTATCCCCTATTTTGATTTCTATGCTTTGGTGGCTTTTGAGTTCAATAAACTCTTCTGGGTGTCCGCCGATGATTGTTCCGTTGATTTTTAAATTTTCACTGTATTCAGTGAAGTGAACATCGCTGATATTAAGTTCCACAAATATCTTTTGCCGGATTGTTTTTTCGCCTTCTTTTGAAGGCTTTATTTTTCTGTCCGTTGTGCCGTAGGCTGTATCGTTCTTATCAGTAATTTTTTCAAGGTGCCACAAGTCATCCATATTTTCAGGGATGCAGGTTATTTCGCCTGTTTTGCGGTCAATTTTCAGCACTTTCATAATTATTTTTCAGCGGGATATTGTTTTAAATTCATTTTAACCCTCATTAATGCATGCCTAAAGCCAAATTGCCAAATGGTGCCAAAAAGAGTCAAATTTGCATTTCTGAAGCCATAATTGAAACCGGCAACGGAGTTCTTCTTCTTAAGCGAAGCAAGGCAAATGATTTGTATGTGAATAAATGGCAGCTTCCTGGCGGGAAATCAGAGCCCGGGGAAACTCCTCTTGATACCATTAAAAGGGAAGTTCTTGAGGAGACTGACTGCGGTTGTTCTTCAATTAAACTATTAAAGCAGGTTTCTTTTTCTTCTGTTTTTCGCGGTAAAAAGTCAAATGTTTGTTTAACTGTTTATTTGTGCGGCATTGATGGGAAAATAAAATTAAGCGGGGATCATTCAGCGATTATTTTTATTCCAAAAAATGAAATTGTCCCTTCTTCTCTTGCACCGATTTCAAAAAAGGCTCTTTTTGATTAGGCTTAATTTAAAAAACCTGTTTTTAGTAATAATATTTTCCTTCTTGCTTTTGTTCCCTGTCAAGAACTGAATCATGTTTATTAATTCTTGGTCTTTTTGAGTCCTTGTCTCGTCTTACTGTAATATCAAGGTTTTTTAGAAGCATATTCATTCCGTCTTCAACATCAAACGGCCCTTCAGCAATTCCGTTTTTGGCGCTTTCTCCGTTGAACACCATTATTTTGTCGCTTAAGTAATCAACAAATGTCAAATCGTGGTCAATTACCATTGCGGAGCAGTCAGTAATATCAATGTGATTTTTAATCGCCTTTCCCACTGCAATTCTTTGTTCAACATCAAGGTTTGCGCTTGGCTCGTCAAGAAGGTAAAGATCAGCTTTTTTGCTCAAGCATATCGCGATTGCTATTCTCTGCATTTCTCCGCCTGATAAGTGTTTTGCTTTTTTCTCCAAAAGTTCTTCAAGTTCAAGAGGGCGGAGCACGCTTTGTCTTATTTCAGGAATTACTCCTGCTTCAAATAGTTCTGAAACGGTTTTTTCTCCAGTGTATGAAATGTACTGCGGTTTATATGAAAATTTAACTTTGTTTTCAAGTTTTGTATTGTCTGGAGTTAATTCCCCCGCAAGTATTTTCATAAAAGTTGTTTTTCCTATTCCATTAGGCCCAACTACTCCTATGATTTCGTTTCTTTTAACAGTGTTTGCATTAACTTCTAAATTAAATGTTCCAAGTTTTTTAGTAATATCCGGCCAGTTGATGATAGTGTCTTTTCGCTCTTTCTTTTCTTTTCTCTGGTGTGTGAAAAAGTCAATTTCATAATCTCGGAATCGGTAATTTTCGTCTTTGGAATACCCTTCAAGGTAAATATTGATTCCTTCCCTTGTTGTTTTTATCTGCGAGCTGAATCCGTATACTCTTGGTTTTCCGTACATTAAGTTCACATAATCGGATAAGTAATCAAGGAGAACTAAGTCATGTTCTACAACAAGCACGCTTGCTCTTTCTGCAATGCTTCGGATATATTTGGCAGCTCTTAGTCTTTCGCGTATATCCAAAAATGAGCTTGGTTCATCAAAGAAATAAACTTCAGCTTCTTTTAATCCGGTTGCTGCAATTGCGACTTTTTGAAATTCTCCGCCTGATAGTTTTGAAGCGTCTCTGTCAAGTATTCCTTCAATGTTAAGCGCTTTTGCCGCTTCAATTGCTTTCTCTGCGCCTGCAATTTTTGCAAGTAATTGGATTACCGTGCCTTCAGGTTTTATTGATTCAATATTCTGGGGTTTTGTTGCAATTTTTATTCCCTTTCCATAAACCTTTTTGAAAAATCCCTGGGCTTCTTTTCCTCTGTAAAATTCAATCACTTTGTCTTTGCTTGCTTCTTTTTGCCCGAAATTTGGTATTATTGCGCCCGAGAGTATTTTCATTATTGTTGTTTTTCCTATTCCGTTTCTTCCAACTATTCCAAGCACTGATTTTTCTTTTGGAATTGGAAGTCCGTGTAATCTAAATTGATTTTTTCCAAATGAGTGTATCGGCTCGTCAAGGTTAAACGCTATATTTACAATGCTTATTGCGCGAAAAGGGCATCTGTTTTGGCATATTTCGCATCCAATGCATTGTTCTTCTGAAATTATCGGCTTTTGGAGCGGCTCGTGCACTATGCATTTCTTTCCAGTTCTGTTTACAGGGCATACTTTCTCGCAAAGGTAATTTCCGCAGTTGTCATAATTGCATGACTCGTAGTCAATTACTGCGATTCTTTTCTTTGAATTCATAAAAATATTTCTAATGAAAAAGAATAAAAAGCAGGACTTTTAGCCTGTTTGTCTTTTTAGCAGGGTTTGTATTTCGCTGTCAGTCAGCACTCTATTCCAGATAATGACTTCGTCAATCATTCCGTTAAAATCTCTTGTGGAGCCCTCTGGGCTGTATCCAATGTTTAAATTATAATCATTCATCATAATTGCCCCGTTTTTTGCTTTTGTTGTTTTTGAGCCGTTTATGTAAGTGTTTAGTGTTGCCTGGTTATATGTCATAACTAAACTTACCCAGTTTCCAGTAAGCCCTGCATATGTTATTGTGTCATTTGCCCCGTTTCCAAAATCAAAAGTTATTTCGTTAGATTTTTTCTGCACAATTGATGCGCCGTGCAGTCCAGTAGTGTTGTTGTAAAAGTCAATGATTGGGGCTTTTATTGAATTTCCTGTGTTTTGCATTTTTGCCCACACTAAAATAGTTGCGCTTGTGCCGATAAATCCCGCCCCAAATGGCTTTGTTATAAAAATTCCTTGTGTTTTGTCAAATGAATAAGCTCCGTTTGGATTCTGGTTTCTGTCCATAGCAGAACTTGCAGTTATGCTGTTTGCATGTTTTTCTCTTCCGCTGTAATCAGCCCCGTCTCCGTTTAGGTGCCATAGTCCGACAACGCCATTGAACAGATTGGTATCGGTTGTTTTTAGCTCATGATATTTATTTGTTTTTCCGACAAAGATTTTATTGCTTGTTCGTAAATTTACCTGGCTTTTGCTTCCTGTAATTGTTCCAATTGAACAGTTGACATCAAATTTGTAAGTGTAAAGGTCGGATTCTGGAATAGCGTTATTTAATTTTGTGCACTTTACTCCGCCGGTGGCGTTCATTCTTGCAAGTATTGAAGCCGCGTTTGAGTCAATGCAGTTTTGCAGTTGCCCCACTCCAAGCTCCCAGTTGCAGTCTTCCGCAGCGTGGTTTAATACAAGTTCAAAGTTTGCGATTGTTTGTTTGGCTTCAGGCACTATTTCTTTATACGAGTAAGAATTTATTGTAGTGATATTTATTGTTAACAAAAGCGCCGCTGCGGCAACTATTGCGAATGCAATTACTATTCCTCCAAATCCTTTCATTTAAATCCCCTGCATACGTTTCTGTCTTCAAATACTTTTGCCGGCTGGTTGTATCTTGTTACCTGCGAGCAGTAAACTTCTTTGTTGTAAGGATTTGGCTGTGTTGGAGCTAAATTAAAGTAAAGCGTCGCTGATTCCTGCGAATTGTTTTGTATTTCCATTGCTGTTGTTTTGTTTTCTATTCCCGTCTGCTGCATGGAGAATATTGATGCCACTGCAAGTATTACTATTATTGTAACCACTGCTTCAGTTGAGAAAATAAATCCTTTTTTCATTTGCTCACCTTCACAAATAATATGTTATAATCAGTTTTGTCATTTTCGCACGCTGTTCCGTTTCGCATGCATTTGTTCAAATCTCCAAATCCTGCTGATTTGTGGCATACTATAATATTCAAGTCAATTGCTCCGACCATCGCTCCGTTTGGCGCATCTCCAATAATAGTTTCTGTTCCAAATCCGCTACCTATTGTTATATTTACATTGTAATCGCTTAATCCCAGTCTTTGTTTAATTCCCGCGCTTCCTATTGAATTTAATTTTGCGGGGCTTATTGAGTAAGGCAAAAATGTTCCGTCTACATAGCATGCGCTCCAGGGTGAATTTACAAGGGTTAATACTGCGGTTTCTGTTTTTTGGTTGAATTCATTGATATTGTACTGTTGTTTTGTGTTGTAAAGATTAAATTCCATCATTGAGCCAAGGAAGCCTATTCCTAAAAGTATGAGGACCATTCCAATCAGCATATCAGTCGAGAATACCTGCCCCTTATTCATTTGAAATCACCAGTATTCCGTTTGTTTGGGCAAGTGTTAGGTTAATGTTTGTATCTGGAGTTTTATAAAACGGCGCGCTTGCAGAGTAAATTGTCCCTCGCACTGTTTTTGATAGGCGGATTGTATTTTGGTCAATTATTGCAACATCAGGGTATTCAAGTTTGTTATTTTTCCTTTCATCCGTGTAGCTTATTCTGCCGAGTTTTAAATCAATAGTAAACTTTGAGTCAGAAATCATCTGGGTTGTGGTGATTAAGGCTGCTGTGTTTTGAGCGCCATAATTTAATTGCTGTGTAATAGTCAAATTATCCGCGCCTGTGGAGTAAGTGCTTATAACAAGCGTAATTCCGCTTATTATGATTAGCACAAGGATTAGTGTAACAAGCAAGTCAATGCTTAATTGGCCTTTTTGCATGCTAAAATAATGTATTTTGTCCTTTTAACTTTTCTGGGGGCTTAATTTACGGTGTATATTCTGGATTATTTTAATTATTCTATTGTTACCCGCGCTGGTTTTGATTTTGAATCAAAAAAAGCGATATTTTCAACAATAAATGGGTATCCAATTATTGCATTTATAGCGTATTTTGAAAAAAACTTTTTGTCTGCCCCGCTTGGCGCCCCTATTGAATCAGGGTGCGAGTGCACGCTCCCTAAAATTGTTGGGTCGTATGGCATTGTGGATTCCATAATGCTTGCGCTCATTTCATCAGTTTGAGTGGGTAAAAATATTATTTCAGTTATTTCCATTTTCTTAGAATCTCCGCCCAAAAAACACAGGAATTCATCAGGGTAGTACATTTGCGCTGATTTGCACAAATCTTCAAGCAGGCTTTTTTTTACTTTCCACATATGCTTAAGTCAGTATGAAAATGTAGAAAAACAGCACTGGTACGATAAGCGACGCCATCATGGTGCTTCTTCTTATTTTTGAGGAGATTGTAAATAACCCGAGCGCGGTTGAGAAGAATAAAGCAATAAGCCCAATTGCTCCGTTTATTACTCCTACAAGAATTATCATAAATATAATTGTGATTATTCCAAGTTTTTTTACTAAAGTTGGTTTTATTATTTGTGTTGCTTTTTTTGCAATCAGGATTGCAATAAATCCGCCAATTCCTGCTGAGATTAGCATTATTTCTGTTCCATAAGTCATCATAGCCGGAGTTGCAAAGATTTTGTCTTTAATTGCAAGCATTCCTCCGTTTCTTGCTTTTGACAGAGCAAAAAGCGTTGCAAATGAAAAAAAGAAATTGGATGCGTTTATTGCTCCAAGCATTGTTAAGTATCCGCGTGAATCAGTATTTTTTCTAAAAATATTAATTATTCCTCCCGCGGTGTTGCTCCCGATTCCAGGCATTACTGCCACAATCGCTCCGCCAATCATTCCCACAAGCGCGTTTTTTATTTCATTTAGTTTTATTTTAACTTCAAGCGTTTGCTTTTGAAGATAGTTTTCTTCTTTTAAAGAGTAAATAGTTCCTGCTATTCCAAAATATCCTGTTATTAATGGAAAAATTTGTCCGTTGAATAAATACCCTTGTGTTCCTGCTGCGATTATCACAAATATGCTTGTGAGTTTATTTTTCCAGCCCTTTTCGCTTAGCGGAAATACTATGAGCGCAAAAATAAGCACTATTGGCGTGATTTGGATTATTTCCTGCGAATTTGTTTCAAGGTATGCAAAAAACCAGGGGGTTAAAATTGCTCCTAAAATAAAAGCAATTATTGCCCCAAGTGTTGTGAGGCATATTGCTTCGTATGCTTTTCCTTCAAGGAGCATTCTGTGCGCTGGAAGCACTGATTCAAATGTCGCTTCGCTTGTTGCGCCTAAAAAAGTTGAAGGGATAAATTCAATAAACACTTGCACGGTGCACATGCTTAAGACAAAGGCGCATATTTCTATTCCAAAGTACGGGCTTGCGCTTATTATGACTGCAATATTATTTGAATGCAGCCCAGGGATTAGTCCTGCAATTATTCCAATCAGCATCCCTGCGATGCAGAAGAGAATAATCATTCTTTCACCACTTTGTGGGCGAATAGCATATTAGTTTCAGGTTCATCTTTTTGTTCAATTTTGTTTTCGATGTATGCTGTCACAAAATCGTTTGTTTTAAGTGTTGTTGCTTTTGGATAGTAAATAGTTGCTTTGTTGCCGTCAGTAAGAACAAATAAAGTAACTGGGTAGTTTTTGATTACATAATCAATTCTTCCAAACACAGCTCCTTTTTCTCCTTCTCTTAAGTTAATCTGCCCAATGCTTTTTTTTGTGAACTCTTCCTGATAGGAAAATACAAACAGCAGTATTCCGATTATGGTTACAATAAGGCAGATTTTTGAAATGGTTTTGTCGTCCACGCTGGCATTGTCTTGCGATGCTTAAAAATAGCTGTGTTAGTTTTCGTTAGTTGCCGAAAAAGAAGAAGTTGTTATTCAACATTTATTTTAACATTTTTAAAAGAGGTTTTGCCTTCTATTGCGTTTTTTATTGCTGATTTATTCAAATCAATGTAAGGGCTTAGTTTTATGTTAATATTTGTGTCAATAGTGCTTTTTGTCATTTTTATTTCTTCAATTATATTATTTGTCTTTTTTTCAGCAAGCTGTCTGTTTGCTTCAGCTCTTGCAATTAATAGCGCGGAAGTGTCGTCTTGAGTTTGTGTGTAAAAGCTGATTGTTGCAATCGCTCCAGTAAGAACTATTACAAATAAAAATAGCGCTTCAAATGCCGTTTGTCCTTTCTTATTCATCAAAGTCAGCTTCCAAGCGTGAAAACAACATTATTGTCCACTTTTTCAATCAGGATTTGCTTTTTGCTTGGCCCGATTATTTGCTTAAGAGAGCAATTTACGGGTGCGTTTTGTGCGGTAATAAAGAATTTTGTGCATGTTCCGTTTGAATTGCACTGCGCAGGGTATGGTTTTAGGGATAGATTTACATCAAATGAAAAGTTTTTGTCATTGCATGTTATTGTTGTCCTGTCCGGAACAAACACTGTAATATTCTGTCTTGCTCCGTTGCTCATTCTTGCAACTTCATTAATAATATTCGTTATTTTTTGGGTTTCATTGTTTGCCCTTGCAATTATTTCCGTGTCAGTTACAGCCGCCCCCGCGTCTTTTGTGAGCGGAACAATTGTTGCTGTGATATAAACAATTATTATAAGTATTAAGAACAAAAACTCAAGCACTGTTTGTCCCCTTTGCATTCAAAATACACCTATTAACATTAATAATGCCAAATCTCCTGCGATTAGGCAAAGCAAGTACCCCAGTAGCATTGTCGGCACAAAGGGCATGCTCTCCTTTATTAGCATCTTTTTAGGTATTAATCCTTTCGCTGCGAGTTTTTTGACTTCTTTTAGTTCATCATCGCTTAGTCCTCTTGCTTTTCTTGCTGAAATAAGCTCGTCTTTTGGAGAGAACATTTTTTTTATTGCGTTTGTGTTGCCTTCTTTTATGTATTTTATTATTAGTTTGTAATCAATTCCTTCAAGCTCAATAATTTTTTTTCCTTTCCATGCGAGGCTTTTTGCTGGAATCATTCCTTCTTCAAGTTTTTTTACCTCGATTTCAGTAGTAAGCACTTTTCTTGTTGTGAGCATTAATTTAACAAGCGTGTACGCTCCAACGCTTAATATCATTGCTGCTGCAAGTGAAGTCAGGAGAAGTTTTGGCCCCAGCACTGCTGCTGCAAGAAGCGCAATTATCATTGGGTAAACTTTTTTCTTTCCTAAAAATCCCCAAACAATAATTATTGGAATCACTGCCCATGTGTTGAATTTAATAAAGTCAAGTATTACATAAACCGCTGAAGCAAATATTGCTGTTTCTATTGCAAGTATTACTTTTGGTTTCATTTCGTAGTATAGTTCTTTTTGGAATTTTTTATTCTTTGAAACTCTGTATATCATTACAAATATTCCGTATGGCAAAAAGCACACAAGTGAGTACAAAAATAATGTTATTGGAAATAATGGGACGCTTGCGTTTGTTAAAAGTCCTGCTTTTAGTAATGCGGGAGTAAATGGATTAAGTGCTCCAAGCCCCATGAATAATTTTACATCCCCTCCTGCAAATACTCCTATTTTCCACATTATCCATCCGAAGAAAAATCCATAACAAAGTCCAAGGATTGAAAGCACTATTGGCATTGAGTTCCACTCAATTATGGAAATTACTCCAAATAACAAGACGCCGATTATTGCAAGCCCGTAGTTTAAAGTATTGGGCACTATTCTTGCTTTAAGATCAGTGTAAGTTGCAATAATTAATCCAATAACAGAAATAATTATTGGAAGATAATAGATGATTTCTTGCATGCTATGATTAAGTGTTAGCTGTTTTTAATCTTTACTTGTTTGCTGGTTTTGGAAAACCAAAAATTAGTTTGTCATGATATTTTCAACAACTTTCGCTCTTGTTGTTAAAATATCTGCCTGCGCCTGAAGCGCCACGCTTCTTAGCGTCTCAACAATCAGGGCGGAGAACACAGCAAGCATTATTGCAAAAGCCGCAGTCAAGAGGTACTCAAATGCTACTTGTGCTCTCTCTTCCATAAAAAAACCTTGCTGTTTCTTTTAGTCCCAGTCAAGTAAAGGATCTGTGTTTTGTCCTTCAGGGAGACCTTCGTTGCAGTATGCTTTTGTTGCAGGCTGGTATGCTCCTGTGTTTAACAGTTCGCCTTTTGTTGATGTCTTTAAGTAGCATCCACAAACTAAATCATTAGTGTCTAATTGTTTGCAAATATAATCGTATGTTTGTTTTCCTCCGGCTCCTGTCACAGGTTCTACTGTGCTTATCATAAATGATATTACAACCGCTACGACAACAACCGCTGCTGCGAGTAGTAGTAAGTATTCTATTGCGCCTTGTCCTTTATAATTCATAAAATCACTTTCTAATTAAGCAAGAAGGTTGTATTTAAATGTTCACTTGGCACGCCAAGTGTGAATCAGTTTTTGTTAAAAAAATAATTGGGAAAGGCGTTCTTAGCCTTTCCTAAAAAAGAGGTTTTATTTATTATTTACACATTGCTGTGCCTGTTGTTGCTTGTGGTACGCATCTTGTTGGTTGTAGGATTGCGCATCCTGCATTTGCTGATGCTGTGTAACATGGTCCTGCTACGTTGCAGTCTGCCATGCATGCAAGCTTGTTGTTTTGTACGTTCTGATCTTTTTGTGCTTGTCCGCCCTGTGTAGTTCCTTGTCCTAGTGCTCCTGTTACTGCTATTATTACGATTGCTACAACAAGTATTGCTGCGCCGATAATTAGCAGGTATTCAATTGCACCCTGTCCTTTATAGTTCATTTCATAACCTCCTTTTTAGTTAAGAATATTGAATAGCATGTTTTTTGTGATATTTAAAGGTTTAGTTTTTGCTTGGCAAACTATGCTTGCTTTAGATTGACTAAAAATAGAATTAGGAAAAGGCAGTTGCCTTTTCCTTTAATTACAATTTGCTGATTTACTTAATCATTGAGTTTAGGTCGTTATATGCATCTACTTGTACTTTGTTTGCATCTCCGCCTTGTTTTGTTCCTTGTCCTAGTGCTCCTGTTACTGCTATTATTACGATTGCTACTACTAGGATTGCGGCTCCTATGATTAATAGGTATTCAATAGCTCCTTGTGCTTTTTCTTCCATTTTCATACCTCCCTTTTGAGTTGTAAACTTAATTTATGGCTTTTTTGCGGCATCTTGTGCTGTTCCGCCTACTGTGTTTGCAGTAGTTTTGATAAATAGCGTAACAACTGTCACTACAACGATTACTCCTGCTAGTATTAGCATCATTTCCATTTGTACTTGGGCTCTTTCTTCCATCATGCGCTGGCACCTGCAAGCATTCCTTTGATAAATGTCATTGATATGTAATATACCACGAATGCCATTAATAAAAGGATTGGGATGTATATAATGCTTTTGTTAAGTTTTCCGTCTCTGATGAATGACATCATTGCTCCGCTTCCTAAAACTTCAATTATGATATAAGTCTGTATTAGTGTGAGTATTAGCCCGTTTGTTGAAGCCGCTGCTGCTATTTGGCTTGGGTCAAGTGTCTGTGAGCCTATGTTTGAGAATCCGCCTACAACCGCGTTTATTTCCCCGAAAATGATTGGAGCAATTATTCCGCCTGATGCTATCATGAACATGAATTGCATTGTTGTGTTTGATTTTCTTTCTTCTTTTAGTCTCTGGAAGTCTCTTACATCATCAGCGATATCATCAAGTATGTCCGCAAGGCTTGCTCCTGTTTTTATTGAGTCAAGCACGATTGTGATTGTTCTTTTTATAGTAGTGGAATCAATTCTTTCCGCAAATCCGCTTAGTGCGCTGTCAAGGTTTTCTCCGTCTTCAAGTCTTCTTAGCGCCAGTTGCATTTCTTCCGATAATCTTCCATAATCCGCTTCTGCAACTTCCCTTAGTGCGCTTTCGTAAGTGTCTCCTGCTTTTAGTGTGTCAGCCATTTGCTTTAGCGCGTCGCTGAAGTTTTTTTCAATTGAGTCAATAATTGCTTCTTTTCGCATGTATGGGTATCCCAGTACAAGCACCAGCGCTGAAATTGCAAATGCTACGGGTAGAAGTGTTACTTCTCTTATGATTAGCGCGCTGAGTATGAAGCTTACAAATCCTACTACTGCTGTTATTACAAGCGCCATTGCTATCCATACTGTCGGAGGGTATTTGATTTTGGAAAACTCCATCCAATCCGCGTAGGTTTCGTAAAATTTTGTCAGTTCCATCTAATCACATCTTTGGCTGTGCCATGTACACAATTAAATTCATTACAATAAAAACTATTGGCATTGCTACTACAAAGAATAGTGTCATTACTGTTGGGTCAAGCGGCACTGCTTTGAATAATTCTCCCGCGCTTGAGCCTATTGGAGAGTTTCTTATTGCGCCAAGTATCATAATTGCAACAGGGAGTACGATGCATAGGAAAATAAATACTACTGCAAAGAAGTTCATCTGCTGTGCGAATGCGTTGATTCTGTTTTTTAAGTCTTCTGAAACGTCTTCCGCAATTTCGCTCATGATTGCTGATAAATTTCCTCCCACTCTCATTGCTCTTAGCATATGGTTTATTGCTGAGCGAAGCGGTTTGCTTTGTGTTCTTAGAGCTAAGTGTTTTAGCGCAACGCTTGTGTCAGTTCCTTCTTCAATTTCTGTAATAGTTCTTGCGAATTCTTCGCTTAGCACGCCGTAATCAGCTGCGGTTATTGCTTGTATTGTTTTGTAAAGTCCTATTCCTGCTTTTAGTTCAGTTGCCATGTGTCTTAGCGCAAATGGAAGCTCAACAGAGCATGCATTTCCTCTTGACACCGCAGTTTGTTTTGGTATCATTAGCATTACAAATGTTGCTCCTACTCCAAGCACTAGTGCAGTAACTGGGGGTATAATTGCTCCAAGCGCTATGTTTTGTGTTGTTGCGGCAAGCAGCGCTCCAACAAATAATCCAATTATTAATCCAACAAGGGCTCCAACAAGTCCTGCTGCGCTTGTCAGCGCAAGGTACTGGTTTGAAGAGTAAGGCATATTTGCCGAGTACAAATAGTATCCGATTTCTTCGGTGAATGGAAGTTTTTTGAGCATTTCCTGTACCGGTTTTAGAAAGTTTTTTAGTTTTAAGTAAAATGTTCCAAGTTGTGTTGCAAGATTTGAGTTAAATGCGTCAAGATCGTCTTTTGTTTCAATATCTTCTTTTGCGTAAGTGTCTTCTGCAATTATTCCTCTTAGTTCTTTTAATCCGCCTGATACTTCTTCAAATTGCATTCCTTCCTTTCGGTACTTTTTCTTCATTGTTTCAAGTATTTGGTCTACTTCTTCGTGGTTTGCGCTTGAATCATATGTCATTAGTTCCACCAATGTTTCTTTGTATCAAAAAGTCCTTTGCCTTCTCAGATACTTCGTTTAAGTTCCTTATATTCTTTTGCACAAGGGTGTCAAGGAAGATTTTTCGCGATTGCACTTCTGCATTTATCTTTTCTTTTGATGTTCCTGTAAAATTTTGGATAATTTTAAGGTATGCGCTGTCAACAAGCGTTCTTTCAAGAACATCTTTTGCAGGGTCTCTTTGGTAAATTATTTGTGTTTTTGGGTTTCCGCTTAGCGCGCCGTATACTTCCGCGATTTCGCTTACTCTTCTCATCGTTCCTTTTTTTCTGTCATAATATCTGTGTTCAATTATCATCATGTCAAGTCCGCTCATCATAATGCTTGGAACATTCATTGGCGGGCTTGTTAATCTTATTAGCGTTTCATCAGGGCTGTTTGCGTGCACGGTTCCCAAGCATCCGTCGTGTCCTGTGTTCATTGCAGTAAAAAGTGTGAATGCTTCTTCATGTCTGATTTCTCCAACTATTATTCGATCAGGCCTCATTCTCAAAGAGTTTTTTGTGAGTATATCCATTTTCAGTTCCCCTGTTCCTTCAAGTCCTGGGGGTTTTGACTCAAGTCTTATCCAGTGTTTTATAGGCAAACTTAATTCAGCTGTGTCTTCGATTGTGATTACTCTCTCTCTGTCAGGAACAAATGACGCCAGTACATTTAGCAGCGTTGTTTTTCCCGAGCCTGTTCCTCCTGCGATTAGGATGTTTGCAGGTTTTGTTCCCATTCCTTCAACTGCGAGCCACAAGAACGCAGCCGCTTCGCTTGAGAGTGTTCCCATTCTTATTAAATCAATTATTGAAAAAGGATCCTGACGGAATTTTCTAATAGTTACAGTTCCTCCGCTAATACTTGCGGGCGGAATTGTTGCGTTAACACGGCTCCCGTCTCCAAGTCTTGCATCAAGCAGCGGGGATGATACATCTACTCTTCTTCCTACTTCGCGGGCAATTTTATTTATCAGGTCTTCAACTTCTTGTTCTGAAAAAAATTCGATATTAGTCAGCATCATTTCGTATTCTCTGTGGAATACATAAACAGGTTTTTTTGGGCCGACTATCATGATTTCTTCAAGAAAGTCATCTTTGATTAAGTCATCAATTATTCCATACCCCACCATTTCCCTTACAACCGCGTCGGCGTAGAAGTTTATTTTGCTTTCTGGGATTTTTAGAGTGGTGTTGCTTTTTATTATTTCAATTACTTTTTGTTTGTAAACAATTCTCCTTTCATCCGCGTTTCTGATTTTGTAAGGCGCGATGCTGATCAGTCTTGTTGTCGCTTCTTTGAGCGTGTTTATCATTTTTCGCTCAACAGCAGTGGGTCTTGTTGTGGGAACAAAATAATATGCAAGAGGTTTTCCGGGGATTTTATAGATTTTTACTTTTCCATAGCTTTTTACTTCGGTTTTTTGCTGCATGTCAAGTTCTTTTTCAATGCTTGTTTTTTCGCTCGGATCTCCGGCTTCAACATCCTGGTTCAAGTTTTTCATTTCTTTTTGAGTAATGCTTTTTGCGAGCGCTTCTTCTCTTTCTTCAGGAGTTTTGTCCTGATTTTGCTCGTTTTGGATTATCTGCGCGGGAGTCTGCGGTTTTTGTCCTTTTTTTTGCTCTTCCTGCGCCCCTTGTTTTACTGCGCCGATTAAGTCGTCAAGATAATCAGTTGCCATGCTAAAAATATGGTTTTGGATTATTTAAGCCTTGCCGATTAGTGTTTATTTTTTTATTTAGTTGCGATTTTAGCCTGCTTGTAGAATTAGTAATCTTTTGCAATATACACTACTTTGTGCGCTTTTTTTCCGCAGATAACACAGTTTCCTTCCGCTTTTTCTTTAACATCAATTCTTGTTCCGCGCACTTTTCCGCCTGCTTCTTTTTCAATACTTTCAGCGCACTTTTCCCCTTCTTTTTCAGTTGAGCAGAAATTTGCCCTTGCAATTCCTGTTCCTACAATTTTTTTAATTTCAGCCATGCTTTTAACGTCTTTAATCAGCCCTTCAAAGCTCTTTTTTGCTTCTTCTTTGATGTTTTTGCTAAGTGCTTCTCCTTGTTTTGCAATTTCTTTTGGCAAATCTTTTTCAAGTACAGCAGTTTTCTTGCCTGTGTCTCTTCTTGACATCATTACTTTCTTTTCAGCCAAATCCTTTGGGCCTACTTCTATTCTAAGCGGAACTCCTTTCATTTCCCAAAAGTAGAATTTCTCTCCGGGTCTTTTGTCGCTGTCGTCAAGCTCTACTCGGTATCCTTCTTCTTCAAGTTTATTTGCAAGTTCTTTTGCTTTTGCTAAAACCTTTGGCTCTTTTTCTGCAAGTATTGGAATAATCACAACTTGTTTTGGAGCAATTTCAAATGGAAATCTTAGTCCGTTATTGTCTCCGTGTGTTAGTATTACTGAAGCAAATATTCTTGATATTGCGGGACCGTAGCATGTAGTGAAGGGAACTTTTTCTTTTTCGTCCTTGTCCACATATTTTATTCCGAACGCTTCCGCAAAGTGCTGTTTTATCATGTGCGTGCTTGGCTGTTGTACTACTCTTCCCTGTGGGGTGATTGCATCAGCTCCAAATGTTCGCAAGGCTCCTGGGAATTTGTCCCAGTCAGGTCTTTCAAATACAATTGTTGGAACGCCAAATATTCCGTACACCACTCTTTTTGTTGTCTCCATGTCGCCTAATACATTTTCAAATGCTTCTTCTTCTGTTCTAAATGCGCAGTGCGTTTCTATCCAATAAAATTCTCTGCTTCGTAAAAATGGTCTTGTTGCTTTTGATTCGTATCTAAATACATTTCCTCTTTGGTAAGTTTTGTAAGGCAAATCTTTGTATGAGCGTATCCATAATGCAAACATTGAGTAAAATGCGGTTTCACTTGTAGGCCTTAAGGCTAATCTTTCTTCAAGTTTTTCAGTTCCGCCTTTTTCTACCCAGAATACTTCAGGAGTGAATCCTTCAATATGTTCTGCTTCTTTGTGAAAAAAACTTTCAGGAATAAGTGTTGGAAACCAGTAATTTTTGTGTCCTCTTTTCTTCAAATCAGCTTCCATGTAATCATACATTTTTTCCATTGCTTCTACTGCCCAGTTTTGAAATACTATGCATCCTTTTACGCCGTATCTAATGTCCGCAAGCTCAGCTTCTTTTATTATCTGGGTGTACCATTCGCTTGGCTGTTTTGCCTTATCAGGAAGATTTGTTTGAGGCATGTTTATCCTATTAATGATTGTTCGAGTAGTATTTTAAAATCGTGGCATTAGGGAAAAGTTGATGTTTAATTAGCGGTTTATTCGCTCATCTTCTTAAGAGCCGCAACTAAGTCAGTGTAATTTAGTTTGTATTGTGTTCCGTTTCTTTCTCTCACTTGGTATTCGTTTGTTGTTTTTTCTTTTTCGCCAAATACTAGCATTATTGGGACTTTCAATCCCTGCGCGTTTCTGATTTTGTTTCCAAGCGTCTGGTCTTTTGAGTCAACTTCTGCTCTGAATCCTTCAAGTATGAGTTTTTTCTTTACTTCATTAGCATCCTCAACGAACTTTTCAGATACTGGGATTATTCTTATCTGTTCAGGAGCAAGCCAGAACGGCAAGTTCCCGCCTGTTTGTTCAAGTATGAATGCCACGGTTCTTTCAAGGCATCCTACTGCTGCTCTGTGTATTACTACTGGGCGCTGTTTAGCTCCATCTTTGTCGATATAAGTCATGTCAAATTTCTCTGCCGCAGCGTAATCTACCTGCACTGTGAATAATGTGTCTTCTTTTCCGTAAACATTTTTTGCCTGGATATCAATTTTTGGTCCGTAGAATGCGGCTTCGTTATCAGCTTCGACATATTTCATTTTTGATTTATCAAGAACTGTTTTTAGTATTGCTTGTGATTTTTCCCACATTGCCGGGTTGTCAATATATTTTTCTTTGTTTTTAGGGTCCCATTTGCTGAATCTGTACCAGTAGTCTTTGATGCCGAGTTTCTTCATGCAGTACTGGACTAAATCAATTGTGGAGTTTATTTCTGCTTCCAACTGGTCGTCTCGGCATATTAAGTGAGCATCGTTTAATGTGAACTGCCATACTCTTACTATTCCGTGAAGTTCGCCGCTCTGCTCTTTTCTAAATAACTGCGCTACTTCGCCAAGTCTTACTGGCATGTCTCTGTAGCTGTATTGTTTTGCTTTGTACACCATGTATTGGTGGGGGCATGTCATTGGCCTTAGGAAATATTCGTTTCCTTCAATGTCTAATTGGAACATATTTTCTTTGAAGTGCGTGTAGTGTCCTGAAATTTTGTAAAGCTCCGCCTTTGTCATTACTGGAGTTCGTGTTCTTAAGTATCCTCTCTTTGTTTCCTCGTCTTCAATGAATCTTTGCAGTACTTGCATCATCATTGCTCCGCGTGGAGTAAAGAGCGGAAGTCCTTTTCCCACAACTTCGCTTAGTAAATAAAGATCAAGTTCTTTTCCAAGTTTAACATGAGAATTTTCTTCGGCTTTTTTTCTCATTTCCAAGAATTCATCAAGTTCTTTTTGTGTCTTAAATGCAATTCCGTAAACTCTTTGCAGCATTTTGTTTTTGTCATTTCCTTTCCAGTACGCGCCTGACACTTTTAGTAATTTTATTGCTCCGATTTCTTCTATTGAATCAATATGCGGTCCTTTGCACATGTCCATGAACTTGCCGTTTGTGTAAGTTCCAATCTTTGTCTCGCCTGCGGCTGCAAGGTCTTTTATCATTTCAACTTTGTAAGGATTGTTTTTGAAAGTTTCAAGCGCTTCGTCTATTGTCATTTCTCCTCGGACCATTTTTTCCTTTCTGGCCAGCACTTCTTTCATCTTTGCTTCAATTTTTTCAAGAGCTTTTGCGTCAAGATTTTCTTCAAGTTCAAAATCATAATGAAATCCCTGCTCAATCGGCGGTCCGATTGCGATTTTTGCGTTAGGGTAAAGTTCAACGAGGGCATTTGCAAACACGTGCGCTGCTGTGTGCCAGAATTTGTCATAATAGTTGTTTTCCTCGTTACACATAACTAAATCCTGTTCAAAAAAGCTTAAAAGATTGTAAGTTAGCTTCGCCTCTCTTTAAGTTAGCCAGTTATCACTATGGATTGTTTTTCTTGGTAAAGGCCGGCAAGTCCGGCAAAGGATTGAATTAGTGTAAACTTACTTTCTTGCTCTGCTGCATTTTTCCTTGTAGCAAATTGAATGGTACTCTTTGCAGTAATCTCTTCCAAAACCTTCTTTTCTGTGCGTGCATTCCTGCCAGCTTGTAGTTGCGCCTAACTGGGAAGATCTGTCAGATTCTGCGGCAATGTTTCTAATAATGCTTCCGTGAGCCGAGCTTACCTGCGCGTTTCTCGAGGCAGTTCTTGGTTTTGGAACAAATCCTGTGATTTCAGAGTCTTTGTAAGAAATGTCCTTTTTTTCAACGTGTGGAACTACTGTTTCGCCGTCGTGTGCTTTTTCCTGCAGTGCTTCTACTTGCGCTTCAGCGTCAATAATATTTGCAGTATTGCTTGGCAAAGGTGTTGGAGGCGCCCTGTATACTGCCGGTTTTTTTGCAGCTGTTACTATGTCTCTAAATGCCATGCAACAATTGAGTAGCACACTATAATAAAAATCTATTTATTGCGTGGGAAAAATAATAACTTTTGATAGGGGTTATGCAAAATGTTTTATTCTTGCAAGTCCCCTATACTTAGGCAGTTATTTAAAAAAAATGGTTTGTGGTTTTGTGATTTCGCCTGAATTATGCATTAAGTGCAAGGGAAAATTATTGTGCGGGCTTTCTAAGTGCCCGATTCTTGAGAAGAATGCTTCTCATACAAAAATAATTTCTTCAATGCATGGAACTAATTTTGTAGGCGCCTCCCCTCCTGGGTTTTTTGTTTCATGGCAGAATTATCCAAAAGTCGCAGTAGCTCCATTATCAGCGCTTCCTAATGAAGTAAGTGAAGTGAGTGATTTGCCTGAAAAGTGGTACGGCTTGCCGCAGGAGAAAATAATTTCTTTTAGAGAGTCTCTTCTCCGCTCGTATAAGACGATGCCCGTGTCGCTTGCAAGCGATCCAAGTTATGAGCTTTTGGATTTTCAGGAAATTGCAATGTCCTCAAATTTATTTGAGCTTGAAGTGAATCTTGCCGAGAAGCCGAAAAATGATGTTTCATTTGATTCTTTTACAGCCCCTCTTGGTCCGAGCGCAAAGCTTGACAAAGTAAGCCTTCTTGAGAATCCGAAAATTCCTAAAGAGCTTGATTATTATACCTCTGATACTGATGCAAAATCAAACACTGCGCTGATTGATTTGTTCAATAAAGGTTTTGCGGTTTCAACTCTTGCAAAAGTTCTTTCAAGCGGGGCGCTTGGAGTGAAAAAGAATAGAAAGCTTGTTCCTACAAGGTGGAGCATTACTGCGGTTGATTCAAATATTTCAAAATATTTTATTGAGGAAAAGATTTCTCAGCACACAGTTCTTGATACTTTTAGATTATTTCACTCAAAGTATTTGGATAATGATTTTTGGGTGCTGTTGCTTCCTTATCCTTGGAGTTTTGAGCAGATTGAGTGCTGGCTTCCTGGAGGAATTTGGACTCAAGGGGCGACTACTTATAATGTTTTAGCCGATCATGAGCTTAACACGGGGCTTAAAGGTTATCCTGATGAAACTGAAGGAGCTTATTTTGCTTCGCGTCTTGCGGTTGCGGAGTATTTGATGCAGAATAAATTAAATTCCGCGGCAATTGTTTTTAGGGAAATTGGAAAAGATTATGCTGTTCCGCTTGGCGTTTGGCAGATTAGGGAAAACGTAAGAGCTGCGTTAAAAGAGAAGCCTCTTGAGTTTACAAATTTTGATTTGGCGCTTGAGTTTCTTTCAAAAAAACTAACTGTCCCAATTGAGCAGTATAAAAACAAATCAGCGTTAATCGAACATTTTAAATCCCAGACAAGATTAAGCCAGTGGTTTTGATTTTTATTAAGTATGAATCATTTATTAGTGATTGTATGAAGCTTTTTGGAACATGGCATAATGGAACAAGCGAAGAAATTAATGCAGTTGCTGATTTGATTGCAAAAGAAGTTGCGGCTTCAAAATCTGATAATGTTGTTGTTGCTCTTGAGCCGAATAAGAAGTGGATTAATCGAGTTCCTTTTGACGGAGAGCATTTGCCTTTTGTGGTATCGCTAAAACATGCTCTTTATGAAAGAAGAAATATTTTTGGAGAGAAGAAAATCCAATTAGTCGGGCTTGATACTTCAAAAGGCGATAGAGTTGCGATGAAAACAGTGAAAAACGCTTTTTTTGTCGACCCAAGACATACTCAAAAGGGAAATTATGTAATTGACCATGTAAGAACAAAAGTAATGGCTAAATCAATTAAGAGAATCAAGCCTGAAGTTGTTCTCGTGGGCGGAATTCATGCGCTTCTGCTTGGCAGGATGTTAAAAGTTAAGCCCCAATTTGTTCTGGCTACGCGCGCTGAGATGCTTGCGCATTACAAATCAGAAAGAGCAAATTATTTGTGGATTGTAAAAGAAAGAGCTGCTAAAAGAAGGATGAGAAAAAATCTTGTCCTAAGGAGAAAAAATAAAAAATAGTTTTATTTTAGAAAATTAAGAAAATAAATTTATTTTTTGTATTTCATGAACTGCGCAAGAAGCGCTTCGAGTTGTATTCTTTCATTTGCGCCTTCAACTATTCTAAAATCATATTCTCCGATTGTATCAACAAGCTCGATTTTGATTTTGTCAGGGAGCTCTTCTTCGCTTAGCGCCATTGTTTCTCTATAAAGCTGCATTATCACATCTTCCCCGCTCATTCCCTGTTCATACATTAATTCTTCAAGTTTTTTTCTTGCTTCAAGGAATTTTCCTTTTAGCGCGAGTAGTATCATTTCCTGAACCTGTTCAGGTCTTGCTTTGCTTGAAACGCTGTATATCCCGTCTTCAGTTATTTTTTTCTCAATTGTCGCAGCAGCTTGCAAAATATTAATTGTTTTTCTCAAATCGCCCTGGCTTACATAATTAATTGCTTTGATTGCCTTTTCATCAATGTGAATTTTTTCTTTTTCGGCTATTACGGTCACTTGTTTTTCAACGTCTTTTGCGCTCAGAGGCTTAAATCGGTAAATTACGCATCTGCTCTGGATGGGTTCGAGTATTTTGCTTGAGTAATTGCATGAAAGAATAAATCTGCAGGTTTTTGTGTATTTTTCCATAGTTCTTCGCAGTGCCTGCTGCGCATCAGGAGTCAGAGCGTCGCACTCATCAAGGAAAATTATTTTAAATCCCGAGTCAAATGCAAGAGTTCTGGCAAAATCTTTGATGGTGTTTCTTACTACATCAATTCCTCTGTCGTCAGATGCGTTCAGTTCCAAAAAGTTTTGTTCAAAGTTTGCGCCGAATAATTCTTTTGCAAGCGCAATGCTTGAGCTTGTTTTTCCTGTCCCTGCGGGTCCGCTAAATAGCATGTTTGGAAGATTTCTTTTGTCAACATAGCTCTGCAGTCTTGATGTTATTTCTTCATGCCCGATAACATCTTTTAGCGTAGCAGGCCTGTACTTTTCCACCCATGGGAGTTCCATTTGAGTCATAATAATCATCTAAACAGTTTCTAAATATGAACGCATGGTAATAGTTAAAAACTCATCATTGACTTATTCGTTGTATTGTAAAGGTGCTTAACTTGGCTGAACTGTGGGAAAATAAGAATTTTATTCTGATTATTGTAGCATGGTTTGTGGTTTCTTATTTGATTTTGTGGGTTATTGGCGGAGCATGCACTAATCCTGTCAATGGTTCTGGATGCATGGCGAGCGGCGCTTTAAGCGGGCTTAGCGGAGTTCCGATTGTTGGTTTATTTTTCCCTTTTGACGCATGGAATTCATTAATGTATTTCTTTGCTCCGATTGCGGGATTTATTTTGGCATATTTTGCGATGAAGTGGTGGAATGATTATTTTGATTCAAAAGAAGCGTACTCAATTTGGTTTTTAGTAATCGCAATTCTTGTTCTTGTTCTTGGTTATTACATCAACTTGAGCTTTTACACAGGCGAATCAGCAAATTTGAATTCAAGAGGCGGGGTTAAGTACACAGTTTCATTTTGCTTTTCAGAGAATTCAGTGAATGATTGTTACACAACTGTTCAGAAAGTAAATCAGGAGCTTTTGGCTCAGGCGCAGAACAGCGGAGCGCAGACTGTTTCGCAGTATATTCCTGTTGCCTTCTGGCCTGAACTTAGAAAAAGCATGTTTTTGTCGTTTATGCTTGGCGTAATTGCTGCTTGGCTTCCGTTTTTTGTTTACGGTCTTTATAAAAAGTATGCAAATGAAGCGGACTAAGGTTTTTTGATTTTTTAATTGCATTTTAAGTTTTTGTTTTTTTTAAATAGCTTTTATTAGCAGTTTTTGTCATTCATTTTAAGAAAGCCTGTTTGAAGTTGGTTTTAAATGAAAAGTTTTTTTATAGAAGGGTATGGTTGCTCGCTTAATATTGCTGAAACTGAGTCTGCGGCGGGGTTTTTGTTTGAAAACGGCTTTTCTAAGGTTGATGATTTCAAAAAAGCAGATTTTGTAATAATAAATACTTGTTCCGTGAAGCAGACGACTGAACAGCGGATGATTTCGCGAATTAAGTTTCTTTTTGAAAACAAAAAGTCTTCTGCAAAGCTTTTTGTGACAGGGTGCCTTGCGGGCGCGCAGCATGAATCAGTCGCAAAATTGAGTAAAGAAATTATTGTGCTTGATAATTCACTTGCGTCATTGTGCCGAGCTCTTGGAATTAAAGAACAAAATTTCTCTCCCAAAATTAATCCGATTAAAGGCAGGGAATTTATTTCAATAATTCCTGCTTCCACAGGCTGTCTTGGTGCGTGCTCTTATTGTTCTGCAAGAATTGCGAGAAAACAGCTTTACTCCTACTCTCCAAAAAGTATTAATGTTGCTTTTGTAAATGCATTAAAGAAAAGTAAATCCTCTCACGCTTCAAAAGAATTCTGGCTTACTTCTCAGGACCTTGGATGTTATGGTTTTGATATTAACTCTTCTCTTCCTAAATTGCTGGGAGTACTTTTGCAAAATAAAGGAAATTATAGGATACGTCTTGGGATGATGAATCCGAATCATTTTGAAAAAATCAAGTCAAATCTTCTTCCTTTAATGAGAGATGAAAGAGTATACAAGTTTTTGCACCTTCCTCTTCAATCAGGTTCGAATAAAATACTTAAATCAATGAACCGCGGGTACTCTGTGAATGATTTTTTAAAATGTGTAAGTTATGCAAGGAAAGTAATTCCAAGCATTACAATTGCAACTGATATTATTGTGGGGTTTCCGGGAGAAACAGATTCGGATTTTGAGAAAACTCTTGAAGTTTTAAAGAAAGTTAAGCCTGATATCGTGAATATTTCAAGATTTGGGAAAAGAAAAGGAACTCCTGCTGAAAAGATGGGTGGGCAGCTTACTGAAGGGGAGAAGAAAGACAGAAGCAGGCTTCTTACAAAGTTCTGTAATGACTTATTTTCTGATAAAAACAAGCATCTTGTTGGAAAAGAAGTGCGTTGTCTTGTCTCAGAGAAGGCAAAAAACGGGTTTAATGCGCGGACTGATGAGTACAATACTGTGTTTGTAAGAGAGGGTTTTGGAAAGTTTGTTGTTGCAAGGATTGAGGAAGTTAGGACGCATTACTTAATTGGCAAAGTTATTCGTATTTTGGCTGATTAAGGTTGTTTTTTAAACTTTTTTAGTGATGAATTGGTTTGGTTTAGATGATTGGAATTGTTTTAAAGAGGGCTATTGAAGAGTATTTCTCAAACGCCCGCGTAATGGTTAGTTTTGGGGTTTTGTTCGTTTTCCTTGCGCTTTTTGCTTTTTTCAACCAGTTTTTCTTCAACGCAGGAACAGTTTTCCTTTCTTTTGATTTAAGCCTTCTTGGAATAATAGGGCTTATTTTGGTTCTTGTTTTCCTGTATGTATTTTCATTTTTTGTTTCGCTTACTGTTTATTCAGTTCATAGAGATGTTCAGAACATAAGCTTTGACACTTATTGGAATAATTTGTTTAAGGACGCTGCTCTTAAGATTTTCATTTTATATTTGATATTTGCGATAGTATTTTACCTAATCAGCGTTCTTGGCTCGATGTACGGTTTCGGACTGCTTGCTTTAATCATAAATTTAATTATTGCGCTTGTTGTAATGTTCGCTCCGCAGAGTATTGTTCTTGACGAAGCAACTGTTGGGGAATCTATTGGGAAAAGCATTGAATTCTGGTCTTCAAATATAATTACAGCCGCGGCAATTGTTGTTATTGCTTCAATAGTATTATTTATCGCGGTGTACATTGAGCTTTATCTTGAGCTTATGGCGCTTCCTGGTTCAATTGTTTCATTTTTCATAATAATGGTTTTCCTTGTTCCTTTTATTGAGCAGTCAAAATCATACGCTTACCTTATGAAAGTTGATTTATTGAAGAGCAATGAATTTGTTCATGCAAGAGCTCCTAGGGCAGAGAAGCCAAAATTCAAGCACGGGACAAGATTAAGAGAACAGCCAAGACACGGCTCAAAGCTTTAAGTTATTCTTCTTTAATTTCTTAGTTTAATTTTATTTAATTCACTTTTTTTAACATTAAGCTTTTTTTATAAACTTTTTCTAAATCAGTTCTGTTTGGGTTGTATTTAAATCCCGACAAACTCTACTTTTTTCACTTTCTTGTCAAGAAGCTCATTCACTTCTTTTATTGTCGCGGCTTTTCCTGTGAAGCAGCATTTCTTTTCTTTTAAGCATTCGTCAAAGCCGAGAGTTTGCTGGGAGAATATTTCTTTTTCGCTTGTTTCGGAGAATTTTGCCCGCACGTTTTCGCTGCTTAATCCAAAAAGCAGGCAGTCGCTGAATAATTTTGATATTTCTTTGTAAGTTTTGCCCGCAAATTCTATTTGCTTGCTTGTCGTAAAGTTTTGCGCGAGCATATTTAGGTTTGTGAGTCCGATTGCTGTTTTTAATTCGCTTATTTTGAAATCTTTTAAATAAGGTCTTTTCATAAGAAGCGCTTGTTTTGTTTTGCGCAGTTCTTCTATGGCCTCAGCAACTTCTTTGAGCGACTCAAAGAATTCGCTTTCGCTTTCCCCCGCAATTTTTTCAAGATTTATGTTAACATATAAATCAATTCCTTGTGTCGGCGAGAATATTTCCTTGCTTACCGGGTAGTATTCTTCAAGAGCGTTATTTAATATTACAAATTGCTTTCCTTCAGGCTCGATTAGTTTTAAAGAGTACTTTGAATCAACTCCGACAACAACATTTTGCCCGAGCAGATAGTTTGCGATTTTTGCCGCGCTTAGCCTCTGTTCTGAAAAATTGCTCAAAGCGCTTGGAGTGAATAACTCAAGCGAAAGAAGCGGAGGTTCGTTTAGTATTTTGCTTGATTCAATAATAGTTTCAGCAGCTTTTTTTGCGTGCGCTTCATTTTTTACAAATCCTGCGCATGCAAAAGTCAGTCCGTAAATTGCAGGCTGGATAAAAAAGTATTTTCTGTTGTGCGTAATTCTACCAATTGCGTCAAATATTGTCTTTTCAAGAGTGTCTTTTTCATTTGCAATAAATGAATAAGCGTATGCTCTTTGGGAGAACCCTTCAAGGTCTTCAATGTGTATTGTTCCATTAAAATGAAGTTCTCTTGCTTTTTTTGGGAGCTCTATTAGGATATTGTATTCTCTTGTGGTTTCGCCCGCATATGGCGCGGTTTGAAGTTTCTGTCGCACATCATTAACAGGCTCGCCCACTCTTGCGTATGCGTCTCTTACCTCTTCAAAGCCGTATGAAATTAATTTTGCGTTTACAAGCTCTCTAATCAGGCTTGGAGTTAAAAATTCAATTTTGGAGTCCTTGATTTGGTTTTCTACTTCAGTGGTTATTTTTTCAGCAACGCTTCTTGATATGTTTGTTTCTTTTAAAAGAGAATTTACAATATTTCCCCTGTTGAATGATTTTGTTTTTTCATTTGAAGTGTACACGGTCATTTTGCTGAATCTTTCATAAATTATGGCTGCATTTGGGTCAATTTCTTTTAGCATTAATAATGCGTGTTCGCGGAGTTTTTTTTCGCTTGCGCTTTTCATCTCGCTTAATGATTTTATTATCTTTGCAATAGTCCATGCGCTTGCGTTGGCTTCCTGTATTTCTTTTGCGATTTTTTGTATCTTTTCTTCAACAATTTCAGAGTGCATTAATCTATCTCTTGGTCAATACAGTTTAAATTAGATAATCAAACCACTTTGGGGATATTTGATTTGAGAAACGCCTCATTTTCGTTAAGAAATCGAATTTTAAACTCTTCTTTTGTCTATTTTGCTAAGGGGTTGCTTAGTTTTCTTAACTTATAAGGGGTGAATGGTTTGATTTCTTTGGATAAGATTGATCATTTAATACTTCAGGCGCTTTTAGTGGACGGGAGAGCGTCTTTCTCTGCTATTGCAAGGGACTCGGGGCTTACTGATGTTGCAATAAAAAAAAGAGTTGAATCGCTGAAAAGAAGGGGCGTAATAAGCGGAATCAGCGTTGATTTAAATTACAAAGTTTTGGGTTATGAGAATCCTATTTATGTCCAAATGAGATGCGAGGCTTCAAAGACTAAGGATATAGTAAAGCGGTTGCATAGTTTTGATTTTGTCCTTGAGCTTTATCAGGTTCTTGGAGAGTATAATATTATTTCAAAACTTATTGTTCCAAACCTCGAGAGCGCTGAAAAATTCATTAATCAGCTTGGTTTGATTGACGGAGTAATTGACCTAAAAACAATGGTTGTGCTTTCGGAGCTTAAGAAGACAAAATCGCTTCCAAGCACCACTCTTCAAAACAAAATCTAATCCGCCTTAGTTTTGGCTTGATTTGCAAAAGTCAGTTGTCGAAGTTTTACCTCTCCCTTTTAAGTTTTTTTGTTTCCTTTTACTGTTATCAATGGATCTAATTATTTCAGAAAAAGCAATTGCTGGGGAGAATATCGCAAAGTATCTTGCGGATGCGGGCGTGCGGACAAAAAGCGTTTCGGGGGCTAAAGTGTTTGAATTTAACTGGGCGGGAAAAGAAATACTTCTCGTTCCTCTTAGGGGGCATATTTCTGATGTTGAGTTTCCAAAACAATATGCTAATTGGAGAGGGGTTGATGTTCGGGAATTAATTAATCCTGAAATAATTGTTTACTCTGAAAAAGAATGGGCTATTATTAATGCATTAAGGGAAGTTTCATTTGGCGCTGAAAATATTATTATTGCGACTGATGCGGACAGGGAAGGGGAAGCAATAGGTCTTGAAGCAATTACTTACGCGCAGGATACAAATAAGAAAATTAATGTAAAAAGAGCGTATTTTTCTGCGATTACTAAAGAGGATATTTCAAAATCTTTTTCCTCTCTTGAAAAGTTTGATTATAATTTTGCTTATTCCGCAAATGCAAGAAGGGAAATTGATTTAATTTGGGGAGCTGTGCTTACAAGATTTCTTTCAATTATCTCAGGCTCGATTGGAAAAGATTTTTTAAGTGTTGGAAGAGTGCAAACCCCTACGCTGGCCCTTGTAGTAAACAGGGAGAAAGAGCGCCTTGCTTTTCAAAGCCGGAAATATTGGGAACTAATTGCGCATTGTGAAAAGAGCGGCAAAGAGTTTGAGGCAGTTCATCAGGATGAAAAGTTTTGGGAAAAAGAAAAAGCAAAAGCAATTTTTGACAAGAATCCGACTTCAGGAATTGTGAAGAAGGTTGATACTAAAGTTCGTGTGATAAAAAAGCCTGTTCCGTTTAATACTACTGAATTTCTAAGAGCCGCTACTGCGATTGGCTTTGCCGCTGGAAGGGCGATGGATATTGCAGAGACTCTTTATCAAAAAGGTTTCACTTCTTATCCGAGGACTGATAACTGCACTTATCCAAAATCAATTGACTTAAAGCAGATTCTAAATAAACTTGTGTCTGTAAAAGCTCTCACTGATGATGTGTTGAGTGTTTTAAATCAAAAAGAAATTATTCCTTCGGCGGGAAAGGAAACAAAGGATCATCCTCCTATTTATCCTGTTAATGCGGTTCAAAAGGAAGCCCTCTCGCTTGAAGAATGGAAAATTTACGAGCTTATTGCTAGAAGATTTTTGGCAACGCTGAGCGAAGATGCAAAGACAGAGAATACGAGTGTTTTGATTGAGATTGCTGGGGAGCCGTTTATTGCAAAGGGGCAGGTAATTTTATTTGCGGGGTGGAAGGGAGTTTATCCATACAGCGAATTAAATGAAACTCTTCTTCCAAAGCTTGCGTTAGGGGATGTTGTTAAAGTTTTGAAACTTGATATGAATGAGAAAGAAACCCAGCCTCCAGGGAGATACAGCCAAGGTTCGCTGATTAAATTAATGGAGGATAATAATCTTGGAACTAAATCCACCCGCCCTTCAATTATTCAAAAGCTTTATGCGAGAAAGTATATTTCTGGTAATAAAAGTATTGAGCCAAGCAAAGTTGCTTTTGCTGTGATTGATTCGCTTCAAAAGCACTGCGAGGTTGTTACAAAGCCTGAAATGACAGCTCAGCTTGAAAATGAGATGGATATGGTTGCGGCAGGAAAGCTTCTCCAAAGGGCTGTAGTTGATAAGTCAAGCGCTGATTTAAGGCAGGTTATGGAACTGCTTTTCAAAAACAAGGATGCTGTTGGGCTTGAGTTAAGAATGTCTTTAAAGTACAGCGATAATTTTGGAAAGTGCACTTGCGGTGCTAATTTAGTTTTAAGAAAAAGCAAGCTTGGGAAAAGATTTGTTGGGTGTTCAGGATATCCTAATTGCACAGTAACTTATCCGCTTCCGCAAAAAGGAACTATTGCTTCGCTTAATCAGTACTGTCCTGAATGCAAAGCTCCGATTATTAGCGTGAAGAATGGAAAGTTCAGCTACAAGATGTGCCTGACTATGACATGTGTTACAAAAAAAGACTGGGGCAAAAAAGAGGATGCTGTGAA
The DNA here is from genome assembly GCA_964551375.1 of uncultured archaeon. Classification (GTDB taxonomy): domain Archaea; phylum Iainarchaeota; class Iainarchaeia; order Iainarchaeales; family JAAZKV01; genus JAAZKV01. The sequence goes on along the minus strand of CAZKBG010000001.1, from coordinate 619,574 downwards.
AAAAGCTGCTGAACAGTCAAAAGATCATCACCAGCCTGTTACTGTGGTTGGGTTAAAATCAGACGAAGTTAAAAATAATACTGCTTCTCCTTCTGTTGATGCAGGCGCTAGTGAAAAGCCAAAAAAATCAAGGAAGCTTTCGGTAAAAAAGCCAAAAGTAAATGAAAAAACAATGTGATTTTAATGAATAAACTGCTTGATACTTATAATGCGCTTGTGTTTTCGTTTAAGCTGTCATTAAAGCACCCTTTTATTTTTATTCCAAAATTAGTAATTGCTGTTTTGTACGGCTACGGGCTTATTGTCAGCGTTGGATTAATTCAGCAGATGTTTGTTTTAATGTCCGATCCTTCAAAAGCGGCTTTGGTTGATTTGTCTTCTCTTCTCGGCTCGGCGGTTGTTCTTCTTTTGCTTACTCTTGGAACTTTTTTCTTCGATATTATATTTTCTGGAATTTATCCGACTCTTGTTGAGCAGGCAATTAGCGGAAAGATTAACTTTGCAAAAGCAATTCTTCCTGTTAAGAAAAAAATCGGAAAAATAATATTTGCGGGCATTTTGTCCGCGGCTCTTGTCGGAATTGCCTCCGGAATTCTTTCTTTTATATTAATCAGCCTGAACTTTGACGAGTTTTCTTGGATTGTTTCGCTTGCGGTTGGTTTTGCTTTTATATTTTTGTTGTATTTTTTGTTTCCCACAATAATATTTGGGAAAAAAGGGGTTAAGGAGTCATTCAAACTCACTCTTTTTGAGTCATTTTCAAACAAAAGAATTGTTGTTCTATATTCAGTAATCCCTTTTTCTGTTTCAGTGATAAAGTTTGTGATTGCATTCTTTATTTCAGTTCCTGGCTTCTTGATTTTGTTCTGGATTCTTGTAGTAGTGACTGGTTTTATTTACACTCTTCATGCGGTTTCGAATCAGGTTATTTATTCAAATATTTATTTGCATAAAATGAACTCTAAAACCCAAACAAAGAAAACTTCTTCTGCTAAAAAAAGATGCTTAAAATAATAATTATTCTTTTAGAAAACATGGGGTTGGAATTAGAATTAGAAATCCATTTAAAGCCTGGTGAGCCTACCCCATATTTTCTTTCCAAAAACTTTGTTTCAAACTACTCTTTTACATCCCTCCTTAAATTTCCAATATACTTAGTAATCTCTACGCTTAATAAGTATTAATCAGATTTTAGTGTAATAAAACATACACTTAAATATATTATGGTGTAAGATATTGTTATTATAAGTGGTTTTTCCACAATTGTCTAAATACGAAAAACCCTCTTGTTGTGGTAAATTATGGCTCAAAAGATGAAAGTTGACGATGAAATAAGGCTTAATGTTCTAAAAGCCCTAATAGAAAAGGGCGCTACTCAGCCTAATATTAGAAGAATTAAAACAAAAACAAGTTTTCACCTTGCCACAATTAAGAGTTCGCTTGATTATCTTCAAAAGGAAGGGGTTCTTACAGGATACGGCCCTAAAATTGCTTTTTGGAAATTAGGATACAAACTTGAAGCAGTTGAACTGCTTCAGCTTGACTTTTCAAAGCCTGAATTTGTGGAGCAGTACCTTGCGGTTGCAAGAAAAGATCCTCATGTGTTCTCTCTTAATTCAGTAATGGGCTCGGGAAACTTTAATGTTATTAGTTTTCAGTTCTATGAAGATGTTGAATCATATCATAAAAATTTGCAGGAAAATTATATGAAGAAAATTCCAAATTATTATGAAGTGGTTAAAGACAGGCAGGTTTTCTACCTTACAGAGCCCGCATTTAAGCGAAGTTCAAGGACTGATTCAATAATTGAAATTATGCGAAAAAAGGCTGCTGTTGACTAGCAGCAGTTATATTTTTACTTCTTTTCTATTTATTTTATTTTTATGGATTTAGAAATTGATTTATCAAAATCTCTTGACGAGAATGCAGCGGCTTACTTTGAGAAATCCAAAACTGCCAAAAAAAAGATTTTGGGAATTGAAAAAGCGCTTATTATACTTGAACAAAAGATGAATGAGCGTCTTGAGCAGGAAAAATTAAATAAAGAGGCTCCAATTCTTGAAAAAAATAAAAAAGCCCGCTCAAAAAAATGGTTTGAATCATTCAGGTGGTTCTTTACTTCAGACGGCTACTTGGTTGTTGGTGGAAAAGATGCCAAAAGCAATGAAGAGCTTGTAAAAAAGCGAATGAAGAAAAATGATATTTATTTTCACGCGGAAGTTTTTGGAGCTCCGCATTGTTTTATTCAGGCTCCTGAAGAGTTAAAGGGAAATGAATTCATTGCCCCGGATAACTCAATGAAAGAAGCTGCTGTTTTTGCAGCAACTTTTTCAAAAGCTTGGGAAGAAGGAAGGGCAATTGCGGATGTGTATTCAGTGAAGCCTGAGCAGGTTTCAAAATCCGCAAAAAGCGGCGAATCGTTAAGCACAGGAGCGTTTATGATTTATGGCGAGAGAAATTGGTTTAGAAAATCAGTTCTTGCCTGCGCTGTTGGCTATTTTAATCGTGAAAAAGTGCTTATGGCAGGCCCGATTTCTGCAGTTCGAAAGCACTGCACTTTTTCAGTTGAATTAAGGCAAGGCTCTATTTCAAAAGAGCAGACAGCCAAACTTCTAAAAGACAGATTTCTAAAAAAGGGACTTAATTTAAGCGTGGATGATTTCGTTTCAGTTCTTCCAAATGGAAGCTTTGAGATAGTTTAATTCAATATTGCTATGGATTAGCTTAATTAGCCTGCTTTTGCTTGTTTTATTTTGAATTTTGTATTTCTTGGTTAGCTTTATAATCCTTTTTTAGTTCATATCTTCTAGAAACAATAAATTCCGGGTAAGTTTTTGTTGTTTTATGTTTTTGGTGTAAATATGCCTTCTGCGGCAAGTGATGAAAAGAAATTTGAAGCGCTTTTACAAGTGCAGGATCCTGACCCTACTCACGTGGGCAGAAATATTGTTACAATTGATAAAGAAACTAAGGCTAATTTAGGAATAACTTCGGGAGATATTGTTCAAATTGAGGGCAGCAAAAAGACTGCTGCAATTGTTTGGCCCGCAAGAAGCGATGATGAGGGCAAAAAGATAATTCGAATGGATTCTTTCATCAGGCACAACGCCGGAGTTGGATTAAATGAACGAGTTAAAGTTCAAAAAGTAATTCCACAGGAAGGAAAGAAAGTAATTCTTGCGCCGATTGAAGAAGTTAGAATTATTGCGTCAGGGTATGACAGGATTTTGAAGAAAAGTTTCCTTGGAAGGCCTCTTAATGTCGGGGATAATGTTTGGATTAGCGTTTTTGGCTCAGGATTTATTTATAGAGTAGTTGATACTGCTCCAAGGGGAATAGTAAAAGTTACTGATGCTACTCAGTTTTCGCTTAAAGAGAAACCAGTGAAGGATAGCTTGGCAGGCGTTCCTAAAGTTGCTTATGAAGATATTGGCGGACTAGGGGAGCAGGTAAAAAAAGTTAGGGAAATGGTTGAGCTTCCGATGAAGCACCCTGAGTTATTTCAAAAGCTTGGAATTGTTCCTCCAAAAGGTATTCTTCTTTATGGCCCCCCTGGGACTGGAAAGACTCTTCTTGCAAAAGCTGTTGCAAATGAAGCCCAGGTTCATTTCATTTCAATCTCAGCTCCTGAAATAATGGGAAAATTTGTGGGGGAAGCGGAAGAAAGAGTTAGAAATATTTTCAAGGATGCTCAGGAGAATGCTCCTTCAATTATTTTTATTGATGAAATTGATTCAATTGCTCCAAAGAGAGATGAAGTTGTTGGTGAAGTTGAAAGAAGAGTAGTAGCCCAGCTGTTATCCCTGATGGACGGCCTTGAAGGAAGAGGGGAAGTAATAGTAATGGCTGCGACAAACAGAGTTAATTCAATTGATGAAGCGTTAAGAAGGCCCGGAAGATTTGACAGGGAGATTGAATTTACTGTTCCTGATAAAAAAGCAAGAGAACAAATTCTTAATATTCATACAAGAGGAATGCCTCTTGAAGAAGGAATTAAAGAAAAAGTTGATTTAAGTTATTTTGCTTCATTGACTCACGGATTTGTTGGAGCTGATCTTCAAGCATTAAGCAAAGAAGCCGCAATGAAAGCATTGAGAAGATATTTGCCTCAAATTGATTTAGAAGAGGACACAATTCCTCCTGAAGTTTTGGAAAAGTTAAAAATCACTCAAAATGACTTTATTGAGGGGCTTAAAGATGTCCAGCCAAGCGCATTAAGGGAAGTTGCAATTGAAATTCCTAATGTTCGCTGGGAGCAGATTGGCGCGCTTGAATCAGTAAAGAGCGAATTAAAGCAGGCTGTTGAGTGGCCGATTAAAAATCCGCAGGCGTTTAAGGAAATGGGGATTTCTCCTCCTAAAGGAGTTCTTCTTTATGGTCCTCCGGGGACAGGCAAAACGCTTCTTGCAAAAGCAGTTGCTACTGAAAGCGAAGCAAATTTTATTTCAATTAAAGGCCCTGAACTTTTGAGCATGTGGGTTGGGGAAGGAGAGAGGGGTGTTAGAAAGATTTTTAGAAAAGCAAGGCAGGTTTCGCCGTGCGTTGTTTTCTTTGATGAAATTGATGCAATTGCGCCAAGAAGAGGCACTGAGGCTGGAAATAATGTTACTGAAAGAATGGTTAATCAGCTATTGACTGAACTTGACGGGGTTGAATCATTAAGCGATGTTGTTTTCATTGCCGCAACTAACCGCCCTGATTTAATTGACCCTGCGCTTTTACGCCCCGGCAGGATTGATAAATTAATTATAGTTCCTGCTCCTAATGAAGAAGCAAGGGAAGCAATTCTAAAAGTTCATATAAAAAATGTTAAACTTGATAAGGATGTTTCAATTAAAATTCTTGCACAGCAGACAAAGGGATTCAGCGGGGCAGACCTTGAGGGGCTTGTTAGAGAAGCCGCGCTTCTTGTATTGAGCCAGAATAATATGAAGCCCGGACTAATTGCAATGAAACACTTTGAAGAAATTTTAAGAAAAATGAATCCTTCAATTGATGATGAGTCTGAGAAGGCATATTCAGAGTTCAAAGAAAAAGCCCTTGACTTCCGCCCTAGTTACGTTGGTTAGTTTTTAACTCTCCCAAAGCTTTTTCTACTTATTCAGTGGCTACTTTGTTATGCCAAGTCCAACTTCAGCTAAATGGTATTGTCTTGCTCCAAAAAGAAAAGAGCATAAAGCCAAACTTAGGCAGCTTCATTCAAAGTATGTGTCTGTTTCTTTTCCAAGGGATGTTGAAAAAAGCTATCGTTTTATGCGAATGAAAGCAAATGAAATTCCAATGCAGACTAAAGTCGAGTTTCTTTCAAGAAACTCAGGCGACTTGATGAATATTTTAAGGGCGACTTATGCAAAATCTGGGAAACCTGTTCCAGCTAATGCTACCAAGCAGACAATTGTGGGGCTTTTGAAGAAGGGTGAGTTTTCAGAGTCTACTGTGAATAGTTTTTTTGCAGGAGTTGTTGAAAAGGTTGTTCATTCTAGCGCAGAGGTTCTTGTTTCCACGCTTGAAAAGCATTTTACGAAGTATCTTAAGGAAAGGGGATTGCCTTTGAATAAGAAGCTTCTTGACATGGCGCTTGCGGATTTTATACAGATTCATTCAACTTCAGTTCTTGCAACTTCTCGCGTTCCTGCGGCTGATTTTGACAGAGTGTATATTAATCTGCTAAAGACTGAGCGCGGAGTTAGGATGTGGCAGAATTCTGCGAGAAACTTTTTTGCGGAACTTACTTTTAAAGGAGTTAAATTAACTCCTAACCAGAAGCGCACTGCTAAGAAGTGGATTGAGCGCAACATGCCTAAGTATAATGAGCTTGTAAAAAATGCTGTTGCCTCTTCTCCGACTATTGGCGCAAGGGAGCAGACAATGATTATTGCTAGTGTTATGGAAAAAATGAAGGCTGATTTGTTTTTCGAGCTTGGAAGGTCTTTTGGAGTAATAAAGCCGGTGAGAGTTCCTACTTCAACAGCACAACCTCAATCAGCAAGTGCTCCTTCAAAAGCTCTGACTAGGGGAGAGCGTCTTGCTTCTTATGAGCAGAAAGAAAAAGTAGCAAAGGAACATAGAAGCAAAGCTGTTTCTAATCAAGCAAGGGCTGCAAGAATTACAGGCGCAAAGTTTAATCCTGTCCTTTCAGCGCTTGTTGAGATTGCAAATGAGAATCCGCTTGTATCTTCTCGTTTTAGGCAGATGCTTGATTCCCGCACGTTAAGCAACGATTCTGTTGTAAAACTTGCTAATTCAGGTTCGCTTTCTCAAAGAATATTTTTCACAGCTCTTGACAACGGTTTGCTTTCAAAAGCAGTAAATGCGACTCCTGATCGGCTTGCAAGAGTGCTTTCATTTATCGGCCCTGGAGGAAAGAAGATTGTTGAAGTGAAAAAGTTCTGCGCAAGAAATAATAGTTCTGCAATTTATGAGTTTTTGGAAAAAGGTTTGCTTGAAACTCATCATGGCGGAGGAACAAAAGTGTATCTTGCGAGAGGAAATTATTTAAAATAGTTTAAATTAACAAAAAATCTATTTCTTGAGTTTTTTAAAACAAAATTCCGGGCGCAAATACAAAGAATCCGCTTATTACTGCAAGTAATACCCACGCAACTGGTTTCCATGCAACTATTTTTGAGCCATCCAGAGGATATATTGGAATTAAATTAAATAACGCTAGCCAAAAGTTTATTGTGCTTGCTGCAATTAAGACGTATTGTATGAACCCGCTTGAGAATATTCCAAGAACCATTAGTAGTAATCCAATTACAATATTTATTGCCGGTCCTGCTGCTGAGATTATTCCATTTTGTCTTCTTGATACGTTGTGCCCGAAGAAGTATGTTGCTCCAGGAGCAGCGAAGGTAAATTGTCCAAATGATACTATTGCAAGTATTATTGCAAGTCCTAATCCCGGATACCATGCTCTAAATTCTGAGTGAAATCCAAATGACTTGGCAGCTTCTCTATGGGCTAGTTCGTGCAAAACAAATCCTGTTCCCACCCCGACCATTGCTATTGGAAGAGCAACAAGCATACTTTCAGTGTTAAAGAATCTTGGGCTTATTACTACTGCAAAAGCCAAGCTTAGTGTAATCCAGGAAATAATTAAGTCCTTTTTTTCCTGCGGACTGAAGTGAAACACTGAACTTTTGCTGTTATTGTGTGTCATATTACCTAATTATTTGTTCCGTTGAGTTTATATATTTTTCAATTTTTCCTATCGGCATTTGTCGAATTGTTGTAAAGCTTTTTATTCATTCAAAATAGGGGTTCTTTGTGATTGAAATGTTTGGTTCAAAATTCATTAATAGAAATTCAATTTTCTGCGAGGCGGATGCGCAAATCTCTGTGGAGCTTATTATAGTTCTCGCAGCGGTTGTTGCAGTGGTGCTTGTGCTTGTTTCGCAGATGCAGGCAACCAGTGAGGAAGGTTCTAAGAAATTAAAGGAAACTTCTGAAGATGTTTTGAAGAAGATTGATGATATTAAGTGATTATTTTGATCCGATCATATCAACCTGCATACTGTCGCAAAAAGGGGCAGGTCTCTATTGAGTACTTGCTTCTTTTTGCGGCTTTTTTTGGCGTTCTTGGAATTTCTCTTCCGGTAATGGGGTATAGCGTTGATGCTTTTTTAATTTCAAGCGATATTCTATTGGCGAAAAAGATTTCTTCTGACTTAAACGAGTCAATTTCTCTTTTTTCTTTTCTTGCGGACGGCTCTTCAAAAAGCCTTTATTATTTTGCGGCAAAAGAAATAAATTTCTCGGAAAATACTGGAACTCTTTTTATTAGTGTGGGGGAGAAAAGTTTTGATATTGGGTTGGGGGGAGCAAAAATCTTGGGCATGGGCAGTTATTCAGGCGCTTTTGAAGTTAAACTCGCTAAAATCAGGGGATTAATTGAAATAGAAATCAATAATTCTTCCTAAAATTTGTTTATTTGTAATAAACAACAATCCTGATATTGCTTTCTTCAAGAAATTTATTTAAAATAATTCCTTCGGTTGAAATTGAATTTATTTCTTCTCTTGCTGAAAGTATTTTATTGCCATTTACATAAATTTCGGCTTTATCTTCAAACAGTATATTTGCATCTTCTTTCATGGAGTCAGTTGTTTCAAATCCAGTGCTCCATACGCGTAGCAAGTCATTTGCTTGCTCGGTTATTAGAACTTCTTTTAGGCTCTGTTTTTCTGTGTAATTAACTGTGGTTAACAGCATTGCAAAGCAAAGTATTGAAATTGCTGCTTCAATTGAAAAAATTGCTCCTTTTTCATTTCTATTCTTTGATTCTGTCAGCTTCTGCAAATAACCACTTCCAAAATTGACTTTTTGTTTTCAATAAGCGCAAATCTTTTTACTGATATGCACTGGTTAGAATCTCTTGTTTCTAAAAAAATATTTTCCACATAGTCATTTTTCTTAATTGTGATTTGTTTTGCAAATATTCCCTCAAAATCAACTGTTTGTGCCTTTCTTAAAAGTTCTATATCAATAACGCTTGTCAGAACTCGTTTCTTTTCATAATCAACTGCGCAGGAGCCAAAAAGAGGGTTATTTTCATCGCGGTTTTTGACAAGCGAATCAGTTATTGCAATCGTTTTTTCTTCAAGCTCGAAATCTTGCAGGTTGTTTAATGTATTTTGTGTCTGGTTTGCCAAAGTTATTGCAAAGGTGAGCAGGCAAAATAGCATTATTGTAAAGCTGATCATAGCGTCTATTCCGAAGATTTGTCCTTTTTGCGTAAAGTGTCCTATATTTAGTGTCTTAATTTGTTTCATTTTAATCAGTCCAGATAGTGTTTGTTAATTTTAAGCACAAGTTCTCCAGTATTTGTGGTTTCAATTATTGTTGCTGCACTTTTAGTAACTCCCTCTTCATTTGCGCTTAATCTATTTCCGTCGCTTTCACAGTTCAATCTGTCATTGTATCCTTTTGCGCTATTGGACGCAATTGAATCAACAATTGCTGCGCATTTGAGCGTCTCTCCTTTTGCTTTCGCTGAAAGTAAAGCATGCTTTGAATTCTCGTTTTGTAAATTCACTGCTCCGATTAGAATTCCAAACGCGGCAAAAAGAACACAGATTGAAATTAGCGCATCAATTGAATTCATTTTATCCAGTCCTTTAAGTTTTCAATTTGATTTGCAAATTTTTATAAATTGGGGTAATTATTTTCTTAGAATATCCAATTGGAATAGTGAACTCGCTTTTGATATTGTTTCCAAGCGCTTTTTTGATGGTTGTATTTTTGAGAGCATTTGAGCAGAAAGTGTATTCAGCATATGTAAAATATCTTGTTTTCAAAATAGTAACTTTTGAATTTTGATTAAGAAATAATTTAGTAGCTTCGCTTATCTTTTCGCCAGCAAGCGTTGCTCCATAGGTTTTGTTAAGTAAATATTTTGAAAGGGTTGTGTTTATTTCATCTTGCGCTTTTATTACATCAAAATTATTTTTGAATATTTGTTCGTTGAGCTTTATTTCAACGATTTTATCCACATTATTTTCAAGGATGGTTCGTTCTTTGTTTGAAATCTCGGCTTTGATAAGCTCATTTTCAACAATATTAAGTTTGTTTTCGACATCCATTGTTCCGATTTTGAAAAAAAGCAGCGCCGCAAGTATTGCAAGGATTACTGCGAATGAAACAAAGCCTTTCATTCAAAAAAAGCGTTTTTCCTGATTAAAAAGTCTTTCTTGATTTTCGTCAGTCAACGTGCGTTAAATGATGAAAATCATTAAAATTACAACAACGAATACTGCTGTCGCAAATGCTCTGTTGTAATATGCCAAAAGTCCTGCTACTGCGGGAAGCATTATTGCAAGAAGCGATTCGTTTGGGTAGTTATGCGCAACGCTCATTCCAATCCATGCGCCAAGAGCGACTAAGAAGAACATAAATGCCACAAAGTTTCCTATTTTTGAGGATACTTCTTTTTGCACTTTTCCAAACCACTTATCAAGTGTTTTTTGTATTTCCACCATTGTTATCTCTAAATAACACCCTTAAGGGATGTCTTAAATATTTTGCTGTTTTTTCGTTTTTTCTTCACTTTAGAGAGTTCTTTTTTGGAAAATCGCCCTACATGAAACCTTTAAAATAACGATTTTGGTAATTCTTTCATGCCAGTTGTGGATAATAAAATCAAAGAGCTTAGCGAGATTGAAAGAAAAGTGCTTTTATCTCTTTCAAATAAGCCTGTTTCGTTTGGCGAAATTTCCGGTGTTACTGCTCTTCCAGTTGATTCAGTTAGAAGGGCTTCTGCTTGGCTTAATGAAAAAGGATTTGCATCTATTGTTGAAAAGGAAAGCGAAAATTTTGTCTTAACCGCTGATGGCGAAAAAGCATTGTCTAAAGGAATGCCTGAAAATATTTTGCTTGAAGCTTTGTCCCGCCTTGGAGGAAAAGCAACTTTTGCCGAGCTTGAAAAAGAATCAGCTCTCTCAAAGCAGGAATTTATGGCCGCTCTTGGAATAAATAAGCGAAAAGCGTTTGTTGTTATAATGCAGGGGAAAATTGAAGAGACTGGTGTTGCAAAAGAAGGGGAATCTTTTTCAGAGCAGAATTCGCTTCGCGATGTTGCTGACGGTAAAAAGATTGGTGTTAGTATTGCTCTTGAGCTTGCAAAAAGAGGATTAATTGAAAAGAAAAAAATAGTGGAGCGCTCAATTTCAATTTCAAAATCAGGTGTTGAAGCAAAGGAAGTTTTGTCCACTCAAAATATTTCAAGGGCGTATGACGTGAGCGCCCCTGTTCCAACAATTTTTTTGGGAAAGAAAGCTCCTTACTTGCAGTTTTTGCAGCAGATTCGCGCTAAATTAGTCGCTCTTGGATTTAAGGAAATGCCTACAAGTCTTGCTGTTACTGAATTTTATAATTTTGATGTTTTGTACCAGCCGCAGAATCATCCTGCAAGGACTTGGACTGATACTTATCAGTTAAAGAATCCAAAGAAAGGGGCTCTTCCTGAAAAGAAAATTGTTGATGCGATTAAATCCGCTCATGAAACTGGCGGAAAATCTGGGAGCAAGGGCTGGAGATATGATTGGAGCGTTGATATTGCTGAAAGATTAATGCCTTCTGCTCATGGAACTGCGCATTCAGCAAAGCAGTTAGTAAGCGGAGTAAAAACTCCTGGAAAGTATTTTGCAATTGCAAGATGCTTTCGCCCAGATGTGCTTGATGCAACTCACTTGATGGAATTTAATCAGATGGAAGGATTCATTATTGGGGAAGATTTGAATTTCAAGCATTTGCTTGGGATGTTAAAAGATTTTGCAATTGAAGTAGCGGGCGCGGAGAAAGTAAAATTCTTCCCGGATTATTATCCTTTCACAGAGCCGAGTGTTCAGCTCTCTGCAAAGCATCCTGATTTGGGGTGGGTTGAGCTTGGCGGAGCGGGAATGTTTAGGCCTGAAATGCTTGATAATATTGGAATCAAAGGGGAAGCAATTGCGTGGGGTTTAGGAATTGATCGTCTTGCAATGTTTAAACTCGGAATTAATGATATTAGATATTTATTTTCAGATGATTTGGGGTATTTAAGAAATGCAAAAGGAGTTTTGCTTTAGATAATTTTTATTTGATGTGATTTTATGCCGAATTTGGAAATTTCAAAAAAAGATTTGGAAAGCTTCATGGGCAAGAAGTATTCAAGGGAGCTTCTTGAAGAAGAGCTTGAGTACATTAAAGGCGAGATTGATTTGCTTGACGGGGATGTTCTTCGTATTGACTGCAAGGAAACAAATCGACCTGATTTATGGAGCGCTGAAGGGATTTCAAGGGATTTGCTTGCAAGAACTGGAAAAGATAAGGGAATTAAAGAATACAAAGTAACTCCAAGCGGGGTAAGTGTTCACGTTGATGCTAATCTTGAAAAAGTGAGGCCCTTAATTGCATGCGCGGTAGTTAGAAATGTTAAAATTAATGAAGAACTGCTAAAGCAGATGATTCAGCTTCAGGAAAAAGTAGGGGAAAATTACGGAAGAAAAAGAAAAGAGCTTGGAATAGGGTTGTATGACTTTGACATAATGAAAGCGCCTGTTTATTATAAGGGATTTAAGGATGATGAGATTGAATTTGTTCCTCTTGAATGGAAGGTTTCAATGAAACCGAGCGAGATTTTAGCCCAGCATGAAAAGGGAAAAGCGTATAAGCATCTTTTAGAAGGCGCAAAAGTTTACCCAATAGTAATTGATTCAAAAAATACAGTTGCTTCAATGCCTCCTATAATTAACTCCCAGACTACTGGAAAAGTTACTGAGAGCACAAAAAATCTTTTTATTGAATGCACTGGATTTAAGTGGGAAACAGTTTCTACTGCTCTTGAAGTTATTTGCATGGCGCTCGCAGACAGAGGGGCTAAGATTGAGTCCTGCAAAGTTCATTTTCCAAAGGACGCTAAGCCGTATCCTGCAAAGTCTGTTAATTCGCCTGAATTTAAAACAGAGAAAATGTCTTTTGCTAAAGAGTTAGTTGAAGTGAAAACTGGGCTTGGATTAAAAGACAAGGAAATTCTTGATTTGCTTTTGAAAGCAAGGTATAATGCTGAAATTAAAGGGGAGAAAGTTCATGTTGAGTATCCTACTTACAGAACTGACATAATGCACCCCGTGGATATTATTGAAGACATGCTTATTTCTTACGGATTTAATAAAATTGCTCCTGTAAAAGTTGAGATGAATGTAGTGGGTTCTCAGCTTCCAATTGCTCTCTATAATGATTTTGTAAGAGAGGGCTGCGTTGGTCTTGCTCTTCAGGAAATAATGCTTTACAATATGACTTCAAAAGAAGTTCAGGCAAATAAAGTTCTTCTTGATAAAGAGGAATTTGTGGAAATAGCAAATCCTGTTTCAACAAGTTATGAAATTTTAAGAAAAAGACTTGCTCCTCAGCTTCTTGAGTTTTTTGCAAAGAATAAAAATCAAGAGTATCCTCAGCGGATTTTTGAGATAGGGTCTTGTCTTGCGGTTGATTCAAAAGCAGAGAATGGAATTAAGCAGTCAAATAATTTGTGCGTTGCATTGACTCATTCAAATGCAAATTACACTGAAATAAAGTCGCATCTTGATTCGCTTTGCAAATACTTGGGTTTGAAAAATGAAGTAAAAAAGAAGCAGTTTGCGTTTTTTAGCGAAAACTCCGCTGAAGTAATAATTGGAAACAAAAAAGGATTCATTGGTGAAGTAAAAAAGGAAGTTCTTGATAACTTCGGCTTAAGAAAACCAGTAGTGCTTTTTGAAATCGAGCTTTAAAATTCACTAAACTAAACTTAAATTTTTGAAAACTTAAATATTTGAAAATACAATTATTTTTTCTTTTTTTTCGAATCTGGTTTCTTTGCAATTTTGTCTTTTTTAAGTTTTGTGCCAACAAACCATGCAATTGCAATTACTATTACTATAATTGCTAAAATGTCAATCCATTGTGAGTACTTTAGTATCACATCCCAGTTTTGCTGGAGCTGCATTCCAACATATATTAAAAATGCGTTCCAAAGAAGCCCTCCGATTGCGGTGTAAAGAATGAATTTCTTAAAATTCATTTGTGCAATTCCCGCAGGGATTGAAATTACATGTCTTATAACGGGTATAAATCTGCAGATAAATATCATTTTCTCGCCGTGCTTGTCAAACCAGTTTTTTGCAATGTCAAGGTCGTGTTCTGTTACCAGCACATATTTTCCGTATCTTGCAACAACCGCTCTTCCAAGGTATTTTCCGATTGCATAGGATATTGCTGAGCCTAATATGGTTCCGATTGTTGCTGATGCGAGTGCAACCCATAGATTCATTTGTCCCTGCGCGACTAAATACCCTGCAAAGGGGAGCACTGCTTCGCTTGGCACTGGAAGAAGCGTGCTTTCAGCTGTCATTAAGAGAAATACTCCCAGCCAGTCAATGGCTTTTAGTATTTCAAGAACAAATGGCACAAGCAGTTCTGCTATCATTTTTATCGTAATGAGTATTATCTTTGGGGTATTTAATACTCTTTGTACAAGGGCGATTTTTTAGATTATTTTTTAATCCCATCATCATTAAGTATTTCAGCTTGGTTATTGTGGTTGGATGAGCAATATTTTTGAGTCTGATAAGGTCAATTCGATTTTCAAGGATGAAAGGTTTTTGTATCCTGAGTTTGTTCCTGAAAAGCTTCCATATAGGGAGGAGCAGATTAGCGAGCTTGTTTTCTGCCTCAAGCCCGCAACTACTGGGAAAAAGCCTACTAATGCTTTTGTTTTTGGAAAGCCTGGGACGGGTAAGACAGTTACTCTAAAGTATGTTCTTAATGAATTGAGTGAATTTAGCGACCGCTCAAAGTGTGTTTATATTAATTGTTTTGAATTCTCCACAAAGCAGGCTATTCTTTCAAAATTAACTAATACTATGGGTTATGCGGTTCCGGACAGGGGGGTGGGTTTTGAGGAAGTGTTTAGTAAATTTGTTGCGGTGCTTCGTACTACTAAAGTAATTCCTGTAATTGTTTTTGACGAAGCTGAACAGCTTTTAAAAGATGAGCAGAGAAAATCGCTTTTGTATGATTTGTCAAGGCTTCCTGAACAGCAGAAGATTCCTATTGCGCTTGTGTTTATTTCAAATGATAATTTTTTCCTTTCGCGTCTTGATGATAGGATTAGAAGTTCGCTTTCGGCGTCAAGCATTCCGTTTGAGCAGTATTCTCCTCTTGAGTTGAAAGGGATTTTAAAAGAGCGAAGCAAGTATGCGTTCTTTGATTTTTCGCTTGATGATGAAGTTATTCCTCTTTGCGCTGCTCATGCGGCTAAAAACGGGGGGGATGCGAGGATTGCAGTGGATACTCTTCTAAAATCTGCGCGTCTTGCGGAGCGCGAGAATTCAAAGAAGGTTCTTCCTAAGCACGTTAGGGCTGCTTTTATGCAGGAGAAGCCGGTTAAGGTTGAAATTACTAAAAATCTTACTGAACAAGAAGAAAAGATACTCAATTTATTGGACAAAAATTCTGCTAAAGACGTTGATAGTGGTTTTATTTACTCCGAACTTGAAAAATATTTTTCAGAGAGAACTCTAAGAACCGCAATTTCAGAGCTTGAAAAGAAAGGGATGATTTCGCTTGAGAAAATAGTGAAAGGAAGAGGTTTTACTCGAATTATTAAGCGCAAAAAAGCTTAGCTGTCCTTTTTCGCTAAATTGGCTCATTTTGGTTAACTTCATGCGGTTACTAGTTAGAATAACCTTTTTATACTGCCATAAAGAATAGTATATAGCGGGTTGATTTGATGGTTCAGGCTAAAACTGTTGATAAGAAGATTTCAGCTTCTAAAAGAGTTATTAAGAAAGAATTAAAGAAAGAAAGAAGCAAGAATGCTAAGCATAATGCTAAGCAGGACGCGGAGATTATTAAACTTCGGGAAGAGCTTGACAAGTTAAAGAAAAAGAAGGCTGCAAGAGGCCATGTTTCAGAATATAATTTTTTTATAAGAAAGCAGATTAAATCCGGAAGAACATTTGTTCAGGCCGCTAAGCAGTGGTCTAGTTACAAAAAACTTCAAGAGCAGGATAAGAGAAGACCAAGCGCATACAATCAATTTATCGGCTCGCAGATGCGTATTGGCAAGACTTTTACTCAGTCTGTTGCGCTTTGGAAATTAGCAAAAGCAGGAAAATTGGGAAAGAAAGGCAAAACAAGAACTGTGACTAAAACAGTTGTGCGAAGAATTGCTTCTAAGCCAAAAATTATTGTAAGAAAATCAAAGCCAAAGTTAATTACAAGAACGATTACAAGGACAAGAACTGCCAATCAGAGCGGAATAAACTCGGCGCAGTTTAAATCCATGCTTGAATCTTCAGCGGCGACTCATTCTTTGACAAAGCATGACTTAAAGGAAGCGCTTGGTCCTGATGATGAAGAGATTGCGTTTAAGATAATGCAGACTTATTTCATTGAAGTAGCTCGTCTTGGTTTTAAGAGAAGATTGACTCTTGATGAAATAATTGACGCGTACTTCTATTCTCTTGCAAGAGTGAAGATGAAGGGCGCAAAGCCTGATAATTTTGTTGAATCGGTTAATGATTCAGGAATTGTAAAGTAATTTTTGCGGTGGTTTGATGAATGACGAAGAAGTAGCTTTCAGAATTGTGAGACTGTACTTTGAGGAGGTTGCCCGCCTTGGTTTTAAGCGAACGCTTGACCTTGATCAGATGATTAACGCATATTTTTACACGTTAAAGAAACTCAAAGGCAAAGATGCTTCTCTTAAGGCGCTTGCTGAAAAAATAAGGGCTGATGAAAAGAAGCTTGCTTCAAAAGAAGTTACAAAAACAGTTTCAGTAACAACTGCGCAGGTTCCTGTTAAGGAAACAACAACCACTACAACTACCGTAACAGCAAATAAGCCTATTTCAACAACTGTTTCTGAAGTTATTGAAAGCAAGTAATTTTTGATTTGTGGAGCTTTGCTCCATAAAATCTATTTTTCCCGCATTTTGTTCTTCTATCCTTAGTTAGTCTTTTAACATCTTTGAGCATAATTATGTGCATGAGTTTGTGGCTTGATTTTTTATTCATCATTTCGATTATTGAGTTTTTCATAATCGCAGTGCCCAATTTGGTGAAGTTTTTGGTAGTAGGAGCAGTTTTATTTGTTAATTTTTGGGTTCTTAAGGGCGCCGGGGTTAATTCAAAAATTCTTTTTAGGGATATTGCAAAGCAGTTTGGAATTTTAAAAGTAATTTTCATCGCGGCTTTTTCAGTTTTACTGATTATCCCGACAGTTTGTTTTATTATAAGCATAATTAATTTTATTTTCATGAAGGATTCAAATCTTGCGTTTTGGCTGATTATAATCCCGCTTATAGCTCTTGTAATTCAATATGTTTATTTTGTGAAAAAGCTTCCTGCATTTTTTGCAGGATTTGCCCAGCCAAAAGAGAAAGTCAGTTCATTTAAAGCCGAGTTCAAAAAGTCAAAGAAAAAGAAATAATTGCTTTTTTTATGGTTTGTTGCTTTTGTTTTAAGCAGTTTTTTTAATTGTTTAATTTTATGGTTTTTTAAAAACCAGTTCAATTACATCCCCGTATTTTAGGGCGTGTTCTTTTCCAATTACTTGTTTTGTTTTTACATCAATTGCTCTGATGAATCCGTCTCCCATATCAGTGTGTAGCGTGTAAGCAAAATCCAGCGCTGTCGAGTTCTGCGGCATCAAAAAGCAGTCAGGGATAATTCTCCCCTGTGAATCAGCAAGCCCCTTTGTTCCGCCGGGGAACACTGGGAAATATTTTAGTAAATTAAAAACCGCTGTGTCAAGGCATTCCTGCACTCCAGTGCTTTTGAATTTTTCAAGCACGTTGTGCCGTATAGTTTCAATTCCTGCTTTTTGTTTTTCATTTAAATTTCCAAGCAGTTCAAAATTATCCTGTCCTGGATAGTATTTTAGTATTCCCATTTTTGCGGCTTTTCTAAGCGATAATTCGCTTGCGGCAGAGCATGGGACAATGTAAGTGTTTGGGAAAGCTTCTTTCATTCTTTTTACATTTTTTTCTCCGCTTGGCAAGTCGCATTTATTTGCTGCTATTAATATGGGCTTGCTCCAAACTCTGCATTTGTGCGCAAAAATTCGTTTGTCCTCGCTTGTCCATTCATTAAGCAGTTTTTCATCAATTTTCATTTCCCTCATTGCTTTTTCTATATGCCATGGAAGAATTTTAACTCCAGCAAGCATTTGCGCGATTAGTGTTACTTTTTTCCCAAAGTCTTTTTCAGGGCTTCTTCCAGATTTTGTCCAGTTGTTTTCAATAATTTTTAAAAACCATAGTTCAAGTTCTTCTTCAAGGAATTTCACATCAATAATTGGGTCATGGCTCCCTTCAGGAACTTCTTTTCCTTCCGAATCCGTGCTTCCGCTTGCGTCAACCACATGAATTAATGCATCTGCCTGTGATAAGTCATTCAAAAACTTGTTTCCCAGTCCCTTTCCTTCGTTTGCGCCGGGAACAAGTCCTGCCACATCAATTAGCTCAACTGGCACGTATCTAATAGGCCCTTTTACTGGGTCCTGCACTAAAAAGCCGTGTTTTGGGTTGCTTGTTACGCCAAAGAATTTTCCTGCGTCTTCCACTCTAACAAATCCAATTCCTTTGTTTGGCTCTATTGTGGTAAAAGGGTAGCTCGCAATTGCAACATCAACTAGTGTTGCAGAGCTGAAAAAGGTTGATTTTCCAGAGCTTGGCTTTCCAACTATTCCTATTTGCATGAATTATTTCCTGTTTGAGTGGTTTTTTAAACTCTGTTGCAACTTACTTTTGGAAGCGCAGTAATCTGTTTGTGGGAGTATTTTTAAGAATCGCATATTGCGGTATTTTCTTAATCAGCTCAGGAGTAGGAGTGATTGGCGTTGTTTCAATAAGTTTAAGCCCCGCTTTTTGAGCGGCTTTAATGTATACTTCTTCTTTTCTCACAACATCAGCTATTATTTTCCAGCTTTTTCTGTCAACTTTTAATGCGTATTCATCCTCATTGATTTTTTCTTTTTCAATTTCATATCCGAATCTTGGCGTTTGAGCATAGTAAAATTCGTGTATTATTATCCAAAGCTCTCCCCTGTCTTCAAGAAGCGAGTATGCTTTTTCAAATGCTTTATTTATGTCTGCGATATGGTTGAACACCATAATTCCTGTGATTATATTGTATCTTTTTGTTGTTTCAAAGTTTTCGAAATCTGTATTATATACCGTAAGCGAAGGGTGCTGTTTTTTGGAGGTTAAGTAATTATTTTTTGAAGGCTCTATTCCTTCGACAAGCTGAGCTCCGTTTTCGCTGACTTTTAAAAGCAGCCATCCGAGTCCCGAGCCGATGTCAAGTACTTTTGCATTTTTCCATTTGTCTTTGTATTTTTGCAGGTATTCATAATAAAACATTCTGTGCGGCGAATCTGAGGTTTCATGCGTCCAATTGATGTCGTTTAAGTCGTATTGTTTTGGGTTTGTTGCCCGCTGGTATATTTCTCCCATGATTATTAATTCTTTAGATTCATTTTAACAATGTTTTTAGGCGCGGTGTTTTTGTTTTAATTCTTTCGCATGGAGTATATGTTAGGATTTTGTTATGATTTCAACCGATCTTTTCACAGATAAGTATTTTCCTAAGAATTTTGAGGAATTTATTGGAAATGTCGAAATTGTTGACAGGGCAAGGGCTTGGGCGGAAAGTTGGCAGGCTGATGTTAAGCAAAAGCCAATATTTTTTTATGGAAATCCTGGCATTGGTAAAACCGCGCTTGCTTATTTGATTGCGAAAGAGTTTAAGTGGCAGTTATTTGAAATGAATGCGAGCGATTTAAGGGATAAGGCTTCAATTGAGCATGTTGCAGGAGCCGCAACGGCAAATTCTTCTCTTTTTGGAACAAAGCGCCTTGTTTTGATTGATGAAATTGACGGCTTGTCTTCAAAAGACAGGGGCGGGATGAGCGCTGTTCTTTCAATAATAAAATCTTCCACTAATCCGGTGATTTTGATTGCAAATGATGTGTATGCAGATAAATCTCTTTCAGGAGTAAGGGCTGCGTGCGAGCTTTTGGAGTTTAAGAAAATTAATTATTTGAGCATTGCAAAGCATTTGAGGGAAATTTGCGCAATTGAAAATATTAAATTTGAAGATGAGGCAGTTAAAGAGCTTGCGAGGGATTGCGCAGGGGATATGCGAAGCGCTCTTTTAGACACTCAATCGCTTGCCCCGAATATCACAATGCAGAATGTTAAGGCGCTTTCATTTAGGGAAAGAAAAGAAAAGATTTTCCCAGTGATGGCTAAAATTTTCAAAGGAAAATCAATTAAGGAAGTAAAAGATGCTGTGGATGCTACTGATGTTGGGTATGAAATGGTTTCTATGTGGGTGGAAGAGAATATTCCGCGCCAGTATGATAATATTGATGCTGGAGTGGCGTTTAATTCCTTGAGCCGAGCTGATGTTTTCAACGGCAGGATTATGAATCGCCAGCATTGGGGATTTTTAAAATACTCAATTCCCCTTTCAACTGCTGGAGTGACTCTCGCAAGGAGAAAAGATTATCATTCGTTTATTCCGATGGCTTTTCCTTCAATTCTCTCTTCTCTATCCTCATCTTCTTCAAAAAGAGAGGCGAGAAAGTCAATTGCTGCAAAAATAAGCAAGAAAATGCATTGCTCAAGAAAAGAATCAGTTAAGGATCTTCCTTTTATTTCAATGATTCTTCAGTCTGAAAAATATGCTAAAAGCCTTACTTGGTATTTTGATTTGGATGAGGATGATTTGGCATTTTTGTTTAATAAAAAATCCGATAACAAGCAGATTGAGGAGCTTGTGAAGGAAGCAAAGAAGATGGAGAAGGAAATTGTTCTTGAAAAGCTTCACGGCAAGCAGTCCACTCTTTTTGGATGACTAATTTAGGGTGTTTTTATAGTTTTCACTTCAAGAATACCCTTTTTATTATTATTGTTTTAAAATTTTGCTACAAGGTCGGTGGGTCCCATGGTTGAAAAAGTTTCAAACAAAAGTCCAAAAGCAAAGAAGAAGCATATTTCAAGCAAAGTTTTTCCTAACTATGGCGTAAAAATGCCTTACAAAACCAGATCCATTTGTCCTGAATGCAAAAGATCCCTTACAGCGACAATTTATCAGAAGAGTTCAAAGATTTTTATTAAAAGAAAATGTCCCGAGCACGGAGTGTTTGATGAAATGTACTGGGAATCATCCCATGAGTTTGAGAGGGCAAGAAAGTTCGCCCAGCCAAGCAGGGGAATTGACCGTTTTAACGTCTGCACTACGGGGAACAATGGTTCAAATTGTCCTTTTGACTGCGGGCTTTGCACAAATCACCACAATCACACTGCTCTCGCAAATATTGCGATTACAAACAGGTGCGATTTAAGCTGTTGGTATTGTTTCTTTTATGCTAAAGAAGGAGATCCGATTTACGAGCCTTCGCTTGAAAAAATTGACGAGATGCTGATTAATTTGCGCTCTCAAAAACCAGTAGCTCCTAATGCAATTCAGTTCACGGGGGGCGAACCGACTTTGAGAAAGGATGCTGTTGAAATAATTAAGCTTGCAAAAAAAAGAGGCTTTGATCATATTCAGTTAAATACTCACGGAATAAATATTGCGCACACTCCTGGCTTAGCAAAAAAGTTTCGCGATGCGGGAGTTACCACAGTTTACATGTCTTTTGACGGAGTAACCGCCCAGACTAATCCAAAAAATCATTATGAAGTTCCAAGAGCCCTTGCTGAATTAAAAAAAGCTGGGATTGGGGTAGTTTTGGTTCCGACTTTAATCAAGGGAGTTAACGATCACGAAGTCGGCGCAATAATTAATTTTGCTTTGAATAATTTGGATGTTGTGAGAGGAGTAAATTTCCAGCCTGTTTCATTTGTTGGAAGAATGCCTAAGTCTCTAAGGGTAAAAGAAAGAATTACCATCCCAAGGGCTACTGAATTGATTGAGAAAACTTCAAAGAGCGCAATTAAGCAGAAGGATTTTTTCCCCGTGCCTTGTGTTTCATCAATTACTGAATTCATTGAGTCAATGACTAATGACGAGCAGTACACGATGAATATTCACTTCGCATGCGGAGAAGCGACTTACTTGTTTGTTGATGATGATAATAAAGTAATTCCTCTTCCTGAATTTTTTGACGTGGAGCGCTTCTTTGGTTATTTAAGAAAGCATTCGCAGAATATTGCAAAGTGGAGAGAGATGGGATTGTCTCAGGCAAAGTATGTGGAGATTGCAAAGCTTTTGTTTGAAATTAACTCCTGTCTTGACAAGAAGAAGATGCCAAAAAACATTGATCTTGCAAAGCTTTTGTTTGACGCATTAGTATTGCACGATTATACAGCTCTTGGCAAATTCCATCATAAAACATTGTTCGTCGGAATGATGCACTTTATGGATTTGTATAATTATGACCAGCAAAGAGTTGAAAGGTGCGATATTCACTACGCAATGCCTGACGGGAGAATTATTCCGTTTTGCGCATTTAATGTTCTGCCTGAGCTTTACAGAGATAAGGTGCAGGGGCAGTATTCGCTTACTTGGGAAGAATGGTCAAAGTTAAATCCAAGCGAGGATATTAAGTATAAGTACAAAAGGGATGCAAAGAAGCTTTCAGGCGAGAAAGTGTATAAGGAAGCTTATAAAGATAATAATTTTTTCAAATGAGGTGAAATGCGATGGCTAAAAAAATTCAGAAAAAGAAGAGAGGGTTTTCTAAAGAATCCCCGTTTGAAGAAGTTAAATTGGTTTCTTTTAGTTTTTCCACAAAGGATAAGGATGAAACAGCGTATTTGCAGTACAAGCTTTTATTAAATCCTGAAATTCTTCAGGCGCATCTTGATTTTGCCTCTCAAAGAGCTACTGCGGTGGGGCTCCCACATGTTGATTTTGAAAGCGTGCTTTCTTCTTTTGGATTAAAGCACAAGTTTCTTTTGGTTGAGTGGCTTTCGTATAAGGAATATAGGGACAGAAATTCAGGCTGTTCAATTTAACCAAAATTTTTCTAAAAAGTTCTACTAAATCCTTTTTTTGCAGGGTTTATTTTATTCTTCTTTTATCATTGAGTGCTTTTCAACAAATCCTTCAATTCTTGAGGAGATTAATTTTCTTTTCCACACAAGCACTAAAAGCAGCGCAAGCATTCCTATTATTATTGCCCATCCTGCTTCGGTTTTTGTCAAAAAGTTTGTGAAGTACCCAAAATCAACAACAGGAGTTATTTGCTTCCACATTACATATGCTAAGAATAATTTATTTGTGCTCTTGTATCCGTTCCACACAACATTTCTTCTTGTGGCATTTGATATAACATCAGCCTGCGGTTCAACTGTTTCCCTTACTTCAGCTCCAGGGGGTAGCTCGATTGTGATTCTTGTTCCTTCAGGTATTATCCACATGCCTGACTGGTAAAATGCGTTAAAGTAATTTACTTTCAGCGTGTACTCTGTCATCATTGATGCTTCCTTTCCTTTTGCCATCAGCTGGTCTGGAAGGGTGTAGCTTATTTGAAGGAAGTTTTCTTCCCCTTCATTGTACGCGATTTTTTTGTTTATTGTGTTTTCTCCAAGGCTTGGCACAAATCTTGGGTTGTATTTTTTCCATTCTTCAATGCTTGTTCCAAGTTCAAGGCTCTTTTCTCTAAAAGCAACTTTATCCTCGTCTGTTGCAAAGTATAAATAGTATTTTTCAATTACCGTGTCTCTTGCCGTTTCGTTTGAATCCTTATTTTCAATTCCAATTTGCACATTTATAGCATGTGTGGTTATTGCATAATCAATTGTCGCAGAGTATGCCCCTGCAACCATTATGCTTAGTAAAAAAAGCACTAGTAGTTTGGCAAAATGCGCCTGTTTCATGATGAATTAGTGCGTCTTTGTTTTTTTAATTGTTCGTTTTTCGCATTTTTTGTCCAATTTTTGCTGTAAGGTATGAATTTAAACCTTGTATAATAAGAATATGTCATGGTAGAGCTCTCTTATTTTGGTCATGCATTTTTCAAAATCTGTGACGGCTCATCGTGCATTTTAATTGACCCTATTTTTGAATCATCTCCTACTAATTTTAAGAAGAAAATTAAAATTAAATCAAAGCAGAGCGATTTTAAGAATGTGTCCCTGATTTTTGTTTCAAACGAAACTCCGGAGCACTTTGACCCGAAGGCTGTTGAAGAGCTTGCGATTAAAAATAACGCGATTGTTATTGCTCATGAGGGCGCGCTTCAGAAATTGAATCTTCCAAGAAACTTAAAAAGCGCAATCCGCTCAAATGAGGAGATTAATCTGCGCGGAGTAAAAATTAAAACAAAAACCGCTCATTATCCTAAAAGTTTTTACCCGTTGGGATTTTTGCTTGAGTATGGCGGAAAGAAAATTTACCACGCGGGAGTTACAGCTCTTTTAGATAATTTTAATGAAGTGAAGGCCAATATGGCGCTTCTTCCGATAAGCTCAAAGAGCATGGATGTAGTGGATGCTGTAAGGGCAACTAAGTTAATCAAGCCTGATTTTGTAATCCCAATGCAGTATGATGTGTTTGAAGAAAAAAAAGTTGATATTCCTGATTTTAAGCGAAGGATTGAAAAAAGCGTGTTGAAAACAAAGCCCGTGCTTCTTGAGATGGGCGGGACTTTTAAGTTTTAATATTTTTTTGGGATGCTTTAAATGTTTGAAGAAATAGAGTTTTTGCTTTTTGCAATTTTGGTTGTAATAATTATTGTGATTCTTTTTCTTCTTGGCTTTGAGGCAAAAAAAAGGGACCGCATGCAGTTTGAGCGCTACTTTAAGTAACGCCCAAAAGCAAATCTAAACTTTTTTTAAGTAATTGATTCCAGCATTTCAATTTCATTCATCTTTTGCTCGCAGTATTTGCACCTGCCTTCCATTTTTTCAAGATTCACATCAAATTTTGTTGGAATTTTTTCAGCGTTTGTGATGCATTTTTTATTTGAGCATTTCACAAGCCCTTCAATGTATTCTGGAGGGGCGAGTTTGAATTTTTTTGAAATAGTTCCGTCATTGATAATGTTTATTGTGGCTCCGTGCCCTATGATTGCGATTTTGTTCAGCTCTTTTTCGCTTATTTCCTTTCCTTCCACAAAAATGATGTCCTTTTTTCCCATTTTGGTGCTTTCCACATTCATTCCTATTGTCACAGTGTGTTTTTGTATTCCCATTATTTGCAGAATCTTATACGCGCTTCCTGCGTGAAGGTGGTCTATTGCTGTCCCGCTTTTTATAGGGGTGATTTTTATGTCTTTCATTCTCTCGCCTCCAGCATTGATAGTATTGCTTCGCGAACAGGGATTCCGTTTGCCGCCTGTTTGAAATAAATTGCATTTTCGGTTTTGTCAAGCTCGTGCTCTATTTCATTCACTCTTGGCAGTGGGTGCATTATTTTTAATTTTGGATTTATTGTTCGGATTAGTTCCTGTGTTATGGTGTATGCGTCTTTGATTTTCAAGTAATCTTTTTCATCCGAAAATCTTTCTTTTTGAATTCGTGTTGCATAAATCACATCCACTTCTCCCGCTCCTTCTTCGATTGTGCTGTATGATTTTATCTTCACTCTTCCTTTTGTGTCGTCAATTACGCTTTGGGGCATTTCAAGTCCTTTTGGCGCCGCAAGCACTACTTGGGTGTCCTTAAACAGCGCAAGCGCCTGAAGAAGGCTGTGTACTGTCCTGCCGTGCCTTAAGTCTCCAGCCAGCATGATTTTTGTTCCGTCAATTTTTCCGTATTCTTTTTGTATTGTATAAAGGTCCAGCAGTGTTTGAGTAGGGTGCTGGTTTGCCCCGTCCCCAGCGTTTATTACAGGTTTTATGGTGAGCTCATCCGCTCTTCTTGCCGCGCCTTCAATATAATGCCTCATCACTATGTAGTCAGCGTATTTTTCCACAATTCTAATTGTGTCTGATAGTATTTCTCCTTTTGATGTGCTTGTCACGCTTGGATCGGAAAATCCAACAATCCTTGCGCCAAGATTTTGAGCTGCTGTTTCAAAACTTAGTCTTGTTCTTGTTGATGGCTCAAAAAATAGGCTTGCCACAATTTTTCCGTGGAGTATTTTTAATTTATCCTCTCTTTTCATTTTTTCAAGCTCGCCTGCTCGAAAAAGTATTTGCTCTATATCCCCTCTTGTAAAATCGGAGATGGACAAGATGCTCTTCATCTTCTTTTTGCTAAAATTAGTTTCTCTTTTACTGGGTGTTCCATTATTCAAAAAACCCTTCAAACATGTGTCGCGTTGTTATTAAAAATATAGCTTTTGAATATTATTTTTTGGACAAATTGCCCCGCTCATTTTGCAGAGCAATTGTCTAATTAGTTTTATTCTCAACCTTGTTATTGGCTTTTCTTAAATCTGTTTTCAATCCTGTCCCAGTGAAGCCCTGCTATGAAATTGTCTATATACAAAGCTCTTTTGGGCCCGTCTTTGTGGTAGTATGAGTGCTCAAACACATCGCATGCTACTATCGGCTCAGCTCCCCATATTGCGCCAACGCCGTGCTCGTCAATTAAAAGGTTTCTTAATTTGCCGTCGCTTAGTTTGTCAATTACAAGCACTGCCCACCCTGAGTTTTTTGCCGCAAGCGCTGTTGCTTTAAAATCGCTTTTCCATTTGTCAATAGAGCCAAAATCAGCTTCTATTTTTTTCTTTAGTTCTTTTGCCTTTTCAGCGTTTCCGTCTCCGCCAAGGTTCTCCCAGTAAATGTCATGCAGTATTGCGCCGTTTGCGTTGAATGTTTCTCTTCTTTTTAGTTCTCCAAATTCGGAAAAGTTAGCGTTGGCGGCGCCTCTTATCGCTTCTCCGCCTTCTTCAAGCTTTTTTTCAATTTCATTTCTTTTAGTGATATATCCTTTGTGATGTGTGTTGTAGTGCCAGTCGCTTGTTTCAGGGCTTATTACTTTTGCGAGTAACTTTTTAGCCTCCTCGTCAGTGTATGGTCTTGGCTTTAATACATGTTCAGTCATATGAATTCCTCCTATGAATTAGTGTTCATATATAACCTATTTTGTCAAGCGAAAGTAATTTAATCCAGTCAGTCGTTTCTCCTTTATGATTGAGGTTATTGCGGTTGTGTTAATTGCGGTGGTTATTTGCGCGCTTATTGTTTATTTAATCCTGCGCTCTTCCTCCCCCACTCCTGAAGAATTGAGGGGAAGAATTTCTTCCGCAAGGGAGAAGCTTTCGATTGCTGAGAGAAAGTTTATGCAGGGAAAGATCAAGAAAAATGTATTTTCTTCAATTGTGGACCAGATTGAGGAGGAGCTTCTTGAAGCCGAGCTTTCAATGTACCGTTTAAAGAAGGCTCCTGTGATTGAGGTGGGGGCAAAAGTGGATAAAATATCCGCGGTTCTGACTAATCCAACAAAATTTAGAAGGGCTAAAATCGGGATGATTTTAAGGGAAACTGAGCTTTTGCGCTCGGAGATGGGTCTTCTTGAGGCAAAATTTCTACGAAGGGAAATAACGCAGGCAGTGTTTGAAAAGCTTGTGATGAAGAAAGAATCTGCTCTGATTTCAAAAGAGAAGGAATTAACTGATGTTGTAGTTAAAGCCACTGAAGGAAAAGAAAAGTTTGTTCTTGAAGGAAAAGTTGATGAAGTAAAAAAGTAATCCCTTGCAGTTTAAACTTCTTCAAATGATTAATTTAATGGCTTAAATTAAACAATTATTGTCTCAAATTGTTTTGGCACAATTGAATTATGGAATGCTTTTTTTGCTTCTGCAAGTATTATTGAGTCATCATTGTTTCTCGCGCTGAAGTGAAACAGGGCAAGTTTCTTTACTCCTGCTTTTTTTGCTATTTCGCAAGCTTCTCCCACGGTTGTGTGCATTGCTTCAATTGCTTTTTCTTTTTGCTCATCAAGAAAAGTCGCTTCATGAACTAAAAGCTCCGCGCCTTTAGCTTCTTTTACTGCTTCAGAAGTGGGTCTAGTGTCAGAAACAAAAACAATTTTTCTTCCTTCTCTTTTTTTAGTGTAATCCATAACATCTTTTGGCTTGAATATTTTGCCGTTTACTTTTACGCTTTCTCCTTTTGCGAGTTTTGAGTAAAGCGGGCCAACAGGTATTCCAAGCTTTTCCGCTTTTTTGCGGTTGAACTCTCCAAGTTTGTCATTTTCCTTGAATTTAAATCCAAAGCAGGGTATTTCATGCTTTAAAGGAAATGCGCTGATTTCAAAAAATTCGTTTTCAATTAGTTTTCTTTTTGTAATTTCCTTGTATTCTATTTCAAAGCTTGGGTAAATAACTTCTCTCATTATTTTTTTGATTTTCTCGCTTCCGCCTTTTGGGCTCCAGATAGTGAGTTTGTTTTTTCTCTGGTTTAGCGTCATTGTTGAAATCCATCCGAATAATCCAAGGAAGTGGTCAGCATGCATGTGTGAGATAAAAATATTGTCAATTCCCATGAGCGAGTGTTCCGAGTTCATTAATTGCCTCTGCGTTCCTTCTGGGCAGTCAAATAAAAGCAAATCTCCTCTATAAGCCAGCACGGCGCTTGCAAAATTCTTGTCTTTTTGCGGCACGCTTCCGCTTGTTCCAAGAAAAGTGATTTTGATTGGTTCCATATCAATCATTTCTTCTATTAAGTATATAAATAATGTCTAAACTGACTTTTTGAAGTTAATTTGCAGAATGCTGTTTTTGCAGTAGTGATTTTTTGCCTGCTTTTATCGCATTAATTACCTTTTTTAACCCTTCATAGGAAGTTTTAGTTATGCCTAAAAAAAGAAAAAAAGCTTCTCCTAAAAGAAGTCTTTCAAAATTGCCCTCAAGAGCGACTCTTTTAGCCAAGGCTAATGCGATGCTGGGTTATTTTGACCCGAAGAAATTTGATTTTTCTCATTTTGATAATACTTCCCAGATTAGCGTGTCCCCGGGTTTGATTGGGCAGGTTATCGGGCAGGAAAAGAGCATTGAAATTATTAGAAAAGCCGCTGCCCAGAAAAGAAATGTTCTTCTTGTTGGATTGCCAGGGACAGGAAAATCTTTAATCGCGCAGGCGATGAGCGAGATTCTTCCGGTTGGAGTTTTGCAGGATATTTTAATTTACCCAAACGGCGATGATCCTAATAATCCAAAAGTTAGAGTGATTAAAGCCGGTGAAGGAAAAAAAGTTCTTGATTCTGCGCACATGGACGCAAAGCAGATTGAAGATTCTGGAAGATTTGTTTCATTGCTTCTTCCTCTTGGATGGATGCTTTTCTCAAGCGTTATTTGGCAGTTAAAGTGGATTAGCGATATTATTTTTGCAGCTCTTCTTTTGATGGGCACTTTGTTTTTAGTTGGAATTGCGGTAAGCGGGCAGATGCGCTCAAAGGAAACTGTTCTTATTCCAAAACTTTTAATTAATAATTTGGGAAAAAAGATTGCTCCTTTTTTTGAGGCAACAGGCGCAAGAGCCGGAGCGCTTTTAGGGGATGTGAGGCATGATCCTCTTCAGTCAGGCGGTTTAGGAACTCCTCCTCATTTAAGAGTGGAGCCCGGAATGATTCACCGAGCAAGTGGCGGAGTTTTGTTTATTGATGAAATTGCGACGTTGTCTCACAAATCCCAGCAGGAGCTTTTGACTGCGATGCAGGAAAAGAAATACTCAATCACAGGCCAGAGCGAGAATTCAAGCGGGGCAATGACTCGAACAGAGCCGGTTCCGTGTGATTTTGTTTTGGTTGCGGCAGGTAATTATGATGATTTAAGGAAAGTTCATCCCGCTCTTCGCTCAAGAATCAGAGGTTACGGTTATGAAGTTTACATGAATGTGGATATGGATGATAATGAAGAGAACAGGGCAAGAATTGCTCAGTTTGTTGCTCAGGAAGTTACAAAGGACGGAAAAATTCCTCACTTCACAAGGGAAGCTGTTGAAGAAATCATTTTTGAAGCAAGAAGAAGGTCTGATCATAAAGGAAAACTTACGCTTAAGCTTCGTGACCTTGGAGGATTAGTAAGAGCCGCAGGGGATATTGCAAAAGAAAAAGGGCACCCTTACGTTGTAAGGCAGGATGTTTTTGAAGCAAAGCTTTCTGCAAGGACTCTTGAGAATCAGATGGTTGACAAAATGATTGAGACAAAGAAGGATTATGAAGTTTATTTAATTAATGGTAAAATTGTTGGAAGAGTTAACGGGCTCGCAGTATTTGGAGACGGAAGCGCCGGAAGCATCATCCCGATTGAAGCGGCAGTTACTCCGCCAAGCTCAAAAAATGAAAGCAAAGTTATTGCCACTGGAAAGCTTGGGGAAATTGCAAAGGAAGCAGTTCAGAATGTGAGCGTAATTTTTAAGAAAATGTCAGGGCAGGAGTTTTTGAAGGATATTCACATTCAGTTCCTCCAGACTTATGAAGGAGTTGAAGGGGACAGCGCAAGTGTTTCAATAGCAACTGCTGTAATCAGCGCGACACAAAATTTAGCTGTAAAGCAGTGCGTTGCAATGACTGGCTCTCTTTCAGTAAGAGGGGAAGTTCTTCCAGTGGGGGGAGTTTCTTCAAAAGTCACCGCTGCGATTAAAGCGGGTTTTAAGGAAATAATTGTTCCCACAAGCAACATGAATGATATTGTTGTTCAAAAAGAGGAGCTTGCAAAAGTAAAAATAATTCCTGTTTCAAATCTTGTTCAGGTTCTTGAAGCTGCGCTTGATGATTCAAAGGAAAAGAAATCTTTCTTAAAAGATTTATTAAAAGCTGTTTATACTAAAGACGATGTTTTAAGCGATGCTAAAAAATCGCTTGGAAAGCCTGTTCTTGTTGAAAAAGCATAATTCTATCTTCCCGGCCTGTGAAGCTGGGTTCTTGTTTTGAAGTTTCCTTTCCGCTGGACTGCGGGTATTGTGGCTTCTTTTATCAGCTCAAATTTAGCGTTTCTTTTTGCGGCTAAAGATAAAAGCTTTGCAAGGGTTAGTGGGTATTTTGTCGCGCACTGCTCTCTCCAAGCCCCCATTCCTCTTACTGCTACTTGGGGGGCAAGCGGTATCTTATTAGCATAAATCCATTTTTGAATTTCAATTGCTATTGATTCTTTTGTGTATCCAAAGGTTCTTCCGTTTGTGACAAAAAATCTTCCTGGATTTATTTCCCTCACTCTTGCTTCAATGTATTTTTCAACGCCTTTTGCTTTTCTTTCTCTTGAGTAGCTTTCTTTATGCCTGCGCCTAACTCTTGAAATGATTCTTTTTAGTCCTTCGCGAGGGGCAGTTTGTCTTGGCGCTCCTTTTGCGGCTTCATTCAGAATTTTATCCATTTGCATTTTGTGCGCTGCGCCTTCATCAGGTGGATTTTTTATAAGAACTATTAATGTTCCTTTTCCAAATTTTCGTATTCTTGGAACAAGCTCGTTTTCAAAATGATCTTTTATCTGCGCAGGTGTTCTTCGGTAGAATTTGTCTGTTGCCGCCATTGATTTTACAGTCGCAGGCCACGCAGGATGGGTGATGAACACTATTTCGCTTATGGGGGTGGAATTTATTTTTTGAGGCATGAATAACCCTTTATTTGTTGGTTAATTAATGTTGAAGATTTCTTCTTTTTTTATGAAAATACAAGTATTCTTCCGTTGCTTACTGTGAATTGTTCTCTTTTCTTTTCAAGCTTCTTCAGAGTTTTCGGTTCTTGTATTACAATTACTTGTTTTGCTTTGTTTGCTTCAATTACTTTTCCAAGATAATTTCCCTGTTCGTCAATTGCATTAAGCCCAAGGAATAGTTTTGACACTCTTTCTCTTACATCAAATGTTTTTCCTATTCTCATTGCGATTATTAGGATAACAAAGCTTACCATGATATTTGCAGGAAGCCATGCGAGCTCGGCTTGTCGAAGGAATACTAAAGTTCCTGCGTCAATTATCGCCCATGCGCACACTATTGCAAGTCCCTGAACTATATGGTCGCCGAGTTTGTATGCTTTTTTAGCGTAAACAGAATCGGTTGCTCTTCCCGCGATTAATACTATTGCGCTTGATACAATGAATGGGTAAAATGTTCTTAGCGCGCTTGCAACATCAATGCTTATGTCAATAAATTCGGAGGACATTAACTGCATGTATGCAATCCATATTCCTACAAGAGGTAGCAGCAGCGCCGCGATGTACATTACAAAGCTCATATATCTCTGGTCTGTGAGGCTGCCCGTAACCATTCTTGCAAATGCAAATATTCTGTCTTCAATTCCAAATCCTTTTAGGAGCAGGTATGCTCCTGCGATTAGTGCAATTACTTGTATTGATTGCTGTCCAAGGAAAAAGAATGTTAGTAAAAGTATTCCTGGCACTCCGAGTGCAAGTCTTGCAATCCCCGGGTCTTTAAGCGCTTCTTTTATTGTGTAAAAAGTTGATTCAACCGCCTGAGCTTGTCTAATTATCACTTGTTCTGTTGAGATTATTTTTGCTCTGGACTGAAGGATTGGCATTACTTGCGAATCTTCTGCTCCGTCAGTGATTAATATCCACCCATCAATTAAGTATTCTTTTTCAATAATATCAAGCTGTCTATTTATTTCCTTGTCTGCAGCAAGTCCTATTTTGCCTTCGCCTGTGATTGTTGCAATTTCAACGTTTTTGTAAAGTTTTTTTGCTTCTTCAAGCTTTGAAAGCGCGGCAAACATTGTATTTGCGTCGCTTTCGCTCGGGTCCGCAAGGATTAGTTTCTGCGCAGCTTCAAGGTTTCTCTCTTTTCCTATAACAGGCCCGCTTACTTTGGCTTTTCTGCCCAAATCATTATCGCGGTCAACGCATATTACAAACACTTTCTTCTTCATCAAAATCGTGCCTTCGTAAGTGTATCTATAATAATATATAAGGGCGAAACCTTATATATAAAAGTGAGTTAAAGTATTTACAACCAAGGGGTTTATTCAATAAATTAAGGGTTTTTTGATGGCTGCGCAAAACTTTAGGTTTGTGGTTTTTGGGGTTATAATTCTCGCAATAATCGCAGCAGTGTATTTTTTGTTCATAGTTCAGGATTTTGTAATAACTAATATTGTCTGGATTATAATTTTAGCCGCTTTTGCAATAATTGTCTATAAATATGATTTTATCCTTCAGCTTCTTGATTACCAGCGTGCTGTGATTTATCGTTTTGGTAAGGTTCACAGGGTTGGCGGTCCGGGGTGGACTTGGATTTGGCCTATTATTGAAAGATATGACCCTGTTGATTTGCGTGTTAAAACAATTGATGTTCCAAAACAGAAAGTTATTACAAAGGACGGCGTGGAGCTCACAGTTGATGCTATTGTTTATCTTAAAGTGAAGAAGGATAATCAGAGTGTTGTGAATTCTATTATTGAAGTTGAGGATTATGTGATGGCTGCCCAGCAGTTCATTACAGCTTCTCTTCGTGATGTTCTTGGCTCAATGGATTTGACTGAAGTTGTTTCAAATATTGAAGTTATTAATGCGAAGATTAAGGAAAATCTTGAGCAGATTTCAAAGAATTGGGGAGTTACTGTTGAATCAATTGAAATTCAGAGCGTTGAAATTCCTCAAATTGTTATTGATGCGATGCATGAGCAGAAAGCCGCAGTTCAGCAGAAGCTTGCCAGAATGGAGCGAGCACTTGCGCAGAAAGCGGAGATTGATGCTGTTAAGGAAGCTGCTGCAAATCTTGACGACAAGGCACTTTCATATTATTACATCAAAGCGATTGAAAATATGGGCAATAGCAAAGGAAGCAAAGTGTTTTTCCCAAGCGAATTTTCAAGGCTTGCTGAATCATTTACTAATGTTACAAACGGCATGCGAAGCGGAAGCGCAAAAAACACAAAATCACAATACTATAAGGAAATTTTGCGGGATTATGTAAATAAGGCTGTTAAGAAGGCAAAAGGCGCTGAGAAGCCTAAAAGAAAATTAAAGAAGAAAAAGAAGTAAGTCAAGTTTCTGATTTTTGTTTTAGTTATTTTATTTTTTTAGAAAAAGAATTTTTGTTGAAAAGTTTACTTTAACTTTTCAACCTCTTTTTTTAGTTCAGCCAGGTCTTCTTTGAGCGCCTTGATTGATTCTTCCAAAACTTTCTTTGGGCTTTTTCCGCTTGTTTTGATTACAAGTCTTGATCTTAGGTCAAGCGGGTGGTCAAGTTTGTATGCGCAGAATTCAACTGCTGAATCTGTTGAGATTTTTTCTTTTAACAGGTTTGGCAGAGTGTGTCTTTCTCCGTCCATGTAAAATTCCAAGTGATTTTTTTCATTTGTTATAACAGTTACTTTCATTTTGCCCACCTTTAATTATTTTCCCTAAGCTAATTATTATAAACGTTCCATTTAGGGTTTAAAACTGATTAAATCTGGTTTTAGCGCCTGTCTCTGCCGCCAAATCCTCTGTTTCCGCCGTCTCTTCTTGGCCCAAACCCTCGGTTAGGACCGTCTCTTCTTCCAAACCCGCCGTCTCTTCTTGGTCCGCTTCTTCCTCTAAAGCCTCCGCCGCCAAAGCTTCCTCTGTCGTGGCTTCTAAATCCCCCTCCAAAGTCCCCTTCTCTGTGGGGTCTTGGCTGGTAAGTGTCTTCTTTTTCAAACCATTTTCGGTCTTCAATATTTCCGCATGATATGCACATTAATTTTCCTGCTGAAAAGCTCATTTCGTTTCTGCAGTTTGCGCAGTATGCTTTAATTATTCCAAGTCCCTTGCCTTTTGTGCTCAAATCCACTCCAAGCGGGCTGCATCCGACAACCTGCGCCCTGATAACATCCCCTATTTTTACGGTTTTTTTAAGTTCGTGAACATATTCGTTTGCAACGTTTCGAACCGCGAGCTGCGCAACAGTTTGTCCTGTTATTTTTTTGCCGTTTTCAGCTTTTAGCAGGGTTATTACCGCTGTTGATTCTTTTACAAGCATTACTTTTCCAATTACTACGTCGCCTTCTCTGATTTCATCAATTTTTTTTCCGATTATTCTTGCTTCTTTATTAGCATCATCAAGTTCTACAACGCCCATTGCGCTTGCTAAAATCTTTCCATTCTGCGCGTAAGTGTTTTCTCCGCTCACATATTCTTCTTCAGTAGCAATGAATTCTCCGGGCAGCACTATCTTATTTTTTTCAGTCATTTTAGTCACCAATAGATAACGTTTTTATACACAAAAAACTAGAGTATTTGTGTAATGAATTGTTCGTAAATAAGACTTTTAAAGCGGTTGGTTGAATGGTTTTGGAATCAATAATTGGGGAGAAGAATATTAGAAAGCACCCGGTTTTTATCTTTTTTATAACTCTTTTAATCTGCGCGGGGAGCATTTTCTTTGCGGATAAGATGTTTCCAACGCATTCGTCAATTCTTTCAGTTGCATTTATTACAATAGGTCTTGTTCCTCTAATTTTTAACATTCTCTCTGATGAGGAAGCCGATGAAGAAGTGAATCATAAGCACTTCTCGACTTTTTTTGCCCGCCATTTTAACATAATTATGCTTTATGTCTGGGTATTTATCGGAATTATTGTTGCTTTTTCAATTTATTACGCGGTTGCGTCTCCTGCGGATAGGCCAATGCTTTTTGCGGAGCAGCTAAAATCCTTTTGTGCAATTTCAGGCTCGGGTTCATGCGTTGACGGGCTCCCTCTTTCTGTTTCAGGAATGGCTGCTTCGCTCGGGCTTGAGGCATGTCTTTCAACAAACAGTAATATCCCTTCATGCACTTGGTTTATTTTTGCAAATAACTTTGAAGTTCTGGTTCTCACAGTAATTCTTTCCCTGTTGTATGGTGTGGGCGCAATTTTTATGATTGCATGGAATGCGTCAATCTTAGGTGTATTCTTCGGGGAAATGCTTGCGATTGGAAATCTCGCAAAAGGCTTGGGATTATTTCAGGGTCTTTTACTCGGGCACGGTCCTCCTGAATTATTAGGGTATGTTTTTGGAGCGCTTGCAGGCGCAATCCTTTCAGCAATGGTTGCGAGGGGCGATTATTTAAGCCATCATTCAGGGATTATAATTAAGGATGTTGTTTTCCTTTCAGGGCTTGCGATTTTCTCGGTTGCTTACGGCGCGGCTACTGAAGCGCTTGGTATTTTGGGAATGACTGAGCTTTATTTTTTAATGGGTTTCTTTTATCTTGTTGTAATAATACTTGCAGTTTTCTTCTATGGGCAAAAGAGGCATTCTTTTGCTCTTGGGCTTTGATTAAATCTCCCTGCATTTGTCCAAAAGTCGTTTTTTAAATTGTTCTTCAGCATTTTCATTAATGGCAAAGTTTGTTAATCCTAATAAGAAGAAGGAAAAAAAGCCTTCAAAAATCAGCGAAACATATGGCTGGTTAAAAAACAAGCTTGCTTTTCTAAAATGGATTGATCCTTTTACTTATGTTGATTTGTTTGTAATTCCTCATGTAAAAAAAGTCACAAAGAGCGAAACTGTGGAATTTTTGGTTAATGCTGTTTTTGCTTTTATTTTTGCGTGGATTATTTACACTGCGCTTGGAATAATTTTTGGCTCTTCAAGCCCTCTTGTGATAGTTTATTCGGCTTCAATGGAGCCGACTTTTTTCAGAGGCGATGTGATGGCGCTTTCAAAGGCAAATCCAAGCGATAATTTCGGCTCTGAAGTAACTCTTCCCCGTCCGATTAAAGGCGTTGGTGTTTATGATTATGTCCAGCCGTCCTACACATCAGGGCAGCTGTCTTCATTATACTTCAGCGATATTAATGTTTCAATAACTCCTAACACAAGCGGAAATGTAGTAGTGTATAATTCAGTTCCAATGAATTTGCCCATAATTCACCGCGCAATTGCAAAGATTCACGCTCCTGACGGGGATTATCTTCTCACAAAAGGCGATAACTCTTCTACTAATTATACTTTTGATCAGGACTGCGGGGTTATTTCAAACGGAGTTCCGCAGAGGGCTTGCGTTACTCTTTATGCTGTTCCGCTAAATGAAGTTGTGGGAAAAACATTTTTTATAATCCCAAAAGTAGGCTGTGTGAAATTATGGCTGCTTGATGATTTTACCTCAATCCTTGCGACAGGAAAGCTTCCAAGGGATTTTAAGGGAATTTGCTAAAAAAGCATTCTTCTTTTTGTTAAATTAGCTTTTCTTGTTTTCCCCCATAACGTTTTTATTCTACCTTGCCCTACTTGTTGTATGCTTGAAGGTATTATTCCTGATTTGTCTTTTATTACAAACCAGATGCTTATAGAATATTCAATTTTGGTGATTGAAGCGTCAGTTGTGCTTATTGTTATTGGATTAATTATAATCTTTCTTGCAAGAAGAAGATCTGCAGAGGAAGCGCATGCGAGTAAAGTTTTATCAGCTGTTGAAAAAATGAAGGCTGGTAAATTTGCTCATAAATCTGCTGAAAAGAAGCCGGCTTTTGAGAAAGCTCAAAATCAAAAAGCGCATAAGGAATCTCCTGCTGAAAAGAAGCTTGAGATTTCAAAGGCTGAAAATTCGCTTAAATCAATGCTTGTTAAAAAATTCAAGCCTAAAATTGAGTCCCAGCTTAATACTAAGGTTAATGTTATTGATTTCAACGCCCAGAATCAGAATTTTTTAGCGCTTGTGGAAATTAGCGGAGTTAAGCTTCTTTTAACCCTTGATTCTTCAGGCAAAATCCTTGATTATAAGAAAGTTAAGCAAAATCAGTGATTTTTTTTAGTTTTTTGACGGTTTGAGAGTGCTTTTTTTAAACCTAATGAGGTCTGTGTTAGTAAGAGAGTGTGGTTTAATGGAGCTTGTTTTGAAGAACGCGGATGTTTTTAAGAAGAGCATGGAAGCGATTGCTGTTTTAATTGATGAAGCGGAGTTAGTTGTTTCTTCAAACGGTCTTGATCTTAAAGCGACTGATCCGAGCCAGATTTCAATGGTTGATTTTGCAATGCCAAAGTCTGCTTTCTCAAAGTTTGATTCTGCTGATACAAGACTTGGCCTTGATTTAGATTATTTAAATCAGGTTCTTTCAAGAGCGAGTGCCGCTGATGAGCTTGTTCTCTCAGTTGATGAGAAGAAAGCTTTTCTCACAGTTACTTTTAAGGGAAATGCGGAGAGAGCATTTCAAGTTCCTTTAATTGATATCTCAACTTCGGAAGTTCCTAATCCCCGAATTGAATTTGATGCTGAGTTAATTGTTTCAGCGGGATTTTTGCAGAGCGCATTTAAGGACGCTGCATTAATCAGCTCTCATGTTGTGATGGGCTGCTCGGAAGATAAGTTTTTTGTGAAAGCAAATTCTTCAAAGGGAAATTTAAATGAGGATGTAAAGCAGAACAAAGTTACTCTTCCTGAAATCAGGGTTAAAAGAGAATGCAAGAGCATGTTCCCGCTGGATTATTTGCAGGATATGCTTAAAGCCGCTTCAAGCGACGCAAAAGTTAGTCTTTATTTGAAGTCAAATGCTCCTGTTAGGGTTTCGTATCCGATTGGCGAGGCAAAGATTAATTATTTCCTTGCGCCAAGAATTGAATCCCAGTAAATTAACTTTCAATTGAGTTGCTTATGGCGTTTTTCCAAGCACTCCCTTAATTATTAAATACTCTGCTGTGCACTATTTATTAGTGATTAAATGCTTGAACTAAGAAACAGCTCTTTTCTAAAATCCGCGGTTGAATCCATTTCTTCATTTATTCCTGAAGGCAATTTTCGCTTCTCTGACAAAGGAATTTCGTTTAAGGCAATTGACCCAAGCCAGGTGGTTTTAGTGGATTATTTTGTTGACAAGAAGAACTTTGACAAGTATTTGATTGAGCCTAATTTTGTTGGTATTGATGTTGTTGAATTAAATAAGCTTCTTCAGCGCGCAATGCCTGCGGACAAGTTGTATATTGATGTTTCCGACGCTGAGTTAAAATTAAAATTTGAATCCGAGTTAAAGCGCTCTTTTAGGCTTCCGCTAATTGATGTTTCCGAGGATGATATTAAAGTTCCTTCAATTGAGTACGAGGCAAAAGTGGATATCTTGGCGCTTTCGTTTAAGGAAATTTTAAAGGATGCGTCTCTTTTTGGGAGCAGTGTGGTGCTTAAGGTTTCTGACGGAAAGTTTTTCATAGAAGCTAAAGGAGCATCTGGAGTAATGGAGTCCGAAGCTTCAAGGGTTTCAACAATTTCCACAAAGAAAGAAATCACCGCCAAGTTTTCGCTTAATTTTTTGCAAAATATTGTTCGTCAGGCGGAAAATGAGAAGCATATAACAATAGAGCTCAAAAATGACGCTGCTATGAAAGTTTCTTACTCTATTGGCCCGGGAAAAATGGTTTTCTATTTAGCCCACATGATTCTTTAAAAAACTTGTATTTTGTCAGTTTCAAATTCTTCCCTCCGGCGAAGCGCTTTGCTTATTTATTTAATGCTTTCGAGTGGTTTATTGAGTTATGGATGGCATTTTTTTCGCCCAGAATTTTCCTTTTTCCCAGAACGCAAAAAATCACTTAAAGAAGCTCGAGATTCAGACTGATGCCATCTCCCCGACTGCTGTTAAGCGCGCGGAGCTTTTTATTGAGAAAGCTTTTTTTTCAGACAAGGATTTGGCTTATCTTAAGAGCCCCTATCTTGAAGACCAGGAAAACAATATAGTGGCTTTTCCAGTTGCTAAGATGATTGTTTCCGCAATGACTACGCCGAATATTATTCATAAGTTTGCTAATTATTTTCGCACAAGAACTTTTAGCATTCTTCAAAATTCAATTGATACAAGAAGGGATGAGGCAATAGCTCTTGCGGATGATTTTGGTATTCATTACTCTCTTTCAAATGACGCTAATTTTTTTGAAGTCCCTCTTCTTGAATATCTTGGAATTCATTTTATGGATGATTCTTCTCGTTTGATTAACCGTCCTCTTGAAAACGGAAAAGTTTCTCTTGGCGCTGATGCTTTTGCGCGTTTTGTTTCGGAGCTTGCATATTCAAAAATATTTGATTCGCTTCCTATTTCAAAAGAATCTATTCCAAAGCAGCTGTTAATTTCAGCAAAGCAGCTTGACTCAAAGCTTGTAGTAATTGAAAAAAGAGAGTTTGATGTTAAAATTTCTGGCAAAATTGATCCTGAGCTTTTCCCGCCGTGCCTTGCAAATGCATATGCGAATCAGCTTGCAGGAAAGAAGCTTTCTTACATGGAGCGCTTGACTCTTGGGGGCTTTCTTCACAAACTTGGGATGTCAAAAGCAGATCTTCTTGTAGTTTTTTCAAAGAGCCCTGATTATGACCGAAGAATTGCGGAGTATCACATTGATAGAATTATTGAAAAAGATCTTGATGCCCCAGGGTTTAAAAAAATTCATGACGAGTATGGGATGAAGACAAGCGACTGCGAAAAACTTGAGGGCAATTTTAGGCATCCGATTCAGTATTATCTCGCAAAATTCAGGGTTAAAAACAGAATGAAGAATTCAGCGGCAATAAAATCAGGGGCGGTGAAGCCAAATGTTTGATGCGCATTACACTCCTGAAGCTGATTTTTTAAGAAAGCAGTTTAGGGCGTATTACAACTCGCACACAGTTGAAGCTGTGCCGGATATTGCTTTGCGCGAGTTTGGTTACGGCGTGTTTAAGAGAAAAATTGCGAACCGCAATATTTCATTTGCTTCAGCGCTTGAAATGAATTCATTTTTGCGAGAAAGCGTTCCCATGTTTTTTTCTTATTCAAACTCATGCTATAAATTTCCGGCTAAAACGCCGATGTCTAATAAGGGCTGGTTAAAGTCTGATTTGATTTATGAGTTTGACGCTGATGAGCTTGGGTTAAATGTTGAAGAGATTAACGGCATTCAGTGGTTTGAGAAGCCCCATTTGGACGAAGCAAGAAGGCAGGTGTTCCGATTAATAGAATTTTTGGATAAGGATTTTAATTTTCCTCTTGATTCGCTTGCGATTAATTTTTCAGGAAAAGCAGGGTATCATGTTCACTTGAGATGGAGCGGGATTCAGACTTTAAACAAGCGC
Organism: uncultured archaeon; assembly: GCA_964551375.1. Lineage (GTDB taxonomy): Archaea > Iainarchaeota > Iainarchaeia > Iainarchaeales > JAAZKV01 > JAAZKV01. The sequence goes on along the minus strand of CAZKBG010000001.1, from coordinate 579,214 downwards.
GCAAGAATAGAGCTTGTTGATTATCTCACAGGGCACAATCTTGATTTTGTGAATATGGGTTTTAATTTTGACTCGCTTTATTGTCCTCACTTTAAGGGCCTTTGGGTTAAGCGCCTTTCAGAAGGAGTGAGGGATTTTTTCGCCGGGGATGTTAAAGTTATAGCTAAAGTTATGGGGACAACTCAAAAGAAAGCTGTTTCTTTTTTTGAAAACAGCAATAAGATTTTTGAGTTAATGCAAAAAGGCCGGCTTTATTCTTTTGACGCAAAAAGGGACGCTGAATTTTGGGAAACTGTTTTGACTCATGTTGCAAATTCGGTTTCTGTTCCTATTGACCGCCAAACAAGCACTGATTTAAATAAAATTGTGAGAGTTCCTTCCACTCTTCACGGGGATACAGGGCTTTTGGCAAAAACTCTTTCAATTGAAGGGCTGAAGAAGTTCGACCCTTATTTGGATTCGGTTGTTTTTGGCAAAGAAGAAGTTAAAGTGCATGTAATTAAGGCGCCTAAATTTTCGCTTGGCGGAGAATCTTTTGGCCCTTTTGATAATATTGATGTCTCCCTGCCTTTGTTTTGCGCGATTTATTTGATTGGAAAGGGCGCAGCGGTTTTAAAATAAAGTCAGTTTAGTTTTGTGTTCTGCTGTTTTATCTTTAAAAAACAACTTTCTCTCTTTGGATTGCTTTTTAATTAGTTTTGTTGTCCTTTTTCTTGGGGAAAGGGGTAAGATGCGAATTGATTATGATGAGCTTCGCAGAATTCACAGGCTTGAAAAGAATACTTCTAAGTTGGTCGAGGTTGACGACGATTTTATTGATTCTTTGAGCGCTTTTGTCGAGGAAGAGAAAAAGAAGTACCTTGCTTCTTTGAAGGATTTTTCTGCTTCAAATGCCCGCGAGTTTACTAATTTAAAGCGCGTGATTGAGGAAATCTTCTTAATGAGGGAGAAAAAAATTCTAAATAAAGCCCTTATTACTGTTCACACTAAAGAAGTCAGCGATGAGAAGATGGCTCATCAGGAAAAGGATGTTTTTAGAAAATTATTAAGAATTCTTGAAGAGCATTATGATATTCATCAGTCTTTCTTCGGCGAGAAAGAGAAGAAAGAATCCCAGCTTGTGATGGTTAAGATTCTAAAAGATGTTCCGACTTTTGTGGGGACTGATATGAAGGAATACGGTCCCTTTTCTGAAGGGCAGAGCGTGGAGCTTCCAACTAAGGTTGCAAGGCTTTTTGTTACCCGAAAAATCGCTGAAGAAAAGTGATTTTTTCATTTTTTACCCCCTTTCTGGCAAGTTTTTAAGCTGATTCTTTAGAGTTATTTTTGTGAGTGAAGTGGATTTTCCTAACCGCGATGATTTTGTGGTAGTTAAAGTTAACCAGATTCTGGATTATGGGGTTTTTGTTGAATTATTAGAGTACAAGCAGGTCAGAGGCTTTGTTCACATAAGTAATGTTTCAAGTTCTTGGGTAAAAAACATCAGAAATTTTGTTAAAATGAACCAAGTAAGGGCGGCAAAAGTTCTTAATGTTGATAAGGAAAAAAAGCAGGTGGATTTGGCATTTGCGGGTATTAATCCGATGAGGGAGAGACAGGTTCTTACACAGTTCAAGCAGATTAACAGGGAAGAGAAGTTAATTGAAATTTTATCAAAAACTACTGGAAAAGAATTCAGCGTTGTGTGGGCTGAAGTTGCGGAGCCGCTGAATTTAGAGCACGGTTCTTTGTATGAGGCTTTTGAAAAAATCGCTCTCGGATATGATCCTTCCAATGTTCTTGCAAAAGCTTGGGTTGCTCCTGTTAAGGATTTGGTTGATAAAAACATTGTTGTTTCAAAAAAGGAAATTACTGGAAAGCTTAAGCTCTTATCAGCAAAATCAAACGGGCTTAATTCAATTAAGGAAGTATTATCAGAGACCGAGGGCTTTAAGGGCTGCACAATTAATTACGCGGGGGGCGGAAGTTTTAATGTTGCCTGCGCGGGACTGACTTTTAAGGATGCTGACAAAACTTTGACTGCTGCGATTGAGAATGCTGAAAAGAAGGCAAAGAAACTCGGCGTTTCATTTGAATTCAAAAGAGATGAAAAGAAGTAGTTTCCCTGATTTTTATGCCCGCTTTTTGGGGTTTATATTAAAGTATTTTTTGCCCGCATCTAAGGCACGTTTTTATTCCTTTTCTTTCTTGTAATTGCTTATGCCTACGCGAATTCTTGTTACAAAAAAGGTTGCCTTAAAAGACGCGGTTCTTATAGTGGGACTGCCGGGCATCGGCTTAGTTGGCAAGATTGCTGTTGATTATTTATTGAAGCAGTTTAAGACTGAGAAAGTTGCGGAGATTTTATCGGATTCATTCCCTCCAAGCGTTCACACTAAAGATTCAAAAGTTTTTTTGATTAAGGATGATTTGTTTCACTTTAATGTGAAAGGGAAGGATTTTCTTTTCTTAGCAGGTCCTGTTCAGCCCACTCTTGATTTTAAGGTCGGCTCTTCTCATGAGCATTATGAATTTTCAGAAACTCTTGTAAATTATTTTAAGAGCATTGGCGTTATTGAAATAATTACTCTTGCGGGAATTAATGTCGGCGACAACAGGTTGAATAAAAAGCCTGAAGTTATTGTGGCGGGCACTGAAGAAAGCGTTGTTGAGATGTGGAAGAAGGTTGGAGCAAAAGAGGATAAGAAAGAAGGATTGATTTCTGGCGCTGCTGGATTATTAGTGGGCATTGGAAGGCTTCATAATATTAAAGGCGCTTGCTTGATGGGCGAAACAAATCCTCAGTTAGTTTACGGGGATCATGGAAGCGCAAAGCAGGTTGTTGAGCTTATTTCAAAAAGATTTAACTTCACTGTTAAGATGAAGAGCATTGAAAAAGAAGCTAAGCAGATTGAAAAGACTTTCAAAGAACTTACATCAGGCCTTGAGCACCCTATTGAAGATGAGCCAAAGGCAGATAATTTAAGCTATGTAAGGTAATGCTTCAATCAGTCCTATTAAATTAGAAGCTTTGAAGACTTGTTTGTTTTTTTATTTCCTTTTTCTCATTCAAAAGCTTTTTTAGATTTGCCAAATCTTCAAGTCCTTTTCTGCCGTTTCGTAAATAATATGCGGGGTGGTAAATGAAGAACATTTTTTTGCCTTCATAAATAATAGTTTCTCCGACTCGCATGCTTTCTTTTCCAAATCCCCTTGCTGCGCTTTTTCCAAGGAGCACAATTACCTCGGGGTTGATTGCGTTAACCATTTTCATAGTAACCGGAAGGAAGTAATTAATTTCTTCGGGAGTGGGCGGGCGTATTTTCTTTTCTTCGCTTAATGGAATTATTGGAACAACATTAATTACAGCGTAATCTTCGCTGGTGAGCCCGAGTTCTTTCACCCATTCTTCAAGCAGTTTTCCGCTTCTTCCGACAAACGGCTTTCCGTTTTCGTTCTCACTGAATCCAGGGGCTTCTCCGACAAATAGTATTTTTGCATTTTCGCTTCCTCTTCCAAAAACAATGTGCCCGTTTGTGTCAATCACATTTTTGTGAAGGGGGTGTTTCTTTGCGTGATTTAACAATTCTTCTCTAACAGCTTCAAGCTTAGTGCTTTCATTTACTTCCATGTATTGTTTTTGATTCCAAAGGGTTTTATTAAGTTTTGGCGTTTATTTTTCTAGTGATTTTGTGCCAATTAAGCGAAAACATAAAGGGCATTTAGTTCGTGCGTCAGCTGTTTCTGTTAATTCTGGCGGGTTAATAAAATCAGAAAAGCCAAAGAATTTTCCCTGGCTGTATCCTTTGATTTTTGGGGTTTTTATTTTCTTTATTGCTGTTTTAGCTTTTGCAGTAATTATCCAGTTTGGCCAGATTTCTCTTATTCAAAATGAGTTAAATCTCGCAAAAGAGGACCATATTAATTTTGTTTCAAAATCAGAGTTAAGAATTGAGGCGCTGAATTCAGATATTGCGGATTTGACTCTTCAAAATGCAAAGATGGAATCAATGTATGTTGATTTGAGCAGGAAGTATTCGGATTTGGAGTCAAAAAATGCGAGCATTTCTTCTTCTTATGAAACTTTAAAATCAGAGGCGCAAATTACTCTGTCTAAAGTTGATTCTTATAAGAAAGAAATTCAGAGTTCAATGGATTGGTTTAATGATAACGCAGAGCTTTCTTCAAATCAAAGCAATGTTCTTAATTATTTGAATTCAGAGTGTTATAAAATCGTTGGAAATGAGTGCAGAATAAATTTAGGGTGTTTTTATTTTGTTAATAACAAGCTTTTGAGTTTTGCTTACGCTGCTGATTCAGTTACTTCAAAAGCTGTGGATAAGCTCCAGTCGCTTGATGCATTTTACACAAATCGAAAAGGGGATTGCGAGGATTTTTCCCTGTTTTATAAAGCGGAATATAATTCGCTGATAAAGAAGTGCGGAGCAAACAGTCTTTCTTTATCAGCTTGGGTTGAGAGCCCTTTGGATAAATTTGATGTTACTTCTTCAGGAACATGGTATTTGCCTGATGCTTCGGGGAAAAATCTTCAAAAGCAAAACATTTATCCAGTAATTGTGTGCGGGGCAATGTTTGATCTTCAATCCGGCGAGATTGGGGGGCACTGCGTTATTGCATTTGCAAATAAAGAAATAAAATCAATAAGCGATATTGATGCAATTAAAAGCGCGGAGCTTATCGAGCCGCAGAATGGAATGTATTTAGGGTTAGTTGGGCAGGGTTCTGGGATATTTTTGACCGACTCTTCAAGAACTCATGCATCTTATATTGATACTATTATTACTGACGGGGATTTTTTCCTTTTTAGAGACGGATCTTGGAATAGTTATTCTGGTTTTTTAAATGATTTAACCCAATCAAGCGCTTCGCTTCAAAATTTGATTAATAATTGAACTAATAATCAGCCTGATTAGAATAATCCCATGAATTTCATTAAGAGCATTGCTCCAAGTCCCGCTGGCCCCATTACTATTGAAATCACAAGGCTTGGAATTAACGGAAGCTGGATGTTAAAAACAAAAATTGCTATTGCCCATGAGATTGCGCCAAGTATTGCGTGTTCTATCATTTTTTTTAGAACAAAAAATATTATTATTGATACAATGATTAATATAATTCCTGCAATTAATACGCTTGGGTTCATCGCCATTGCGACATTTGCGGCTTGCTCTGCAGGAAAGGAAAAGCTAAGTCCTTTTGCAAATTCAGCGAATGCATCAAGAAGAATAATGCTCATGTAGATATTTGCGTTTTATTATTATTAAACCCTTCCCATTAGCCGCATTTTTGCGCTATTTCTCTTCTTTTTTTGGTTTTTAGTCTTTTTTAGTTCAGTGATTACTTTTTTAAAGACAAAAGTAAGGAGTTATTTATTAAAGGTGAATTTTTAGTGTCAAAGTTTTCAGACGATCAGAAGAAGATTGCTCTTCTACTGCTTTCAGAGCCAAAAACTGAAGAAGAGCTTCAAAAGCAGCTTAATTTATCTTATGACAAGCTTCTTGTTGAGCTTAAAGGAATGCTAAAGCTTGGCTTGCTTACAAAAGAAGGCTATCCAACAAGGTATCGTTTGAGGCAGGATATTATTAACGAGCTTCAGAAAAGAAAAAAAATTGCCGAAGATGATTCTTTTAAGATAAAAGTAAGGGCGATTATTGAGCTTAAAGCTGTTGAAGCTAATTTGTTAAAGAAACATATTGAAAAATTAAAGGAAGCCTTGGCGAGTGAGAAGAGTTTTACTGTTTACGGCATCAGCGTTGCTGATATTGTTGAAGAAGATGAGATGTGTTCTTCATTTATGGAGCTTACAATTACGGTTAAGGATTTTTCAGCTCTTATAGGGTTCCTTTTCTACTATGCTCCTTCCTCAATTGAGGTTATGAAACCTTCAAAGATTGAGTTTTCACAGTCCGAATTCGGCGATGGGTTAGTATTTTTGACAGAATTATTCCAAAAGTATGCCCAGTTTGCTATGAAGCATCTTGACAAGGAATCAATGGATAAATTCAACAAGGAAATTTACGAGTAATTTCTTTCGTCTCCGACAAATAACGAACTATTTTTCCTAAGCGGATTTTATTTTTTAAAATAGCTTTAAATTTGAAAATACTTGATTTAATTGCGTTTTTGAGTGTTTTTTCGTCAGTTTTTTGTTTTGTCTAAAAAGCAAGTGCTTATGGCAATTGACGATGTCTTCTTCCTTTTATGGCGTAATTTTGCCCTTAAACCCCCTTGCTGACGTAAGGCACTACGCGTAATAAGTAAGAACCTTTAAAAAGGCGAAGAAGTACTAAGTCGTAATGCCTTTGTAGCTAGGTTTAGCCTATATTGTTAATAGGACGAGCGTTAGCGACGGGGATTGTTTTTAGTCAATGAGGTGAAATGGATGAAAGGACTAAGTATTAAGAGAATAGCTGCAATCGGATTAGGAGCAGCATTAGTTGGATCAGCACTAGCACCAGGTGTTATGGCTGCAAATTTTTCCAACTTGGACACATTACAGAAATCTAACGTGATAGACGCTACAGGATCACCTGTTGTTGATATCGTTGTTGGAACTATAGGAATGCCAGAAGATGTAGTTTGGGCAGGAAATATCGCTGCTAAAGTTGCACAAATGGCAGTAGTACCAGCTGGCGGAAGCACAACTGTTGGAGAAAAGACAGTTGACTTAACTGTTGGCGGAGCAGTAGTAACAAGCGGATCAGGATACACTGATAAGGCTGATTTGAATAACTTCGCTGGAACACCAGACGATAGAAAATTAGCTACAACAGTAACTGATATGCCATCATTAATTAACAATACTTCATGGGCTTACAAGGATTTAGCTCAAGGAAGCACTTCAACATACGTAAGCGAACAGCTTGACGCAAATGTTAAAGTAATATACCAAGACGACCAGGGCTCAAATAGATTCGCTCCAGGCGAACTGTTAGCTTCAGTGGATGCAACTAACAAAGTTTCATACCAAGTTAACATCAGCCCAGGATACCCAATCTTGGCAGCAACAATGACTGACCTAGATGCTAACGTTAACGTTGATTACACAGTGCCAATCTTCGGAAAGACATACGTAATTGACAGAATCGAAAGCTCAGGCGCAAAGTTGGTAATGTACGATAAGACAACTCCAACTCAGCTTGATAAAGGACAGTCAGTAACTGTAACTTCAGCAACAGACGCAAACAAGACATACACTCTTGAAGTTGTTGATGTAACAAAAACTGCTGATAACGTAACATACACAGCATCATTCGTTCTAAAGGACGGATCAACTGTTGTTGACTCAAAGGACAATATTTCAAACAATACTGACCTAAAGAGCGCATTCGGCGACAAATTCGCTGACACTGTTTACGTTACATACGTTGGTATAAGTGCTACAACAGCAGGAAAAGCATACGTGTCACTAAGAACAGGTAACACAAGACTTGAAATTAGAGACAACGAAGCATTCCCATACTCAACAAACAGTAGCGAAAACAACAAAGCTGCTTGGAAAGCTGATATTGATTACGGCACAGCAGGCAACTATAAGTTGAATAGTATTAAAATCTATAACAACTGGAGATACGATCAGACTTCAGGATCAACTTCAGACCTTGTTAAAGCACCATTAAAAGTTGGTGAATCAATTAACATCGGAACTAACTTCGCTAAATTGAGCTTCGTAGGACTTGAAGACAAGCCAACTACAACTCACACTTTAGGTGGGGGAAAGTTAGCATACAAGGACTATAAGGGTTCAACAATCGAACTACCGTTCTATGTTGAAAACCAGTTGACAGAAGATGCATATTCTAAAGTAACAATCAATGGAAGAACATACACATTCCATTTCTTTGACAAGGCAGATGTTAATACAGACTCTGTTCTGCAATATGCTTTAGGATCATTTGACAATAACTCATCTGGAGATTGGTCAAATACAGTAACATGGACAAGCAAGTTAGTTACTGGCACACCTGTTCTAGCTCCAACATTCCCTACAGTAAGCTTAGATTTAGGCGCTTACGGAAACGGAATAGTTGACAAAACAGATTATGTGTTCAGATATCCAACAACAGTATCAGTTGGTAATTTGATGAAGGACAACTACCTAGCATTGGCTGGAGATCAAACATTTGACTTGTACAGCAAAACAGCTCTTAACTACACTACTGAGCTGACATTTTTGGGTACTGCTGTTCCATCAGGCGAAACTGAAACTGGGGATATAAATAGATCATGGTACGAGCCTCACTCATCAACTTTGGGCTATACAAATGATAAATCATTCAACGTTGCAGTATTCAAGTTCAATGAAGGAGTAACTGGATCACTAGCAACAAAGGATGTAAACATGTACATCAACACAGCAACAGGAAACGTTCTTGACGTTGAAGCAAACAGCACTAACTTATCTGCTCCAACTAAAGATGCTGCATCTTCACAGTGGAATGACTCAATTAGAGGAGGATCAGACTACTTAGAAAGCGGTATGACTCAATACGGAACTTCAATCTCTTCAGACGGAAGCGTATTCACAGTTGTATTGCCAGAAGAAAGAAGACAAGCACAGGTATACTTGGGCGGTGCTGATTTAGTATCAACACCAGGCGCAGGAACTGACTACACAGGCGTTAAAGCAGGCGACCTTGTTACTAACGGTGGAGTAACTGTAAAAGTTAACTCTATCTCAGGAACAGCAGGCACAGCTTCAGGCGTAACTGTAACACCAGTTGCTAACTTAGTTAAGTCAGACAAGACATCATCATACGGAAAATCAATCCTTGTTGGTGGATGGATGGCAAACACTAAAGTATCAAAGTCAATGATGGTTGGCGGAGAAACTCTTGAAAGCAGACTAACTGCTGGCGGAGACTACGTATCAGCTGTTCTAGAAGACGGTAGCATAGTTGTAGCAGGATGGACTGCAGACGACACAGCTACAGCTGCACAAGCATTAATCGCAGCTTTAGATACTCTACAGTAAATATTGAAGTAAAGAAAAAGGGAAGCAATTCCCTTTTTCTTTTTCTATTTTTTTTAACATCAAACGAAATTTTTGATTTATTTGTTAGAATATTTATGAGGGTTATTTTTATTTTTTTAATTTTTATTTAAATTTAAAGGTGGAATTATTAAATTATTAGCCAAGTGTCTAAGTTATTGATTTTGTGAGGCAGAATTATTTTGGTTTATTCGTTAGTTGGCTATGATTTTGAATTTATTTATATTACTTTTGTAGAAGGTTATTTGTATGGTTGAAAAGAAAGCAAGCAAGGATAGTATTAAGGTAATTGATGTTAAAAGCGAGCCAAGCGCGGCTGAAAAAGCCGATGTTGCAAGCGGCGAGAACTATTCGAAAGAGAAAAAAAAGTCAGGAAAAGGAATTAACACTAAGTTTTTGATTATCGGGGCAGTAGTTTTAGTGCTCATTATCGCGCTTGCGCTCTTCTTTTCGATGCCTAAGTATAAGTATTCTTACAATATTAACGGGGTATCTTACCTTTCAAATGATTACGTCCCAAGCGAGTTCTTTAAAGAAATGAAGAGCAATAATGACATTTATGTTTCAATTGATACAGGAACCCAGACAAGGGACCAGATGGTTGTTGATTCAGAGCTTACCTGGCTTGTTGTTTTAAAAGCGTCAAATAAAAACGCAATTATGCTTAACAGGGCAATTGATGAAAATAATAATGTTGCTTTTTGCGTTACAAATGACGGCAATATTTCAGTGAGCAAAAGAATTGATGCTAGTTCCTGCGCAGCGCTTTTGAAGGATGATTCAAAAATGAAAATACTTATTAGCATTGGGGAAGAGAATGCAGCGTATTTATCAAAAAATAGTTTGAAGATTTTTGCGACAGGTCGCGACACAATAAGCGTGGTAAACCAGTTAGTAGTGCTTCAGGCTTATCCTGATGCAAACGCGCTTTTAAATTCGGTTAACGATATTATAGGCAGCATCAAATAATCCTGATGCATTTTTTTGTTTTATAGGTTTGACTCAAAAGTATTTAATACTGTTAAAATCAGTTCTTATTAAGTCAAAAGTCAGAATGAAGTAATAAATTCAAAAGAGAATGTGAAAAAATGTCTGATGTGCAAAAGCTTGGGTTGTTTGACAGGTATTTTCTATTAGGCGCTTTATTAGTTCTGATTATTGTTGTTCTTATTTTGAGTTTCATCCTTCCTACAGTGTTTGTATGGATTGTTTTTAACTCAGTGGTTCTATTTGGAATACTAATTTACGTATTTTTGTATGTGGCTTATCCAAAGAGCGGCAAGTCCATGCCTCCGAAAAGATTTCCCACTATTTCAGTAATAATTCCAGTGTTTAATTCTAAAAACACTATTGAAGAGTGCATTAGGACTGTTAAGAAAATAAAGTATCCTAAAAAAATTGACATAATTGTTGTTGATGATTGCTGTACTGACGGCACCACTCAGATTTTAAAGAAAATAAAAGGAATCACGTTAATTAAGCAGCCAAAAAATATGGGGCGCTCAATGGCGGTTAATGCGGGAATAAAAAAAGCAAAAACAGAAATGATTATGTGCATTGATTCGGATTCATATCCTGAAGAAGGCATTTTATATAAAACTCTTGGATATTTTGAAGATGAAAAAGTTGCTGCAGTGACAGGGCTTGCTCTCCCTGATAAAACTAAAACAATTATTCAAAAAATCCAGTACTTTGAGTACCTTTCAAGTTTTGGGATGAATAATTCTCTTCTTGCCTCAATTGATTCTTCGCATGTTGTTCCGGGTCCGATGACTATATTTAGAAAAAAGATTTTTGATGAACTTGGAGGTTTTGAAGCGGGGAATCTTACAGAAGACACTGAATATGGGTTAAGATTGAAAAAGCACGGGTACAAAATCATGTGCGCCGCTGACGCTCTAACTCTTACTGATGTTCCAAACTCATGGAAAAGCCTCTTCACCCAGCGTGACAGGTGGTATAGGGGGGCAACTTTTAATTTTGTCCGCTACAAATCTTTGATGTTTGATAAAAAGAATCCTGATTTTGGATTTTTTGTAATGCCTTTTGTGTTTTTTGCAAATGTTCTTACAATTGCGGTTCTTTTAAGGCTGATTATTTTGTTTGCGATTGATTTGGAAAATTATTTGTCAATTACAATAAACTATATTATGCTTGGGGGGCTGATTAATCTTGACTTTATAATGCTGACAGTTCCGCCGTCGGTTATTTTCTTTGCAATGACTTATATTGTGGTGACTTTATACTTCTCAATTTCATTTGCCTTTGCTAAAAGATGGCCTAAAGTGTCTGATTTGCCGGTGCTAGCAATGCTTATTTTTATATATCCTTATTTTATTACATTTACTTATACATTGAGTTATTTTAAGGAAATGCTTGGGGTGAAAACCAAATGGGTAAGAGTGTCTACATAGCCGCAATAATTGCTACAATTCTGATAGTAATTGTGCTTTTTGTGGTGGTTACAACTTCTGAAAGCTCCAAAGCATCTCAGTTCAACGACGAGATAAGGCAGTTTGCTCTTGAGAATGAGCTTCAATCCGCGTATCTTGATTTTGACGTAAATAACAGGGAAGTTTACTGCACAATTATAAATCAGGGAATTGAAAATCTTTCAAAACGCTCTGATACTCTTGAAAAACAGCTTGCGATGTTTAAGGATAATTCAGTAAGCACTAACGAGTTCTTTTTGGTGAAAAGAAATTATCTTATGACTAATATGATTCTTTATAGAAGTTTTTTAAAATCACAGGAATCATGCGATTTGAACAAAAAAGCGGTTCTTTTCTTTTATGCTGAAGATAATTCCTGTGAAGTTGAGTGCGGGGTAATAGGTTCGCAGATTAATGAGCTTAGAAAAACATGCGATTCTTTTAGGGCGTTTAATTTCCCTTATGCGTGGCCTTCATATGAATTCACGCAGATTATTGAAAAGAAATACGGTGTGACTCGCCCGGGGACAATTGTAATTGATGGGAATAAAATTAATGCTCCTGTTGGTTTGGCGGAGCTTTCAAAAGAATTCGGCTGTCAGTAATTTTTTTTATGTCAAAATCAAGCATTAAACCGGCTCAAAAGAAAGGGCTTTTGGCTTTTGAAAGAGCAAAAAGCTTTTTGTTTAGCTACAAATGGCTTGTGACTTTTTTTATTCCTTTTTTAATAATCCAGTTGTTTCATATTTCTCATATTGCCTGGGACACTACTGCATATATTTTTGGAGGCAAATGGTTTTGCGGAAATCAAATTTATTTTGAATTTATCCGCCCCCCTCTTCCTTCATTTTTGAATTGTGTTTTTGGCGCGGGAGATTATGCAATGCTTATTACTACGGCATTTGCTGCAATAATTTACTTTATATCAATGGTTTTGATTTTTTCAAGGCATAAAAATAAACTAAATCAGTTCATCTTTGCTTTAGTTGTTTTCTTATTCCCTACAATTTTATTTGCGTCAAATTACGGCTCTGATTTGCCCGCGCTTGCATTTCTGTGTCTTGCATATGCTGTGCTTTCTCCGTGGAAAAAAGGAATTGCGTTTGCGCTTGCCACGCTTTCAAGATACAATTTTTTGGTTTTTATTGTTGTTTTCATTTTTGAGCTTCGAAAAAAGCCAAAAGATATTGGAAAATTTATTCTTCCAATACTTGTGATATGGCTTCCTTGGATGGTGTATAATTATCTCTTTACAGGAAACCCGATTTTCAGCATTTATGAATCATCTTTCTTAAATGTTCAAATGAAGGGAATTATTGCTCCTTTCAATACGGACCAGTTGCTTGTCATAGCCTCATTTGCAGTCCTTTTGATTTGGGCAAAATTAAAAGATAAACAAGTTCACCCGCTTGATATTACTGGCGTAATTGGCGCGGTAATGTTTGCTCTTTCAGGAATAAAAGAAATGCGTTTTATGAACATGCTTGTTCCAGGAGTTGCATTTAATGCGGCTCTTGTTGCAAATAAAAATAAAAAAATAATTGCCTTATTTTTCATTATTTTTGCATTATTTTTTATTTCAGCTTCGTATGGATTTATTTCAACTGCTGGGTACAGCACTCCGTCAATTCCAAATGATTCATTTGTGAAAAACTGTGAAATTGCCAGTGATAAGTGGGTTTATTTTTATTATGAGGGAATTGTGGCAGAATGTTCTTATGATATCGGGGATTGGAATGCGTTTGTTGAAAACGGAGGAAGTTTTGTTTTGTATGATTACAATTCATATGATTTGTCCGCAATTAAAGGCAAGATAATTAACCGCGGAGAGTATGTAATAGTGGCTCCTGATTCAGACAAGTGTGTTCCACAGCCTAAGAAATACATTTCAGGCTCTTTGCGCAATTATTTAGTTAAGTGGCTAAGAGATACTAATTCAACAATTTATGATTACTCTGACTGGGTTGGATAAAAACTCACGCTTCTATTTGTAGAAAATTTAACTTAGTCAACCAAACTTCAAAATACTTCTTCTTTTAGTAGTTCTTTTAGTATAGTTGTTGCGTAGTTTCCTTTTGTTAAGAAAAATGACAGCGTTACGGTTAGTTTTCCTTCGTTAAATTCATCCTTTCCTATTTTTTCAACTTTAAAATCAGCAGGAATTAATTTTATTGCTTTTCTGTCTCCTTTGCTTGAGAGTTCGCTCATTTTTTCTGTTTTAAAATCGCTAAAGTTCACGCCTTCTCTTTCAAGCACTCTTTTCTCAATCTCCCCTGCTTTTCCGCCTGCGTATGCGCTTTCAAATCCTGGAAGAATTATTGCAGGAACTCCGTCAACGAGTACATCTCCGTCAATAACATCAAGCGCCTGTCCTCCAAATTCGCGTATTCTTTCTTCAAGTATTTTATTGAAAATGTCGCTCTGCACTGCGTGAGAGAATAGGTATCTGATTTTTTTAGTAAGTGTTTGAAATGAGCCGGCGTAATCATTTGGGTATCTTATTAAGTGGTTGATTATTGCTCTTTCGCTTCTTGCGTCAAATGGAAATTCAAGGAGCGCTTTTTTGTAGTCCCATGTTTTTGCAAGGTTAATTCTTGCATTCTTTAAATCCTCTTTTTCTTCTTCATAAGTTTCAGTCAAGTACATTTTTATTGCTTTTTCAAAATCGCCTTTGAGCATTAATTTTCCTACTTTGTGGGTTATCATTCTTTTCCCGCCGAATCTCTGGTTTCCAAAGTAATTAGGCACTCCTTTTCCAACTTGAATAATAAATTCGTCAAGAATTTTTCGCACTTCTTCTTCATTTTGTGAAATATCTCTAAGTACAAGCGTGAATTTGTTTCCTTTTAATTCTCCAAGCTCAATTCGCTTATTACTCCATACAGGGTTTCTAATTTCCACTCCCTTTATTCCAAATTTCTCCACAAGCGCTGCGTTAGGCATATAGAGGCTGATTCTTTGGCAGGTTATTGCTCGTTTGTCTTTTAGCCCAGCGTATCCTACTCTTTTTTTGCTTACGTTTAGTCCTCTTGAAACAAATGCTATTGCGCTTGCAGTATCAGTGTTAATTTTTTCCATGTCAAGCAAAAGGTGTTCTTCGCCTTTTCTTTCCGCAATCATCATCGGCTCTCTAAATCCTCTTTCCTCAAAGGTTTTGTTAAATCTTTCAATTTTGCAAACATATCCGTCTTCAAGCACTTCTTCAACCATGAAATCAGAGTATCTCTGTTTTACTCTTGCTTTAAGCGCTGGAGTTGTTGTGTAAAAAACGTCTTCCATATAATCATCTTCATATTTCTTCTAAAACAAGTCGCTAATTGAAACTTGATTAATTTAAATTTTATTTTTACATTTATTGTTTTTATTATTCATTAATTTATATTTTATATCTCACAAGCGCCGCAAGTCCCCCGAATCCTTCAAGGAACTGCTTGCCTTCGTTTGTTTCTGTGCTTATTACTCTAATAACTGCGCCGACATTTTTTGCTCTTTCAATCATATAATCAAGATAAGATATTTCTTCGGTTGTCTCAACTTTTGAGTCGCATTTTGAGCACCTTAGTTTTGATTCTTCAAAAGTCTCAGGCTCTTTTACAATTACAATTTCTTCTTTCTGGCAGTGTTCGCAGAATATTCTAAAAACGCTCCAAGGAATGTCTTCTGAAATTATTAAGGTTGATACTCTTGCTTCGTCAAGCGCTTTTTCCACTTCAGCCTGTCCGTATGTTGCAAGCCCGTCTTTGGCAACTTCTCCCAAAAATTTGTCAAGTATTTGCCTTTCTTTTACAAGTTCAGAATCCTTTAGTAAATCCTGGCTTTTTTGCACAAGTTCTCTTATTCCGCCTTCATCAGTGTATGCTGTGTCAATTACGCCCAAGATTTTCTTTTCAAGTTCGTGGTGGATTACTTTTTTCTCCATGAAATAGTTTTTTGTCATTCCGGGCCCGCCGATTAATACTCCTTTAATTCTGGGAATGTACGGCTCAAAGTATGAGTTGAATTTTTCTGCTGATTTTCTAAAAAAGTCCTGCATTGCTTCTTCTCTTAGTCTTTCAAATCTCTGCGAGGATTGCCCTCCGGCTCTTGATTTTCCAGGAACCATTGAAGTAAAATGCCCGAGCATTTCATATTTTCTTCCAACTAACTGCGCTATAGTTGCTTCGTTTTTGTCAATTGTCATTATTGCGTAAAAGTCATTTGGCGCCATCATTTCTTTTAAGTGATCTATGTGAAATGAAGAGTCGCACCAGTATAATTTTACTTTTAAAGGTCTAACCGGAGTTATGGTGAATAACCTAATGTCCGCTCTTCCTTCAGTTTCTGAAATATTTCCAGCAAATACCACAAGCCCAGTTGCAGGTAGCTTAAAATTTATGTTTTTTAAAAACCCGATTATTTTTCTCAGAGCGCCTTGAACATTTTTTCGAGTTGAAGGGCTCTTGATATTTCCGCTTTGGTTAATTTCTTCGCTAAGCGTATTCATTACCGTGCTTCTGTCAGTTCCAGGAGGAATGTATTGTGTAATTAGTTCAGTGTGTCTTCCTTTTATTGCCTCAAGCATTTTGAGTTTCTTCTTAAAAACCGCCATCTCTGCTTCGCTCACTTCTTCAAGCACATGATGAGGCATTCCGGGGCTTCCCATAAAATCACATTATTTAAGTTAATACAGCTTTTTTGGCTTATTTATTCGCATTTATCAGGCGTAAATATTTAAACCAGTAAACCTATATAATTTCGGTTTCGTTAGCTTATAAAAGGTATTGGCTAAAGCTAAAATCGCGTTGTTTGGTGGTGAGAGGATGTTTGATTTATTTGAAAGATGGGACGGCACGCCTAGGCCTGTTGAGGGCGGGGGCAATTCAAATTCTGATGTAACCTACGCTTCAGGCTCCGCTCCAAGCGAAAATTCATCTTCTTCTCAGTCTTCAAGCTCTTATTCTTCAGTTTATTCCCAATATAGTTCGTCTTCTCAAAAGACTTTTGTTTTAAGCGTTGGCGGAAGTGTTTTCTTTAATGAAAAATTAAGAGCGCCTGAAATTGCGAAGTTTTGCGAAGTAATTAATGAGCTTAGAAGGGAAGGCTATAAATTTGTCCTTGTTGTGGGCGGGGGAAGGATTGCTAGAGTTTATCAGGCTGGAGTGAAGGCTCTTGGCGGGAATAATTTTGAGATGGATGAGGCAGGAATTGCAATTACGAAAGCGAATGCGTATATGTTCACTCACGGGATTGAAAATGCGTGGAAGTCTGTTCTTTCGGATCCAAAGGATGCTGATAATATTCTTCATCTTGAAAAGACTCCTGTGTATGGTGGTTCTGTTCCGGGTCAGACTACTGACTCTGTTGCGGCAATTATTGCGGAGTTAGTGAACGGGGATTTTATTAATTTAAGCAACGTGGATGGGATTTATTCTGCGGATCCTGCCAAAGAGCCGGGAGCTAAAATGTATAAAGAATTGACTCACACAAAAATGGTTTCTCTTCTAAAAGCCCAGTCTTCAAAGCCTGGCGCGCATACTTTTATTGATCCTCACGCTGCGAATATGCTTTGGAGAAGCCGAATTAGGGGATTTTTCATTAACGGAACCGATTTTGAGAACTTTAAAGCGGTTGTAAGAGGGCAGGAATTTAAGGGCACAATTGTTCGAACAGAAACCGCCTCCCAAAATGAAGTTCAGCTTGATGAGTAATAAGCTAAAAAAAATAAAAAACAATTAATTTTTTGGCTATTCAATCAGTATTTCGTTTGAATACTAAAATTATCATCAAAAAGAATATTATACCGAATGCAATTGCGATTTCATTATGGTAATTAGTTTGTCCGAAGAGGATTGTTTTAATTATTTTGTAAAATCCGAACGGAATTGAGATAAATATTGCAAGAAGCGCGAGTTTGTGGAGCGCATTAACTGCGTTTGAGCCGAATAATCCAAGTAGCGCAATTAGAATAACTGCAGCCGCGCTCAAAAGTATGTGTTCTTGGCTTCCAAATATAATTCCTGTCTGTGCGAGTGTTAAAATCCAGCCGATGATGGCGTAAGTTCCAATAGGATATGCTACTATCATCATTATTGTGCTTGAAATAACCGCCCAGCTGCTGCTTCGGCGGGTTGTGTTGGTATTTGTATTTGCTTGGTGAATTGTATTATTAGAATGCAGTTCTGCTTTTTGATGTTTGTGCTCTTTTTTCTTTATCGGCAAATTAACCCCTCTTTAAGTTTTACTTTTTTTAATAAACTGCTTCAAGTTTGTAATTTTCGTATGACTTTTTTCCAAGCAGGTAAGGTATTTCAGTTTTATTTATTATCGGGAGTTTGTATTGCATAAAATCATCAATGCTGATTCTTGGGCAGGCAGTGTTAATGAATGCTTCCGCTTTTACGCCAAGCATGGTGTCGTTTGAGATAAAATCCATTGAGTAAATTTTTGCGGTTTTGCCTGCTTTTTGGAGTTCTTTTCTTATTTTCTTTGCTTCGCTAATCCTATTTTGTCCTTCTTTTGTTGAAACAAGTATTGCGAAGTTTACAGCGTCTTTTGCTCTTTCAATTAAAATAATTCTTTTTTTCAAAAAATCATTTTTCTCGTCTGAAAGCTCTTTTATTTTTGAATCAAAAGGATTTGCAAGGATTACTCTTTTTCCTGTCGCATAGTGTATGCCAAGCGGGTGGAATAATCCGTCTCCTAAATATATTATTGTGTTTGCTTTGACTTCCGCGCTTGAGTAGTTGCATCCAAGAACCTGTCCGTCCATTGTTCTTTTTCCTTTTCCAATCTCTGATGTGATTCCGTCTTTTTGAAGTTCTCTTTGGAGTAATTTCAAGTAGTCCAAAAACTGCACTGTTGTAGTAAGCCCAACTTTTTTTATTTTGTTCAAATTTAAGTATTCTGCAAGATTTTTTGCGGTTTTGTAGAATTCATTTCCAAGTTCATAATGCAGTGGAGCGTATACAACAGGCATTTTTGTTTTTTCCACAAACGCTGTGTGCCCTAAGTGAAGTATGGTGTCGCATTCCATTAGATTTGCTTCTTTTTGCTTTAAATCGCATGCTCCAAAGCAGGGGTCCATTGATGCGAATACTTCAAATCCTCTTTCTTCAAGCTGTTCTATGATATTTTCAGCATTTACTTTAAGTCCTTCAGGTATTTGCAAGAATACTTTCTTTGCTTTTTTATTTTTTAATTCGCGGATTGCGCTTGTCAGCTCTATTTTCAGCATATTAATCTCTATGTCAAGAAAGTATTAAGTATCTGTTTGTTGCTTATTTTATTGTTATGGCAGTTTCAATTGTTTATATTACTTTTAAGAACGAAAAGGAAGCGGATAAGATTGTTTCAGCTCTTGTTAAGGATAAGCTCATTGCGTGCGCTAATTTTATTCCAGTAAAGAATATGTATGTGTGGAAGAAGAAGCTTGTAAAGGGGAAAGAGATTGTTGCTGTTTGCAAAACAAAGCCTGCATTAATTAACGGTATTCATGCAAAAGTCAAGGAAATGCACTCTTATGAGGTTCCTTGTATTTTATCTTGGACTGTTGACGCTAATAGTTCTTTTGAAAAGTGGGTTCTTGACTCAACCACAACTTTTTATTAGCCCAAAAAGAAATTCCAATTTTGAGCGTTTATCTTTTTCTACAGATTTTTTAGTATCAGCGAATTGTGTTGAGTTACTGGAAGGTAGCGTTTGTTGTACAAATCCAGCACCTTCTTTTTCTCTTCTTCAATTACAACTTTTCTAATCTCCGCCACCGCGTCAATATTTGCCGATACTGAATCTATTCCGTACCAGATTAGTTTCTTTACCATATCCGGATTTGATGCAGCTTGTCCGCAGATGCTTGTTCTAACTCCTGCTGGTTTGCATTT
This sequence comes from uncultured archaeon, assembly GCA_964551375.1. GTDB lineage: Archaea > Iainarchaeota > Iainarchaeia > Iainarchaeales > JAAZKV01 > JAAZKV01. The sequence goes on along the minus strand of CAZKBG010000001.1, from coordinate 559,931 downwards.
TTTGATTACATATTCAAGCTGTCTTAGTATTGCTGGGTGAAGTTCAGTAAAGTTCTTCTGAACTCTTTCGTTGTTTCTGTCCATCCCCAGTGTTAGTTGTGTCAAGTCATTTGTTCCAAATGAAACAAACTTTATGTGCGGTATTAATTCGTCTATTACCCACACTGCTCCTGGTGTTTCTACCATTACTCCTATATCAACTGCTGCTGGGAGCCCTACTTCTGTTGCAATTTTCTTTGCGCCAAGTACTTCTTCAAGGCTTTGAACGAATGGAAGCATTATTCCAACATTTCTTAGTCCTTCTTCGTATAGTTCTTTTATTGCAAGCACTTGGGCTTTGAACATTCTTGGTTCATCAAGGTCTCTTCTTATTCCGTGCCATCCAAGCATTGGGTTTTCTTCTTTTGGCTCTTTTTCTCCACCGACTAGTTCTTTGTATTCATCGCTTCGTGCGTCAAATGTTCTAAACCAAACCGGTTTGTTTGGGAATTTTTCTGCAACTACTCTTATTCCCTGTTTTACAGTGTCCTTTAGTTCTAAATCTTTATTTTGTCTTATGAACTCGGCAGGGTGCATTCCTGAGTTTGTAATCATGTGCTCTGCTCTTAATAGTCCTACTCCGTCAGCGTTTGTTGCTGCGGCGCTTTCGCTTGCATCTGGTAGCGCAACATTTACTTTAACTTTTATTGATAAATCTTTTAAGAGTTCAAGTAGTTCTCTTTTTTCCTCATCTTGTTTTGTTGCGTTCATTTCTTTGTATTTAATTCCTGAAAATTCGCGTTCTATTACTTCTATTTTTCCGCGTATTTCTGGTCCTGCTGTGAGCTCTTCTTCTTTTAGCGCGTCTTCAAGAGGATCAACTTCGTCTTCATCAAATTTGAAAACAGTGTCTTTCTTTTCAACTGTGATATTTATTTTTCCTGCGTATACTTTGCCGTTGAATCCGTCAATTGTTACTTCTTGTCCGTCTTTGAGTGTTGTTGTTGCAATGCTTGTTCCAACAACGCATGGTATTCCAAGTTCTCTTGATACAATTGCTGCGTGGCATGTTCTGCCTCCTTCGTTTGTAATTATTCCTGCTGCTTTTTTCATCACAGGAACCCAGGATGGCGAAGTCATTTTTGTTACTAAAATATCTCCTTTTACAACTTTTTCAATATCGCTGATTTCAGGAACAACTTTAACATATCCAGTAACTACTCCTGGAGCTGCGGGAAGTCCTTCAATTATCGGCTTTTCAGTTGTCTCTACTGTGCTTCCCTTTACTTTCATATTTAGTGTTGTAATTGGCCTAGCTTGCACAATGTATAATACATTTCCTTCCATTGCCCATTCAATATCCATCGGCTTGCCGTAGTGTTCTTCTATTCTTTTTCCAATTTCTGCAAGTTCAATGATTTTGTCATCAGCAAGTTTTTGCATGCTTGCTTTTCCAGGTCCTAAATTTACTTGTATATTTTCTTTTCCTTCTTTTACAAGCATGAATTCTTGTCTGTTCATTTTTTTTGATGAAATTTTGCCGCTTTGTTTGTCTACAACATAGTTGTCCGGAGTTATGCTTCCTGAAACTACTGTTTCTCCGAGTCCAAATCCCGCTTCAATTACTATTGTGTTCAAATTTCCGGTTGGGTCCGCTGTGAACATTATTCCGCTCACTTCGCTTTCAACCATTTTTTGCACTACTGCGCATAATCCTACTTTTTCAGTGTTAAATCCCTGTTTTTTTCGGTAATATACCGCTCTTGCAGTGAATAATGATGCCCAGCATTTTTGCACAGCTTTTACTACATCTTCTTCTCCTTGGATGTTTAGGTAAGTTTCCTGCTGTCCTGCGAATGATGCTTCAGGCAAATCTTCTGCGGTTGCCGAGCTTCTTACAGCAACTAATGCAGGCTCTGCTTGGCTTAGCATTCTATAATTATTAATTACTTCAAGCTTGATTTTTGCAGGCATTCTTGTGGTTTCAATTAGTTCTCTTATCTGCGCGCTTACTATTTCAAGCTGGTTTGTGTTTTCAACATCAATTGCGTCAATTGCTGCGATAATTTTTTCCTTGATTTTCATTTCTTCTACAAATGAGAAGTATGCTCCGCTTGTTACTACAAAGCCTGTCGGCACTGGGAAGTTGTTGTTTTCCATTTCGCCTAGTGATGCTCCTTTTCCCCCTACTTCTTCAACATTTTGCATGTTTATTTCTCTAAACCAAAGAATATTCTTCATTTGCATCACCTTCTAGTGCCAATTTATTGGATATTACATAGATGTATTTAGTGGTTAAAAGGTTTTGCCCTTGCTTTTTTATAAAATGAGTTTAATTTGGAAAATTAGCGCGTTTTTTGGTATTTCTGGTTTAAAAAAATAATTTTGGATGCTGCAAAGGCTTGCAGCAATTCCAAAGATTAGTTTCCTTTCTTTCCAGGGTTCTTTGCTGCAGGTTTTGCTTCTGTTTTTGCGCTTGGCATTGGCGCTTTTCCGCCCACGCCTTGTTTTGCAGCGTCTGCTGTAACCGCGCCTGCTTCTGTTGTAGCAGCTACTCCTTCTGCGCCTGGCAATCCTTCTGCTTTCTTTACTTCAACAACAAGTTCTTCGATTGCTTTTGAAGGCAGAGTTCCAAGACTTTTAATATTATTGTGAAATTCTGTGTGAACTTTGCACGGGAATTTTGCTTTTGCTCTGTGAAGTGCTTTCTTTACAATATCCTTTTGTTCTTTCATGCATAGCACGCTAAAAATAACTTGCCCTTCTCTTACTCTTGCCGCTCTTCCGATTGGTATTCCAAACGCAAGCGACATTCCCTGCGAAACACGGTCAGCTCCTGCTCCCTGTGCTTGCTTATTTTCTCTCATTAAGTGGCTTGGGTACACTCTTACTTTCATAAAGTAAGCGTCTTTTCCAAGGTCCTTTACAAGTTTTCTATTCACAGTTGATCTAACACTTTCAATAGCGTTATCTCTAATATCAAGTGACTCTTCAACAACCAAATCAGCTACTGTGTCGTATGGCAAAACAGGGTTTCCCATGTTGAATTGCCTTGTCTTTAACTGCGGTGATGCTCCAATATAGTTTCTGTCAGGAACGTTAATTGCAATTCTTGTGTATGCTCTTTGCTGTGTTAATTTTCTTGCGTGGCCTCTTGCTCCGCTTTTTAGTCTTCTTTTGTTTCTCTGACTACTATAGCACTTTGCTGGTCTAATTCCCATTTCTGCTCACCAAATTTCAATCAATCAGCCGATAAATTTAAGCAAATTAGCTTCTTCCACCAAGCCCGATTTAATAACTTGCTTTGTGAAAGCTTTAAAAAGGTTGGTTTGTCCCTTCAAAAATTATGTCCTTGCCCTCTACAAAACCTATTTATAGCCTCAAATTCTTACTAATTCTAATGGAAATCGAGTTCTTTCTTTTAGCCGCTTTTGGGGCGATGATTTGCTGGGGAATTGGAGACTTTTTGATTCAAAAAAGCGTGAGAAAAATCGGGGATCTTGAATCTCTTGCTTTTATTGGTTTAATTGGAGCAATAGGGCTATTGCCGTTTATTATTCCTCATCTTTATTTGATGGCGTCTCTTGAGAATCTTTTGATTCTTCTTCTTCTTGGAGTAGTTACTTTTATCGGGGCGATTTTTGACTTTGAAGCATTAAGGCAGGGTAAACTTTCAGTAGTGGAAGTTGTTATTGAACTTGAGCTTCCTATTACAATTGTTTTGGCATTCCTTCTTTTTGGCGAAGGGGTTTCGCTTTTCCAGTTGATTTTGATAGTTCCAATTTTCTTTGGAATTATTTTAATGGCGATTGAGTCAAAGCATTTAAAGCAGTTAAATATCTTGAAGCGTCTTGAAAAGGGGGTAATTTTAGCGGCCTGCGCTGCAGTTGGAATGGGAGCGATTAATGTTCTCACAGGTTTTTCAGCAAGAGAAGTTTCTCCGCTTATGGCTATTTGGGTGCCGTGGCTTGTGATTACAGTTGTTTGTTTTGTAATCCTGTGGCAGAAGGGCGCGGTTAAATCAACTTTCAAGCAAGCAAGTAAAGTTAAGTGGCTTGTGATTGGGACAGGGATTGCTGATACTTTTGCGTGGCTGTTTTATGCTTATTCAGTTTCTTCCTATAATTTGGGGATAATTACTGCTATAACCGAGAGTTATCCTGCGATTGCAATTTTTCTTGCAGTTATGATAAATCATGAAAGAATTCAGCGCCACCAGTGGGCAGGGGCGATAATTACAATTATGGCAAGCATTGCTCTTGCGTCTACTCTGTTGTAAGAGTTGAATTAGCGTCGTCTTTTTGCTTTTGCAAATCTTCTTTTATTTTCCAGTAGTTTTGGTCCTGTTGCTGTTGTTCTGAGCAGTCAGCCGGGCAGTTTTCAATTGTTTCTCCTGCTGGAAATCCTTTTTGGCAGAATCCATTTCCGCAGTACAATGAAGTGTTTGTATTGTCGTTTTGAGCGCTTCCTTGCTGGGTCGATGCGCATCCAAATAGCAGGGAAGTTAATGCAATTAATATCATTAGAATTATTGCAAGTTTGAAATTTTGCATATTTTGTAATGTTTTTTATTGTATAAAAGGATTGGCTGCATCATCTTTTCCAGTTCTTTACTTCAGGGTGGAAATCAACTTGGTATGGCGGAATTCCGAGCGCAATTCCGTATTCTTTTGCTTCATCGTATTCTTTTTTGCTTGTTTTATCAATAAAGAAAACTTTATTTCTAAAAATAATATAATGGTGTGTTTTGTTCTTAAAATCAGCGTACCAGTTGTGCTTTGTTTCAAGCGATTCGCTTATTTTTGTGGCAATTCTTTCGGCTTTATCTGAGTCAATTTCAACTGAGTGTAGCGTCCATTGTTTTATCCAAGGGGTTTTGTGTTTTTCAACAACCTGCTCAACTTTTGTCTTGATTATTTTAACTTTTTTCAGAACTTTTTGATTTTCAAGGCTTTCTTCAATTATTGTTCCTTTGAATGGAGCTTCTTTTTTAATATAAGGATTTTCTTCATCGCCGTAAACTTTAATGCCGTTTTCTTTCAATTTCTTTGCAGTCCACCCGTCTCCTTTGATGTATCCTCCTTGAAATGTGCCGTCGCGTATAATCCCGCATCCGCACGATGGGGAGCGGGCTTTTAATATCGCTTCTTTGCAGCCATATTGTTTTGCTATTCGCAGAACTTCTTGCGCGCCTTTTTCAAACATTTCTGTAATGTCTCTTCCGCCAAGTTCATATACTCTCCCGTCTTTTATTTCAGCGTCAAGTCTTGGTGTTCCAAAGCCCGCGAGTTGTTCAGGGCACACAGGAACCGCTTTCCCCTGCTTCACAAGTTCAATTACATGCTTTGCGGGCGCGCTGCCTCCTTTGTATGTGCAGTGGTATCCTGCAAGGCATGCGCTTACGATAATCATTTACCAGTCCTTCTGATATTGTTTATTATTATTTTTACCATTTTTCTTTATGCACCCTTTCTTCTTTGTATCTTTTTTCAGCTTTTAATTTTTCCTTTGGATAGCCGATTGGAATTATGCAAAGCGGAGTTATGTGTTTAGGGATGTCAAATATTTCTCTAATTGTTGAAACTATTTTTTCGCTTGGGTATGCTCCCACCCAAACTGCTCCTAATCCCTGTGCGTGCGCAGAGAGGAGTATATTTTGCGCGGCTGCTGAGCAGTCTTGTATTGAAAATCCTTTACCATAAAAAGTTTTTCCCCACACATTTTCTTTTTTTTCATTAATGCAGATAACTATTGCCACTGAAGAAGTTTTAATCATTCCGCTATAAAGTGTCACTTTAGATAGTTTTTCAAGAAGGGATTTTTCTCTTACTACGATGAATTCCCATGGCTGTTCGTTTACAGCTGATGGAGCTTGCATTGCGCACTCAAGTATTATTTTTAATTCGCTTTCAGAAACTTCTTTGTTTGAATATTTTCTGATGCTTTTTCTTGTCATAATGCATTTAATTGCTTCCAAAAGATCACCTATTGATTAACTGCTTGAATAATTAATAATGATGCAGCCGCCGGGAATCGAACCCGGAGCTCAACCTCTTTCCAGTCTTTGTCTAATTGCATCTGGGTTATCGAGCGCAGTTAGCGCGAAGATAGCCCTTTCGCGAGCCTTAGCAAGGCTCTGGGAAGGTTGCATGATACCACTTCACCACAGCTGCATTTAGCTTATTTTATGGCTGGTTTGTTTTTTAATTCATTCAATTAAGCAGTTTTTTAAATGAAATGTTAGGTAATTTATTTGCTATTCAGGCAGGGATAGCAAAGCGGTTATGCACTCCCCTGCAGAGGGAGTTAGGAGGGTTCAACTCCCTTTCCCTGCTTTTTTTAATCAATTTAGTCGAATTATTTAAGCGCAATTTTGGCGGATTTGAATATTTCTTCCATTCTTTTTAGTGTTTCTTCTCTGGCAGTCCCTTTCAGCTCTTTTTTGTAGAATTCGTTTCTTCGAATTATTTCTTCTCTTCCAGCAGCTCTGCAAACAGCGTCATTTACTATCCCTTTTTTTGCCATATTCATTCCCATATCTGTGGGGGAGTTGTATTTGTGCATGAAGTTGTGCGGTTTTGCAATTTTTGTGATGATTTTTTTCAAAATATAAAAGTTCTCAACATCCCTGTTGTAGTTCACAGCATCAATTCCGTATTTCTTTTTGTGAAATGGATCAATCATTATTACATCTTTAATATCAGCAGTTGCTGCTTCGTAGGCAATGTTGACTTCATGATTTAGCGGAAGGTTCCATATTGGGAATGTTTCCCACTTTGCAAATCCGCTGTCAAGTCCTCTTTTGTCTTCGTGGAAGATTTGAGAGAGACATACAAACATTTTGCCTGAATTTGCTCCTGCGCCTGTTACTACAATTATTTTTCGAGTCGTTGGAATGTACGGCTGAGCATTAAATCCATGTTTTCCAAAGATGTGGTGCATTTCGTAAGGATACCCTTCAATGTTGTAAGTTGTGTATAAATCTTTTCCTGTTTCTTCAAGTTCTTTTTTGAACTCAAGGACTTTCTTTTCGCCTTTGAAGCGTGTTGCTACTACCCCATGCACTTTTATCCCGTAGCTCTCAAGTTCTGCTATTTCTTTTAGCGCAAGTTTATTTAGTGTCATTCCTGTATTGCTCCATTTAGTTCCTTTTTGTAGTTCGTGAGAGCTTATGCAGTAAAGCACTTCAACATCATTTTTCAGTATTTTTAAAAGTTCAACTTTATTTTTTGGATTATATCCGGGCATTACTCTTGAGGCATGTCCGTCGTAAGTCAATCTTCCGCCTATCTCAAGGTATACTCTGTCAAATTTTCCAGCCCTTTTTTTTATTGCTTTTAATTGGGCTTTGAAGTATTTGTTGTTGTTAAATCCTTTTTTTTCCAAACTGTTGCACCGATAGTAGTATGTTTTTTTGGTTAATAAATTATCTGGGTGCGGTTGCGCTTAAGAGATTTGCTTACAATTTTCTTCTTTTCATTAAAAGAGAATTGGTTACAACGGATACTGAGCTTAGCGCCATTGCTCCGCCTGCGATTATTGGGGATAGGAGTATTCCTAATGAAAAGTACAGCACTCCTGCTGCGATTGGTATTCCAACCACGTTGTAGAACAATGCCCAGAACATGTTTTGTTTTATTTTTCCTATTGTAATTCTTGAGAGTTTGATTGCTTTTGACACATCTTTTAGGTTATTCTGCATTAGTACTATATTTCCTGTTTCCATTGCTACATCAGTTCCGCTTCCCATTGCTATTCCAATATCCGCTTGGGCAAGCGCTGGAGAGTCATTTATCCCGTCCCCCACCATTGCTACTTTGTATTTTCCGTTTTCCTGAAGTTTTTTCACATAATTTGCCTTGTCTGCAGGAAGAACTTCAGCAAATATATTTTTTATTCCCGCTTGTGTTGCGATTGCTCTTGCTGTTCTTTCGTTGTCTCCAGTAATCATATAAACTTCTATTCCAAGTTTTTCAAGCGAAGAAACAGCCTCTTTTGAAGTTTCTTTTATTGCGTCGGCTGCTGCGATTAATCCAAGCGCTTGCTTTGAATCAGCCAGTATCATTACTGTTTTTCCTTCGCTTTCAAGTTTTGCCATTTTTTCTTTTATTTCATCGGATTTAATTCCGATTTTAAGCAGAAGTTTTGTGTTTCCCAGGTAATATTTCTTTTTGTTTATTTCTCCTTCAATTCCGTGCCCGACTATTGCTTTAAAGTGCAGAACTTTGCTAAGCTCAATTTTATCCTGCCTTGCCTTTTCCACAATTGCATCAGCAAGAGGGTGTTCGCTTGTTTTTTCCATGCTTGCTGCTATTTCAAGAACTTTTTGAGCGCTGATTTTTCCTAAAGGTATTATTTCGGTTACTTCAGGAACTCCTTTTGTAATAGTTCCTGTTTTGTCAAAAATAACATATTTTAATTTGTGGGCAGTTTCAAGAGCATCTCCTCCTTTAATTAATATCCCGTATTTTGCGCCTAGCCCAGTTCCAACCATTATTGAAGTTGGGGTGGCTAGTCCTAATGCGCAAGGGCATGCAATTACAAGCACTGCTACGCTTGTTAAGATGCTGAATGAAAATCCCATATTGAAAATAAAGTACCAAACAATAAATGTGCATATTGCAATTGCAATAACTGCTGGAACAAAGTATCCGCTTATCGTATCAGCGTATCTTTGTATTGGCGCTTTTTTGCCTTGAGCGTCTTCAATTAGTTTTATTATGTGCGCAAGTGTGGTGTTTTCGCCGATTTTTGTTGCTTTGAATGTAATTGTTCCGTGTTTATTTATTGTTCCCCCTATTACGCTGTCTCCTGTTTTCTTTTCCACAGGAATGCTTTCTCCTGTTATCATGCTTTCATCAATTGCTGAGTGTCCGCTTGTTATTTCGCCGTCAACTGCGATTCTTTCGCCGGGTTTTACAATAATTAAATCCCCGAGTTTGATGTCATCAACAGGTATTGTAATTTCTTTGCGGTTTCGAATTACATTTGCTGTTTTTGGAGTTAAATTCATTAGTTTTTTTATTGCTTCGCTTGTTTTGCTTTTTGCTATTGCTTCAAGCCATTTTCCTAGAATTACAAGTGTAATTAGTATTGCGCTTGTTTCAAAGTATTGCCCCGCAGTCGGGTTGAATAAAATATTATACAAACTAAGCAAATATGCTGCGCTTGTGCCTACCGCAATTAATGTGTCCATGCTTGCTGTTTTATTTTTCAGAGCCGCCCATGCTCCTAAATAAAATTGTTTTCCTACAATGAATTGAACTGGGGTTGCTAGAACAAAAAGAATCAGCCCCATGTGTGGGAGTTCAATTCCTATTTGCATTAATACCATTCCTATTATGAATGCGGGGAGTGCGAATGTTAAGCTGAGTAAAAAAGTATTTCTAATGTGTTTGATTTCTTTAGTTTGAAGCGTATTTTGTTTTTCTGCGTCAATTCTTTTTGCAAGGAGTGTTGCGTCATAACCTGCTCCTTTTATCGCATTAATTAACTCTGTATCCTTTAGCTTGGTTTCATCAAATTCTATTGTTGCTTTTGAATTAGAGTAATTAACATTAGCTTCTTTCACGCCCTCTTTATTTGACAGGGTTTTATTGATTATCACAGCACAGCTTGCGCAGTGCATTCCGCCTACTTGTAGTGTGATTTTTTTCATAAGGCATTCCTTCGTCTCGCATTAATTATTTAATTAATTGTTGTTATATTTATGCGCTTTTCATCCCGCATCCGCATGAGTGTCCGCTTGCTTTTGGTGCAGCGGCTGCGCTAGCAACCGCTTCTTTTTCAATAGCTGGGCTTAGAACAACTTTTCCGTCTTTGTCAATGCTCACATCATCTCTTACAATAAATTGTCCTGGTATCATTCCCATCCAGCAGCTCCAGTTTATTGTTCCTGCTTTTGTAGGGGTGAATTCGATTGTTTGTATTCCTTTTTTTATCTTAAAATCAAGGTTGTATGCTGGAACTATTATTCCTCCGTTGCATCCTGTGACTTCTTTTCCATTAATTACCCATTTAACAGGAACTCCTGTTTTGAGCACAAAGCTGTTTGGCGAGTATCCTGTGCCTACTACATCCATGTTTATCACTTGATATCCTGGTCCGTTGCTTGTTTGAGTTCCTGAATCGGCTGGGTTATTTGAAATTGCAAGATTAGTGTTGTTGCCTTGTGTATTTGAAGCGTTTAAGTTTGGGGTGGCAAATATGGAAGTTACATTATTTCCTGTCAGAACTAATCCGTTGTTTATCATTAGTATTCCCATTACAAGAACTATTATTGCCGAAATCCTTACTATGCTGTTTTGCATTCCTCTGCTTATGAATGAGGCGAAGATTCCAAAACCCATCATTGGGATTAGTGTTCCGATTGCAAACGCAAATAATATTATTGCTCCTCCCGTGAATGAGCCAGTTGCCATGGCAAGGATGTACATGGCTTGTAATGGTCCGCATGCGATAAATAATCCGTTAGCAAGTCCGATTGCAAGCGGGTTTGAGCTTTTCTTTAGCGGTCCGATTCTTAGCCTGTCAAAGAGTCCTCTTGGAAGGCTTAGTTTTCTTAAGGATGGGTGAACATTAAGCATTTTTAGTGCGTAAAATATTAAAAATATTCCCGCAATTATTGCGATCATGGCTCTTAGTGTTGGGCTGAATACAAATATGCTTCCAACAAGTCCAAATATTCCTCCTATTATTGAATAGGAGATTATTTTTCCAATTGAATATTGGGCGTGCGCTCCAAGGTTAAGCGATTTTGGGTTCGCTTTTCTTGCTTCTGCGGTGTATCCTAATACAAATCCTCCGCACATTCCTATGCAGTGAAATCCTGTTAAAAGTCCTACAAAGAAAATTATTATTGCGCTTGTGCCTGCATCTATTTGGGGTATTGATATGTTCATTCCTTCAAGCGTGCTTGATACTGCTAAGTATCCAAATACAAGCATTATTGCCACAAATATTCCAAGGGCAATGTGTGTAGGGCTGATTCTTCTTTTTTCATCGCCTTCAACAACTTCATATCCTGCTTCTCTTACTGCGTCATAAATTTCCTTAAGAGTCGCTTTTGAAGAATCATAAGTAACTTTTGCTTCCCCATTATTGTAATCAACATTTATTCTTTCAATCCCGTTTTTCTTCTTCACGCTTTTTTCAATGATTGTTTCGCAGCTTGTGCAAACCATATTGTTTATTTTGATTGTTGCATGCGTAAGTTTCTTGTTGTGTTCAGTCATTTTCATCGCCCCGCTTAATTTTTGCTTTCCTTGTATGATTCTACTTTGTATCCATCCTGTTCTATTGCCTTTATTATATCTGTGAGTTTTGCAGTCTTTTCGTCGTATTTTACTTTCAGTGTGCCTTTGTCATTATTTCCGCTGATTTCGCTTATTCCTTTTATTTCTTCAATATTCATTTTTATTAGGGCAATACAGCTTTTGCAGTGTATTCCGCCTATTTTGAATTCCGCATTCATATTTTCACCTTTTTTTAGTGTTTTTGGTGCGTGGGAAACATTAGGGGTTTCTTGGCACCAAAAAGCACTATCGCTTTTTTCTTGGAGTTTTCCACACATATTGGTCCTGAAACCATATATACGAGTTCATGAAACCGTGATTTTTGCTCTTTTTACAGGGATTAAATGAATAGTAATTCATATAAACCCTTTTTGAGTATATTTTGATATGGACATTTCAATTAACTTTTCAAACAAGCGCGCCCTTGCCGGAGTAATAATATTAGTTTGCCTTATCGGGCTTGCTTTTTATCTTCCTACGATTATTACAAATTTAGAGCCTGCGCAGTGCACAATTGATGGAGTCTGCCAGCATGAAGCTTACGCTAATTTTTTAGCTGAACTTGCGCCTGTTTTCATAATTGTTGGAGTTGTAATAGGGGCGCTTGTATTTTTCTTCATGAGTTCAAGGCTTGAGGACAAGTCAAAGAATCTGAAAAATGTTTCAGATATTTTAATTCAGTTCCTTGCTAAGGATGAAAAGCAGGTTGTTCAAAAACTGCTTGAAAATGACGGCAAAGTTCTTCAGGCTGAAATATCTCGAATTGAGGGGATTGGAAAGCTTAGGTCTCATAGGGTAATTCAGAGGCTTTCAGACAGGGGGGTAATTGAAGTTGAACATTTTGGAAAAACCAATATTATTAAGCTCTCAAAAGGCGTCAAAGATGCTTTAATCTCTAAAAAGTAGCTTGTTTTTATTGTAGTTAGCGAGTTTTGTTCGACCCCCGTTAGTTTAATTTAAATGGCTTTTTGATTCTGATTATTTTATGTTTGAGCCTAATTGTGTAGTTCTTGTGCCAAATCCTGAGCTTGCGATAAAAAGTCCTGTTGTTCGCTCTTTCATGAACAAGAAGCTAAAAAAAAATATTCAGCTTTACTTAAAACAAGCGGGTGTTGAAGGGGTGAAGTTCAATAAATTTGGCGGAAGAATGGTTTTGTATCACTCAAAACCTAAAAAAGTGATTGATTCTTTACTGACTTGTCTTGGAATTCATTCAATGCATCTTTCAATGGAAGTTGAGTTTACTGAATTAGCCGATTTATGCGAATCTGGGGCAAAGATAAGCAAGGATAATCTGCCCGAGGGGACTTTTGCAGTAAGAGGAAAAAGTTTTTGCAAACAGTTTTCTTCAAAAAAACTTGAAGAAGAGCTTGGAGCAAAACTATTGGACTCTATTAAGGGTTTGAAAGTGAAATTGACTTCTCCAAAGAGTGAAGTGTTTTGCATTGCGCAGGATAAGAAAGCTTATTTTTATTTTGGGGCGGTAAACGGAGCAAAAGGAATGCCTGTGGGGTGCCAGAGGAGAGCATGTGTTATTTTGAACAACTCAAGTAAAGCTTCAGATATTGAAATTTTTGAATTGGTTTATAGCATCCTAAAGTGCGGGAGCACAGTTTGCTTTATGGGGGATAAAGTTCTTTCGCAAAATCTTTCAGATAGGCTTATTCCATTTAATAGTTTCAGATTATTCAAGCAGATTTCTGTTATTGAAGCAAAAGAGCTTTTGGCGCAAGGGGAACTTGAAGCATTTTTTTCATTTGCAAAATCAAAAGAAGAGGCGATTGCTGATTCAAAGCTGGCTGGTGTTAAGGCATTCGCTCCGTTTATTGGCGGAGCAACAAGATTTTCAGCGCCTTAGTAGTTGTTTTAACTTTTTTGGATGGGGGGTATTGTATGCTATTAGGTATTTTTTCTGATTCCCATCTTGGCTTTAACGGCGAGGATAGATATGAAGAGGCATTTGCCAGATTCAAAGAATCAATTAGGATGTTTAAGCATCACAAAGTTGATTACATTCTTCACGCGGGGGATTTGTTTGACAGCGCGGTTCCTGAACAGGAAGTGTGGCAGAAAGTATTTAATGCATTTAGCGAGAATAATGGCGAGTTAAGGGAAATGAAGCGGACATATTTAGGCGCTGAGAAAAGGGTTCAAGTTAAGGGGATTCCAATTATTGGAATTCATGGAACTCATGAGTTCAGGGGGAAGGATTTTGCAAACGCGCTTGATATTCTTGAGGAATCAAATTGTTTAGTTCATGTTCATGCAGGGTATGCAATTTTAGAAAAAGAAGGCGAAGTTGTTTACATTCATGGAATGGGCGGGGTTCCTGAAAAGAATGCAAAAGCCGTTCTTGAAAAGTACAATCCGACTCCAATTCCAAATCACACAAATCTTTTGCTTCTTCATCAGTCCTTTATTGATTTTCTCCCTTTTGATGATGATGCAATTGCCTCTCTTTCTCTCACAGACCTTCCTAAAGGATTTGATTTAATCCTAAATGGGCACCTTCATTGGACAAGCGAGCAGAATCTGGAAGGTAAAAGGTTTCTCTTAACTGGCTCTGCAATTTTTACTCAAATGAAGAAGCTTGAGGCTGAAATGCCTAAAGGAATTTATTTATTTGAAACAAAATCAAAGAAATTAACGTTCATTCCTTTTCCTCATCAGAGAAAATTGTTTTATGCTAAAATAAATTTTTCTTCCGCTAAGCCTGATGAAGTAATAAAATCAGCAAATGAAAAAGTTGATTCTTTCTTGGGCGGCAAATCTTTTGAAATAAAGCCTCTTGTAAGAATAAAACTAACCGGCTCGCTTGCAAAGGGCTTTTCTCAAAGCGATGTAGTACTTGATTTTTCAAAATATTCTGACAAAGCTGTTTTTAGCGTTTCAAAGAATTTCTCAATTGAGAATTTTAAGAAGAAAATTGAGGGATTAAAAGAAGAGCAGCTTGGGAAAAAGAATGTTATTGACTTAGGCGTGGATTTATTAGAAAAGAATGTTGAAGAAGCAGGGCTTAAGAATTTTGAAACAAGAAGGCTGTTTGATTTGCTTTCAATTGGCGAAAATGAGAAGGCAGAACTGTTATTAATGAATAAAGAGTAGTGTTATTTATGGGTCCAAAAAGAAAAAAAGGTTTTGTTGTGTTGACTCCTGCTCAAAAGGAGAAACTTCGCGCTGCTTTGGGCAATCCTGCGTTAGTATCGTATGCTCAAATTGCGGAGCATTCCGGTGTTTCAAGGGCTACTGTGATTAAGCATGCGCGCGAGACTGGGTATAGGCCTCGTGGGAATTTTGTGCAAACACGCGCTGTGAAACAGCCTAAAATTAATGCAAGGCTTATTGAAAGAGCAAGGAAAATGGCGCAGTTTGTTAGGGACGAGGCTGCTCATAAGCGGGGAGTTTCTGCTAATGACTTGATGAAGCGTTATGGCGGGACAAAAAAAGCAGCTGTTGAGCTTCTTAAAAGACTTGAAGAAGCAGGGGTTCCTGTTATTAGAAGAACTCAAAGCGATCAGGGTGTTAGAAAAAGAGGGGGCGCGTCGCTCACTCAGGTAATAAACGGCAAATAAACCCGAATAATTTTTTCTTTAATTAAGGCAAAAATATTTTGTTCTTAATCTTTTCAGGCAGGTATTGTGTCGCAACAAAGTCAAGTCTTTTGTTTGCAAGAGCCTGCTGCTCGATTCTAACTTTTTCTTCAATTGCTTTTTTCAGCTGTGCCTGCCATTCTTTGTTCTGGAACCATGGGTAAGCAAGCATTTCTTTTGCTCTTTTAATATCTCCGTCAGTCATGTGTTCTGTTACTGCTTCAAGTTTGTATTCTTTCACATCATCAATAGTCATTCCAACATATTTTGCGTCAGGAACCGACATGAATTCAGAGTGCGCTGCAAGAGCCATTGAGCCCTGCTTTATTACTGAGTAAATGTACCATCCGTAAGGGTCCCCGTCTGTGAATACAATTGTCGGCAAGTCAAGCTCGTGGTGTATTCTGTGGATTAATCTTCTTGCTCCTCTTGCTGCCTGTCCCCCTGTTCCGATTAATAGGCATTTGTTTGCTTTTGGAAATCCTTCTTCAATAAGTCTTTCAAAAATTGCTTCGGTTTCAGCTACAAGCAGGTATTCTGCGTTTGAGTCAACGATTTCAATTTCTTCAGGCTCAACTCTTGACATTATGCTCCATCCGCCTCTTCCCAGTTTTGACGCGTTGAATTTATCATTGTGGTGCATTCTATCAAGCAGAGTTACATCCCCGTAAAGTGTTCCCTTGGGATTAGCGTGCAGGTTTAGTTTTTCTCTGATAGTGTCAACGCTGTGTTCAAGATCAACTATGATTGGGTCGCTCTCGTCCTGCCCTTCAAAAGTGTTTTCTTTAGTATCAACCACTGTGTGTTTTAATTCGTAATAAATCTCACGAATAGACGCTGTCTTGTTGTGCAGCAAGTATTCCTGTGTTTTTGCCATTATCATGCTTGTTTGCATGAATTTTCTTGCGTGCGCAATGTTAAGGAATGTTCGTGTAACTTCTTTTTCGCCAAGTCCCAAGTATCCTTTTTTCTCGTCCCAAACAACATTGCTTTTTCCTCTCTGCATTGTAGTAAACTGCGGGTCTTCAAGTTTGTTGATTTGTGTGACCATGCTTTTTGCTGTTCCGCTTATTCTGTCGGCAATTTCCTTAGGGCTTACCTTTTCAACTGTCTTTGCTTTTCTTTTTTCGCCCGCCATATTCTTCACCTTTTTCGCCAAGTAAATACACCTTGTTACTTCTTCTTATCTCCCTTTGCTTTTTCTTCAGCCTTAGCTTTCTCCGCTTTTGGCTTTGTTATAAAACTATTATCATCGTCTTTAAGCACTTTGTCCACTCTTGCTTTTTCTTGAGCTTCTTTTGCCTCTTCAAGTTTTAATTTTGTCAGAACCATTTTTTCCATGTTTTTTCGAAGGTCCGGTTCGCTTGCTTTTGTTATTGTGCTTAATGCTCTAGTAATTTCAGGAATGTATTTGTAAAACATCTGTCTTTTTTGCTGGTTTTCAGCTTCTCTTCTTTTGTGTGCGATATAAATTCCTGCTTTTCTTCCTGTCTGCATTAAAGCAAGTCTTATTTCTTCAAGCACATCTTCTTCATCTGCGATTGCCTGTTTTCCCGCTCCTGTGTAAGGGATGTGAACTGAAATAAAATTAATGAATACTGTTACCGGCGCAGTTTCAGGGTCCTTTATGTCATATCTCTTCCAGTCAATTGTCTGCACTGCTTTTGTTAGCGCGCAGTTTCCCGTGTCAAATAAAAGTGGAACTCTGTTTGCAAATCTCATTATTTCCATTTGTGTCTGTTCGCCGACTTTTCTTCCCGCGTTTCCGCCGTATGCGATTGCAATTTCAACTTGGAACGGGTATCCTCCAGCGTATACTGCTGGTTTTCTTGTTAGTACTGTTAAAAATTCTGGCTGAACTATGCTTTGAAGCGATTTTCTGATTTGGTCTTCAGTTATTGGTCTAAGCGCGTCAGTAGTTGGAGCGATGAAGTCGATTGATTTGAATGCTTTAATAATTTCTTCCGCTTCTTCCCAAGTAAGAGTTTTTGGGTCCTTGTTTAAGTCAAAGTGAACTTTCTTTTTTACTTCTTCAAGAGCTTTTGCTCCCATTCTGTCAAAATCATTTGAAAGGAATGTTCCTACAGTTCTGCCTTTTGATGTTTTGCAGTATGAAAGTATGTCGTCAACTGTTGTTCCTTTTGGGTGCGGCTTGATTTCAGCTGGTCTTTCAGGTATTTGATTATGAGTTCGCTTAAATACGAATTTCTGTCCTGCAGGGTCTCTAAATGAAAGCTGCGCGTGCGGGTTTGCAATTGCGGTTCTTCTTAAGTATTCAAGCGGCCCCTGGTCGGAGTCTCTGTAAAGTGTTCCCTTAAATTTTGCTTGTATTGCAGTTCCTCTAAATTCTTTGTCAAGTTCTTTTACGTTGCTGATTTTTGGCTCGTTCATTTTTGGGTCAATTGTAAGTTCAAGTGAAATTGCTTTGCCGTCCTGTCTCCCTGTAATTACTTTTGATGCTTTTCCAGTAGTCATTTGTGATAGCATTGTGCATCCTGATGCTCCGATTCCCTGCTGCCCTCTTGACTGCATCATTCTGTGAAATTTTGTTCCTGCGAGTAATTTTCCAAATGCTTTTCCAACATTCGCCTGGCTTATTCCGGGTCCGTTGTCGGTAACTGTTACTTCGTAATATTCTTCTCCAAGTTCGTCAATTTTTACATCAATGTTTGGAAGTATTCCTGTTTCTTCGCATGCATCAAGAGAATTAGAAACATATTCGTGGATTACCATTGTCAATGTTCTTACTTTTCCGTATAATCCAAGCATTTGCTTGTTTTTCTTAAAGAATTCGGCTACGGAGTGTTCCTTAAACTCATTGTCAAGGTGTTTTGTTGCCGCATCCATTGCTACTGTTGCGTCAACTTCTTTTGGTTTCTTTTCAGGCAAGTATATTCACCAAGTTTTTTTCAAAGTTTTTGTCTTCCAAAATAGGAAAGCCCAAAAGGTTTATATTCTAATGCCCGTTTTTTCGCTAAAAAAAGTCTAAATGGAGGTGTTCTTTTTGATATTGGGGGGCATATTAGGGCATTTTAGACAAAAACGCGCGTTTTTTTTTAAAGTTCAAATCTTTCTTTTTTAACGCCAAATAAGATGTGTTCTACTGTTTCGTGCTTTGCGCCTTCAAGAAGCATTTGCACAGCATCAACCGCGGTGTCAATTTCTCCCGCAAGTCCTATTATTGCAACAGTTTTTCCATGCACTGAAATTAAGCAGTGTGTTCTTTTTTCTATTTCAAGCCTTGCAAGTCCGTGCCTTCCAATAACCCTTCCTCTTTTTGCTTTCTGGTTTGAAGTATTTTTTCCTGTGTAATCTGTAATGTCAATTATTTTCAGTAAGTAATCATCCTTCAACAGAGTGAATGCTTTCTCAGGAGAAAATCCTCGCCCGATTGCTTTTACAATGTCATGAGCTTTAAAATATCCTTCGCCTTCTCCGTCAACAGTTACTTCTCCTTCTGCGGAGTCAATGTCAAGCGTAACTTTTGTTTTTGATTCAATCTTTCGCTTAACGCTTCCCTTAGGGCCTATGAGCACGCCCACTCTGTCTTCAGGGATTCTAATTAGTTCTTCCATTTTTATCACATTTTATTAAATTTAATTTTGCCCGTTCTTTTTCTAATTTAACTTTGTCTCTCTAATAATAAATTTATGATTTTGAAAGGTTTTAAATTAATGCTTTGGCCTTAAATTTTACTTTTTAGCTGATTTTTTGTCTTTTAATTTCGCGCTTTTTTCTTTTATTGCAAGGTACATTATGTCATAGTCAGTTGCCACTCCGTTTTTTGCGAACCATTTTGAAATATTTTGTACATCTCTTTCAAAGAATGTTTTTGCCATCGGGTGCATGGTTGTTACTGCCTGTCCTACATCAATTATTACAAGTTCTTCATCGTTGTTCAAAATATTGTATTCGCTTAAATCCGAGTGCACTAACTTGGCATTTATCATTTTTGCCATGTATTCGCACATTTTTTCATAAGCCGCCTGCATGTCAATAAATGGTTTTTCTTTTGCTCTTGGAGCGGCTTCCCCGTTTTTTCCGATTAATTCCATTAACAGGCAGTTTCTGCTTGTTCCTATTGGAAGAGGCACTCTTATTTTTGCTTTTGTAAAGTCTTCAAGGTTTCTAAATTCTTTTTTTGTCCAAAGTTTTACAATTTCAAGCTTGTCTTTTCTCACATCTTTAAATCTCTCGTCTCCGATGATGTATTCGGTCATGTGCTTAAAGTCAGAAGTATCAACTTTGTATATTTTCAGCGCGTAGTAGTTGTCTCCCGATACGCATCTAAATACGTTTCCTTCTTTTCCTGTGGATATTACAAATTCAAGCTCTTCAAAGTATTTTTTTCTTGCAAGTTCATGCACAGCTGCAATTGTTGCATTGTCAAAAACTTTATTGAACACGCTTCTTGTGTGCTCGTCTTTGATTAATCGCTTTTCTCTTTTCATTCTGTCGATTAATGTGTCTTTATCCGTTAGTGTGCTTACATCCATTAGATATATTGTCATTCAGAGGCTTTTTTAGGGTTGCTTTTGGATTTTTAGAGTAATGTTTTTGGTTTTTAGCCAGGAACCCTTCTTCCGCTGCCGTTATTCCAAAGAGCAATTATTTCCGCATCTGTTAAGTGGCGTTTCCATACTGCTACCTCATCTATTATTCCATTGAAATCATTTACTAATCGATGCTCTCCGTCAAGGTATAGTTTTCCGTCTCCGCCTGTTTTTCTTCTGCCAATCCACATTATGTTTGTTTCATTATTGCACTGCAGTTGTTTTTGGCTGGTTCCTGAAATGCTCAATACTCCGTTTAGGTATAATTTCCCTTTTGTTACTCCTGTGTAATCCGCTTGGAAGGCAAGCATATTCCATTGGTTGAGATTAATTCTATTTGTTGTCTTTACTCCAAATCCGTTTTCATAGCAGCTTAGGGCGGGGTTTGCATTTCCCGGCGAGTAATTCATTACATATCCTTCAACGTTTCCTGCGGGCACAATGTATATTCCTCCGCGTCCGTGCATGTAGTTATCAGGGCTATTTGCTCCTCCGCCTAAATCGTAAAGAAAGCTTACTATTGTGTTTGTGTTTTGATCAATTGGGTAGAACCATATTACATATGTTACTTTTGAGTCATTCCATCTTGTCGGGTTTAGTATTTGGATGTATTGGTTATTTTGTCTGTTTGGAGTAAATAATTGTCCTCCTGTTCCAAAAAGTCCGGTTGTGGGGGACGGGCAGTTTATGTCAAAGCATTGTCCGTCTGCTGTGCTTTTAAAATCTGAAAATATTTTACCGCTTGTTTCATCAAGCTTCCAAAAGCTTGTAAGATTTTGGTCAAGGCATCCTGCAATTAAAGGGTAATAATCACAACAGGTCGGTCTTGAATTTATTGTTCCTAAAAAGTTAATGTTGCTTTGGCAGTCTGTAGTGTATCCTATTCCTGCCACTGAAATTAAAAATTCCTGCGGGGTTGTCACTCTAAAGTTTTCAGCGTTTGTGACTTGTACTTGGCTTGCGTCTGGAAACCATGTGTCGTCTGGATTCTTTATATAATTAATTCCGGTTCTTACAAGAAGCACTTGCGTTCCTCCCGGGGCATTGGAAAAAATATCGCTAAGCGTTGGGTATTCAATTCCTGCAAGAGGTAGAGTTACTTCAGTAGTTCCTGGAGGAAAAGTAAATTCAATTCTTTCCAGCCCCTGCATGTCGTCTTTTAACTTAACTAATGGGTTGTTTGTTTTTCCCGGGTTTGAGTCTTTTACTTGAGTTTGCCCTGTGCCAAGCGCTCCTGTTATTGCAATTATTACAATTGCCACGACAAGTATTGCCGAGCCGATTATAAGCAGATATTCTATTGCTCCCTGTCCTTTGTTTTGCATTATTTAGTAAGCGATTTTTACTTTTTATATCTTAGCTTGGTGCTGGTTTATTAGAATTAAAGCCCTAGTTTTGCAAGTTTTCCGTTTCTTTTCAGCCATTCCACTTGGTTTCCAAGGTATCTCCAAACAACATTTCCTTTGCTTGGCTGAAATTCCCATCTTTGGATAATTATAATATCATTTTCTCTTAGCCATACTTTTTTCATAAGTTTTCCTGGTATTCTAAACTGGCTTTCTGTGCCGTCTTCGCACATTGCTTTTACCTGGTTTGAGCCCATTAATTGTGTTACAATAGCAAATTCTTCAAGCTCGCTTGGGTTTGGCAGTCTCATTCTTGTGTAGCCCATTTCTTGAACTTCAGTGGTTGGCTGCGGAGCCGAGCCAAAGCTCTTTCGCTTGTTCATCTGGTTTTTTCTCTTCTGACTGTTAAAATTTGCCAATATTTCATCTCCAATTAACTTATTCTTATTCTTCAAAACCTATAAAAATCATCGTTTATCAAAAATTGCCCTGTTTTACATTTTGTATACTTGCGCGTGCTTGATTCCTTTTATTTTCAGCGTTCCTTTTTCGCTAACAAGCCCTTTTTTCTCCGCAATTCCGACGCATTTGTTTCCGAACAGGTTTACCGAATCCGCTTCGTCTAATATTTTGTTTAACTCTTCTTCTGTTATTTCTTCTCCTTCGTAGAATTTTTTGCTTGCAGTGAATTCTATTTCGCCTTCGGTGAAAGTTTTTCCAAGGTGTTCTTTGTCGCATACTCCGACAATTGTTTTGTATTCAATCTCGTGTTTTTTTGCTATCATCAATATCACTTGCTTTCTTTAACATTTAGCCGTATTTATCAAAATTTTTTGCTTTAATTTAATTTCTAAAAATAAGTTTTGTTAAGTTTTGTCTTATAGTCCTGATACTGGTTTTATTGCTCCGCACGCTTCGCATTTGAGCATTCTTATTCCGTCCTGTGAAACAACTTTTGTGTCCGGTTTTTTGCATTCTGAGCACAAAACATATTGGTTGAAATATGCTTCAATTAATTTGTTGAGTTGTATTGCTCCTACTTTTCCATTAATTAAGAGCTGGTTGTTTCCTTCGCTGATCGGGGCTGCGGTTTCTTTGTTCAGCCATTTTATGAAATGCTTTTTGTCCCTTCGCATGTCTTTAATTAAAATATTAAATCCTCTTACAATAGTTTTTCCGCCCTGAATGAATGATTCTACTCTTGGTATTTCAAATCTTTCGTGGCTTAGCGCCTTTTGCGGTATTGAGTGGTATGCTTTTACAAGTAAATCTTCATATTTCTGCATTGTTGGCTCACTTCTACTATTTAATTGCCCAGCAAAACGTATATAAATCAAATTTAGGCTCTTTTGCAGGCGGTTTTATTTATTTAAAGCCCAAGAGCAAGCCCGATTAGGATTGCGATTACTATGAGAGCGGTTTGTGGGGGGAGCGCCGGCATTGGTTTTTTCCATTTGGATACTGAATAAATGCTTAGTACAAGTCCTATGTAGCTTGCTGAGAGGGAGATTCCTGCCATTATTCCATTATTTAAAAATGGCCCGTTTACAAGCACGCTTGATGCTATCATTAATGGAATTACTAAGTCCCCGTTTCCAAGTTCAAATTTGTGTTCTTTTGTCGGCATTGCAATTGTGAATGCAAAATTGTTTTCAAGCGACTGTTTTCCGATTGTCACCATGTGTTTTGTGTAAAACACTGCGATTATGTCGTATATTGCAAGTATTATTGCAAATGCAACTACTGGGAATAATCCAAGCGAGATTCCTAAAAAGGCGCCTGCGCCTGCTACTGCGATTACGCTTGCTAAATTTCTTATCATTAAATTTTTGCGGTTTGTGTATCTTAGTATTAGCAAAAGCGCTACTGTTCCAAGAACTACTAAGTCGTTTGTCGGGAAAAAGGCGCTCATCACTATTGTTGATGTTGCAAATATGGCAAGCGCTTCAACAACCCAAAGCATTTTCTTTGTGTGCTTCATTTTGAGCGCAAGAAGTATTACTATTGTCATGAAAATTATTACGCCGAATAAGTAGAATGCATTTAAAATATCATTAATATCTTCAGCAAACGGTGCCTGCTGGAGTCCCTGAGCAAATAATGCTTTTGCAACAAATAATCCAAGTACTTCTGTCGCCAAAAATACGGTTGCAAGTTTTAGGAAGATTTCATTATTTATCCAAGTGCCGCCGTTTGCTTCGGTTTTTGAAACAGGTTTTTGGGCGTGCTTTAAAGCAGGTGTTTTGTGTGGCGCATGCGCTGGCTTTTTCTTAATTGTTCTTGTTCTGGTTGGTTTTGCCATTTTTCTCAAAAGAAATTTACGCTCTTTGTTTTTAAAAAGAAGCTGTTAGCCTGTTTTTTGTCATTAATTCTGCTGTTTTTTTGAAAGTTAGTCTGGATTTGATTTTTTAGCTTTTCTTTTCAGTTGTGGGTTTTACAAAGTGGTGTCTTGGTTTGTATATTTCTCCTTTCTTTTCAAGCTCGTCAAGCGCCTGATTGATTTTTTGTTCGTCAAGCCCTTTTTCCATTCCTTGTGTTACAACTTCTTCCACTGGAACCATGTCAATTCCGTTTGCCATTTGTTCTTTAATAATTCTAAGCACGGTTGAGATTGCATTTTGTTTTGCCTGTGTCACTCCTGTTGTTACAATATCAATGTCGATTCTTCCGGTGTCAGGGTCCGTTACTGTTTCTTCTAAGGATTTTTTTACAAGTCTTATTGCTCTTTGGGCGTCCTGCACTTCAACTACATCGCTTAGTCTTACTCTTGCGCTTCCTTCTGCAAGTCTTACAAGTCCTTCAAGCTGTCTTGCTGTTGCTGCGTATGAGCCTTGGCTTCTTCCCTGGTCACGCAGACTTACATAAAAGTCAGAAATTGTTTCCATTGCTTCAGGGCTTAGTATTGGGTAGCATTTTTGCCTTGCGAATGAAACGTATTTTCTAAATACCATCATGTCGATTATTGGCTTTGTTTTTTTGTCAATTTCTTCTTTTTCTTCTTTTGCCAAAGCTATTCCTTTTTGCTGCGCTTGCATTAATTTTTCCCCGCTTTGGTGGGTTTCAAGTATGTGTCTTGAAATTTTCTGGTCTTGAGTTCTATCAAGAATATCTCTTATCATGAAAAATAAGTCAAATCTTGAGATTAGTGAAGCAGGTAGGTCAATTTGTTCTAAAAAAGGAGTGAATTTGTCAAATCTTGAAAATTTTGGATTTGCTGCTGCAAGTAGTGAAGTGTCTGCTTTAAATCTTGCCACAATTCCTGCTTTTGCTACTGAAATCATTCCCTGTTCCATTGCTTCATGCAGCGCGCTCCTATCTTCAGGCGCCATTTTGTCAAGTTCATCTGCCATGCATACTCCGCCTGAGCTTAATACAAGCGCTCCTGCTTTTAGCGTCCATCCTCCTTCTCCAAATTCGTCCTTTACAGCGGATGCGGTTAGTCCTACTCCACTTGTTGTTTTTCCTGAAATGTAAATTGATTTTGGAGCTATGTTATTTGTTGCCTGAAGTAATTGTGATTTTCCGCATCCTGGGTCCCCGATTAGTAGGATGTGAATGTTTCCCCTGATTTTTTGTCCGTTAGGAAGGTGTTTTGTCACTCCTCCAAAAAGCTGGAGAGATATGCTTTCTTTTACTGTATCATGTCCGTAAATTGCGGGAGCCACACTTTGCGCAAGCATTTCATAAATCTGCGGATTTTTAGCAAGTTTTTTTATTTCCTCTTCTTCTTCTTTTGCAATATCAACTTCAGAAAATTCTTTGGCAGTTTCTTCTAAGTGTATTGCTTCAAGATATCTGCCGTAAATATCTTTTTTGTCTTTTTGCGGCGGAACTAGTCTGAGTACTCCGACAAATCTTGTTTTGTCTCCTGCTGCTACTCTATTTACAAAATCATCGCTGACATAAACATCAACATAAGTTGCTTGTTCATTTCCTTTTAACTTTTCAAGCGTTTCCTGTATTTGTATTTTCTGATAATCAATAAATGCGCTCTTGTCTTCTTCTAAGTCAAAGTCCTTTGAGTGGCATTCGCACATATTGGGAGGGTATATTTTGTGCTTTTTCTGGGGAATTTTATATACATTTCCGCATCTTTTGCATTTCCATATAGCCATTGTTATTTTAGGCAGAGAATCAGTAATTAGCCTAACAAGCCCTTCTATGCTTATCATTTTCCCAAGGTGTTTTGCGCTTAAGTTTCTTACATCAATTTCCCTATCTTTTGGGAGATTTGAGAATCGAACGTGCGGTCTGAAAATTTCTGTAGTAAGTGTTGGTATGTGAATATTTTGAATTGCGTTGTGCGCCGCTTCAAGCACTTCATCCGGTTTGTCAAGAAGTTCATCTGCTAAAATCGGGTCATATTTTTCAAGCGCTTTAAAGTCAACAGTTATACTTCTTTCCTGCGGGTATGCTTCTACAATTCTTTCAATTTGCTTTTTGTATTCAGCGTTAAAGAATTCTTCAAACCTTTCTAAGTAAGGCGAGCTTTCCTGCTTTACTACTTCTTCCGAATCTGAATACATCCTAATCAGTCCCAACCATTTTGCCCATTTTCTTGTTTTAATACTATTTGCCCCTTTTTGCCGGTGCATTTTTTGTGAAAAGAAATCGAGTTTCTTAACAGCGCCGCCTCTTTTCCACGGCGTCTGTTCGCAAGTATTCCCCTTGGCGTACCCGATTTCTTTTCTTTGGAGCTATATTTTAGAGAAAATGTGTTGGGATTTGCCAATAAATCAAATTTTTCCGGTAAGATTTTTTGGCGTTTTCTCTTTGTTAGTATAATACTCCCTAAAGATTAATACTTTTTGAGTTTGAAAAGTAAACGCTTGGGGGTTTGGGTGAAAACAAAATCCAAACCGCTCATTTTCTGCAAAAATAAAGTTCTTTTCATGAGTTTTATTGGTTTTGAATGGTTTCTTTGATTAATTTGGCGGTTTCTGTCTGTTCCATTGGGTGCATTTTTCTTCTTTTCTCGTCAAAAAATATTCCATCTCCATGTTTTCTTGGAATAATATGAAAATGAACGTGCGGAATTAGTTGTCCTGCGGCTTTTCCGTTGTTTTGGAGGATATTTATCCCTTCAGCTCCTGACATTTTCTTTATTGCTTTTGTCAGATTCTTTATTGCAATTATTGCTTCTTTTAAGTATTCTTCCTCAACTTCGTCAATTGTGTCAAAGTGTTTTTTTGGAACAACTAATGTGTGCCCTAATAGGACTCCTGCGGGGTTAATGTCGGGAAATGCGATTATGTGGTCGTTTTCGTAAATTATTGCGGTTTCAATTTCTTTTTTTGCGAATTTGCAGAAAATGCATCCTTCTTTATAGCAGTGTTCCATTTTCATCCCGATTGTTTGTTTAATTATAATGATTTAAGCGTGTGATGTTTTTTTAAAAGAATAAGGGCGCTTGGCTTTTTTATAGCCAAGCTTTTGTTTCGCTTTCTTACACTGCAGGCACTGCGCCTAGTCCAAGTACTTGAATTAAAATTGCTCCAAGCAGTACTAGTATTATGAATCCTGCCACTGCTGTTATGATTGTTGTGATTAAAAGCGCTTTTACAAGTTTCTTGTTTTCTAGACCGGTAGCTTCTTTTAACACTAGCCAGCATGTGTAGTGTCCAAGCAGTGCTAATGGAATTAGTAGAACTAGTCCTATTGCGCTTAATGCGAGTCCCAAAAAAGCAAATGAGCTCATTGCAGGGTTAACTGCGAGTCCAACTGCGGCTATTTGAGTGAGCATCATTCCAATAATGTAAATTATTGCAGGAACTACAAGCACTATCATTACTGACAAAAATCCAACTGATAGGGTGTAGTATAATTTTGTGAAGTTTTTTGGGTTTTTTACTAGTTTATTTGCAAACCAGAAGAATAGATTTACAAGAAGCGAGCCTATTAGAACTAAAATGAATGCGCCTATTGGAAATCCGATTATTGGCATTATCATTTCAGTCGGAGTCGGGCTTCCTCCAAAAACAAGTGTGAGTATTCCTATCAACAGCCCGAAAATAAATG
Source organism: uncultured archaeon (assembly GCA_964551375.1). GTDB lineage: Archaea > Iainarchaeota > Iainarchaeia > Iainarchaeales > JAAZKV01 > JAAZKV01. The sequence continues at coordinate 533,151 of CAZKBG010000001.1, read as the reverse complement.
CAATAACCACGGGAATTATTGAAAAATTAAATATTCCTCTAACAATGCTTTCTTTTCCTACTGCTTTTTTCATCGACTTTTCCGGATTAAAGTATAAATCAATTAGCGCGTTAATCAACCCCAACACCCCCAAGGTATATTTTGATAAAAGACTTTTAAAAAAGTCTGAATTCAAACTTAATTTTGGTCTTTTTCAATTGTTGACTTGTAGAAATGGAGTTGAACATTATTTAATGGTTTTCTTTGGATGTTATTCTTGCGTTTTTGAGTTTTAAAAAAATAGAAAAAGCGGCATTTTAGCCGCTTTTTGATCTTAACGATTTTAATCCACTGTTTGTGCTATCATAGAGTAGTACATTACTCCCACGATGTAGCTTGTCAATCCCATTACTAACATTGTTAGTATGAATCCAACTATTGGCACTAAAGCCAGTGCAATTGATATTGCTCCAAGAATCATTGAGATGATTATTGCGAGTATTGCTCCAACTATTAGCGCTGCAATATATTTACCTGTCAGGCAGTTTTTTATTACTGCGATTACGTTGAATGCAGCCCCTACTGATCCTGACTTTAGCCATTTCACCAGAGCCATTGGCAAAAGCAATGCTGCGATTATTCCTATGATTACTCCAATAATGATTAATGGCGCGCCTGCGCTAACTCCATTCATTATTGCTGATATTATAGTCATCGGGTCTACATTTGCCATTGCTCCGCTGCCTGCTGCCGGATTAAATGACGGCAACAATGTTGCAATTGTGCTTAATAGTGCGCTGCCTATTCCAAGAACTATTAGTATTATTGGGACTATCATGTAGACTATTGCAATAACTACTGATATTATTGCCTTTAATATATAGTCAAGAATATCTCCAACAGCCCATGCTCTTAGTTCATTTTTTCCTTTTGATGTATCTTCAGCCACTTTTAGGATGAATCCGCTTAAGAGAATGTTTACAATTGGAATTGCTCCAATTATCATTCCTACTAACAGCGTTTTCATGTCGCTAAAAGGCTTTTTGATACAGCCTCCGAAATCAACCATTTGAAAAGCCTCCTTTGCTTTTGTCTTCACAATTCCATTTAACCCCGTTGTGAAGATTTTAACTTAAATGTTAGAATTAACATATGAATTCTATTTAATGCTTTCGATTTTTGTGCAGGGTAAGTTTTTTGAGGGTAAATTGTGTTTTAGTGCATTTTTGCGGAGTTTTGGCACAGCAAGGATTTAAGGGTTAATTGTTTTTTTGATTTTTTTTAAATAGGTTTCTTTTTGTCTTTAAGAAAAGCTTTTCTTTAGGACTTTGATTGCTTTTTTTGCGAGGAGTTTTGCTTTTTCTTCTTCTTTTTCTCCTCTTACAAGTATTTTTCCTGAAGGGAATATTGAAATAACTGCATTTTCAAGTTTTATCATTAAAAGAACTTTTGAAGCGATTTCAGTTTTGGCGATTTTCTCAAGCTCTTCGCGCGCGATTTCAAGATTTATCTTCACTTGTTTTTTTGGGAGGAATTCGTAAGCCATTTTGCTCCGGCACGGCTTTCCTGTGTAATCTTCAAGTTCCATTATTATCAACAATGCCTATTTACAAATACTTATTCTTTCATTTTCAAGCTTTATTTCTTTTGAAGCGCTTTCAATTCTTATTTTATTAACCGCTCTATTCACAAGTTCATTCATTTTGCTTGATTCTACTTCAAATTCGGTTTCAATTATTCTGCTTCTTGTTTTTGGTCTTCCGCTTGCGAGAGCATCGCACATTTCAGGCCCTTTTGAAATCTCAAAATATTTTTCCTTTGCGCTTATGTCAATTATTTCCTGCTTTGTCATAAATAATAGCGGGCGGAGTATTTCAATCTGAACGGAGGAATTTATTGTGTTTAAGTTGCTCATAGTTTGGGAGCTTACTTGCCCGAGGCTTTCGCCTGTTGCGATAAATTCTATTCCTTTTTCATTTGCAATTCTCTCTGTGCATTTCATCATAAACATTTTTATTAAAATAAAGTAATATTCTCTCTTTGAGTTCTCCGCAATTTCCTTAAACTCCTCTCCCGCGTCAATAACAATCATCTCTTTTAATCCAAGGGCTCTTGCAAGAAGCAAGGATTTTTTTTCTGGAGTATCATCAGTATAAGGGACTTGTGAAAAGTGAATCCCTTGCAGATTAAATCCTGCGTCCATTAGCAGTTTTCCTGCAACTGGGCTGTCAATTCCGCCTGAAATTAAGAGTAAAGCGTTTTTATCAGTTTTTTTAGCATTTTCAGCGGTTTTCTTGTTTTGCATATTTATTTTACCTTGGGATAAGTTAATTAATTTGCTTTGAGCAGTATTTATGGTATGATTAAGAGGGTTCCTGCTAAGCTCAAAAGCGCTGGGGAAAGGATTGCGGTTATTCGAAAGCGGGGGCTTAAGGCTTCAAGAGGGCGTCTTGTTAAGGAAACTACGCGCCAGTCGCTTGCAAGAGAGTTTTTTGTAAGAACTAGGGCGCTTCCTTTTTTTAAAGAAAAACTTGGAACTGGATTTTTGGCAATGACTATGCACGGCAGCGCGCAAGTGGGGGTAAGAAAAGCCACTGAGCGGGAAACTCCAGTTTATGGAAAGCATAAAAGCGATGTTGATTTGTCGGTTGCGGTTCCAGAGAATCATTTTCACTCATATACTGAACGAAAAGCTTTTGAGAGCGAAGCTTCAGGCTGGCTTGGACGAGTCGGATTTAAGTGCGACGTTCATGTTTTTGATGTTAAAGAGTTTGTGAATCATTTGGACTTTGCTGTCGAGCATGAAGAGCCTTTTATGGTGATTCATGGAATGGATGTTATTAGAAATGCTGAAAAGCACGTGCCTGGGTTAAAAATTAATTTAAAGTCCATGCCTGAGATTAGAAAAAGATACACTAAAAGCAAGTACTTTGGAAGAGAATAATTTTTTCTAAAAAAATAGTTTGAAAAGGAAGCTTTTGCTTCCTTCTCTAAAATTTTAATTACCTTTTTCTTACAATCTTTACTGCTGTTCCGTATTTTTGGTACTCAACAGAGTCTCCTGATTTTAGTTCAGGTACTCCTGAGTCAGCGCCTGGTTTTGGTGCGTCAAGTGTTTCGTATGAAGTGCTGTCCATTATCTGAACTACTTCTCCAACGATTGCAACAACTGTAGCGTCTGATTTTGGAACGATTGGGATTTCTACTTCAGCATCTGTTCCCTTTAGCAGTCCTCTTTTTTGTCCTGTAAAAATATTAAATGCAGTTACTCTTGCTTTTGCTGCTCCGTGTTTGCCCGGCTTTGATTTTTCAACGCTTTTTACTTGGCAAACTTCTCCGTCAATTAGAACTAAGTGCCCTGGTTTTAGTGATCCTGTTTGTTCAAACTTCTTTTCGTCTTCCATTTTCAACACCCTTCGTTTTCAGCCTTATCCCAGCTTTTCCTTAAACACACTAGTTTAGTTGGGTTTAAAAATCTCGCCTTTTAGCTGTTTTTTTGAAAGTTAATCAGGGTTATTTGGGCAAAATTTGTTTGGTTTAGTGTTTTTCAGGCAGATTGAATCTTCCTTGTTTGTAGCATTCAATTATCTTTCTTGTCGGGAAGAATAAATCTTTTGGGACTTTGTTTAAGTCAAACCATCGCCATTCTATTATCTCATCTGGCTCTGTTACCTGCGCTTCTCCAATGTATTTTTTTGCCAGCATTCCGACTGTGATAAAGTGCGCGTATTCGTTCATGTCGTTATTTACGCATAATACTCTTGATTCTCTTAGTTCTATTCCTGTTTCTTCCATTAGTTCTCTTTTAGCGGTTTCTTCGAAGCTTTCGCCGTATTCCATTTTTCCGCCTGGGAGGCACCATGTTCCTTCTCCGTGGAGTCCTGCGTCTATTTCTTCGGGTTTTTGAGCTCTCATTCCAAGCAGAACTTTTCCTGCTCTTACTACCATTACTCCAACTCCGGCGCCGATTCTTAGTTGTTCTTCAGTCATTTTATCACATTTTAACTTTTAATATTTTTTTGTGCTTTTTCGTATTTATTTTTGTGTTTGTGAGTTAATTTAAATTGTCCCTTTGAGGTAGGATTGTCGTTTCTGTTCAGGGAATTTTTCTATTGCGTATCTTAGCATGGTTCTGGGCATTTTTTTATAGTGTTTTTTCAAGAACTCTTCTTCAACTTCCAAATTTCGCTTGCCGATTTCGCGAAGCATCCATCCTACTGCTTTGTGCATTAAGTCGTGGGTATCGTTTAGCAGGATTTCTGAGATTTTTATGGTGTGCTGGTATTCTTTTTTGCTTATAAAATATGCTGTGGAGAGGATGGATATTCTTTTTTCCCATAAGTTGCTTGATTTTGCGAGAGTGTAAAGGATTTTTGTTTCGTCTTTTCCTTCTTTTCTCGCCAAATATAAGTACTCGCCCATTACTCTTGGGGCGCTTAAGTCAACCAAGTCCCAGTTGTTTATATGTTTAGTGTTTTTTAGGTAAAATTCAAACATTTTTTCTCTTTTTGAAAGTGTTGTTTTTTTGCTTTTTGTTTTTTGAACTAAAATTACTAGCGCGCATAGTCTTTCTTCGTGGATTTTTGAGTTTATCAGCTCGCTAAGTTCTTCTTCGCTTAAATCCAAATACTTTTTTGCTACAATTCGCGTGTCTGGAACTTGTATTCCGTAAAATACGTCTCCTTCTGCGTATTCTCCTTTTCCTGTTTTAAAGAATCCTTGCAGGAGTTTTGCTTTTGCGGGGTTTTTTAGTAATAGAAGCTCTTGTTTGAGTTTTGCAAGTTCGGTAAAGTCCGTCATTTTATCACTTTTATTCACTTGAATTATTCTTGGAAAGTATTTTATTCAGTTTTCATCAGATTATGTTGGGTGTTTTTGGTGCTTTCAAGACTTAAGAAGCTGATTGGCAAGTCGCATGAGAAGAAGATTGCTGTTTTTGTGGACGGTCCTAATCTTTTGAGAAAGGAACTCGGGATTGACCTTGATTTAATAAAAAAAGAAGCGCAGAAGATTGGGATTATTAAGATTGGAAAAGTTTATCTCAATCAGTTTGCGAGCGATAAGTTAGTTGAAGCGGTGGTTAATCAAGGGTTTACTCCAATAATTTCCACTACTGATATTGATGTTGTGATGGCTTGCGATGCTACTGAAACTGTGTTTAATGATGCGATTGATACTTTGGTGTTTGCAACAAGGGATTCTGATTTTCTTCCTGCGTTAATTAAAGCAAAAGAAAGAGGGAAAGAAACTGTTGCTATGGTGGCTGAAGAGATGAGCGCTGCAGCGTTAAAGAATACTGCTGATAAAGTGGTTTTTTTGAAGGGGAAGAAAGCATCCTCTCCTGTTGAGAATCAAAATTCAGCTGATAAGAAATAATATATACTTGGATTTTCATTAGTTTCATTGGTTTGTTGAGTTTTGAAGTGTTTGTTGAGTTTAGAAGTATTTGTTGAAGTTTAAAGCAAGTATTAAGTTTAATTTGGTTGGCGGTGTGTGAGTTTGAATTTTCCAGTTGGGGAAGTTGTTGCAAAAGGAGATGTGCCTTTTGACTTTATGGCGAAAGCTCAGGAGCTTTTGGATAATAGATTCAACGGTTACCTCATTCTTTCTGTTAAAGGCAATTTTATTGAAGAAGGGGCTCTATTTTTTAGGGATGGTGTGATTTTTGCCTGCATTGTTGAGTGTTTAGGCGCTGAAAAAACGGTTAAAGGCGCTGAAGCTTTGCCTTATTTCTTCAATGAAACAAGGGGTTTGGGCTTTTTTCAGTGCGTTGGCTTAACCAGAAGCCAAGTTGACCTTGTTACTGCATTTGACGAAAAACTTTTAACTAATAAAATAGATTTAAAAGACATTCCAAAGAGCATTCCTTCAGCATTCTCGCCAAGGTTTAGCAAGACTCAGACGCAGAAGAGCGCTCTTGAAGCTTATGGTCTTGGCGAATTAAAAATTTAGAGTGCTTAATTGGTGAGCTTGTATGGTAATCAAAGTCTTAAGAAGATTCGCGCTTCGCGTTCTTGATGATGACACTAAGAAGCCTCACTCACAGCTGGATTTTTTGAGAGACTTTTTATCAAAACATAAATATGTTTATTCGCAGGATTTTGAAGAAAACTTAATGATTTTGAAAAGAAAACATTTGGTTGATTCTTTTTTGGTAACTAATCTTGACGGGAGCTTGGTTGTTTCAAGCGAAGGCAACGGGCACACTGAAGGAATTATGGGCACAGCAATGTTGTCTTACATAAAGAGCGAGATGCCTGATTCTGAATCTGTTTTAATTAAGCGAAATGATTCTTGGTTTATGCTTTTCCCGCTTGAAAAGAAAGTTTTTATTGTTAAAGCTGGAAGCGAATTATCAAATATTGAACTTCGTGCTCTTGCTTTTGAGTTAAACGGCTTGCTTCAGACAAATAAGCAGAACGGCGAAAAGAAGAAGCTTGCGCAGACGGCATGATTTGAATTGATTTGGAGGATTTGGGGTTTTTGTTTTTAGGGCCCGAAGAGTAGCTTTTTATTTGTAAGTTTCATTCATTATTTGGTGTTTTTATGGGGAGAGTAATTGCAATTGCTTCAGGAAAAGGCGGAACAGGAAAAACTACTATTACTGCCAACTTAGGTATTGCTCTTTCAAAAATGGGGCAAAAAGTCTTGTTAATCGATGCTGATGTTGCAATGGCAAATCTTTCTCTGCTTTTAGGAATGCAGTCTTCTCCAATCACTCTTCACGATGTTCTTTTGGGAGAAGCTCAGGTTCATGATTCTATTTATGACGGTCCGATGGGAGTTAGATTTATTCCTTCAGGATTAAGCCTTGATAATTATAAAAGAGTGGATAGCGAAAGGCTCTCAAGTGTTGTTTCCCAGTTGACTGATAAGTATGATTATATTTTGCTTGATGTTGCTGCTGGAATTGAAAAGAATGTTTTAAGCGCGTTAAGCGCTTCGCAGGAAACTGTTATTGTTACTATGCCGACTTCGCCCGCAATTGCTGATGCGTTGAAGACTAAAATTGTTGCGCAAAGGCTTGGTTCTAAAGTTATTGGAGTTATTGTTAATTTTGTGATGAATGAAACTGGAGAAATAACAAAAAATGACATAGCGAATATGCTTGAGCTCCCAATTTACGGTTCTGTGCCTTATGATCCTGAAGTTCGAAAGAGCTTCATGCAGGAGAAAGTTTCTCCGGTTATTGTAAGAAAGCCTGACTGCCCTGCTGCGGTTGAAGTGGTGAAGATTGCTTCGAGGCTTACTGGTCTAAAGGTTACAGAAAGCACTGCTCCTAAAAAAGGCGGCTTTTTGCAGGCGTTGTTTTCAATTTTTAAGAAAAAATGAGGTGTTTTCATGAGTAATAGACCGTTCGATTTATTGAACGAAGCGATAGAAAAAGAAGTTTTGGTTGTTCTAAAAGGCAATCAGCAGGTTAGGGGAACCCTAAAAGCATTTGATGTGCATATGAATCTGCATTTAGAAAACGCCTCTCAAGTAGTTGAGGGAGAGATGAAGACTAAGTATGGTAAAGTAATGATTCGCGGAGACAGCGTAATCATGATTTCTCCTTAATTTTAGCTATCTTGCCCGTTTTGGGCAAGCTTTTTTCTTTTATTTTAGCTCTTTAACATAACCTTTTTATTCATGAAAAATCAACTATAACTAGTTCTATGTAGTTTTGTGGTATGATGGATAAGCGCGCTACTGTCATTGAATCTATCCAAAAGCTAATTGCTCTTGGGGTTTCAGATAAAGAAATTGCCGACAATTTGTACGATGTTGGAATTGACCAGAATGAGGCAATGCAGTTGATCGCCGAAGCAAGAAAATCCGTTGAAGCCGCAAATGCTCCTGTTGATGCTTCTTCTCAAAAAACAGCTGCAAAAAAACCAGCGGGCCCTGAGAAACCCGAGTTTGACGGAACTGATGTTCCGATGGATGAGCAGATTGTAAAGCAGATTCCAATTGCAAAAAAAACTTCTGAAAGCGGGCTTACTGTGAAAAGCTCTCCCCAAGATAAAGCAAAAAGCGAAGGGGATATTGCTGATAAAATAATGAAGGATGTTGCAGAGCAGTCTGGCGAGTCAATGGATGACGGCGATGAGTTTGAAGAAAAAGTTGAGGACACTCTTGCAAGCGGGCAAAAATCAGGCGGTTCTGATTCAAAAACTAATGCTGTTCCAACCGATGCGTTAAAAAATCTGCAGAAAAATTATACTCCTCCTGCCCAGAAAAATCCTTCAGTTCAGAAAGATGTTTCAAAAATTGCAGTTACTCAAACTTCTCAACCTCAAGCGCAAACTTCTTCAAGCGCGCAAAATCAAACTTCTCAGGCTCAATCTGAAGTGAAGCCTAAAGAGAAAGAAGTTCCAAAGGATATTGTTGTTCCAAAAATTGATTTTGATGCTGCGACAAAGCTTGCGAATTCAAAAAGCGCGGATGATTTTTCTTCGTTTAATCTTTCAACTCAAACAGCAAGGGATATTGACATGGGCCCTGATTTTGAGGAGCTTTGGAAGAAAGGAATTGTTGTTGCTGTGAATGCTAAGCTTGCTGAAATGAAGCACTTAAAGGAAGATGTTGATTCACAAGTTCAGCAGAAAGTTGATGAGGCTGTTAGAAAAGAATTGTATCAGTTTAAAGTTTTGATGGATTCGCAGAAGGATTTAATCCAGTCAAGCAATAAAGAGGCGCTGGAGCAGAAGCAGAGGGAAATTGTTTTTATAATTGACGCTAAGATTGCTGAAATCAAGCAGTACAACAAGCAGTTGAGCGAAAATCTTGCGGCTATTGAAAGCGCAAGAAAACAGCAGGAGCATTCTCTTTCTCAGGTTACTATTGCGCTTGAGGAAGTAAAGAGAACAAAAGCCCAGATTGTTGTTGAAATGAATTCTGAATTGATTAAAAGCAAGTCAAGCGCGCAGGCTTTTATTGATTCAGCATCGGCGCACTTGTCGCAGATGGATGCAAGGATAAATAAAACTCTTGAGCTTGAAAAAAATATTGCTGAAGGAATGTTGAATCAGGCGGAGCAGAGAATTGAGCAGCTTACAATCCAGCGCGCGGATGAATTAATTGCGCAGATGCAGGTTGAGTTGAACAGGCTTCAGTCTGTGAGCAAGAAGATTTCCCCTGAGGCATTGGAACAGAAGATTATGGTTCTTGACGAGTTCAGAAAGCAGTTTTTGAGCGGTATGCAGCAGAGCTTGACTCAGATTAATTCTGCAATTGATGAATTAAATATGAAAAACGCCACAGCGGACAGGGTTCTGCAGGAAAAGACGCTTGTAATTGACGCTAAGATTGAAGAGCTGACAAAGTTTGAGAAAGAATTAACCGACAGGCTTGAGAAAAAAGCCTTGAAGTGATTTGATGGATTCTTTGTTGACAACAATATTCTATTTTCTTGCGACAATGTTTGGAGTCTTGATGAGCTTTGCGCATATTCTTCAAGCAAGAAAAATTGTGATTAATCGCAGCGCAAAAGACATTAGCCTTACAGCGTATTTGATTTTTGTCGCAGGAGCGTATATTTGGCTGGTTTATGGTATTTTGATTGAAAATTATCCTATTATCTGGGGTTATGGTATTGCGGTTGTGGGCACAACTTTAGTTTTAGCCTTGAAAATTCATTTTAGAGAGCCAAACGAGCCTCTTTTCAGCTTTTTTACAAATAAAAACAAAAGCAAGCCTAAAAAGAGAAAATGATCCTTAGGCAAATCGCTTAATCGCATTTTATTCCTGTCTTTGTTGAGTGACAGGTGAGCTTTTTGTTGTATTTTTTTAACACAGCTGGTTTTTTGCTTTTTAATTTCCCGGATTTAATTTCATTTTTTATTTTCTCAATCATTTTGCATGCTTTGCACATTTCGCGTTCAGTTGGCTCCCCGCATTTTTTGCATTCATGAAGCGATAGCGCAAGTTTTGGCTTTTCATTCTCATCGGGCTTTACATATTTTTGTAGATTTTCATAAAATCTGATGATTGAGTACTGCGTTCCTGGGAATCTGTTCTCAAAATTGTTCAGCATTTCCCTAAATTCGTTTCTCTTAGCAGTCCATGAGTAGGGACAGCACTCTTCTGAGTGGTGTTTTATTCCCTTAAACGCGCAGTATGCTATTATTTCCTTTTCAGGGGTTTCATAAAGCGGTTTTATTCTTTTTACAAATCCTTCATGCTCTACAGCGCCTCCTTTAGCGCTCATTCTTTTCATTCGTTCAAAATCATTGTTAAAAACGTTCATTACAAAGCTCTGCACTTCATCGTCAAGGTTATGTCCTGTTGCAAGCTTGTCCGCTTTTAGAATTTTGGCATAGCGGTTCATGATATTTCTTCTCATTGTTCCGCAAAATGCGCAAGTTCCTCCCATTTTTGGGTTGTTCAAAATAAGTGGCATTAATTTGTCGTTTGTTATTCCAAATTCTTCCTTAAAACTCACAACTTTATATGGCACGCCAAGACTTTTGCAATTTTCAACAGCAGTATTGATGGATTTGTCGCGGTATCCTTTCACTCCTTCATCAATAATAAGAGCTTCAAGCTCATTTAGCTTTGAATAATATTTTGCAAGCATATGCAAGAGCACCACAGAGTCTTTTCCTCCGCTGAGAGCTATTAGTATTTTCTCATGCGGTCTTATGAGGCTGTATTTTCTTATTGTTTTCTTCACTCTTTGCTCAAAAAAGTAAATAAAGTGTTTTTCGCAGAATTTATGCGGCCCGTAATCAAGAGTTATTGCGCTTTTTTCACGGCATCTGTCGCAGAGATTATTTTTTGCTTTTTTAAAATTTTTTGGCTCGCTCATAGTTAACGTTTATATAAGGCAAAGCTTATAGTTATTTAGTGATTAAATGCCTCAGACAAGAACCGCTCAAAATCACAGAGCTGCTTCCGCGCAAAGAAAGCCTAATCCTTTTCAGCACATTGCAGACAGATTTTTCCTTTCTGAAAGAAATGTTTCAATAGCAAAAGCAGCTGCAAGGAATATGTCAATGAAAAAGGTTGGTTTAAGGAGTCCTGTTAGGTTTGATAGAACTTCTCAACCGATTAAACCTTCTTTTAAGATCAAAATTAAAGGCAAAAATTCTGAGAGTCCTGTTAATGTTCCAATTAAGTTTATTGCTCAAGCAAAATCCGGCAAAGAAAAAGTTTCTTCCTCAAAACCTGTTCAAAGCAGAGAATTAGCCGCAAATCGCCGGGTTGCTATTAGAAAAAAATCTCCTTAAAGGTAGCTTTATAAATGCTTTTTTTGAAGTTTTAGTTATAGACGTTTTATTATTCTGGTGAGTACAAATGGGTGCAGCAAAATACATAAGAGCAGCTTTTCAAAATGAATGGAAAGGAGTAAAGGACGAGAATTACGATTATGCGTTAATCATGAGAAAGCGCGGTATTGAGTTTAGAAATGAAGAAAGGGCTGTTGTTAAAGTTGACCACCCCACTAATTTAGTTTCTGCCAGAAGCGTTGGTTACAAGGCTAAGCAGGGAGTTTTTGTTGTTAGAGTTAGAGTTAGAAAAGGAACTGGAACTCATCACAGGCCTAAGAACAAGAGAAGACCAAAGAGACAGGGTCAGGCAAAATTATCAAGAAGATTAAGCACTCAGGCAATGAGCGAGCAGAAAGCTTCTAAGTATTTCGAAAACGCTGAAGCTCTTGGCTCATACAAGATTGCTGAAGACGGTAAGTGGCATTATTTTGAAGTTGTTTTAGCTGATAGAACAGCTCCTGCTGTAATGGCTGATAAGAACTTAAAGTATCTTTCAAGCGGAACTTCAAGAGGAAGAGCTGAAAGAGGAAAGACTTACGCTGGCGGAGCAAACAAGTTGACAAACTTGACAAACAAGAGAAAAATAAGATTCAAAAAATCTCTTGACCACCACCACGGCTGAAGTCCGGCACGGAATTCATTTTTAACGCGCGAGGGAAAGGTTTATTTTCCCCTGTGTGCTATTAACCTAAAAGGTTTTTTTGGAATGGACATAGTTTATGCTCAGCCGCTCAAAGAGCTCCTAGCAGTCAGCACTTATTTCAAGGAAGAACTAATTGTGCTTGTTAATACTGACGCTCAGGAAAAAGTGGCAAAGGACGCTAAAATGACTCCTTGTTTTGTTGTTTCCACTAAAACTGCTCCAAGCGAGCTTTCTAAACTTTCTAAAAAAAAGAAAGCAGTTATCGGCTCTGATTTGAAAGAAAATGAATTTGCTGTGAAAATTAATGCTGATTATCTTCTCCAGCCTTCTGATACAAAGCAGAATTTTGATTTGGGATTGGCAAAAAAGCTTTCTGACAACAAAACTGTTGTAGTTTTGATGTTTGAAGAGTTAATGAAAGCTAATTCTTTTGAAAGGCACCAGTATTGGAAAAATTACGTTGAAGTTGTGAGATATTGCAAAATGAAGGGAACTAAATTTATTGTGGCTTCGGGAGCAAAGGATCCGCTTCATTTAAGGCCGAGAAAAGTAAGGGAATCTCTTGCGGTTTTACTTGGGCTGCCAAATGCTCTTGCTGGAAAATATTTGGAAGAAGAGGTTAAGTAAATTAGTATTTTGCAGATGATGGTTTGATTATTTTTAGAAAAATTATTTTTGGTTGATTTTTATGAAAATTGAAAAGGTAAAGAAAACAATTACGCCTCTTTCAAAGCGCGAGCGTAAGCGCTATATTCTTCTTGAAGTGCTGAATGCGGATGTTAACGAAAAGGATTTTTACTTTGGGTTTTGGATTGATTTGCTTTCTTTCTTCGGCTCTAAGGGTTTGGCTGAAATTAATCCAAGAATTGTTTTGTTTAAAGGAAACAAGGCAATAATCAAATGCAAGCGCGGTCGTGAGCTTGAATTAATCGCAGGCACTGCTTTTATTGAGAAAATCAGAAACAAGAAAGTTATAATCAATCCGCTTTTGACTTCTGGGACGATAAAAACACTAAAAGATTTTGCAAAATTAGAATAAAAAATAATTTACTAAAAAATTTAGAATTTGTTTTTTGCCTTAAATTTTTTTCTAAAGCCTTATGTTCATAACGCTTATTCCGTGCCTTTCGCCAAGTTCGATAAATGATCTGATAAAATTATCATTATGTTTTTGCATCAGCCCTGAAAATTCGGAGTTGACTTCTTTTTGGATTCGTCCCCTAATTATTCCTGCTCGCACGTCAAGTCTTTCAGAAAGCGTTGTGTCCATTCCAATCTGGTGCCTTAGAGGTTCGCGCCCTGAGTTTGATGGTATTCTGTATCCTCCGCTGACTCCTGCAACTCTTTCCTGGTGAATATTTCTTGCTGCTTCCACTTCTTTTCTTCTGTGCTCTTCATGCGCGTGGTGGCTTTCGCGTGTTTCTTGATTTAGCGCTTCTTGTCTTACCGCTCTATAAATTATGGGTTCAAGTAGTATTGCGCTGTTTCCGCGCGCTTTTACAAATAATTTTACGGCGTGCTCGTTTCTTGCTTCATAATCAACTAAATTTCCTTTTCTTACTCCTTTTACCCAGAAAAATCCTGTGAGCGCTTTTGAGTCTTTTCCAAATGCTTTTGGAATTAATGCAAGCTCCTCTGCAGCGTATTCTTTTTTTGCCGCTGATTTGAATAATCCTTCAAGCGCAAATCTTGTCATCCATTGGTTGCTTGGGTTTGTTGCTTTTATTATTCGCTCAATTTTTACTCTCGCGCTTCTTTCAAGCGCAAATCTTTTTCTTGCTTCAGGAGTTAATGTTTTTACATTTCTATTAACTGCGCCTGCAAAGTTTGCTTTAAGTTCTGCTCTTACTTTTTTTGCCCTGTCCATTACTTCAATTTCTTTTGCAGTAAGCGCTCTTCCTCTCATACTTAATCTTTGTCTTGGTAGGGGACTCATATCAATAACTCTGCTTCGGTTATTTATAATTCTAATTGTGGGTAAAACACGCGTTAATTTACTTGAATGATTAAATTTGTTTTAAATTAGTTTAAATATAACAAGTGAAGTAGTTTTGTAAGGTGTTTTTTTAATGGCTCGTCCGAAGTTTAAGGCAACTGGTTTTAAGGCTACTACAATAAGGGGTCCGCTTGGGAAAAGTAAAAGGGCAAATCCTGGGGCTAGTGTTAAAGTAGTCGGAAATAATGTCAGCGCGGCCATGAGAAGGCTTTGGGGAAGAAAGCGAAAAAGGTAAGTTCTCTTTCAAATATCCTGCTCATTTTGGCGGGCAGTCCTCTCAAAGCAGGTTTTTAAACATTCTTTAAACTAAGTATATTGTACAGGGAAAGCAAATAGGTGCGTTTTAACGCACTAACGATTTCTTTTTAAGGGATAGGATATAGGAGTAATGTAGTTTTTGCATTTATAGTTTAAGCAAGATTTCGGGGGTTGTTTTATGTATCCAGTTCAAAATTCAAAGGTTCCTGCCTATGACAAGGCAGCTACAATGTTTTCTCCTGACGGCAGATTATACCAGGTAGAATATGCTTCAAAGATTGTTGAGCAGGGCACAACAGGCGTTGGAATAACTTATGCTGAAGGGGTAGTTTTAGCTGCTGATAAAAGTATTCAGAGCAAATTAGTAATTCCTGAATCTATTGAAAAAATCTTTAAAATTGACGGCAATATTGCTGTTGTTTCTGCAGGACTTGTAGGAGATGCGAGAAGATTAGTTGGCATTGCAAGAAGACAAGCGCAGGACAATAAGATGGTTTATTCTGAAGACATTCAAGTTGAAGTAATGGCTAAAGAGATTGCTGAAACAAAGCAGGCATTTACTCAATACGGCGGACTAAGGCCGTTTGGAGTTGCTTTTATTATCGGCGGAGTGGACGAGAAAGGGCCTAAGATTTTTGAAACCGAGCCAAGCGGAGCGCTTGCTGAGTACAAGGCTGTTAGCATTGGAAGAAATAAAGAAAAAGCAATGGAAGTTTTTGAAAAAGAATTCAAGGAAGGCTTGAATTTAACCGACGCAATTAATTTGGCTTACAAGGCTATTGAAAAAAGCATGCCTGAAAAAGAAAAAATCTCTATGGCAAGAATTGAGTTTGCTGTAGTTGATAAGAAAGGATTTAGGCACCTTAGCGATAAGGAACTAAAGCAGGCTTTCAAGAATTAATTAATTTATATTAATTGACTTAATTTGCTCCCGTGAGGGAAATACAAAAAAAGCGGGGGCTAGTTAACAGCACTAAATGGGGTTGTTAGATGGTACGAGTAGAAGATGCTGTTGTAGCGAGACTTGAGAGATTTGGGCATAAATTTGAGATACTTGTTGAGCCAAATTTGGCTATGGAAGTAAAGCACGGAAAAAGCATTCCTCTTGATTCGCTGATGGCGATTGAGAGAGTTTTTAAGGATTCTAAAATCGGGGACGAGCAGAGCCCTGAGAATTTAAAGAAAAGTTTTCAAACTGAAGACCTTGCAAGTATTGTTGTAAAAATTATCCGTGAAGGGGATGTTCAGCTTACAACAGAGCAGAGAAGAAGGCTTCATGAAAAGAGAAGAGTGGAAGTTGTTAATTTTATTTCAAGAAACTCGATTAATCCGCAGAACAAAGCTCCTCATCCAGTTGTGAGAATTGAAAACGCAATGGAGCAGGCGAAAGTTCATGTTGATCCGTTTAAGGGAGTGGATGAGCAGGTTCCTGAAATCGTAAAAGCAATTCGGCATATTCTTCCGATTTCAATGGAGAAGATTGATTTTGCTGTTAAAGTTCCCGCGCAGTACGCAGGACGTGCAAGTTCTATTATTCATAAATATGAAATGAAAAAAGAAGAGTGGCTCAAGGATGGAAGCCTCGCCGCGGAATTTTTGCTTCCAAGCGGAGCAAAGCAGGATTTGCTAAATGAATTAAACTCTGCGACTCATGGCGAAATTATAATTAAAATACTCGGAACTTCTGGCGGAATAGAATAATAGAATGAGCGCTTTTTAGTTTTGAATTATTTTTGACGAAGGTGAATGAATGAAGAGAATTGTAATTCCGGGAGAATTAGTCTCGGACGAAAGAAAGCGCCTTGGCAGCAATGTTTTTGTTGCGAACGGCAAAATATATTCCAAAGTTCTTGGAATAAATGACAGCGAAGATGAGAAAGCAAGCGTTGTTCCGCTTGAAGGAAAATATTTCCCTCAGATGGAAGATGTGGTAATTGGGGTTGTGTCGCGCGCAATATTTGCGGGATATAATGTCAACATCAACTCGTTTGTTGAGTCTTTCATACCAAGAAGCGTTATGAGAGAAGAAATGAAAGTAGGGGACCTGGTTTCGGCTAAAGTTACTTACGTTAGCGAATTAAGAGAAGCAGAGCTTGGATTTCCGAGAAAAATGTTCGGCGGAGAGGTTGTAGAAGTGACTCCTGTTAGAACTCCAAGATTAATCGGAAAGAACGGCTCAATGCTTGATTTATTGAAACAGGGAACTAAGTGCGATATAATCATTGGAAAGAACGGAAGAGTTTGGGCAAGAAACGGAAACACTGAACTTTTAAGAAAAGTTGTTAGTTTCATCAACCAGAATTCTTACAAAAGCAATTTGACTAATTCAGTTGAAGCTTTCTTTAAGGCTGAAGGAATTGAAGTTTCTGTAATAAAGAAAGAAGACCAAAACGGTTTCAAAAACAAGCCAATGGCAGGCGAAGAGGCTCAAAATGAGTCTGAAGTAATTTCAAACGAAGAGGAGTCAGAAGTTTTAAACTAAAACTTATTGAAAGGTGAATATGATGACTGAAGAAAAAATACCGGATTATAAGAAAGACAAGAAGAGGGTTGACGGAAGAAAAATGGATCAGTTAAGGCCGATGAGCATCAAAGTTGGTGTGTTGCCTAACGCTGACGGCTCCGCTTACCTTGAATGGGGGCAGAATAAAGTTTATGCTGCGGTATACGGGCCAAGAGAAGCTCTGCCTAAGCACACTCAAAACGCGCTCAAAGCTGTTATGAAAGTAACTTATAGAATGACAACATTCTCGGTTCCTGAAAGAAAACAGCCAAGACCAAATAGAAGAGATATGGAAATATCAAAAGTGTTAACAGAAGCTTTAGAGCAGGTTGTTTTCACTGAGCAATTCCCTAACACTGAAATCAGCGTTTACGTGGAAGTTGTTGATTCGCAGGCGGGCTCAAGAGTTGCATGCCTAACAGCTGCTTCATGCGCTTTAGCTGATGCTGGAATCCCTATGAAGGATTTAGTTGCGGCTACTGGTGTTGGAAAAGCATTCAACGATTTGGTTGTAGATCTTGACAAGCACGAAGAAGACGCTCCTGATGCAGTTGATATTCCAATCGGAATAATGCCTAACTCAGGGCAGGTAGTTCTGCTCCAGATGGATGGTCTTTTGACAAGAGATGAATGGACTAGAATTATTCCATTAGCTCAGAAAGCATGCGCTGACATATACGAAGTTCAGAAGAATGCCTTGAAAGAAAAATTCGTTCTTAACGAAGTTTCTGAAAAAGCTGTTGAAGCTGGCGTAATGGAAAAGTCTGAAGAGAAAGCTCCAAAGGCGGCAAGCAAAAAGGAAGCTAAAGAAGTTAAAGCAAAGAAGGTGAAAAAATGAGAACTACTATACTTGAACATGAACTATCAAAAATAGTTGACCTTGCAAGACAGGATAAAAGACTTGACGGAAGAGGACTTGAAGAAATCAGAGACTTCTCAATTGAAGTTGATAAGTACGAGAACGCTGAAGGAAGCGCAAGAGTTCTTTTAGGTCAGACTGAAGTTATTGCAGGAATAAAAATGGGTGTTGATAAACCGTACCCTGATTCTCCTGACGAAGGAGCAATTTCGGTAGGCGCAGAACTTTTGCCATTGTCTCACTCTGAATACGAGTCAGGCCCTCCATCACTTGATGAAATTGAGGTTGCAAGAGTTGTTGACAGAGGAATCAGAGAAAGCAAGGCAATAGATTTTGCTAGTCTTTGCATAAAAGAAGGGGAAGCTGTTTGGATTGCTTTCATGGATTTTTATGCAATCAACGCTGACGGCAACTTGTTTGATGCCGGCTCAATTGCGGGGCTTGTAGCTTTCATGAACGCTAAGAAACCAAAGCTTAATGACAAAAATAAAATAATTAAGGGCGAATATGACGGCAAACTTGAACTAAAGAGACTGCCTCTTCTTACAACTTTTGTTAAAGTTGGCGGAAAAATTATGGTTGATCCTACTTACGTTGAGGAAAAAGCAAGCGAAGCAAGATTTTCAGTTGCGACAACTGAAGACAACTTCATGAGCGCAATGCAGAAAGGCGCTGGCGCTTTCACAATCGAGGAAGTAAACTACATGATTGACCTTGCGTACAAAATCAACGACGAGAAGAGAAAGAAAATTCTAAAATTGGTTAAGAAGTAAAGTTAATTAAAGTGGAGGGGGAGAAATCCTTTTCCATTTTTTCTATTTTTTTGATGATTTTTTATATTGATTAAATGGGCTATTTTAGCCGATTATTAGGGTTTTATTGATATTTTGGCAGTTTTTTTGGGAACCTCCAATTCAAGTTTAAAAACCTTTCCTATGGGGATTTTGTTTATTGGTGAGCGTAAATGGGCAGCACAAAGAAAGTTGGAAGCACAGGCAGATTCAAAGGAAGATACGGTGTTGGAGTAAAGAAGAGAGTTCTTGAAGTTGAAAATAAGATGAAGGCTAAAGTGCCTTGTCCGTTTTGCGGTTTTGAAAAACTTCAAAGAGAAGCTGCTGGTTTATTTTATTGCAATAAATGCGGTAATAAATTTACAGGCGGAGCTTACGAGACTCAGACTCTTGTTGGCAAATCTATTAACAAAATGGTTTCACAGAAATCATTCATTGAAAATTCAAAGGAATTGGTTACAGCTATTGAAGAAAAGTCATCTTACTCTGATATTGAAAGAGAAGTTGAAGCTGCTTTAGCTGAAAAGGCTCCTGTTGAAGAAGAACAGCCGAGAAGAAAGCCAAAGAAGAAAAAGGCTGAAGTAAAAGAAGCTGCGACAGAGGCTGTTGAAGAAGCTGTGGAAGAAAGTGCTGAAGAAAACGCTGAGGAAAGCGAATAAGGGGTTGAATAAATGGCTTATAGATGCGCAAAGTGCGGAACTGAAGTTACTAATGTTGCTGAAGGTCTAGTTAGATGCCCTTCTTGCGGTTATAGGATTCTTTACAAGACTCGCGAACCAATTTCAAAGACTGTTAAGGCTGAATAATTCTAAATCGCCTGCCTGTTTTTGATTTTATTTTTATGTTTTTGCTTGAATTAAAGCTTGGGTTTGATTCAAAGAGTCAGGCTCTGCGTTTTTTTAAGTCTATTAAGCCTGAAGTTGAGGAAGAGTTCTTAAGAAGCAAAACGGTTGTTTCACAGCGGGATTCTTTGCTTGATATTAAGATTAGCGCGCAGGACAAAACTGCTTTAAGGGCTTCGCTTAATGCTTTACTTAAGCCGTTAGTTTTATTTAATCAGTTGGAGGAGTTTTGATGAATGAGGATGAACAGAGAGCTGCAATTTTGGAATTTGAGAGGAACAGGCAGATGCTGGCAAATATCAGCGCTCAAAAACAGCAGGTTTCGCTGCAGCTTGAACTTGTCAATGCTTCGCTTGAAGAACTGACAAAAGTAAAGGAAAAGACTGTGTATAAGGTTGTTGGGAATGTTTTGTTTCCTAAAGACGCTAAAGAAATGCAGGCTGAACTTGAGACTAAAAAAGAAAGCACTGATCTTAGACTTAAGACTCTTGAAAAGCAGGAAGAGAATTCAGTAAAGAAACTTAAGGCAATTCAGGCAAAGCTTGAAGCTGAAATGAAGACTGAAAAAGAAAAGGCTCCTGTTGCTGATAAGACAACTGTTATTGAGAAGAAAAAAAAGTAAAAATAAATAGTAATTAATCTCATTTTGCTTGCGCCGATAAGTGGGGCAAGCATTTTTATTATTCAAATGCATTTCTTATGCATGGCTAAGCCAGTTACTCAGATTGCTAATCTTATTTCTGCCTGCAAAGGCAAAGATGTTCTTCTTCTTGCGCATGATAACGCTGATCTTGATGCTGTCTGCTCTGCGGCAATTTTTCAAAAGTATTTGAAAAAGCAGGGGATTTCTTCAGTTGTCGGGATTCCTTCGCACATAAATGAGCAGGCGCAATCTTTTTGTTTTAAGGAAAAGATTTCATTTCAAGTAAATCCTGATTTGTGCGCATTTGGAGTAATTATTTTGTTTGACTTTAACTCTTTTGAGCAGCTTGGGAAGTTGAGGAAGAGTTTTGAAGAAGTGCAAAAAGGATACTGCGGGGTTAAGATTTGCCTTGCGCCTAAAGTATTTGCTTTTGACCATCATGTGATTGAGAAAGACAGCATTGTAAAAGGACAAAATGCTTTCATTAATGAAGACGCTGTGTCCACAACAGAGTTATTGCTCAAATTGTTGGACAAGTTTGATGATAAACAGCCCCATTTTTGGAATTGCATTGGCATAGTTGAAGACACAGGGCATTTTTTGGTTGGAGACTCCGATTCATTTGCTTCTTTTGCAAATTCATTAAAAAAGTCAGGAAGGACTTATGCCGAAGTGCTGGAGTTCTCAAAGCATAATTTAAAAGATGATGAAAGAATTGCCTTTCTTAAAGCCGCTCAGCGTTCTGAAATACAAAAAGTGGGGGGTGCAATAGTTGTGACAAGCGTTGTTTCTTTTTTTCAGGGTCCTGCTGCGACAAAATTATTGGGTTTTGGGGCGGATATTTCTCTTGTAGCCGGGCAGGAAAAAGAAGGAAGCATTACCACTCTTTCAGCAAGGGCTGAAACCGAGTTTAAGGATAAAAATAATTTTAATTTAATGAATGATTTGATGATTCCTCTTCAAAAGCAGGTCGGCGGGGAAGTGGGCGGGCATTCAGGAGCCGCGCAGTGGAAGGGAAAGCAGACAATTGAATCAATAATGCAGTCCGCTCTTTGGATTTTAAATAAAAAACTTTAGCGTTTTCTAATTTTTGTTTTATTTTTCGCAATTCTTTTTACCGCATTCTCTGCGGCTCGGTTTAATCTTGCTCTCATTTTGTTTAATCTTGTCCTTTCATAAGCGCTTAGCTCTGCTTGTTTTGAAACAAACTCGCGTCCTGCATTTTCTGGCTCTCTTATGTGGTGCATCTGGTGCGATCTCCAGCTTGGCTGGGGTTCGGTTGGATATGCGGATAAATAAGTGGCGTCAATTCCTTTTGGCTTGAATGGTTTTAACAATTCCGCGACTGAAGTAAGGGCTTTTCCCTGCCAGATTTGGTCATCCACAAGCATTACTTGCTTGTTTCTTACAGCTTTTACTAAATAAGGGTGCTCTTTTGCAAGAGTTTTTGCGCTTTCGCTTGCAAGGGTTAGTTTTTCAATTCCTGCCACACGTGCTTTTTTTGGGTCGAGGAAAAATACCTTCACATCCCGCTTGTATGCTTCTCTAAGAATTTTCTTTAATGGTATTCCAAGCGGCCTTCCTGATTTGTCAAGAACAATGAGCACTTTTCCTTTCTTTTTGTTTATGTGTTCAGCCATTTCCTTCATTTGTCTGCTTAAGTCTCTTTCTTCAATCGGCCCTACAAGCCTTTTTTCTCTTTCTTTTACTCTTCTCATGAATGCATTATATTGTTCTACGCTTCGCTTTTCCGACTGCGCAAGTCTTTCAAGCCGTGCGTTTATTTCCCTGTTGAGTTGAGGTCCAAATTCCGCTTTGAATTTTTCAGTGAACTCCGCGGAGTATTTGCCGTAAACTTCTTCATTGAAAAAGAAAGGAACTAAGAAGCCCATTCCCCCAAGTTCGTTTCGTATTCTGGCTGGATTTGCTCTTATTATTTTGAGCATTTCTTCCACAGGGTACATGTGCTGCACCATTACCCCGCTCATTTGATATTTTTGGTGTATCTTTTCAACAATTTCCCTTTTTTCCTGTCCTGCGATAATATAAATTGCAAATCCTTCAGAGCTTGTAATCCAAGGAATCATGCTTTTTTCATTTTTTCTTATAACGCATGCTTTTACGCCAAATTCTTTCTCAATTCTCTTGGCTGTTTTTACGTAAGCAAGTGTTTTTGCATCAAGCGCCATGATAAATTAGGTGCTTTTTGGGTATTAATTCCTTTTCAGGAGATTATTTTTTTAATTTTTATTTAAAATCAGGCTGTTTTTGCTGTTTTATTTGGCTATTTTAGATAAACTACATTATTCCCTTTCTTAATCTTTCCTCTGTCAGCGTATTTTATCAAATAGTGTACTGTTGATTTTGGTACTCCTGTGATTTTTTCAATCTCTCGCACAGTCTGGTAATCTTTTCTAAGCTCAATTATCTGAAGCATCTTCTCCATGGGTATATCAATTGCCCTTCCTCTTCTTTTTTCTATTGCCATTGACACGCCTTTTTCCTTTAATCTCTTCTGCGTCTTTCTTGGAAGTCGCTTAAGGCAGGAAGTGGATAGAGTAATCATTTTTATTGGGCATTTTTGAATAAGAGTCTGGATTTTATCCCATTTAATTGGCCTTACAAGATGAATTTCGGTTGTGTCGCGAGGAATATTTTCAACATTAGTGCTCTCAGTCACCGCGTACTTCATTTTCCCAACCTTTTTTTATTTTTTTAACAAAAGCTTTCAATTTTTTGTCCTAATTATTGACCTTTTGCCTTCTTACTTATCTTTTTACTTCTTTTTATTCCTTTCCTCTGAAGGATTTTATGCCTAATTTTCTTCACAATCCTTATTTTTGGCTTTTTTAAAATTTTTTTCTTGGTTAAATACACTAATCCTTCAAAAATTTCTTTTCTTCCCACTCTGTCAACCGGATTGTGCGAGTGAATATTTGGCCCGGCCCACAAAATTTCTTTGTTTTTGAGCATTGTTAGAAATTCTTTTTCATTTTTTGGCATTCTTTTCATCTCAATTACCGAGCTTCCTATGGATCTTGGGTAGTGCGCATCGCTTCCGACCGTGATAAATTTTGCTTTTTCCGCAAAAAGCATTCCCTGTCTTACTCTTTCAATTGTTTGGAGGGCAATTTTTTCCAGTTTTGATTTTGTCCAGTGGGTTGGCTTGTTTATTTTAAGCCCGCTTGTCGCTCTGTTATGGTCCATAAAATCAAGCAGTCCATAAAATTTCTTTATTATTTTTCTGCCAAACAATAGTTGGTTTGCGCTTGCAAGCATTCCATTATAGTACTCTGCTCCTGTTTGGTATTTTTTTACAAGTTTTAGGGCTTCTTTTTCTCCAAGGGCTTCGCATATTGAGTCAAGTTTGAATCCGTGCGGGTGGGCAAAACTAGCCAACAAATTATGTTTCTTTACCGCAGTTAGGGCTTTGTCAACATTAACTCCTTTTTCAAAAATATCTTCAGTATCGTAAATGCTTTCGTCTTCTCCGTAAATTAATAAATCCCCTGCGCTTGTTTTAGCTTCCACTCCTGGAATAAGCAGTATTCCTTTCGGCTGGATTTTTTTTAGTTTCAAATATGCTTCTTTTGGGGAATAATATGAGTGTTCGGTTATTGCGATTATGCTTAGCTTTTTTTGTTTTACCGCAGCCCACCATTCTTTTGGGTCAATTTTTTTCTCATTTAAATGAGTGTGCAAATCAGCCAGTATTGTTTTTCCTTTCATGCACATATTTTCGCGTATCCTGTTTATATACTATATTAGTTGCGCCTGCCGGGGCAAAATCCGTTTAATAATTTATTGGAGTATCATTATTTTGGTGATATGATTGATTGACCCAAAAATTATTAGAGAAAATCCTAAAGCAGTTAGGGAAAACTTGTCAAAGAGACATAATGACGCAATCCTATCATCATTTGACGCGTGGGTTAATCAGGATAAAGAGTGGCGCACTCTTAAAGCCGAAGTTGATGAACTAAGGGCAAAAAGAAACGCTGTTACTGAAGAAATTAAGCTTGCCAAGGGCAAAGGGCTTGATACTAAAAAGCTTTTAGAAAAAGCAAAATTGCTTCCTGCCAAGATTAAATCAAAGGAAGAGAGAGTTAAGCAGCTTGAGGAAGAGAATAAGCTTCTTTTAATGAGCATTCCAAACATGCTTCTTGATGACGTGCCTTATGGAAAGAGCGGAGATGAAAATGTTGTAGTAAGAACCGTTGGTGAAGTTAAGAAAAAAGATTTTGCTGTGGTTCATCATGGTCAGCTTGCAGTTAAGCTTGGCGTTGCTGATTTTGACAGAGCGGTTAAGATTGCTGGCGAAGGATTTTATGCGTTAAAAGGCGATTTGGCTCTATTAAATATCGCAATAGTTAATTTTGCCATAAATTCATTGTCAAATCAGGGGTTTAAGCTTGTAATTCCTCCTTATATGATGACAAAGAAAGCGTATATGGGTGTGACTGACCTTGCTGATTTTGAAAGTGTGATGTATAAAATTGACGGCGAAGATCATTACCTGATTGCGACTGCCGAGCATCCTTTGACTGCAATGCACATGGATGAAACTTTTGAAGAAAAGGATCTGCCTTTGCTTTACACGGGCTATTCAATGAATTTTAGAAAGGAAGGCGGAAAGCATGGGCTTGAAGAAAGAGGGCTATTTAGGCTTCATCAGTTTGACAAGGTAGAGCAGATTGTTTTCTGTGATTCAAAGGACAGCGCGAAGTGGCATGAGGTTCTTGTAAAAAATGCTGAAGAATTTGTAAAAGCAATGGAACTGCCGTATAGGGTTGTGAAGATTTGCACTGGGGATATTGGGACTGTTGCTTCTAAAAAATATGATATTGAGTGCTGGTCTCCAAGAGAGGGCAAATATTTTGAAACACATTCATTGAGTAATTGCTCTTCTTACCAGGCAACAAGATTGAATATTAAGGTTAGAAAAGGTAATGATAAAGAATTTGTCCATACTTTAAACGCGACTGAAGTTGCTGTTCCAAGGATGCTTAGGGCAATTATTGAAAATCATCAGACTAAGGATGGCACTATTAGAATTCCAAAAGCTCTTCAGCAGTACATGGGCGGAAAAACTGAAATCAAGATTTCAAAGGCTTGATTTTAATCCGCGCTTAATTGCTGTTGCACTATTGCATTTGTAAAGTCAAATTCTGTTTTTGGTTTTATTATGAATTTGCACCTTTCGCTGTTCTGCGCAAGGCACTCAACTTCCACGCAGTCAATGTCTTCGTTGAATATTTTTGAAAATAGTCCTGCAAGCACTCCTCTTAGGAAGGTATCTACCGGACTAGCGCTTTTTCCTTTCAGCGCAGCTGCAAAAGGCGAGTTCTCCACAAGAATTATTGCTCTTTTTGTTTCAAATTCGAGGTCAATTGTCTGCAAATTTCCCCATCCTGATGCGGTAAAGTAGTCTTTGAGCAAATCAAGCTCCTTTTTTTTATCAACTCCGAGAGTAAGGCTGAATTGCTGAAGAAGGTTCTCTTTTGTGTGCATTTTTATTGCAGTATAAATCTTTTTTTGAAATTCAGTGTCTGAAATTTCCAAAAGCGCGGCGATTACATCCACCGGCATCATCAAAAATGGCATGTTAAGAAGATAGAAGTTATTGTGCTGGTACTTTAGGGTGTTAGTGAATAGGAATTTATCATAAAAAGTGTTAAGCAAGTTTCTCACCTGTGTGAGTGTTTATTGCCGCGATGTGCTCAGGCTCATGATTTTTCAGAATATTATGAATTGTTCTGTATTTTTCAGCCAAAACGGGCCATACAATTATGCTGTTTCCTGCTTTTTTTGAAAGAAGGAGTTTTTTTCCAACAAGTTTTTTGACATAATAAGCGTATTTTGTGCTTGCGCGTCTTTTCTTGTCCCTGTCTGATATGTCTTCATTTCTCTGCAATGCAATTTCTATGGGGGTAGTAGGCCAGTTGTCAATTACATAAAGGTATATCTCTTTCTCAAGTCCTGTAATTCCAAGTAAATCTGGCATGACAGATAGTTTCTTTGGCATATTGCACTTAGTATTGATTATAGCTGTATTTAATACATTTGTTCTGGCTTGCCAGATAAGTCTTATTTGGGATATTATTAGCTCTAAAAACGCTTTTGTTGCAGAAACTTTCTCTTCTTCAAATCCAATGAATAAATGTTCTGACTCATTTATTCAAATACTTTCCAATAAATCGCCCTGTCAATGAATTTTCCTCTATCATAGTAGTAATCTTTTACAGTTGCGAGCAGTTTAAACCCGTTTTTTTCAAGAACTCTGTGGCTTGCTTTATTCAATGGATCAGCAGTCGCTTCAACCGAGTGCAGTTTCAGCTTTTTTTCAATAAATTCAAGCCCCAGTTTGCACACTTCGCTTCCTATCCCGCTTCCCCAACATTCTTTTTTTATTCCATATCCTATTGATGCTTTTTTGTCAGATTTGCTGATTTTATAAACATCAAGTATTCCAATATTTTCTTTTCCCCGTCTTACTATAAAGTAAAATCTTGTTCCTCTTTTAGCGTCTTTAATAGATTGATTAATGTCGCTCTTTGCGTCATCCACGTTTTTAAAAATAAGTCTCTCAAGGTAATGCTTCCTGTAATCCTCATCTTGCATCATTTCATAAACAAAGTCGGCATCCTCTTCTTTTGCGGTGTGAAGGGTTAGTTTTAGTTTTTGCATAATTAATAAAGTAGAGTAATATTTAAGGGCTTTTGTGTGCGAGAGTTAGAACGCTTCTTTTTAGAATTGAGTCATCAAACACGAGCTGTGTTTGGGGGAGCTCTTTTTCATTTTCAATAAACTCAATTTGGCTAAGCCCGTTAATCAGCATTTCTTTTTCAAGATTTGCCTTCAGAGGCTCGATTTTTTCAAGCTGGTAAAGTTCATCAAGCTTTATTGAATACTCTGCGTAATATTTTTTCTTTTCAACAAGTCTTTTCTGAACAGTGCTCCAGTTCTTTCGCACAAATTCTTCAAGCTTTCCGGTTTCAAAGAATTCAAGCTCCCAGTTTTTGTTTATTATCATTGTCCAGTCAGAGTTATTCACAAGCCTTCTGTTTTTTACCCTGATTTTGATGGTATTTTTTCCAAGCGCGCCGAATGAAAACTTTTGGTCAATTTTTATTCCGCGGTATAAATAATCCACTCCAAAATGCGCGTCTTCTATTATTTCCATTTCTTTTGGAATCATTTCCAAAAGCACTGAACGCATTTTGTTCTGCTCCATGCAGGTTGGGTTTATTTTCTGCTGGATTTTTTTTCTAAAAGAAATTTTCCTGCAATTTTTGGCGCGAGTGTGCTCTAAAAAAAGTTCCAACAGTAAGGCATTGTTTGGGGCATCAAACATTATTTACCTTTTAACACGCTTCTTGTTTATAATTATTTTCATCTGCCTATTCTGCGGTCAAATCTCGGCCTTTGCGGCGGCGCGCCCATTCGTGTGAAAGATTGCGCAATCCTTATCCGTTCAGCTTTGCTTTGTCCTAGTCCTAAAAAAGGGCTTTTGGCAGGCATATTCGGGTTGTCAATTCGGTTCATTTTTTTTAATGCTTTAAGGATTCCTTTTCCCGAGCGTATGTTCCCAGTGTATCTTGTTTCCCCAAGCATTTCGCTTAATGGGATTCTGTGCATTGTATAAGTGCCTTTATTTAGAAACATATTTTGCTTCATTTTGCTTCTGTTCATTTTTACAAAGTCGCGTATCCTGTCTGTCCCAAATATGATTATGTCTCCGCGTTCGTTGCATACCATTGTCCAGTCTGATTTGTTTATGAGTTCATTTCCGTTCATTCTCACGCTTATTGTGTTGTGTCCGAGTGTTCCAAATCCAAACTTAAAATCAATCTTTTTCCCAGCGAATACAAAGTCCACTCCTGTTCCAAATTCCTGCTGGGGCTTCATTGCTCTTGGGCGCACTCTCTCAAGAAGCGTTCTTAATCTGTTTTGCTGCTGGAAATGTTTTCCGTTTGCCTCAAACTTTGGGCCTTTTATTTTTTCTTTTCTTCTCAAAAGCTGAAGCTGTTTCTGGCTTGCGCGTATTCTTTCCTGTTGCATTGCCCTGTTTGAATGTAATTTAGGCATATATCAGTTCACAAATTTTATTTTTCCTATTGACTTTTTTGCTTTCTCAAAGTTTTTATTAAAATCTTCGTAAAACTTTACCGCATTCGGTATTCCAAATTTTGCCTTGCACTCTCCGCAAAGGTTTTTGCCGCTCACGCATTCTTCATACATTTGCGAGAGAATTTTATCGTCTTTTATGAAATGGTTTTTGCAATATTCATAAACAACGCATTTATCTATTTCTCCGCCCTTTGCCCTCTGTTCTTCTTTTGTTGCCCTTCCGCCAGTGAGCGCCTTTTGTATTTTTTTCTCAACCATTTTCATATCTTTTTCAGGAATATCAAATTTTGAGAATTCTCCCGAGCTTTTGCTCATTTTAAACGAGCCGTCAAGAGCGCTTGTGTATTTATTGTATACTGCGCTTGGAAGGAAGAATCCATAATCTTGTTTTAATCTTCTTGAAATATCCCTCACCATTCTAATGTGGGGGGCTTGGTCAATTCCGACAGGAATTACTCCTGGCATTCTTTCTTCAAGCTGCGGGTAAAGTATATCTCCCATTTGGGTGAAAGCGCTCATTACTTTTGACGGGTGAACGCTTCCGTAAATTGCTCTAAATTCATTTTCAGTTATTTTTTGAGAGCATATTGCTGCAAGGTTTGAAACTTTTTTGTTTTCACTTTGAAGGTAAAAATTTGTTTTTGTAATATCAAGTCCAAGAGCCACGTAGGCTGGTATGTGAAATTCCATTGCTCTTCTTTTTCCTTCTTCAAGTGATACTCCGCGGGTGGCTTGTGATTCAACATCCGCAATTAAAATATAAGTTTTTGCGCCGTGGTCCTGAAAGTATCTAACATTTTGTACAACAGTTTCAGTTCCTAAGTGTATTTTTTCGCTTGATGGCATGATTCCTGTGAGGCAGTAGAATGGTTTTTTTTCTTTTATGGCTTTTGCAATCTGTTCTCCGTCCTGCATTCCAAAATTTACTCCTCTTCGCATCTGCAAGCTTGGCTCTGGGAAAATATTATTGTCAAACGCTTCCATCCCGAACTCTTTGATTAAACGTGTGTAGTCCTGGACAAGCTCTTTTCCCCAAGGGTCAATAATCACTGTTTCTTCTTTATTCATCTCATCACGCTTTCTTTCTTCCACAAATAATCAACTCCGTTCTTGTTTTTAAAGTTATTATGGGGTTATTGGGAGTTGAACCCAAATAACAAAGTCTGGAACCTTGCGTAATGCCGTTATACCACAACCCCTTTCTAAAAGTTTGTTTGATGGGTTTATGGTTGCCACAAAATTTTCAAATAATGTCGAGCCTCTCGGCTTGGGGGATTATTAGGTGAGCGGATGTTAAACTGGTGAACTGCCTGGAGCTTTAATAATGAGGTGAGCCTACAATCAGAATCATAAGCTCCAGACAAAGTTAACATCCATCATTAATTACCCTTCCTGGTGATTATTAAATACTTCGGGGGCTTGAGTGTATCTTTTATTACATTCTGGTAATTTTTGATGTCTTTAAGTAGCATTTTGGGTTATTTTTAGCATTTATTTGCTGAATAGTACATGCGGGCCAATATTATTTCGTTTCATGTATTCCTGTATTTCTCCCATAAATGACATATTTTCACTTGAAATCTTGTCAAGAACTTTTCCTAGTGCTGCTCCATGTGTTTTTTTTGCTGAAGCCACTGCTTGGGTTCTTGTCATTAAGTCATTCCACGCTTGCTTGACAAATTTTTCTTTATTCATTAGGTTCATCTCTAAACCCATTTGCAGGGGCTGAACTTTTTGGCTTACATTAACAAATACATCGCTGTAGTTTGTTTCTTTTCCAAGTGAATTTGCGTCTTTTTGTATTTCCACTGCGCGCTTCTCAACTTCATCAATTACATGCACCGCTTTTTGTTCGCCTTCTCTATTTATCAGCTTAATAAAAAGTAAGCTATTTGGAGGATAGGTAGTGACATTTGTGCCGTGTATTTTTTGATTTCTATTATGCAGTAACCTTTCAACAACAAGCGCGCTTTCATGCGCAATTCCTATTTGTCTTGCTGTTTGAATAAGTTCTCGCGAAACTAGCCTTACTGCAAGTTCGGTTCCAGTTACTTTTGATCCTCCTCTTATTATTGCAATATCATGTGAGTTTATTGTTTTCCCTTTTCCTTTTCGGTGCATTCTTAGAACTCTTTCCACTTGCTCTGCTTCTTTTCTTGTTTCAGGAAAACGTATTGTTGAAAGTTCGCTTGAAAGCGTGTGCATTATGCTCGGTCTTATTGTAGTTCTTTCGTTGTGGGTCATTTTTTCAAAAGCAGGCTCAATTTCGCGGATAATTTTTCCCCGTATTTTTGCAACTTTTCTTTGTTTCATTTTTTCTATTAAAGATCTTTCTTTGTCTTGTTTTATTCTTTGAATCACTGCCAGCTGCGCCTCTTTAGTCATTCCCTGCATAGGGTAAATAAAAGGCAATCCTTTTCCCTTTCGCTCCCTTGCTTTTCGCAGTTTTTCCGCCTGCAATGGAGTTAATCTTGGTTTTAATTGTGGCATAAATAATTTCAGCCTCAGTTGTTTATATAACTGTACTCATGAAAAATTAAAGTCCATTCTGTTGTTTGAATATTTCAGCTTCTCTTTTTCCTTCTTCAATTTCAGAAGCCAGTCTTTTTGCGATAGAATTGTAATTTTGTACTTCTGGGTGCGCTTTTAGCTTTGCAAGAGCTTCTTCCCTTGCATGGATTGTATCCATTGCTGCTTCAAGTCCGTTTCTTTTGTCAAGCAGCATAAGCTCTCTTAGTGTGTGCGCCATTGAAAACATGCTGCTGATGTTATTGAAAGCGTCGCTGTGGTATGAGGATAGTTTTTTGTTATGCTTATTTTTATTCATGATTCTGCTTGATTCTCTTGAAACAACTTTGACTGCGGCATTTGCTCTTCTAAACCCTGCCTTATTTATTAATTTCAGCATAATTATTGCTGTTGGAAGTCCGACGTATAGCTTAATTTCAGGCACATTAATTGTAGTGGTTCTAAATAATCTTGAAAAAGTCTGCGCTGCTTCTGGATTTAGCCCCGCAAGTCTTCTTGCTTTTTCAGTAAGTCCTTTGCCTGCAAATCTCATCGCAACTTCGCTTCCTGTCGCATTTGCTCCTTTTATGGGGTGCGAGTAGGACATCACTCTGTGTTCTTCTCCCTTAAGCCATGCTTGAACTGCTTGATTTATTTGGGTCCTGCTTGGTTTTGGAGTTTGTCCTGCAATTTCTTTTAATTTTTGGGGCAATTTTGTTTTTACCACTTCGGCTCTTTTTCTTTCAGTCCATCTTTTCAGCACCATTTGCATTGTTTTATTGTTAATTCCGACTGCTGGGCGAAAAATCGGGTTGCCTGTGGCTCTTAATTTTCTTGCGCCTTGCATTTTCTGTGCTGGTCCCCCTTTTCTATAAAGCTCTGCCCTTCCCATTATATCACGTTAAATATTTCTTGCTTTGGGGGTTTTTATAGTAATGCCCGAGCTTAAAATGGCTCTAATCCTAAACTGCTCTTTTCGTAATTTAAGCCAAGCTTTTTTAACTAAACGCCCGAAGTATTACTTTACACATAAGTGGGTAAAATGGCTGTTAATGAAAAAATGCATGAATCAGATTCAAAAGTGCATTGGGCTGATGCGGTAGCAAAGGATGTCATTGAAAAAAGAAAAGGGCAGGACTTAATCACTGTTGCTGCGGGCATTACTCCTTCAGGCGTTGTTCACATTGGAAATTTTAGGGAAATTATTACTGTTGATTTAGTCGCAAAAGCGATTGCAAGGCAGGGAAAGAAAGTCAGATTTATTTATTCTTGGGATGACTATGATGTTTTTAGAAAAGTTCCCGCTAATTTTCCAAATAAAGAAATGCTTGAGAAATATTTGAGACAGCCGATAGTTGATGTGCCTGATCCTTTTGGATGCCATGCGAGTTATGCTGAGCACAATGAAAAAACTGTTGAGAGTTATCTTCCGCAAATGGGTGTTTTTCCTGAGTTTTTGAATCAGGCAAAAAAATACCGCGCGTGCACTTATTCTGAAGGGATGAAAAAAGCTCTTTTGAATAAAGATGCTATTAAAGAGGTTCTTGATAAGTGGAGAGCTGAGGATTTGGAAGGCGAATGGAATCCTGTTAGAGTATTTTGCGAGAAATGCAACAAGGATGATACTACAATCATCGGCTATGACGGGGATTATTCATTAAGTTATATGTGCCAATGCGGGTTTACTAATACTTTTGATTTTAGAAAAAAAGGAATAGCAAAGCTTCAGTGGCGTGTTGACTGGCCTATGAGATGGGAGTTTGAGAAAGTTGATTTTGAGCCTTCTGGAAAAGAGCACTCAAGCGAGGGAGGGAGCAATACAACTGCTGAAGTAATTGTAAAAGATATTTTTGGAAGAATTCCGCCTGAACACATAATGTATGAATTTATTTCAATCAAAGGGCAGGGAGGAAAAATGTCTTCTTCTAAGGGAAACACTATTGACTTAAAAGAAATGCTTGGCGTTTACACTCCGGAAATTATTAGGTACATTTTTGTTTCAAAAAGGCCTGAAAAATATTTTGAAGTGAGCTTTGAGGGAATGGATGTAATAAGGCTTTACTCGGAGTTTCAGAAAGTTGAAAGAATTTATTTTGGAAAAGAGCCGTGCGAAAAAGAGGACCTTGAATTAAACAACCGAATTTATGAATTAAGTTCCGTTTCATTGCCAAAAGAAATTCCTTCACAGATTGATTTTAGGCATCTTGTGACTGTTTCGCAGGTGTATCAGTTTGACAGGAAAAAAATTGCCTCCTATTTCAACTCTTTTGACATGAAGTATGTTAATTCAATGGTTGATAGGGTAAAGTTTTGGATTGACAATTATGCTGAAGACAATTTCAAGTTTGTTTTGCAAAATGATGCAAGCGATGACGCAAAGCTCGCATTGACTGACAAGCAGAAAGCGGCAATTAGATTTGTTGCAAAACAGATGCTTGGCAAGAGCGAAGATGAATTGATTAAGCTTTTTGGGGAAGCGTGCAAAGAATCTGGAATTGAACAAAAAGAATTCTTCACTGCGTTTTATAAAATAATAATAAATAAAAACTTCGGGCCAAAATTATCAAACTTCATAATAGTTATCGGTCTTGATAAAGTTAAAGCGCTTCTCGAGTCGATTGACAAGCCGTTATCCAAGAAATCTTATGAGAATAAATCAAAAGAAGTTGATTTGGGAAAATTGAAATTTGAAATAAGTTCTTCTGTTGTTGAAAAGTTTCCAGGGTATAAAGCTGGCGTGGTAGTTCTTGAAGGAATAACAAATTCCAAGGAAAATAAGGAAATTACTTCTTTATTGAGGGCTGAAGAATCAGCGCTTAGGGCAAGATTTGGCGGATTTAATCCTCTTGATATTCCTCAGCTTAAAGCTTGGAGAGCATCATATTCTTCGTTCAACGGCGATCCTGCAAAGAACAAGCCTTCAGTTGATGCGCTTGTGAGGAGAGTTTTGAACAACAATCCTCTTCCAAACATAAACTCGCTTGTTGATTTGTATAATTTAATTTCAATAAAATATGTTGTTCCTGTGGGTGGAGATGACTTGGATAAAGTTGAGGGAAAAGTAAGGCTCACAATTGCTGATGGCTCTGAAAATTTCTTTATGATTGGCGGAAAAATGAAAGAGCATCCAAATAAAGGGGAAGTAATTTACCGCGATGATAAGGATGTTTTATGCAGAAGATGGAACTGGAGAGAATCTGACAAAACAAAATTCACTGAAGGGACAAAAAACGCTGTTATTTACATTGAAAGCATGACAAGCGATGATGATTTGGCTGGCGCAGTGGCTGAATTTACCGATCTTGCCAAAAAGTATCTCGGCGCAAAAACAGTTTCTGCTTTTATTTGAACCAAATTTAAGTAGTGGATTAATTTTTTGTGTCCATAGTCATCTTTAAATACTAGTTCTTTTTACTAAGTACAGAGTTGGAAAAAATGCCTTTGCAGGAGATTATTCGAACAAAGACTGGTATTCAGGGTCTTGATAAAGCCATGAACGGCGGGGTTCCAAATGGAAACACTGTTTTAATTTCGGGCGGAGCAGGAACTGGTAAATCCACTTTTTGCATGCAGTTCTTGGTTAACGGCGCTACTATTTTTGGAGAAAAAGGCCTTTACATTTCTACGGAGCAGAACAGGGAAGAATTGTACAAGCAGGCTGGGGCTTATAATTGGAGACTTGCGGAGCTTGAACAGAAGAATTTGATTAAAATTTGGTATTATGATATTACAGGCGGATCAAAATTCCCAGAGACTTTGAATAACGTGATTAATGAATTTAAGCCAAAAAGAATTGTTGTTGATTCTTTGACAACTCTTGTTGATAACTTGCTTTTATCTGGAATTGCTGACGGAAACACTTTCTCAATGGTTCAGATTGCTGAAACAATCAACCCGATTCCAAGATCTGAAGAGATTTGGAACAAAAATGTTCTTTACAAACTATTTAAGGAAGTAAAAAAGTATGGCGTTACAACAATGCTTACTACCGAGCTTCCTGAAGATGAAAAAACTTTAAGCGCTGATGGTGTGAGCGAATTCATCGCAGACGGTGTTTTAGTTCTCCACTATGTCGGAGTAGGCTCTGTTGATTTGAGAAGCTTGTTAATTAGAAAAATGCGTTACACTGACCATTCAAAACAAACTATTCCTTACGCGCTTGAGAGTGGCGGAGTAACAATCAAGGAATCAGAGATTTAAGTTGCATTTTTAGGTGTTATAATTGTCTTTCCTTGTGGAAACCCTTGTTGCCCAGAACCCTTTCTTTATCGCGTTTTTTTTCATACTTTCTTATTTCTTAATCGGGGCAGCTGTTAAATTCATTGACGATGCTTTTGATGAAAACACTTTTCCGCAGGCAATTGCATTTGCTCTTTCTCCAATAACTGCAATTTTTTGGGCATACATTATGGTGCTTCACCCTGCTTCGGCAATGCTTCTTACTGCAATAATAATAGGAGTAATTGTTAAAGGAAAAATTGATAACTTGGCTTTCATAGTTGCGGTTCTTTGCGTTTACACAGCATACTTCTTCATGGATCCAAGCGCGTTCATGTTTGTTTTAATTCTTCCAATTCCTTTGATAATAATTTCGATTGCCGGTATTTTTGATGAAATTGGAAACGACTGGGTTGATTCAAACAATGTTTATCACTCACACAAGCCGTTTGGGAAATATATTCATTTATTCTTTGAATTTAGATTTGTGATGAAAATAGCGGTTCTTGCATTTGCGCTTTTGGGATTCTTCCCATTAATGTTCTTCTTCGCATTCCTTGCTTGGGATATTGGGTATGCTGTTGTAATGCTTGTGAGCAAGAATTTAAGCACCAAGAGAAAGTTTTATTACCACAAAACTGCCTAATAAGTACTAATTATTATGGGTAAAAAGGAAGAAGTTTTAGCAGTTCTTGGCGATTTGCTCAAAATGGATGATGTCCTCGCATGCATGCTTGCAAAAAAAGGGTTGGGGGGAGTAATTCCTGAAGGGCTTAAAGTAAAGGATGTTAATCTTTGGAACAGGGTTAAAGAAACAACAAATCAGATTTTTCCAATAATTGAAAACTTTTTTGTGTATAAAATTGACAGATTAAATTTTGAACTTGGGGATTACACAATAATATTTGCTCCAATCAGCCAGACTTTCTCGCTTCTTGTAATAATTCCTTCGCTCGCAAACATGGGTTTGATTGATGTTGAAGTTGAAAATACAAAAAGAAAAGTAAAGATTATTATAGATAGAAAAGAAGAGGGCGCCTCGTTTTAACAAAAAATTAAAGGCAGTGCTTACCAATGGCAAAAGAAACTCGCTGTGATGTATTAGTTGTCGGAGCTGGGCCCGCTGGCGGAGTGTGCGCGGCAAAGCTTGCAAAAAACGGGTTTAAAGTAATCTGCATTGATGCGGGCAAGTTTCCCGGCTCAATGCATACTGAAAAAATTGATATTACTGAAAACAAAGGGATTGGAGAACTTGTTTCTGAATTAAAACTTTCAGTTCTTGCCAAAACAAACAAATCAATATGGTACTCTCCTAATGACAAATTCACTTTTGTTTCAAAAGTGCATGACTTGTTTTTCTTGAGGGGAAAATCAAAAAAGTCGCTTGATTATTCCATAATGAAAGCAATGAAAAGAAACAAAGTTAATTTATTCTTTTCAACAAGAATACACCAGCTTAACAAAACAGGTAATAAAATTAGTTCGGTAATAGTTGAGTCCAAAGAAAAACGGTTCATAATTAAGCCAAAGATTGTTGTTGCAGCAACAGGTAGCGATAACTATTTTATGGAAATGCTTGGGGTTTCTGAATCAAACAAAACAGAAATTCTTGGCTTTGGAGCCCTTGTATCCGGGTTAAGAATGGAAGACAAAACCACCTCGATATTTTTTGACGCAAATTATGCTCCGGGGGGATATTTCTTCGCTGGAAAAGTATCAAAAAAATTCGGAATGTGCATGCTTGTGGTGAATAAAGCCTTGATTAAGCGCCCAATAAAAGAACTATATAAAGAATTCATAAAAGAAAATCAGGAACTTTATGGAATAATGCTTGGCTCAAAGACAATAAAACAAAACGGCGGAGAAAGGACTATTTCAAAAACATCAGTGCGCGTAATTGGAAATATTGCCTTCGCAGGAGATGCTGCAAGAACCATGAGCCCTGTATTTGCTTACGGCGTAAATCCCGCAATGCGTTCAGGGGCAATGCTTGCTGAAGAAATAAAATCAATCGGCGCAAATAAAGAAGCGCTCAACTCATACGCTAAAAAAATTGACAAGGAATTTGGAACCGAAACCAGCATCA
This sequence comes from uncultured archaeon, assembly GCA_964551375.1. Lineage (GTDB taxonomy): Archaea > Iainarchaeota > Iainarchaeia > Iainarchaeales > JAAZKV01 > JAAZKV01. Next base: position 496,440 of record CAZKBG010000001.1, on the reverse strand, counting down.
TAAACCTCCGAAAAACCTATGACAAATTATCAAATGCAGACTTTAACTTCTTAGTTGAAACAGCAAACTACCTAAACGAAAAACAACACTTGGATTCATTGATTGACTCTGATGATTATAAAATCAGACACTTAATCACCGCAGTGCTAAGAAGACCAATAAAGTCGGTTGGGTTGGGATTGAAGCTTTTATAGTTGGATAAGTTAAAATGTATACAAAAAGTGAATTTAATGAATTGTGATGTTTTGGTAATTGGCGCAGGGCCTGCGGGATTGAGTGTTGCTCGTGCAGCTCGGTTAAATAATAAATCAGTAATTTGTATTGATAAGAAAAGCGAAATTGGTGAAGATATTAGATGTGCTGAGGGAATTGCTGCATATTTATTACCTGCATTACCATTTTCAATTCCTAAGAAATATCTTGATTTGGAAATGGATGGGATGATATTTTATTCAGAAGGTGTTTCGCTTAATTTAAAAGATGGGTTTTGGAAATCTTTTTCACTTAATAGAGCTGGATTTGAAAAGTGGCTATCAAACGAGGTAATGTCAAACGGAGGACAAGTTTTGACATCAACAGAGTTGGTTAAGATAAATAAGTCTAAATCAAAAATTAATTCTGTAATAGTAAATAATAACGGAAAATATATTGAAATATTTCCTAAGTATGTAGTTGCTGCTGATGGGGTGGAATCAAAAACTTTAACTCTGCTTGGAGTTTATAAATTAAAAAAAGGTCAATACGCAGACGTTTATTCTTGGGAGTTGCATGGGGTAGAACTAATTGATGATAATAAAGAGCAAATATTTTTTGGTGAATTTACTCCAAAAGGGTATGCTTACATATTTCCGAAAGGGAAGGGGGTTGCTAATGTTGGAGTTGGTGGAATTGCCCCTACGAAGCCAATTGAAAAATATTTTTATGAGTTCTTAGATTTGCCTATTGTGAAAAAGCAAGTTTCTTCAGCCAAGTTTGTTAAAAATAAAAGTAAAAAAGCCCCTTTTTTTTATGTTACTAAAAAAAGGGTATTTGGAAATGTTTATTCTGTTGGGGACTCCGCGAATGATAATTTCAAACCTTTCGTTGAGGGCATACTACCTGCAATCATAATGGGGGATTATTTGGGTAAGAATATTGGCAAGAAGATTAAATCCAATCCACTATCAAAACAATTTGAAGAATCAGATGCATTACTTAAATTGGTGAAAAAGATTTATTCATTTAAAGATCAAAAGAAAAGTGGATTGATTTTGATGTTGTCAATTGCAGGAATTATTCCTCTGGATGAAGCAACTAAGTTTTATAAAACACACTCGGTTGATGAATTAAAAGAATTAGTAAAAGGACAATGAATTATCTGTCTGATAATTTGTTTTTATATTAGTAGTGTCTTTCGAATATTCTCCTGCAGTATATATTACAAGGAAGTTGCCGTCGTGTTTTTCTAATATCTTTTGGTTTATTAAGTATGCTTTGTGTCCAAGTGTTTCAAGTCTAGTGCCGCATGAAACAATGAATGTAAATTTAGATTTCTCATCGCCAGTAACATCAGTTATTGAATCTATTAAGTCTTTTCCTGATGATGTGTATAATTGGCTTTCTCCAGGATAAATTTTCATTGGGCAAATAAATTGATTTCCATAAACCAAACCAAACATTCGAGATTCTTTATTTTTATTAGCTTCATTTATTATTGGGTAATAAAATATTTTTCGGTACATTCGTTCATCAATAAAGTCTTTTGGCCAACCCATTATTTTTAGATATTCGTCAAGAGGGGGGTTGCCATTTATTTTTTCTATAACATATCTACTTTTTGATAATTTGCTTATATTGAGCTTCTTTTGAGTTGGGAATAATCGGCTACTGGTTCTAACAGTGTATTGAGTATTACTGCTAATCGCAAGAGCTACAACACTATTTGTTATAACTTTGTTATTGTAAAATACATAATTATTAAATAATTCTAAATTATCACAAACGCCTCCGCCAATTCCAACACTATCTTTCATCTCGTTTGAGAATTCATTAAACACAGTTTCGTCTCTGCTTGGTCCAATTTGTAAAAGCGAAGAAAATGTATCAAATATTTTTACAAAAGGGGATATTGCGCTTAACTGTACAACCTTTTTATTAAATATTGGGACATTTGGAACAACAGCACTTGATACTAGAAATATAAAATTATTTTTTTTACCAGTAGTTGATAATAATCCTTTTGAACAATCTTTTGCAGCTATTGTAGGGGATCTTTTTGTGTTATAGCCAATATTAGCTTTTACATCTATCTCGTCAGAATATGCAAATAATACAGTTAATCCTCTTGTAAATACACCAGATTTATTCATAAATCCAGCAACTGTCCCTCCAATTAAAGGCGTGCTTTTTGGAACATTTTGATATACTGTATCAAGTATCTGTTGTAAGCCTTTATTTTTTAAGTAATGAATTGTTGCAAAAACGAGGGCAAATTTTGGGGGATCAGTTCCTTTTAATGCTGTTTTTAGAGCCTCTAAAGTTGCTGTTTTGGCATCCCAGTTTTGGCTTGTTCCAATACTTATGTCAAAAACCACAAAACCACTGTGTAGAATAGTTCTTTTTACTTAATATTATTTTGTTTTGTGCTTTTTGATTGACTTTTCAACAATTGACAGTGCATTCCTTCTATTAAGTTCAGCAAGTTGTGGGTCAGTTATCAAAAGGGCAACTATTCGCGTTTTATTGATTAAAAAATGTTCAGTTAAAGCACGCACAGCTTTTTCATCAAGTTTTTTATACTTTCTAAATAATTTATCATGTTCTTGTTTAAAGCTTTTTTCAAAATATACTTGGGTTATTGAGTCGCCTATTATTATTAAGTCATATTCTAAATTTAATGTTGGATCAACTATCACTCGTTTTCCAAATGTTTCAAATGGCTTCTCAAAAGCGATGTCTAATTGGGTGCTGTTTGATATTATGCCGTAAAATTTTTCATTTGTAAAAAGCTTCTGAAATAATGTCCAGTCTTCTTTATCCATGCTCATTAATGGCCAAGCATGGTTGAGAATGCAAAAACTAGTCAAGTTATTTGGATTTTGAATCTTCATCCATTCACGCAGAATCGCTTTTCCAAATTCTGAAAATGTGTTATATTCAAATTTTTGTATGGTTGAACTTACTGTTTTGTAATCTTTTTGATTTTGTAATTGTTCAGTTAATTTTGCTAACTTTTCAACCCACTCTTTATTTATCCTCACTTGTTTTCCGTGTTTTTCGAGTATTTGGTCTGTTATCATTTCTTTTGTTGCTTTGTGCATTGCTTGGTAGGTTATGTTTTTGTTTGTGGTTTTTTGGATTCTTGTGTGTATTTCTTTGATTGTGAGGGGTTTTTCGGTTAGTGTTTGGATGATTAGCGCTTTTGTTGTGTTGTTGCCAAATATTGGCGCGAGTGTTTCGGTTAGCATACTTATTATTGAGGCGTTTTTTATTTAAACCCTTTTTTTAGTTCGTTTTTGGGTTATTTTTATTTTTTGGGGTTCTTCGTCGATTGTTGAGAATAGTTTTGCGTGGTCGGCTATTTTTACAAGCCATCCTTCTACTGTTATTAGCCCCGTTTTTTCTAAGTCAATTAGGAGTTCGTCAAGTTCTTCTAGTGATTGGTTTGTGAGTCCTAAGAGTTCTCCTTTTTCGTAGTATTTTTTATCGTGCAGCAGTATGAAAAGTATTTTTTGGTGTTTGATTGTGATTTTCTGGTTTTCGTATGCTTTTCTTAGGTATGCGTTGTCTATTACACTAAACATTTTATTCAGCCTCACATTAGTATTATTGAATGGGTTTCTGGAGGGGAAGTTATTTTTTTGAAGTAAAGCGTTTTGTTTCTGATTGCGTGTTTTACAAGAAGGAAGTTTTCTTTGGTCAGTTTTATTATAATCGGCTCTATTTCGGAGTTGTTTTTGTATTCTATTATTCGTTCTTCCATGAATTAACTGCTGTTTGGCCCCTTATTATGGTTAAAGTTGTTTTTTGTTCAACCGTTTGGTTGTTTTTTATTTTCGAGCGCATTCTTGGCGGCAGGTGGGTTTTTGGAGAACGTTTTGCCTCTGTTTTTAAACATTTTCCTGCTGATTTTTTCAGTTAAAGACGTAAAATCCGGGGTTTTAGTTAATGGTTATTTGCTTTATTGCTCTTTTTGTTTTTGCTGTTCTTGGCATTTTTTCGGCCAAGTACAGGTCTTATTTTTTGGAAGCGGCTGATTGTGTTTTTAGAAAAGCGACTCTGCGCAAGTGCACGTCTTCTTTTGATAAGAAGATGAAGATGAAGATTACTTCAAAAATTGCTAAAATGAGCAAGCCTTTTGGGGGTTTTGTGTTTAAGCATTTTGAAGCGTTGTCAATGATTGTCACTATTGTGATGGTGATTTCTTTGATTTGGTCGGCTTTTGTGGGCGGTCTTGCGGTTTATAATTGGATTGCTTACGGTAATTGTAATGGGCCGGATTCAAGTGTTGCGTGCACGTTGAATCAATTAGCCGGCAAGGACCCTGTGACTGGGGAAGTTATTTCAAGTAATGGTGGTGTTAATCCTGCTTGCGACCTAAATAGTAGCAAGTGGACTTAAAGTTACTCTATAGGGGGTTATATTATGAGTAAAGAACATAAGGTTCATCATTCTGCTCATCACGAGCATGATGCTGAATCCAAACCCGCGGAAGACAAGCTATTAGGATTTAGTTTGGCTACTGTGGTTGTAATGCTTGTGCTTGTGTTAATTGCTGCTCTTGCAGGCACATATGTTGGTTATGGAGCTGGTCTGAATTCGGACAAGGTTTCTACAACTTCAACAAATACAGCAAGTGTTGATACTTCGGCTTTGAAAACTAAAGTTGGGGATTTCATTAACAAGAATTTGCTTTTGGACGATACAGTTTCGGCTAGTATTTCGGATGTTAATGATTTAGGCGGAGGCTTGATGGAGCTAAAATACTCAATTCTTCAGGCAGGAAAAGAAGTTGCTGCTGGAAATGTTTATGCCAGCGGGGAAAATCTTTTGATTGGTCAGAAGTTTGACATGACAAAGGATTTGCCAAAAACTGAACCTACTCCGACTGCGAGCGTTGAGCCTGTTAAGACAGCTAAGCCTGTTGTTGACCTCTACGTTATGAGTTTTTGTCCTTACGGGAATCAGGCTGAAGACACAATGTTCCCTGTTTTCGAATTATTAAAGGACAAAGCGGATTTCAATGTGCATTACATTGTTTCGGTAAGCGGAAATAATGTTGATTCTTTGCACGGAGCTCCGGAAGCAGTTCAGAATCAGAGAGAAGCTTGCGTTGCTAAGTACTACGACATGAACAAGTGGTTTTATTTCTCAACTCTTGTGAATGACAACTGCGGAAGTAACGGTTCATGCTGGGAAAGCGCTGCGGCTCTAATTGATTTGAACAAGGCGTTGATTAATGACTGTGTTGCTAAGGAAGGAGTTGCTCTAATGGCGCAAAGCGAAGTTGCTTCAAACGCTGCTGGCGCTACTGGCTCGCCTACATTGTTAATCAATGGGGTAACTACTCCTGCGGTTTACCAGTACGGTAATTCTGAAGGGTACAAGCAGGCAATTTGTAATTCATTTACAACTGCGCCTAGCGAGTGTAATGTTACTCTAAGCTCGACAACTTCAACAGTTGCCGGCGGTCAGTGCTAAATAATTAGTTCAAAATGAAGGGGCGTTTTGCCCTTTTCATTTTATTTTCTTTTATTGTTTTTTTCATTTATTTTGTTTGGTTGTTTTGTTTGACTTTGTCGGTTATCTTCTTTAGGGCAAAGGCATATAAAGGATTTTAATATTACTTTGTTATCTGGAAAATGGTTATTTTTATGGTGAGTAAGAAATTTGGAATTACTGGGTACGGTGCGTGCGAGGAAGTTGGAAGAAGCGCGTTTGTTCTTGATTTTGGGGAAAAATTCCTCCTTGATTATGGAATTAAATTAAATATTGACGCTATTGAGTATCCTCTTGAGATTAATGAGCATGTTAAAGCGGTTGTTATTTCGCACGCGCATCTTGACCACTCGGGTCTTTTGCCTTATTTTTACAAGAATTCAGAGTGTCTTAGTTTTATGACTCAGCCGACTTTGGAACTTGCTGATATTTTGTGGAAGGATTCTATTAAAATTGCTGAATTTGAGGGGATGGCTCCAAAGTATAATAAGGTTGAAATTGAGAGAACGCATAGGTATAATTTTGTTGCGCCTTATAATAAGAAATTAAATATTGCAAGCGATTTGTCTTTAGAGTTTTTTGATGCGGGGCACATTTTGGGTTCTGCAATGACTAAATTCACTTACGGCGAGAATACTTTTGTTTACACTGGGGATTACAAGGTTATTGAAACCCAGCTTCACACAGGAGCTAATCTTGAGATGGGTAAGATTGATTATTTGATGACTGAATCTACTTACGGCGATAGAGAACAGCAGGATAGAAAGCTTGAAGAGAAAGCGTTCTGTGAGTCTGTTCAAAGCACTGTTGAAAGGGGCGGCTGGGCGATTGTTCCTGTTCTTGCAATTGGCAGAAGCCAGGAAATTATTGATATTCTTTCAAAGTATAAAATTGACGCGCCTATTTATTTTGACGGCATGGGAAAGCAGGTTTCTGAAGTTTATTTTAAGTATCCTGAGCTTGTGAAAGATTCTAAGGGTTTTAAGAAAGCGCTTAATGATGTTGAGTGGGTGCAGGGCAAGCAGGGAAGAGCTCAAGCTATGAAGAAGCCGGGGATTATTGTTTCAACTTCGGGAATGATGAAAGGGGGTCCTGTTCAGCATTATTTAAAGAAAGTAATTAACGATCCGAGAAGCAAGATTCATTTGACTTCTTATCAGGCGGAAGGAACTCCTGGAAGAATGCTTCTTGATGAGGGAAAGATTCCTAATCCTGAGAATAATCAGATAGTTAAAGTTGGGTGCAGATATGAAAAATTTGAATTCTCTGCTCATCCGTCTCAGAGTGAGATGATTACTGCGATTAAGAAGTGGAGTCCTAAAGAAATTTTCATGGTTCACGGGGATAAGAAAGTTATGCAAATCTTTGCCCAGAAAATCAAGGATGAAACTGGAATTAAAGCTAGTCCAGTGCAGATGGGCAAGAAGATTGAGTTTGGCTGAAAAATTTTTTTTAGTTTGGGTTTTTTAGCTGGTTTATTTTTAGCGTGTTTTTAATGAGTTTTGAAAAGTTTTGCGCAAAGTGCGGAAAAGTCACTGATTCTCTTGTGAGCGGTATTTGCGCTAATTGTTATTTTAAGAAGCATTCTCTTTTTAGCATTAAAGATTTTGAAATTGAGCGGTGCGTTAAGTGCGGGAAAATCAGGGTGAAGGGCAGGTGGGAACAGTACAACCATGAATTAGTTGCCACTGCCGTTGTTGCTAAAGTGAAAGTTAATTCTGATGTTGAGCAGGCGAAAGTGTTTGTTGAGCTTGAGCCTTTAACAGAGGTTGATTTTGTTGCTCACATTAATGTAACCGGTTTTATTAATGAGGTTCTTCTTGAAGAAAAGAAGGATTATGAGTTTTTCCTTCAGAAAGTTTCGTGCGATTCGTGCATGAAGCTTGTTTCAAATTATCGTGAAGCGATTATTCAGCTCCGCTCTTCAAGCGCTGAAGACGCTGAGCCTATGATGCAGATTGCTAAAGAGTTTTTGGCAAGCGAGCAGTCAAAGGATTCTCTTTCAGCTGTTGTTAAGACTCAAAAGGGTCCTACTGGGTATGATTTGTGGATTGGCTCAAAAAAAGCGGCTAATAGAGTTGCACGAAAACTTGCAAAGTTATACAAAACTACGCCAAAGCTGTCAAAGAAACTTATTGGGGAAGAAGAGGACAGAACTCAGAAATATAGGATTACTTATTTGATAAAAAAATGATTATATTATTATTTTTGTTTTAAGCTTTTTTTATTTCTCAAATTCGCCAAGAGCTTTAATTAGTTCTTCAATCGGCATTGCTGTTGTTACAAGCGGAATCTTCTCGCTTTCAGCAATTTTTATTGCAAGCGGGTCAACAGGTTTATCCGCGCTGAATACTCCGTTTAGAATTATCATGCTGGGTTTCATATCTGTTGAGAATCTTCCCACTTTTACCGCAATCATTGGGCTTCTTCCGTTTTCAACGTGCCTAAATACAAGCACTCTGTTCGGAGTTTTGCCGTAAATCATCATGTATTCATGAACGGGAACTTCTAGTATCATTTTGATTGAATCAATTATTGTGTAGCCGAAAACTGTTTCTTCTTTTATTTTATGAGGCAGGCATACAACTTCCCCGTTTACTTTTTTTACTAACTCAGTTGCTTTTAATCCTGAAGTGAATTCATGGCTTTCAAATGCGGTGCTTCTTTCCTGCGCAAAGTCTTTCTCAAGCTGTTTTACTACCTTTCCGCCTCTGTTTTTATCAATATCAATTAATGCGTTTACAAATCTTGCAATTACGCCTATTCCAGGGTTTTTTCTTCTTCCTCCTTCGTAATCTGAAATTGTTGAAGATGACACTTTTAAAAATCCGGCAAGTTCCGTCTGGTGGACTGCGAATATTTCTCTCCATTTTTTCATGCTTCCGCCAGGGTCGCTTGAGAGAGTTATTTCTCCGGCTATTGTCATTGCTAATTTATCCATCTTAGATATATTGCTTCAGATGGACTTAATAATGATTTCTATTACTTCGTTTTCTTTATGGTGCAATCTTTTGCCAAAAAAGTCTATTCTATGTGCGCAAAAATTCCTAAAGGGAAAGTTTCAACTTATTCTGCGATTGCAAAGACTGTTGGAATTCCTAATTCAGCAAGAGCTGTTGGAAATGCGCTGAATAAAAATCCCGACACTCAAAAAGTTCCCTGCCACAGGGTAGTTAGAAGCGATGGTTTTGTCGGAGGGTATGCTTTTGGAACAAAAGCAAAAATAGCGAAGCTTAGAAAAGAGGGAATTAAGATTTCAGAAAAGGGCTTTATTGATTTGAAAAAGTTCGGCAGGTAATTTGCTGCGCTTGGCGTGCGATTTAGACTAAATCAACAATTTTGCCGTATTTGCGTGTGCTTTGTTTTATTTCTTCAACCATTTTTTTAGCCATTTCTTTTGCGAGGCGCAGAGTGTATTTGTCGTTGAGCGCGCTTTTTTTGTCGGTTTTGTGGCTTGCGTCATTGTACCATGACACATGGTATGATACTCCAAGAGGAATATTTTTCATTCCCATCATAGTGCATGCTTTTAGTAAATCAGGAGTCACCATGTCGCCTTCTTTGCTTGAATTAATGAACCCAACATGCCTGCCGTAAAGCCTTTGTTTATATTTTCCATTTTTCTTTACGTACGCGTATGATGCTTTTAGATTCTTGCCGTCGCCCCAGAGTTCTTCCACTCCGCCGTCAAGCGCGCATAAACGTGAGAGCATTACCTGCATTAATGCGGGGCGGGAATAAAAGCTTGTGAATGAAGAAAATATTATTGCATCGGCGTTCATCATTGCTTTGTAAACTAAATGCATATCATCGCGCGGGGAAAACATTCCTTCATCATTGTATGCTTCAAAGAATTCTTTTTTGCTTAACTTGTCATAAGCGTCTTCTATTTTCATAGCCCCTCCTTTTTTTGCGTATAAATGGTCATGTGTTCGCACGTAGCAGTCGCATCGGAATATTTTTTCGCTGAATCTGCACTGCGCAGGGCACGATGAGTAGCATTCTTTGCATGCGCCTATTTTTAAGTCGTGCAAATCAATAAGCTGTGTTTCTGCGCCTGATTTTTCAGCTTCTTTTAGTGTAATTTTTAATAATTCAGTGCTAATGGGGTCTTCTGCCGCGCATTCGTACTTTCGTCTTTTTGCTGTGGCTATCCCGAGTATTCTAATTGGTTTTTTTGAGTGGTCGTATAAATAATCAGCCAAATCTAATCGCCACTCTTATTACGATTTTTGCCAATAAAAAGCTTCTCATAGCCCGCGCAATTAAGTATAAATACAGTTTTTGTCACTATTTTTGTATGGTTAATTTCTTTGGCAGCTGGTTTGGGGACATGAGCATAATCCTCTTTTTTGTTTTCCTTTTTGTAGCGTATTATTTCTTTTTTAATAAAAAGAACAAAAGGGATAGCGATAAAGCCGCGCTTGTTGTTTCGCTTGCAGCATTTTTGATTTCTGCAGGTCAGATTTGGGGAACAATCAGCGGAGATGTTTTCAGGGGAACTGCTGAAGGGTACTGGCTGTTTTTGCTGGTTGCAATTATTTCTTTGATAGTTTTATTAAAAGAAGTTACAATTGTTTTTGGCGAGCATAAAACAGACTAATTTTTACAGGCTGGCCGGGAATTGAACCCGGGTCTACGCCTTAGGAGTGCGCGATACTATCCACTATACTACCAGCCTATAAGTTTTGGCATTTAGCTTTGCTATTATAGATGCTTTTGAAGTGAAGTTTTATATTGTTTTTTGGTTGGTGTTTTTTTGGCTGTTTTAGAACATTAGCGCAGCTTTTATCGCGGTTGCTGTAATTAAGGGCACCCACAAATTATCATCAAGTGGAAGCACTTCTACTATGGTTGCCACAATTCCGGCTATTATTGCTATTGGAAGCTGCATTGGGAAGAAGTACCATGCGGTTACTGTTGCCACAATAAAGCAGGTAAGCGTTCCTTCAAGCGTTTTCTTTCGGTATATTCTTATTTTTCCAAAGCTCATTCCAACAAGCGCTGCTGCTGCGTCCGCGAATATTTCAACGCTTAATGCGGCAAGAGCTATTTGCGGATTGTCTTTGAAAATAAATAAAACAATTATTGCGGAGATAAAGAAATATACTGCCGCTTTGCCTGGGAATATTTTTTCATTGTCTCTCTCAACACTTTCCACAATATTTTTCAAAAATGGAATGTTCATTCCTTTCTTTATCATCAGAGAAAATATTACTCCAAGAGATAGGCATATTCCTAAAATTTTTAAGCTCATTTCTGTGCCTGTGAAATAAATAAGCGAGATAAATATCATTCCAAACAGTATGTGGATTATTTTTCTTTTTAGTTCGCTTAATGGAAGTCTTGTTTTTATCGGGTTAGGGGTATTTTGAATTTTTTTGCGAGTGTGTTTTGCAGATTTTATCATTATATTCACTTCTTTTTTACTAAAACCATATAGTGGTGTTTTTCAAAAGGCTCAAGATTCACTATTTGTATTATATCAAATGCTTTTTTTAGAAGCTCGGTTTCGTTTTCAAGGACTTCGTCTTTGCCTTTGGATTGGGAAATACTCTTGGTTTTGATAGTTAATGCCCCAAGTCCGCCTTTTTTTAAGCAATCGGCGTTTCTTACAAATATTTCCGCCTGGTTGCGCTGGGATATGTCTTGGAAAAGTGAATCAACTTCACCTGCTATTTCATTAATAGTCTCTTTGTAATTTTTGATGTTCTGTGCGTCGCTCACGATTGGCATAATATTTGCCCGCTCTTCTGCAAGTTTTACAAGTTTCATCATTGCTATTTCGCTTATGTCAATGCAGAATACGCTTCCTTCCTCTCCAACTATGTCTGATACGTGGCTTACTGTTGTTCCTTCTGCGCTTCCTAAATAAAGAACGTGCTCGCCGCGGTGGAAAATGCTTTCAGTAAGCCCGTTTTTTATTGCGGCGCAGTATTTTGATCTGTGAGCGTCCCATTCTCTGTATTCTGTGCCATTTTCTTTGACAAGCTTTTCACCATATACTTTTTTTCCAGGAATTAGGTTTTTTGTGTACACTGACTTTCCATTGTTAAAGATTCCGTCAAAGAGTTCTTTCATAAGCTACATGTGGTAGTTTGTGCTTTTAATAGTTTTTTATAGTGGAAAAAAATGCTGATTTTTGGCTTAATTAGTGAATTTAGCTGACTCGTTTATTTTCGTTTTTGAAATGATGGGGTTCCTTCAATTCTAAATTTTGGCTTGTCGTTTCTTCTATTTCTTTTATCTCTTGAGCTTGTTTCTCTTTTGTCGCCAAATCCGCTTCTTTGCATCGGCCTGTTTCTATTCTGCTGGTAATCTGAAAAGCTTGTGTGTCTTCGTTCGTCTTTTCCTGGGCGTGCTTTTTCTTTTTCAGGCTCTGCCGCAATTTTTGCAATATGAATTTCAAGTTCTTTTATTACTTCTTTTGAAGTATTCTCGCCTTTAAAGTAATCCTGTTTCAGCGCAATTGCAAGTTTTCCTGCTATTACTCTTGCCGCTTTTCCTCTTTTTCCCCTTGAAAGCTTTTGAAGCAGTGGGTGGTTGAATAAGTGTCCGTGCTTTGGGCTTTTCGCATTCTGTTTCATATGCGCAAATAATGCTTTTTCAGCTCCAAGAACCTGCACTGTTGACGCTGGCATAAAGCATAATCTTTTTTTAGAGCCTGCGCTTGAGAGAAGTTTTGCTCCGATTATTGGAGTTGCGATTTCCGAGAAGTTTGGAAATTCGAGTTTCATTTCGTTTACTACAAATTCTGAAAGCTTTGCCTTTTCAGCCTCGATTTTTTTGGAGTTTTCTTCAAGCTCAGTGTATTCAGTAAGGGCTTTTCCAGTTGGAGCTCGGCTTTTCCACTCGCTCGCATTTTCTTTCATTAAATTTTCAATTGAATCAAGGTCGCTTAGTAAGTTTACCGCTTTAATTATGTGAATTTCGCGTCCAGCAAGTTTTTCATTTATTTTTTCGCGTGTTTTTGCGAGTAGTTTTTTTCTTAATTCAGTTCTGCTGTCCATATAATCAACTTTTTCTATTTTTTTCTTATTCAAGCTTTCCAGCATCTATTGCGTTTCTTAATTTAACTGCCAAGTCAGGTATTTTTGCTCTTATTTGTTTTAATGTGTCGCGTTCTCTTATTGTTACTGAATTGTCTTTTAATGAATCGTGGTCAATTGTAATGCAGTAAGGCACTCCTATTGCGTCAAGCCTTGAGTATCTCTTTCCAATGCTTCCGCTTTCGTCGTAGTATGTTCTAAATCCTTTAAGCGCATTAAGAACTTCTTTTCCTTTTTCTGGAAGTTCGTCTTTTTTCAAAAGAGGGAGTACTCCTACTTCTATTGGTGCCATTTTTGGCGGGAGTGAGAGCACTGTTCTTTGCGCATCCGCTTCTCTTCTAAAAAATGCTATGTCAAGGAGGGCGTAAAATGGTCTGTCCACTCCAAAGGCTATCTCAATAACGTCTGGGATGAATACTTTGCCGTCTTCAGTTCTAACAGTCAGCTCCTGTTTTGAGAATTTTGAGTGCTGGGATAAGTCATAATTTGTTCTGTCGCTTATTCCAACCATTTCAACCCAGCCGAATGAGTTTAACTGAACTTCAAGGTCCCATGTGTCATCGGAATAGAATGCGCGCTCGTCGGAGTGGTGCTGTCTGAATCTGACTTTTTCTTTTGGAATTCCCGCGCTTGTTAATATTTCATAAGAAAGCCACAAGTTCCATGCATATGCTTTGTTTTTTAAAAATTTTTGTTCCATTGCTTTTGAAAGCGAAATAAATTTCCATTCTTTTTTTGTTTTTTGCATTTCTTCAGTCCAAAGCGGAAGCTCTGTTTCTTTTACATCATTAAACCACGCAAAGTCAGTTTTCATTTCTTTGCTTAAAAACATCTGCGATTCTGCCTGTGTGAATTCTCTCTGCCTTAATAGGTGCTGTCTTGGAGAGATTTCGTTTCTGAATGCTTTTCCTATTTGAAAAACTGTAAAAGGCAATTTTCCTCTGAAAAAACTTACATAATGCTTAAAGGGCAGGTAAGTTGTTGTTGCTGTTTCAGGTCTGTTGTATGCGACAACATCTTTTCCTATTGTTGTTTTCATCATAAGGCTTTGTCTTTGTATTTCAAGATTGAATCTGCCTTTGCATGAAGGACAGTTTACTTCTTTATCTTTTATTGTTGAAATTAATTCAGCATCTTTAAAGTGGTCTGCTGAAATTCCGGTCTGTTCTTCAATTAATTTATCCGCTCTAAATGAGCCCTTGCATTTTGAGCATATGATTATAGGGTCGTTAAATCCTTTTAAGTGTCCGCTTGCTTCCCAGATTATTTCTGGAGTAATAAGAGGAAATTCAACTTCAAAGAAATTGTTTCTTGTAAATACTTCTCTGATTGTGTTTTCAAGCTTGTTCTTCATTGCTTTTCCAACAAGTCCGTATGAATAAAATCCTGCCACTGGAGTATATAGTTCTGGCTCTGGTCCGTATACAAAGTCTTTTTCTGATAAGTATTTTGCCAGTTCTAATTGAAAGTCCTTTTTCTTGTCTATTGCCATTTTGTTCAACTCTTATACAAAATTTGTCTAAGAAAGGAATAAAAAGCTCTGCTGAAGCGTTTTAAAGCACTTTAAAAGTAAGTTAAAAGCGTTGAGGGATTTTGTTTTAGATGTTAGTTGAAAGATATGTGAGCGCAGCGCCTATTATTGCCAGCACTATTGCGCTTGTCAAGTGGTCCATGTTGAATTGGGTTACAAAGAGCGTGTAAACTATTAACCCGCCTGCGGCTAAAAATGCAGCTATTCCAAATACCATTAGCATTGTTCTTGCAATTGAGCGCCTTACTTTTATTCCCTTTAATTTTGTCTCTGACAAGTCTTTATTCACAGTTTCTATCATTTTTTTGTTTTCTTCGCTCATCGCGTAGGATTGCTCGTTTAGTTTTGCGATTTTTTCGATGGATTCGTTAATGCTGTCCTGGAATTTTTTCTGATTGTCAAACAAATCTGTTTTGTATCTAAGGAGCTCTTTCTCCATTTCAACTCGTATTTCTTTTTTCTTTTGCTCTAAAACATTATTAATAAATGCTGCGGATTCTTTTTGCAGGATTTCTTTTTGAACAGCCATTTTTTCTGCAACAATTTTATCAAGCTCCGCTCCAAGAAGAGTGAAAGTATCCGCCTGCGCAATCAATAAGAGTCTTTTTGCCTGGTCTTGTTCTACTCCCATGCTTTGAAGGGTTTCAACTATTTTTTGTTCAGGCTCGTTGTCCTGTACCATTTTCTGGATTATTTTTATTATGCTTTTTTCATCAGCAGGCATTATTGTCCACCCTTTACTTGGTTGTAAATATCATTTAGGCTTGCAGGAGTATTAGAGTTTTTGTCATTATTAATGTTTTGGTCGGAAATTGGCGCAACTCCTACTGCGGGAAGCTGTCTGTCGCTTAGGGCTATGAGCATTCGGACTTTGTCGCTTTTTATTTCTTTTTCTTCAAACGGTTTGATGCTGTCAAAAACTGCATAAGGCGTTTTTTGAGAGCTTAATAAATCATCTGAAGTGAAAACAGTTACATTAGTTATTTCCCTTCCTGAGTAATTTTTTAGCAGGAGCGCGCTTCCTGATGTTGTGAATACTATGCTTGGCTGGGCAAAGAATGTTATTACAATTGCGATGCAGAATAATGCGATTGCCCACTTGTATGCTCTTCGTTCGTTCTTTTTTCCAAACTGTTTGTCGTATCTTTCGGATGATTTTCGAGGAAGGGCGGCTGATTTAATTGCAGTGTGAATCTGCTTGTGGGAGTCTTCAATGGTTTTCTCTTTGTCCATTGTTTTTTTTCGAAGTTCACTAAGCGAAGGTAGTACTATTTCATCGTCTTCTTTTTCAGCGCTTTCATAGCCGTCAGTATAGCGTATAGGCTTTATTTGTTCAATTGGCATGCGATAGTATTTGGGGTTTGTACAATAAAAAGCTTTTTGGTTGGGGGGTTGAATAATTTAAAAAAGCCGGTTTTTATGATGTGCTTATTGTTCTTTTTATTGTCATTGAAAGTTTGCTTGTTTTTACTAAATCAGTTGTTGGGTCTGTGAAAGTGTATTTTATTGGGCATGTTATTTGTGTTGATTCGTCTGTAATCACTGATGTAATATCCATTTCAACAGAAGTTTTGCTTCCTGTTGTTCCTTTTGCAGTCAAATCTTTTTGTATGTTGTACCCGCCTGCTCCGTCAGGCATTCCTGAATCTGGGTTGAATGTTGAAATCCATGAAGTGCAAAGCGTGCTTGTTGTAGGGTCTGAAACATCAATTGCAATATTTATTGGCTTTAGTATTGTTATATCCCCCACATTTTCAAGGTATGCTGTCGGAGTTCCGCTTACATTTCTGTATTGGAGTGTTGTGCATATGCTGTCGCTTGTTTTGCATGTTATTGATGGATTTTGTGGTGTAATCACAAGGTTGAGGAGCGCTTTGATTTCTTTTGTAACTTCTAAGTTCATTACTTTTGACACTTCTCCGTTCATTGATAATGCGTTAATTTTGAAGCTTCCCTGGAACGAATCGCCTATTTTTGATTCAATTGGGGGTTCAACAAACACAGTCACTGTGAGCGTGGTGTTTGGCAGTAATTCGTCGGCTGTTTTTACAAGGCGGCTTTCTGCGCTTGGCTCTGCAAATCTAATCCACTCGCTTGTCGCGCTTGATTCTGAATCAGGGACTATTTCAATTCTTAAATTTTTTAAAGGCGCTTTTTTGTTTGCGTTTTTAATAGTAATTTTTACCTGCAAGTCGGTTCCTGCTGTTAATCCTATTGCTTTTGTTTCGCCGAGTTTTTCCACTCCGCTTACTGTGACTTCGGTTGTTTTAACTCCGGGGAATGCGCTAAGCTCGACTTTTTCGCTTGTTACTTCAGAGCCGTTTACTTTAAATGTTACTGAAACTTTTTGCCCTGCAGTGATTGCTGTCCCGGCTTTTGTTTTCATATTAAAGTCAAGTGAAACCGCGCCGCCTGTTGCAATTATATCAGAGCCGCTTAGTTCCATTTTTACTTCAATTGGCCCTGTGACTGTGGGAGTAATGTCGCTTGTGTTAAATTCTCCTCCGTTGTTTTGAACCACTAATTTTCCAGCTACTGACTGTCCTTCAAAGATTTCTGCAGGAAGCTGTATGTCAAAGCTTGCTGATATGTCTCTTGTAAGTGTAACAGGGTATGATGTTTTGTCTGAAGTGATTGTGAGAGTTTTATTTGAAACTGGCTTGTATCCTGTTGCGCTCACGCTTATTTTGTGGTCGCCTGGGAATACTTTTGCGTTAAATGTTGTTTCAGGTCCTTCCTTTGGGCTTGTTGGAACTGCTTTTAGGGCAGGGTCCTTAAAGCTTGTAATTCTTCCGCTTACGGGATTTCCGTCAATGTCCTGAAGCTCAATTGTAACGTCCTTTTGGGAGCCGACGTATGTAAAAACAAAAAACCCTACTGCAAGCAGGATTATTAGTATTATTGCGATTGGAAGGATTTTTTTTCCCATGTTTGCGCCTGCATTTGCGGCGTCCCCTGCCATGTCTCTCATTGCGCCCGTGTCAATGTTTGGCACGTTAAATCCCTGGACTTGGTTATCGCCTAATCCGTCTCCGGAACCAAAGTCTGGCCCGCCAAAATCCTTGTCATACATCAAATAACACTGCAATAACTAAGAAGTTCTTTTTTATAAAGATTGTGTATTTGAAAAAATCCTGTTTTTTTAGGCGAAAGTGAAAGAATTAAATTAGGTTGTTGTGTTATTTAGTGTATGAAAATTTCGTTGATCTCGACAAAAGACACGCAGATAAAAATATTCCCTGAGCTTGGAAGAGCGCTTGGAAAGAATATCTCCGGGCTTGAGCTTGAAACAAGATATGTGCCTGTTACTATTGATTTGCCGTTTGTTGCGCTTGAATGCTCAAAGGAAAGCGACTTTTTGATTGTTTTTGCAATGGTTGAGGAAGAGGAAGAGGCTGATTTTATTAAAAAGAAGCTTATTGATGTGGAACTTGCTTCAAATACAAGAATATTAAAGGCAGTTGAAGTTGATTCTGTTTCAGGGCTTGATGATTCGGAGTTTGAGGATGAAAAAGCAAGGCTTATTGGCGAGATTTCAAAGACTGCAATCAGCATTTTATTTAAAGAGCGGGATTTTGAGCCAAAAGACGCTCCTCTTGTTGAATAAAGATTGCAAAAGAACTTATTATTTACATTTTATCAATTATGCTTTTTGGGATTTTAGTTCTTTTACTTCATTTTCAAGTTTTTCAATTAGTTTGTGAGCGTGTTTTAATGCCGCGCTTTTCTCTTCAAGCTGTCGTTTGATGTGTTCTGTTTCTTTATCGTGCTTTTCAGCGAGGCGTTCTTCAATCGCATTCTTTTTTTCTTCAATTGAAAGAATCTGCTTTGTGTATTCGTTTCTTCTGCTGTGGGTTTCGTGCTCCATTTCAAGCGCGAGGGTTTTTGCAAAATCTCTTTCTTTTTTGAGCTCTCTTATTACTTCAAGAGCTTTTTTGGAAAATTGCGAGTGGGTGGCGTCAATCTCTTCAACTCTTTTTTTGAGGTCAATGAAACTTCCTTCAACGTAATTTATCTGCGCAAAGTGGGTTTTAAGCGACTTTGAAGTTTCAGTCACTGTTTCGTTGAGTTTTTTGTCCATTTCATGAAGCTCTGACTCGATGTCGGCAATTGTTTTTTCTGTTACATTTCCAAAGTAGGATTTTCTTTTCAGCTCTAATGATTTTTGTTTGAGTTCGTTTAGTTCCTGCTCTTTCATTGAGAGCGCGTCAAGAAGGTGTTTTGCTGTTGAGCCTTTTTTTACAAAAGGCATTTTTCTTGCTGAAAGGAAATTTTTGATTCTGTCAATGTTATATCTTAATTTTAATGAAAGTGATAATATTTTCTGCTGAAGTGAGGAGTATAAATCGGGCACGTCAACTGATTCAAGCGCGTTTACCATTTCCTGCCTTAGTTTTTTCTTTTTCTCCATTATTATGTTTGACTCAATTATTGTCATTTCCCTTGAAAGTTCGCTTAATATGGAGTCAAGAGTTGGAGTATTTTTCTCAAGGAGGAGCTTTAATTCTTTATTTATCTCGTTGAGCGCAAGATAAATGTCTTTGAGTCTTTTGTCGCTGTGTTCAAGCTCAAAAACAAATCCGTCCCTTTTTAGCGTTGCCCAGTTTACTTTCGCTATTGTGTCATGAAGCTCGTTAATGCTTACAATTGCTTTCTCTACTTTATTTTCCAGCGCCTGGCTCATGCGAGAATAAAGGGTTTTTTTGTATATATACATTTCTCTATGGCTGGACAAAACATCAGTCGTGGCTTAATAGTGCTTTTATACTTTAAGCAAGATTATTACAGTATGTTTCGCCAGGATAATGGTATTACTTTTTCATCGCTTTGTATTGACCCTCACCGAGCGCCAAAGCAGAGGCAGGTTTTTCTTTCTCATGCGCATTCTGATCATGTAAAATTGTCAAAAAAATCCGTGTTTTTTGCAACCCCTCCAACGATTGATTTTGTGAAGCTTAGGTTTGGGGAAGCGGAGTTTTCAAGCATTGATTTTAATAAAAAAACAAAGTTTGATGAATTTGAGCTTGAATTGTTTCCTAACGGGCATATTCTCGGCTCTGCGCAGGCGAAGTTTTCGCATGATGGAAAAGAGCATGTGTTTACTTCTGATTTTAGGCTTCAGGATTCTCTTTTATTTAAGGGAGCAGAGCCTGTTGAGTGCGAAACGCTTGTGCTTGAGACAACTTTTGGCTCTCCTGAATATGTTTTTCCAAAGCAGGAGGATGTTGTTAGTGAAATGATTGACTGGGTTAAGAAGAATTCAAAAGAAGGGCTTGTTCTTCTTGCGGGGTATTCGCTTGGGAAGAGTCAGGAGCTTACAAGGATTGCAAACGAAGCGGGGGTTGTGCCGATTGTTCATGATTCTATCTTTGATGCGAATAAAATTTATGAAAAATATGGAATAAAGCTTGGAAATTATTTGAAGCTTGATCATAATCTTAAAGAATCAAGCGTTTTAATCATGCCTCCGCAGATGGTTGATAGGCATTTGTTTGCAACGCTTGAGCATTTTGATAAAAGAAAAATTCACTCAGCGCTTGTGACTGGGTGGGAATTTAGAGGGGCGTTTGACAGGACTTTTAAACTAAGCAATCATGCTGATTTTAATGATTTGATTGCGTATGTTAAAGCATCAAATCCCAAGCTTGTTCTTACTGACCATGGATTTTGCGAAGAGTTTGCAAGAAAATTGAATCGGCTTGGATTCACTGCTAAACCCTTAAAGCAGCACAAGCAGAAACTAATGAGCGAGTATTGAATTTAATAAATAAATTCAGTTGCAAGTTTAAAAAACTAAAATCACCAAATTTTTTTACCTAAGATATTGCCCATTTGACATGTGTTTTACTCTTCCCTTCCATTTTTCAATTTCTTCTTTAAGCTCTGCTGGTTTTCTTGGGATGAGAACCGTTCCTCCCACGACTTTTTTGCTTAAGATTTCTTTCCAAAGCGTTTCGCGCTGTTCTCTTTCAAGTATGTGGAACTTTTCAGGATTTAGGTGATCTTCGACGTGAAGTTCTTTTGCTTTTTTCACCGCTTCTTCGTGATGCCATGCGTCAACTGCAAGGAGTCTTATTATTGCCTGCTGGCGAATAAGGGATTTTCCATGAGCGCTTGGCTTCATCGCGGCTTGAATATTTGCAAGCGCTTTTTGGGCGGTTGGTTTTATCACTGCGTCAAAGTGCGCGGCAAGTCCTTCATATTTTCTTTCAAAATATCTTTCTCGTTTTGCCTGCTGTCGTTGTATTCCTTCTTCAGCGCGTACTTGGTGGATTAATTTTCGCCTCTGTTCTCTTGAGTGCCTTCCGTGTCCTCCTCCTCCATGTACTTTTCCGCCCGGCATATTGTTTACCCTTAGCTAAAATTAGCGTCTTTGTTCATTAAAAAACCTTTTGCATTATTGTTCTGATATGGCTAATATTGAAGTTACTAAGGATTTGATTAGAAAAGTTGCTCTTAACGCAAGGCTTAATTTGACTGAAGAGGAGCTTGAAAAGTTTGTTCCTCAAATAAAAGAAATTATTCTTGATTCTTTTAACAAGCTGGATGAAATTAATGCTGCTGAAGAGCCGAGTTTTCAGCCTATTGAGATGAGCAACAAGTTTAGGAAGGATGAAGTTAAGCCTTCGCTTTCGGTTGAGGATGCTTTAAAGAACGCAAGCGCAAAGCTTAGGGAAAATAATTATTTTAAGGGACCGAAGGCTCTGTGAGAATTTTTGGAATTTTTGTTTAATAATAAAATGTGATTTTGATGAAACGCGAAGATACTGCAAGGTTTTTTGTTGAATCGGCAAAAAAAGACTTTTCTGTGGTTGAAAATAATGTTGCTCAAATTATTCAGGAAATTAGATTTACTCAGGCAAAGGGCTTGAACTATATTGAAGAGTTTGATTCAGCGGATGTGTTGAGGCAGGTTGCTGAACTTAAGAAGAGTTTTGAAAAAAAAGACTCTAAATATAATGGAAAACTTTTTGGAATTCCTGTTACTGTTAAAGATGCGATCTGCGTTAAGGGGATTGAATCAAAAGCGGGCTCAAAAATACTTAAAGGATACAAGCCTCTTTTTGATGCGACTGTTATTGAGCGCGCAAGAGCTGAAGGGGCAATAATATTGGCAAAAACTACGCAGGATGAATTTGGGTTCGGAACATTTGCGACTCACACTGAAAAGGTTCCAAAAAATCCTTTTGATAATCTGCGCTCCTGCGGGGGCTCAAGCGGAGGGGCTGCGGGATTTACTGCGTTTACAAAAAATTATCATATTGCAATCGGGGAAAGCACTGGGGGGAGCATTGCTGCTCCTGCGAGTTTTTGCGGCTGTGTTGGAATCACTCCAACATACGGGCTTGTTTCAAGATTTGGATTAATTGATTATGCGAATTCGCTTGATAAAATCGGGAGCATCGGGAAAAATATTGAAGATGCTTCGCTTTTGCTTGAAGCAATCAGCGGGCCTGATTCAAAGGACTCCACTTCTCTTTCAAACGGATTTAAGGCTGAAGATTATCCTTTAAAGAAAATGGCTGTTGTGAAAGATTTTTTTGAAGGATGCGACCCTCTTGTGAGGGAAGTTGTTCAGAAGAAGATTGATGAGTTGAAAAAATTTTATAGAATTGAAGAAGTGAGTCTGCCTTTGAATGTAAAGTACGCTCTTAGCGCGTATTATGTGATTGCGACAAGCGAAGCATCCACAAATCTTGCAAAACTTTCTGGGTTAAGGTACGGCGCACAAGGGGCAGTTGAAGGCAAGCATTTTGACGAGTATTTTTCTGAAATCAGAAGCAAAGAATTTAGTGATGAAGCTAAGAGAAGAATAATTCTTGGAACTTTTGCAAGAATGTCGGGCTATCGTGACGCTTATTACTTAAAAGCAATGAGAGTTAGAACAAAATTAATCAATGAATTTAACAGCGCGTTTAAAAGTTATGATTTGCTTTTGTATCCTACAATGCCGGTTATTGCGCCAAAGTTTGATGAGATTGAGAAGCTTACTCCTATGCAGAATTTTGCGATGGATTTGTGCACGGTTCCTGCTAATCTTGCCGGACTGCCTCACTTAAGCATTAATGCTGGATTTAGCCAGGGACTTCCTGTCGGCTTGATGGCGGTTGCGCCTCACTTGCAGGAAAAAAGGCTGTATTCTTTTGGAAAGGTGAATGATTCATGAGTGATGAAATAAATTATAGGCCTGCGACTATTAAGGATCTTGACACGCTTGTGTCTTTGCAGGAAAAACTTGCGCGCTCGCATGAAGATATTGACAAATTTTACTCGCTTCAGGTTAATTTCCAAAAGCAGGTGAAAAAGTTTTTTACTGAACACCTTGCTTCAAAGAATTCAATGTTTTACCTTGCGCAGAGCGGGGGAAAAATTGTGGGGTATATTTTCTGCACATATAAAGAAGGGATTCCAATTTTTAAATATAAAAAACAAGCGGCAGTAACTGATATGTTTGTTGAGCCTGAATTTAGAAGAAGGGGCGTTGCAAAAAGATTATTCCTTGAAGCGAAGCGATTTGGAAAAAGGGTTTCGGCGGATTTTGTTGTATTGGATGTTGATGTGTCAAATACTGCTGCGATAGGGCTTTACACAAAAAATGGATTAAAACCGCTTATGACAAGAATGATTATGAGGGTGGAATAATTGGCGGATAATACAAGCGTAATAATCGGACTTGAGATTCATGCTTATCTTGGAACAAAATCAAAACTATTTTGTTCATGCAGCACTGACGCAGTCGAACCTAATACGGCGTGCTGTCCTATTTGCCTTGGGCATCCAGGAAGCAAGCCTGTTTTAAACGAAGCTGCGGTTGAGCTTGGGACTAAAGTTGGACTTGCATTAAATTGCAAAATTAATGAGAACTTTTTCTTCAGCAGAAAAACTTACTTTTATCCTGATATGAGCATGAATTATCAGATTACGCAGTATGAAGTTCCTGTTGCTGAAAACGGATTCATGCTTCTTTCTGGCGGAAAGAAAATAAAAATAAAAAGAGCGCATATTGAATGGGACCCCGCGGCGCTTGTTCATCCTGACGGAATGGGGAAGAGTTCTTATGTTTTAATTGATTACAATCGCTCAGGCTTAGCGCTTGTTGAAATTGTTACAGAGCCTGATTTGTCCTCTCCGCAGGAAGCAAGGGAGTTTTTGAATAAACTGGAAAATATTTTAAGTTATCTTCACGTGCTCAAGCCTGATACTACGCTTAAAGTTGACTGCAATGTTTCAATCAACGGCGGGAAGAGAGTTGAAATAAAAAATGTTTCTGGTTTTGCCGCGGCTGAAACTGCTTTAACTTATGAAATTGCAAGGCAGAAGCAGGAAGTAAAAATGGGCAGGGTAATTGAGCAGCACACAAGAGCGTTTAATGCTGAAAATTCAACCACTGTTGAACTAAGAAAGAAAGAAACTGAAGATGATTATGGATATATTTTTGATCCTGATCTTGTGAAAGTATCTTTGGGCAGGGATTATTTGATTAAAGTAAAAGCTGAAATGCCTGAGCTTCCTGATGCCAAAGCATCACGGCTTATCAGCGAATTTAAATTGAGCGAATATGACGCAAAAGTTTTGTGCAGGGATTTTAATTTAGGAAAATTGTTTGATGAATTGACTCAAAAAAAGGCTGATCCGGTTTTGAGCGCAAGAATTCTGACTAGGGAAGTGCTTGCGGTTTTAAATCATGACTCGCTTGACTGGAAGGATGTTAAAATAAATGCGGGCGATTTAGCAGAGCTTGTCGCCCTTCTTCTGGCTGGAAAAGTTTCTGATAAAAACTCCAAACAGGCTGTGATTAATTATATTTCTGGAGACAAATCCTCTCCGAAAGCTTACTTGGAAAAGAACAATCTATTAATTTCCTCGGCGATTAATCTTGACGCTATTGTTGAGAAAGTCATTGCCTCAAATGAGAAAGCTGCTGCTGATTTTAAATCAGGAAACGAAAAATCGTTTAACTTCCTCGCGGGTCTTGTAATGAGGGAAACAAAGGGCACTACGAGTCCTAAAGATGTGCAGGAAAAGTTAAAACAAAAACTAGCAAAAATTTAATTTTTCTACAGAAGTTTTTAGTGGTAATAATTGTACCAAAACCGCTTTAATAAAGGGCAAACAAGTGTTTGTCAGTCCTGTCATTTCACCTCAAGAGGTTTTTAACCTCTTGTGTGTTATATTTTTGCGAGCTGGAAAGGTTTCTGGCCGGCATTATTTGGGTGGTGTAAATGATTGCGAAAATAGTGGCAGTTTCTTTATTCTTTTTGTTTTTAGCATCGGTTGTTTTTGCCGCGCCTTGGGATCCTTTAAGGGCGCCTGCAGCCGCAATCGGGATTATTGAGCCGGTAATTGTGTGGGTTCTTTTGCTTGTTTCGCTTGGTATTTTTGCCATCTCCGCGCTTGCGTGGAAGAAAAAGAAGTCGTCTAAGCTTGCGTGGGTAAGCGCTGCGTTTGCGTTATTTTTTATTAAGTCGCTTTTGGTTGTTCTTGATTTGTATGTTTCAAGCGGGAACTTTTTCAATTACTCAATCCAGTCTTTCTTTGACTTATTGATTATTGCGGGGCTTTTTGTGGCTATATTCAGAAAATGAGTGTGCAGGGTGAGTACTTATGTTAAAGCGCCTTGATGAAGCGGTAGCACTTACGCCAAGAGACCGGATTTATTCTACTATTGTAAAAAATCCCGGGCTTCATTTTAGGGAAGTCCAGAGAAGGACTAATATTGCAAACGGCGCAATGCAGTATCATCTTGATTATTTAAAAAAGAAAAATTTTATCCGCGAAGAAAAAGAGGGGAAGTTTTCGCGTTTTTATGCTCTGCAGACTGATGTTAGGGATACTAAGCTGATGAATCTTTTGAGGCAGGATTCAGTTAGAAAAATTGTTTTGTTTTTGATGCAGAAAAGAAGGGCTACTCTTCCTGTGATTTCAAAAAATGTAGGTCTTGGGCTTTCGACTACAAGTTTTCATATGCAGAAGCTTCTTTCTTCCAAGATAGTTCTTCAGAAAACAATCCGGGGGAAAATTTATTTTAATTTGGGCGATAAGGACAGCATCATGGGGCTTTTTGTAGAATATAAAAAGAGTTTTCTTGACGAGCTTGTTGATAACTTTGTTGAGCTTTGGGAGAAAGAGGTTGGTTTGTAGAAGTTATTGTTGCGCAGCCGGGTTTGTCCCGGCATCGTGATGCACCGGCGAAACGGTGCGTGCGGTATCGTTGTTGAGCTTTGGGAGAAAGAGGTTGGTTTGTGAATACAGCTTTTGCTTAAACCAAACTCAATTTATTGGACAAGTTAACTATTGATTTGTTTTTTGAAAATTCTTAAGCGTAGTTAATAAATAAAAACTCGTCCAGTGCTAATTACTATATGAAACTATCAATTATTGTTTTTAGAAGCGGGGAGCTTCATTTTGCTGATAATCTTCTTACTGGCTGGGTTGATTTGCCTTTGAGCAGCAAGGGCGAGAATCAGGCAAGAGAGCTTGAAAGAAAATTAAAAAATGAAAGAATTGATGTTGCGTTCTGTTCTGATTTAATCGCTTCAAAAGAAACTCTTGCAATAACTCTTGCAACTCATTTAAGGGCTAAAGTTGTAATTGACCACAGATTGCGTGAGAGAAATTTTGGCGCAATTACTGGTTTTATTTCTGCTGATGAATTTAAATTAAATTCAAAAAAAGCTCTTGACCCTCACGGGCAGTATCATTTTGAAATTCCTAATGGGGAAAGCCTGCTTGCAGTTTCAAAAAGGGTTTTTCCTTTCATGAGCGATGTTTTGAGGTTTATGAAAAAAGAAAGAAAAAATGTTGCAATTTGCGCGCATGAGGACTCAATAAAGCTTGTGGTAGAGTATCTTGAAGGGTTATCTCCGAGCAGGGCGGCGGCTGTTGCGCATCACCCAAGCGATTTTAGAAAATATGTGGTTGAGTTTAAGTAGTTTTTATTTTGGCTGACTTTTTTTAAAGAAGCAAAATATTTTGCTTTAATTTGTTATTTCAACTTAAATCCTGCTGCTACAAGTATTGGGAATGCGATTGTTGCTTCGCACCAAACTTTTACGCTGTCTTTGTTGTGAGCTGCTTTGCCCCATGATTTTGCTTCTTCCGGGTTTGCTCCTGCGTTGCTTCCTTCCCCTTCATATCCAGTGTTAATGTAAACAGTGTAATCAGCTCCTTCTCTTAGCATGCATGCCGCCATGATGTGGTGTTTTGGAACGCTTCCGCCGATTATTATTGCTCCGATTTTATCCTGTATTATTGCAGTGTCGTAAAGCACTTCAAGTTCTTTTGTTAAATCAATCATAAAGTCAGGGTGTTCTTTTTTGAAAAGGTAAATGTGGTCTCCTATTGCTCCGTCGGCAAGCGGAACGCATAGCAGCGGAATGTTATTTTTGTATGCCCAGTAAGTGAAGCTTTCTTTTGAATTTGCTTTTCCCTCAAGCTCTTTTCCGAGTTTTTTGATAAATTCAACATTGTCAATTATTTTTCCGGTCTTTTTTTGCTCATCGTAAAGTTTTTTCAAAAAAGGCTGCATGAACTGCTCAAACCAGATGTATCTTTCGTTTGGAACAAAAATATTTCCTGTTCTGTTTACTCCTTTTTCTCTTAGCTCTGCTCCGTCTGCTTCAAAATCGCCGTGAAGAAAGTTCCCGTGCGTTTTGATTATGTCCTCTTCAAGCCCTCCTGTTGTTGTCAATAAAAAGTGAACTAATTTATTTTTTGTCAAATAAGTTACTTGTTCTCTTAATCCGCTTGTTCCTACGTTTGAAGTGAATCCAAGGAATATGAATGCGCTTTCTTTTTGCATTTTTTTTGTAAGTTCAATTGCTTTTCCAAGATTTGTTGCCTGAAAGCCGGTGTCTTTAAACGAGTCAAAGAATTTTTTAGCATCAAACGCTTCGTCAAAATTATAGCCTTGTATTTTTCCTTCCCCAAGCTCCACTGATTTTTTGAACAGGGCTTTTTTTGGGTCAATTTTTTTTGTCATTTACAATCACTAATTATTGCATTTAGGGGAGGTTTTTTAAACCGTATAAACTGGGTATAATCGCTTGTTTTGGCGATTTGCTGAATTTTTGCTGCTTGGAAAACCTTATTAAAGTGAAAAAACTATTCCTATCGGGTGTTGGAAATTCTTAATTCAATCAATAATAACACACGCGGCAAAAGCAGGGCGCAGGTTGCGCTGGAATATATTGTGGTTGCTGGAATTGTGCTGGTTTTTGTGGGAATTATTTTCTTTTACTCCACAAGCACGGTGACTAATTCAATTAATGACTCAAAAGCTATTACTGCGGTGAATAAAATTGCATCCGCAATTAATCAGGTGTATGCTCTTGGCCCTGGAAGCAGGATCAGCGTTGATGTTGAAATGCCTCCTGATGTTATTTCATATTCTTTGCAGAATAATTTGGTAAGATTGGTTATTCTTTCAGGGGATAGAAATGTCACTTATTATGCTGACACAAAAGCAAATGTTTCCGGAGCTCTTCCTATAACTGAAGGGGTTCAAACTCTTACTCTTGAAGTTGATTCGTCTGGGGCTGTGAGTCTTGCAAGTGAAACTCTTGGAATAAGCCTTACTCCCGCAATGATTTTGGTTGCGGTTGACTATAATACTGGGTATAATACAAGTCATCCGATTAATCTTTGGAATCAATCCGGCGGAAAAGCCGGAAGTTTTACTTCCTCAATAACAGGGAATGTTTCTCCGCTTGTTTCTCTTGGCGCTCTTCCATCCGCTCTTGATGCAAATGCATCACAAAATGTCAATCTTACAATATCATTCCCTGCAAATCAAACCGCGGGTGTTTATTCAGGAATTTTAAGAATTGATTCTAATATCGGCTCAGCAACTACTTTTATTCAGGTTTCAATAAATTCTGCGCAATGCGTTACTCAAGGCGCTTGTGTTGGCGGTACTCCTGACGGGAATGTTTATTCTCTCGGATTGTTGAGTATTTTAAATAAGTGGCAGATTGATTTGAACACAATAGGTTTCTTAAAATCGGATTTGAATAAGCTTTGCGACGCAAATACTTGTTACTTGATTTCTGACCTTAACAGGCTTGGTCCTGCGGGGGCGCCTGCTGATGCAAATTATATAATTCGAACTCCTGATGCTCGTCTTCCTAATGCATTTGCGTTATCTACTCTTCCGACTGGGTTATTGAAGCATGATGGAAACGGAGTGCTTCAAACAGTAACTCCTGGGCTTGATTATATTCCAGGGAGTTTATCTTATGCGACAGTTCTTCAAGAGCCGTTTGTTGGCTCAAACAATGTTACAGGAAGGCTTGGTGCACTTGGCTGGTCGCTTACTGTGAACGGCGCAGGCGCTGCTGCTTCTTGCGGGCTTGCTGATGTTAATCGTATTGGATTATTGACTATGACTACCGGAACAACTGCGAAAGGAAGATCCTGCGTTGATCTTGGAATTACTACTGTTCGTTTATCCGGAGACGAAGTTATTGAATTTAGCATGCAGCTTCCTATTCTTGCTGATGCAACAAATAATTATATTGTTAGAATGGGTTTAGGGGATTCTCCAAGCGCTGATTTTGTTGACGGAGTGTATTTCGAATATGACAGGACTCAGTCTTTGAATTGGAGAATTGCTGCTTCAAATAACTCAACCCGAACAAAAGTAAATACGTCTGCTGCTGTGAGCACCAGCTGGGCAAGATTCAAAATTGATTTTAATGCAACAGGCAACGGCGCGACTTTTTACATTAATGACACAAATGTTGGAGTAATCGGCTCAAATGTGCCTATTGCAGCAGGGAGAGAAACAGGACCTACTTTTTATATAATTAAAAGCGCCGGAACCACTGCAAGAACTGCTGTTGTTGATTATTGGACTTTAATCAAACCTATTCCGGGGGGAAGGTAGTGGATTATTTTAAAATCGCTGCTATCTTTGCAGTGCTTTTTTTTTCATGCAATGCATTTGCTGCTTTTACTGACGGGAATGTTTATTCTCTTGGTTTATTGAACACTTCAAATAAGTGGCTGATTGATTTAAACACAATTGATGTCTTAAAGTCGGATAAGAATTTTATCTGCGATTTTTTGACTTGTTATAAAATTTCGGATTTAAACAGGTATAATGGAAATACTTTTAGCGATGCAAATTTCATCACTCAAACTGACAGCAACTCACTTTCAAATGAAACATACTTATCAGCTCTTGGAAAAGGCATTTTAACTAGCACCGCAGGTACAGGCGCGTTAAGCGTTGATATGGGAGATTATGGTTATACGCCTCCGACGCTTGATAATAGTTTAATCTTTAAGGAAGAATTCATGGGTAGGGATTTGACAAGCGGGCAGATTGGGCAGCTGGGTTGGAATTCTGCGAGTTCAGGCGGTGGTGCAAGTGTTTCATTTGATGTTGCTGATGTTAATAGAATGGGGATACTTTCGATGAATCCTGGAACTGGTAACAACAAATATGCTACAATAAACCTTGGAACTACTTCAATGTTTTTTACAGGAAATGAAACAATGGAATTTAATGCAAAGCTTTTTAGCGACTTGACTCAGTCGAATAAATTTATTTTAAGAATCGGCTGCGGGGATAATACAACCAACGGTGATTTTACTGACGGAGTATATATTGAAGAGGATAACTCTGCTGTTACCACAATTCCTACTTGGAATATAGTTACCGCAAAAGGTGGCGTAAGAACAAGAATTGATACAGGGGTGCATCTCGACAATAATTGGAATGATTTTAAGATTGAAAGCAACTCAGACGCTTCTGTTATTACTTTTTATATTCGAAATACTTTTACCGGAATAGATACTAATATTGGGGTAATAACAACAAACATTCCTAATGTCATTGCTAATTCTTGCGGGCCAATAATTCAGGTTATAAAAAGTTCAGGCGGTAATGCGCAGTATTGGGATTTTGACTATTTCCAATTAAAGAAATATGTTGCCGGCGGGGTGTAATCAATGTTTCGTTCTAATTCACGCGCCCAAGTGTCGCTTGAGACAATGTCCGGCATGGTTGTCTTTTTGATTTTCTTTATTGGAGTTTTTTATTTTACCTCAACTCAAGCGCAGGCAATTCAGGCAAGCACTGACCAGGTGAATGATAAAGTTATTTGCGATTCAATTGCGCAAGCAATTTATTCGGCAAAGTATAGTTCTCTTGACTGGAACGGAGTTATTGACAGAAACTTTCGGCTCGCAAACGACACTATTTACGTGAATTATTACGCTTCTCAGAGTTTTAACGGAATTTTCTGCAAAACTCTCCAGACAAATCTTGACAGAAATTTAAATGTTGGAAATTTATGGATTTCGTATGACGGCAATTTTATTTTTATAAATAATTAATTAAATTTGGGATTTGTATGATGGATAACAAGGGGCAGGCGGAAGGGTTTGACATAATGGCTGCTGCGCTTGTGGCGACAATTATTGTGGGGTTCGGGGCAGGGCTCACTTTTTCGCATCTGGGTTCGGCAATTGAAACGCAGTCTCTTTATCAGATGCAGTCTGATGTTTTTTATCTTTCCGAAGCAATTTTTTCAGATACAAACTGCCTTGCTGGAGGGCTTGCAGTTGAAAAGAATGTAATCTCCCAGCAGAAGCTTTCCTGTTTTTCAGCTGTTGATTATAATTCCATGAAAAGGGAGCTTGGGATTGAAGGGTATGATTTCAAAGTTACTATTTCAGGAGCTGGAGCGACTTATCTTAATTACGGGCAGAGCGGAGTAAGGCAGGCAATTTCAATTCAAAGAATTATTACTATGAACAACACTGCGCTGAAAGCAACGGTGATTTTGTATGAAAAGTAATTTTAAAATTAACAATAAGGGCTTTCATTTCAGCCTTGATGCGGTGTTTGCGATTATTGTGCTTATAATTTCGCTTGGATTATTTTTCTCGGTTTCTTATTCGCAGGTAGCATCTTCTCCAAAGGCTTTTCAAAAACAGGTTTCTTTGGATTTACTAAACGTGCTTGATAAAACAGGCGCGCTTTCTTCTTTTAACTACTCTTCTCTAAATTCAGCCGTTGCCCAAAATATGCCTCCAAATTATAATTACAGCATTTTATTTTCAAGATACAATTCAAACACAATGGCTCTTATTGATTCAATAACTGTGGCTAATGCAGCAGATACTAATGTTATTGGGGTTGTTGAGACTTCGCGCCCTTTTGTGATTTTTGCAAATAATGATATTAATTATCTGGGCGTTGCTAAGGCAAGGGTGTGGCCTAAATGAAATCAAAAATTCAAAGAAATAAAAGCCGGCCAGCTGTCGGCGAGAGGGGAGTTTTTGTTACTTTATCCACTCTTTTCATCGCGCTTTTATTAATTTCAGTTGCTTACTTTGAGGGCGCAGTTACTAATGGAGCAAATACTTCATTTAACGGAATTCTTGCTTCCCAAAGCGCGGCTTCTTTAAAAGTTTCTTCAGCATCCATTTTGAGTTCAATTTATTCAAACGTGGGCGGAGTAACTTTTTCATCTGATTTTAACAGTTTTAACTTCAGGGAATCTTTTCCAAATCTTTCTCAGAGAAATAATATCTCTGGAGCGGTTTCAAAAGTGAACAGCTTGTTTTCCTCAAAATTCAACGGCGCTGTTTCAATAAATCTTGGATTAATTGATGCGGGAAAAATACAAGTTTGGGGAAAGGACTTTAATGTGGTTCATTCGCTTACAAACGGCTTCTCTGATAATACTATTGTGAGATATAATTACGGCGCAAGAAAATTCTCAACAATTTTTTATGATGTGAATGTTACAAGCGATATGAATGTAAGTTCAACGAGTCTTCCGTTGTGCGTTTCTTGCGCCAACCCTGTGCGGTTAAAAGTTAGAGTGTGGAGCCAGAACGGGACGCTTAAAGTTAATTTTGACAACAGCATTGATGCTCTTCAAAGCGGTTCGATTATAATGACTACAGGCGCTCTTGGCTCAGCAAACGATTTGAATTTCACTTATGCTGTGGGTAATTTAACCTGGAAATCAGCTTCAAGAGTGGTTAATTTGGATTCAAATGTTTATTTTATTGATTCGGTTGTAAGCGCAGGGGTTAATGACGATGCGATAGTAATTTCTCCAAGTATTGGTGGATATAAGTGAGGTATATTTTTTGGGTTTTATGGGGGTAATTAAGTTAAAAAACCACAAAATCCTATTTAATAGTGATAATTTTACTGAGATGGCGTAAAAAATGGTTAATATTCAACTAATAGACGAAATCCTTGGCGGAAAAAGAGGGGTTAAAGGCAAAGCCAAAAATAAGGCTAAAGCCAGCGTTAAAGATACTGCTAAAAAAAATGAAAAAAAAACCAATAAGGGGGTTAGAATAAAGAAAAAAGCAAAAGTTATTTCAAAAAAAGTTTTTTCTAAAGGGGCAGTTAAGCCGAAAAAGGCGGTTTCTTTGAAAAACAAACAATCCTCAAAACCCAGTTTTAATGAAATTTGCGATGACAGTGAAAAGTTGTCAAGCGTGAGCAAGTCAAACTTAATTTGTCCTCCTGAAGTTAAGAGAAAGAGATGGGCTGCAAGAGAGAATATAATTTTGGTCAATAAAGGAAAAGGAGGCAGAGGCAAGTGGGCGTCAATAAGCGCAAAGGATAAGAAAAATGCATCTGATAAATCAATTGTTGACGGTGGAATAATAGGCTCAAATCAAGTTAAGACGATTTTTGACAGAATGTATTCTATTGTCTCGGTAAGAAAATCAGTTTCAGTTGCAGATTTGTCAAAATCCCTCGCAGTTAAAGAGAGTGACGTTCTTGAGCTCGCAAGAGTATTTGAAGAATCTGGCAGAATGAAAATATTTTATCCCCTAATGGGAAATCCACGGATTGTTTTTAGCGAGAAAGGTGATCTTGAATGAATGAATCAAGCAGCGGTATCAGAAGAAGAGAAGCTGAGATTGTTAATCCTGAAGCAATGATTGGCGAATATCCTATTGAAAACTGCAAGGCTGCGGTTAAAGTTATTTTATTCAACGATCCTAAGGATTTTGTTCCGCACTACCACATATCTTATCCTGAAGTTGGCTCCGGAACAAGAATTACTCTTGATGAAATTAAAATTGAAATTCTTTCTCGTTCAAAAATCCCTGTTGAGAAAATGGTTGACCAGAAATTTATAGAATCTGTGAGAAAAGATTTCTCGTTTTTTGCGCATGAGCTTTTGGCAAAAAGATTGTTCGGCTCTGAAAAAAAGAATATTGAAGTCCTTGTTGAAATTTTAATTAACGAAATGCTGGGGCTCGCGGATTTGGAATATGTTCTTCTCGATGACAATATTGAAGAAATAGTGCTTAACTCGGCTATTGAGCCTGCGTGGATTTATCACAAAAAATACGGCTGGATGAAGACTAATTTATGGTTTGATTCTGAAAAAGAAATTGAAAACTTTGCTTCAATCATTGCAAGAAGATCAGGAAAGCAGATTACCGTTCTTACTCCGCTTCTTGACGCGCATCTTTCAAGCGGGGACAGAGCTAATGCGACGCTTAACCCTGTGTCGTCTCACGGCAATACTATTACAATCCGAAGATTTAGAAGAAATCCCTGGACTGTTACAGAATTAATTTCAAACGGAAGCGCTTCAAGCGAATCAATGGCAATTATATGGATGGCTATGCATTACGAGCTTAATGTAATTTTCTCTGGGGGCACAGCAAGCGGTAAAACTTCGCTTCTTAACGCGTGCCTTTCATTAATTCCTCCTACTCAGAGAGTAATTTCAATTGAAGACACAAGGGAATTAACTCTTCCTAAATTCCTTCACTGGGTGCCTATGGTTTCAAGGCCCGCAAACACTGAAGGCAAGGGGGAGATTTCAATGCTTGACCTTTTGGTGAACTCGCTGAGAATGCGTCCGGATAGAATAGTTGTTGGGGAAGTTAGAAGGCAGAAGGAAGCGGAAGTAATGTTTGAAGCGATGAACACAGGGCATAGTGTGTATGCTACTTTCCACGCGGATACTGCTGAGGAAACAATTAGAAGATTTGCTAACCCTCCGCTTGATATTCCGCAAGGGATGCTTGCGTCAATCGGGCTTAACATTACTCTTTTTAGAAACAGCAAGACAAGCCAGAGGTCAATTTACCAGATTTCTGAAATTGTAGTTGAAGACAGGGGAATTGAACAGTCCGCAAAGGCAAATGTTTTGTTTAGGTATATTTCAACAAAGGGCATTATCAAAAAACAGCATGATAGCGTGAGATTCTATGACTTAATCAGCGTTCACACCGGAATGGGCGCGGGAGAAATAGATTCTGAATTAAAGCAGAAGGAAAAAATACTTGATTGGCTTGTGAAAAACAATATTTTCAGACTTGATGACTTGGGAATGATTTTTGCAAAGTACTATCAGTCGCCTGATTTAGTTTATGAGTTTTCTCAAAAAGGGAAGGACCCGAGGCTTTTGTTTGAATAAGAGTGATTTTGATGACAAACTTTTTGTTCGTGCCGATAAGCGAGAATACTGCTAAAAAACTCAGCGCGCCGTTTCTTGGAGTCGGAGAATTTATTGGAAGTTTCTTTCCTGGCTATGACACGGTGCTTGAGCAGGCAGGCATTGACATGGGAAGCGATGATTATTTTGCCGTGTCAATTTTTAGCTCGCTCTTTTACGGCGTGATTATTGCTTTTGTTATTGCGGGCACTCTTTCGCTTGCGAAATTTGACTTGGCGATTATTGCTGGAATTGGAGTAGGGCTTGCCATAGGGGTTCTTGTTTTTATTAGAATGCTTTTGTTCCCCACAATTTACATGCAGAAGAAAGTTGCCTCAATTGATTCAAACTTAATCTTTGGATTAAAAGTTGTTCTTGTCCAGCTTGAAGCAGGTGTGAGCCTTTTTGATGCGATGGTTATTGTGTCAAGAAATGAGCTTGGAGAAATGGGGGCAGTTTTTAGGGGAATTGCAAAAAGGCTTAACTCGGGTGAAAAGGAAGATGAGGTGCTTAAGGATGTTGCTTCAAAAAATTCAAGCCAGTTTTTGAGCAAAGTATTGTGGCAGATTGTATCAGGAATGAAAGCAGGCGCGCCGATTGCGCAGGTTATTGAAGAAAGTCTTGAATCTCTTGAAAGATATCAAAAAACACAAATTATTGCTTACGGTTCTTCTCTTAGAGTTCTTACTCTTGTTTACATGATGATAGCGGTTATTGTTCCCGCAATGGCTTTGACTTTCCTTGCTGTGATGAATTCGCTTCCCGGAGTTCAAATCAGCTCTTCCTTGTTTATAATTTTATTAGTCGGAGTAGTTGTTGCGCAATTTATGCTTGTTGGTTTTATGAAATCAAGAAGGCCAAGTTTAATGGGGAGTGTTTAAATGAAGGGGGCAATTTGGCTTAGGATTGGGGATTTATTTCCTTCTTTTATTACTGATGCTTTTGAGCGTAAGCTCTGGATTGAAGGAGATAAGGTTTCAAAAAGAAAAATAATCGGATTTTTGATGGCGCTCCCTTTTATGCTGGGAGCTTTGGCAGGATTTGACATATTCTTTGTCTATAAGTCAATTTTTTATGCAATTGGGGCATTCTTTGCTGCGGCTGTAATAATATTATTTGCTATTTATGTTGTGCTTGATTATTATGAGCTTGCAAGAGTCAGAAGGGTTGAGCAGAATCTTCCCAATGCGCTTGAGCTTGTTGCCACCAATGTTAACTCGGGGCTTACTGTTGAAAATGCGCTTGTTGAGTCTGCGCGCCCTGAATTTGGAGAGCTTGCGCTTTTGTTAAAGCGCGCCGCAAAGGAAATGTTTTCGGGCAGAACTCTTGAAGAGGCGTTAACAACCATTTCTAAAAAAGTTAATTCGTATGTTCTTGGAAAAACAATCTGGCTGCTTATTGAAGGAATAAAAAAAGGAGGCTCTTTTGGAAGCCTGCTTCTTAGAGTTTCAAAGGATTTGAGAGAGGAAGAAGCGATAAACAGCGAGATTAAAGCGAATATTTCCATGTACATTTTCTTAATTATCATAGCTGCTGCTATAGGCGCGCCCATGCTTTTTGGCTCTGGTGTTGTTGTTTCCCAGATGATGTCTGACCAGAAGACTATTTCAATTCCTGAAAATGTTGACAGCCATTCAATCCCGTTCATTTCAACTCTGTTTGGGGACACGACCCAAAAACAGCAGGTTCCTTTTGAAATGATTAGGTTTTTTTCATTTGCATGCCTGTTCTGCACATCATTTTTTGCAAGTCTTTTAATCGGAATAATAAGGTACGGAAGGGAGCTTGCTGGTTTGAGATTCTTCCCTATTCTTATCATCGTTTCGCTTGCGGTTTATTTTATTGCAGTTCTGATGCTTGGGCAGATGATTGGATTAAAAAACATAGTTTTGTTTTAGTTAAATAAAAAAAATCACGGCTAATCTGCGCCCGAAGCATGCGTTCTAAAACTTGCTTATTTTTTTTAAATGCGCGGACGGGGTTGAATTTTGAGCCTGATTATAATTCATTTTATTCAATAAAAAAAGTTCTTTTGTTTTGTCTTTTTTTCACTGCTGATATTATTTGGCTTTTATGGTACTGTTCCTGTGCAGTTTAGTGTTGATGACATCAAAACGCCCTGTCTGTTGTAATTAATTGTGATAGTTTCATCATAAGGCATTTGTTTTGAAAGTCCTGTGTTTGAAACTGTTTTTGTCACGGTTGAATTTGCTGTAATTGAACTGTCATTTGTAGTTGATGCGCTTTGTGCGAAGTTTCCTTTAAAAGAGTAAGTTACTCCAGTGATTGTTTTTCCTGTGTCATTTTTTATTATGAAAGTAAATGTGTTTGCCAGCGCTGAACTTTCAACATAAGTGATTGCCCCGTGTGACGGGCTCATGTTGCACTGCTGAACTGTTGTGGAATTGCCTAAAAGCACCATAATTATTCCGACAATCACGGCAATTGCTATTATTGCCCATCCGTAAGTCATTAAATACTCAAGTCCGGACTGCGCTTTATTGTTCATTTTGGCGTTTTCTTTCATTATTATCCGTCAAACCAACGCATTTTTTGTTTATATAACTTCCTTTTTTTTCGTATAAAAACAATTAAAAATCAGAAAATCGTTATAATGCTAGTTGTTTGGGGAGATATTGTGTCTAAAAAGAATTTTTCTAAATCAAAAAAATCTAAGGACCTTGCTTCAAGCATCGATTTTTCTAAAGTAAAACAGCCTGAAATTGAAAGAGTTGCCACAGGAGTTAAAGGGTTTGATGAGCTTATTGAGGGCGGACTGCCGAAAAATTCTTTTGTTCTTCTTGCGGGCGGAGCTGGAACAGGAAAAACTATTTTTGGGATGAATTTTTTGACTTTTGGGGCAATTAACGGCGAGAAGGGAATTTATGTTTCTCTTGAAGAAAACTATGACCAGAACAAGCTTCAGATGGTCGGGTTTGGAATGGACTTAACTAAGCTTGTTGCAACAAGACAGGTTCTGGTTCTTGAGCCCAAGATTTATGATTTTGACAAATTAATTGAAAGTATTCTTGATGCGATTGATTCAATCGGCGCAAAGAGGCTGGTTATTGATTCAATCTCGGTTCTTGAGCTTTATTTTGAGGACAGATTCAAAACAAGGAGAAGCATTGTTGATCTTGCGAATGCTTTGAAAAAAACTGGCGTTACCACTCTTGCGATTTCAGAAACAAAAGAAGACCGAGTCAGCATGTCGCGAAGCGGTGTTGAAGAATTTGTTGCAGACGGGGTAATTTTGCTTCTGCTTGATAAGAAAGAGAATGTTCTAAACAGAGCAATCAGCGTGAGAAAAATGCGTGCGACAAATCACTCGTTAAAAATCCGCCCTGTTCAGATAAAGAAGAGGGAAGGAATGGTTGTTTATCCTTTCGAAGAATCGTTCGAAACATTCTAGCGGAGGTGGTGCGTTGGTTAAAAAAGTGCTGCTGGTTGATGACGACTTCAATTACCTGCAAAGAGCAAAAAAGCTTCTTGAAAAGGAAAGCATTGAAGTTCACGTTGCGACAAACGGCGCGCTTGCGTGGGATTTATTCAAGCTGGAAAAGTTTAATCTTGTTTTGCTTGATATAAAAATGAATACCTTGTCGGGTTATGATCTTGCAAGGCTTTTGAGGGAGCGTTTGAATGGCAAATGCAAGCTTGCGTTTGTGTCAATTGTTCCTAAAAAAGAGGTTAATCTTTCAAAGGTTGACGGATTTATCCAGAAACCCTTTGATGAGTCGGAGTATGTTAAAATAGTAAAGAAGCTTGTTGCTTAGGTGGTAAAATGGCGGAGAAAAACACAACTGAAAAAGTGGTAATGGTCGTTGATGACGAGGACGATATTAGGTACACTGTGAAGACTGTTCTTGAGAGAAACGGTTTTAAGGTGCTTACTGCGATAAACGGCGACGATTGTCTTGAAAAATTAAAAAAGGACAAGCCGGATCTTATCCTTATGGATATCATGATGCCGGGAACTCCTGTGAAAAAAATAATTCCTAAAATCAAGGGAATAAAAGTTGCATATCTTAGCGTTGTGCGATTATCCGAAGCCGAGAGGGAAGATTTGCTAAAAGAAGGCAATGTTGTTGATTTTCTTCAGAAGCCGTTTGATATCAATGAGTTAGTGGCTAAAGTAAGGGAGCTTACAAAATAGAAATAATTTTGGATTTAATTGGAATGAAAAGTTAAATGCAAAATAAAAAATAAAAATGATGGACAAAATGGAAAAGGTATTTTAATGAAGATAAATATTGAAAATGAATTAAAGAGCAACCAGACGGTTTTACTTTTAGTTGACAGCCTTGATTATAATGAAACAATTCTTGAGATTGCTAAAATTCTTGCGAAAAAGAATGTCTGCTATGTGACACTGAATAAAACCTTTGATTCTTTAAAGGAGCTTTTCAAAAAGAACAAAATAAATGTGAATAATATTGTTTTTATTGATGCTATCACAAAAACCATTAAAGAAGTGCCCGACCAGACAAAAGGATGCTATTACATTAATTCTCCGGGAGCGTTAACCGAGCTTTCGCTTGCAGTCAGCAGGTTTTTGGGGCATGATTATGAGTATGTTATTTTTGATTCCCTGACAAATCTTTTGATTTACGAAAAAAAAGAGCCTGTTCAAAAGTTTGTTTCGATGCTGATAAATAAAATAAAATCCTCAAAATCAAAGGCTGTGTTTTACGCGCTTAATACAAACGAGCAGTCGCTTTTGATTCAGGAGACAGGAATGTTTGTTGATAAAGTAATTAACTTGAAGTGATTTAGTTTTTATGGCTGATAAAGCAGGGTTTTCTTTGAGGAAATTCTTCCTTGGGAATATAAGAAGAAAATTGATTTTATTGTCTCTTCTTGTAGTTCTGCTTCCGTTGTGCCTTACGAGTTTTCTCGCGCTTTATTCGTTCAATAATTCGATTGAGGAATCAAACTTAAAGTATATTGAAGGAATAGAGGCACAGGTGAATTATGCCTTAATTGACGATGCGAGTTGGCTTGCGAGCAATATTGAGTCAAACAAGGATGATTATGATGCGATTTTTGAGTCAATAGTTGATGACAGATACGATGACATGAAAGATATTCTTGTGAAAAGCAGTTCTTGTGAAAATCCGGCTGATTGCCTTGATGAAAATTCGGTTAGCAAGATTAATTTATATTTTAAGGACGTTCTCGCTCTGCGAAATGACGAGGTTGAAGCGGTGAGGCTGTTTTCAAGCAAGGGCTGTGTTGTTGCAGGGGTTGTTTTTTCTGAAATTGACGTTATGGACTGCAAAAATACTAAAAGCTGGTTTAAGCAGTCGATGGATAAGAGAGTTGCTCCAGAAGGGAGTAATTACATTTCTGAAATAAGCATTTCTGACAGGACAAAAACTCCTGTAATTCGTTTTGTGAAGCCTGTTGATGTTAACGGCGAAAGAATAGGATTGTTTGTTGTAAATTTTAAGCAGAGCGTAATAACAGGGGATGTTGACCATTATTTGTTTTATTATTACAATACTGGGTTTGCCGAGCTTGTTGATACCAAATATATGAACAATTCTGGAGTGATTCTTCCATGGCCTGTGACTATTTCAAAAACAATTGTTACACAGGAAAATTTTGGGGATTATGAAGGGCATTATGCTGTTGATGAATCGGTTGCGGCGCAGTCTTTTTTTAATAAGGATTATTTTTCTGAGGATTCGGGAAATTTTGG
The DNA here is from genome assembly GCA_964551375.1 of uncultured archaeon. GTDB lineage: Archaea > Iainarchaeota > Iainarchaeia > Iainarchaeales > JAAZKV01 > JAAZKV01. Next base: position 456,018 of record CAZKBG010000001.1, on the reverse strand, counting down.
GTTTAAAAAAGACGGAACGGAGTATATGGGGGCATACAAGAAGCTAAATCTTGACGAGGGCGAGATGTATCTTGTGATTGCTGTTGGAAAAGAGGATGCTTTGATGCAGGCAAATTCAGTGCTTTCAAATTCGCGCGCCCTGTCGCTTACTTTTTCAAGAAATCTTGGGATAATGATTCTCACAATAATATTTTTTGTTGTTGCGCTTGGGTATATTATTTATACTCTCATAACCCAGCCCATTGGAAAAATTCAAAATGCGATGGAAAAAATAAAAGCCGGAAATTACGGAACCCGCCTTGATATTTCGACGGGCGATGAGCTTGAAAATCTTGCGAACTCAATTAATATTACTGCAAAAGTTCTTTCAAATTCTGAAGATGAGCACAGGCAGCTTGACAGGGCTAAAACGGAGTTTTTGTCAATTACAAGCCATGAATTAAGAAGCCCTATGACTCCTATGCGAGCCCAGCTTCAAATGCTCTCTGAAGGATATTTTGGAAAGCTGACTGACAAGCAGAAAGAGGCTATTGATATAGTTCTAAGAAATGCGATGCGGCTTGACAGGATTATTATGGATTTCTTGGAAGTGTCAAGAATTGAAGCCGCAAGATTAAAGTTTAATTTTGTAAAAGTTAATCTTGAAAGCTATATTGTTTCGCTGGTTAAGGAAATGGATAATTTCCTTCCTGAAAAGAAGATAAAAATTGCTCTTGACATGGGCAAATTGCCCGTTATTGAAGTTGATCCGGACAGGACAATGCAGGTTTTGAGAAACTTGATTAATAACGCAAAAAAGTTTTCGCCCGAGTCTTCTACAATTGAGGTGAAAGTAAGTGTTGAGGATGAGCATATTTTGTTCAGCGTGAAAGATAGCGGAATAGGAATTGCCGTTAAGGACCAGTTGCGCTTATTTGAGCCGTTCTTCCAGGCGGAGCAGACAATGTATCGCCAGTACGGAGGCACGGGGCTTGGTTTAACTATCTGCAAGGGGATTATTGAATCGCAGAAAGGAAAAATCTGGATTGAGTCCGATGCGGGCAAAGGCACAAAGATTTATTTTACAGTTCCGTTCTCGCCTACAAGGGAATTAAAGCCGATTAAGCTTCTTTTCTCGCAGAAGGAGTCAATTTCAGGCAAAGTTGAGGCTTTATTTAAGGAAATTTTGGGGCCTCTTGGGGAGAAAGAGTTTGTTGAGTTTGAGAGAAAGAAAGGAATTTCAAAGGAAAATCTTTTGGAATATATTAAATACTTGGAAAAGATTGGTATTATCAACAAGCAGAAGTATATCCAGTTTTCAAAAGAAATAGATGTGTGTTTTGAGGGATAAAATGAAGATTTCGCACATTTTGTTTTTGCAGATCATTGCGATTACTTTAGTGATAGTTTTAGGAGTTTATTTTGCTTCACTAAAGATTGAACAAACGGCTCTTTCTGAAGTAGCTGGCGGGAAATTGCATAATCTTGAAAATGAGTTTAATGTTTATTTGAGCGAAGAAATAGGTATTTTGACTTCAGTAAACCAGCTCATTATGTCAAATGATTCATTAATGGGGGGTTTAATTGAAAGAAATAGAGAGAAATTAATGGAGCAAGTTCTTCCTCTGTTTAATGAGTTAAAGGATGGCGGCAAAATAAGCCGAATGTATTTTATTCTTCCTGACGGAGAAGTGTTTTTCAGGCCCTATGAGCCGAAAGAATTCGGGGATGTGTTAACAAGACAGTCTTTTTTGAATGCGCAAATTTCTTCTTCAACAAGCTCTGGGATTGAGGTTGGGAAAAATGATTTTTCTCTAAGGGTAATATCTCCTTATTATTCAAAAAATAATTTGGAAGGGTATGTTGAAAGCGCGATTGATGTGGACACTCTGCTTGCTTCAATTTCAGAAAAGCACGCGGATGTTTATGCGTTATTTGTTCCAAAGGCTAAGCTCAATAAAGAAAGATATTTAGAGTATTTATCTGAATCAGGCCGGGCGGATAATTGGGATGATTATGGCGAGTATGTGCTGATTTCAAGAGAGGAGGATAATTTTATCAGCTCCAACTGCTTTACTCAAGATACTGTTTTTGGGGTAAAAGCATCGAAGCATTTTACAAAATTAATTTCTGATCAAACAGAGCATTATTCGTGCGGGGGATTTGTTCTTCTTGATAATTCAAAAGAAGAAGTCGCAGTTGCGCTTGTGACAACAAACATTTCAAGCGAAGCCCATGTTTTTGAAAATATGCGACAGAATATTGTGTATATACTTGGAGCTCTTTTAGTTATTGCAATTTTATTATCAATTATTTCCTCGCAGTTTATTTCAAGGCAGTTATTAAAATTGACTAAGAGGGTTGATGAAATAACAAGAGGAAAGCTTGAAGTCGATCTTGAAAAGAGCAATATTGCCGAGGTTCAGTCGCTTACTGATTCTTTGAATAGAATACTTGCAAGTTTAAAGCTTGCAATTCTTAGAGCCGATTTGAGCAAGGAAGATATTGGGTTAGGGGAAGCGATTGACGCTAAAAAGAAGGCTGAAGCCAAGGCTCAAAAATACCTTGATTTAACAGGAAGCATTATTGTTGCGCTTGACAAGGCTGGATGCATTACTCTGCTTAACAAGAAAGGTTATGAAATTTTAGGATATGAATATGGCTCGCTTGAAGGAAAGAATTGGTTTGAAATATCTCTGCCAAAATCAGAGCGGGCTAATGTTTCAAAAGTATTTTCCCAGTTAATGTCGGTAAATAGCGAAGGTCCTGATGAGAATGAGGATGTTGATGGCTCGGTTCTCACAAAATCTGGAAAAATCAGGCTTGTTAAGTGGCATAATTCAATTATAAGGGATGAATTTGGAAATAAAATAGGCACTTTAAGTTCAGGGGAGGATATAACTGATATTCGCGCGGCTGAAGCAAGCGCTAAAGAAAGCCAGTCATTCTTCAAGCTTATATCAGAAAACGCCGCTGATATGATTGCAATTGTTGATTTGCTTCCTTCGTTTAAGCATGTTTATGCGAGCCCTTCATATTCAATACTTGGCTATACTCCTGAAGAAATAATTGGAAAGCCTGCGTTGTATTATGCTCATCCTGACGATAAAGGAAAATTAATGAAAATTGCTGAAGAATATATAAAAAGCAAAGTTGAATTTTGGAAATCTGATGCAATTAAGCCGATTATGGTCTCAGGCAGGTTCAAAGCTAAGGACGGCAGCTGGCATGTGCTTGATATGCGTGCAACTCTTACAAAGGATTACATTGTAATTGTCTCAAGGGATGTTACTGAAAAGCTCAAGCTTGAGACTAAACTTGAAGAGAGCCATAGATTCCTTCAGTCAATACTTGACGGAGTAAATATTCCTATGTTTTATAAAAATACTAAAGGGGAATATATTGGATGTAATAAAAGCTATGAAGAGGTTGTTATGGGGCTTAAGAATGAATATATTATTGGCAAGACTGCTCATCAATTGTTCAAAAAAGAGTATGCTGATATGTATGTTGCGCTTGATTCAAACTTAATCAACAATCCATCAAAGGGCTCGGAGAGCATTGAAGTGGTGATGTATTTTGCCTCCGACAAGAAATTCCATGAAGTTTTGCTTTCAAAGGCGCTGTTCTACGATGCTGAAGGCAAAATAGGCGGAATAGTTGGTTCAGTGACTGATCTTAAGAAAGTAAAGAGCGTTCAGATGACTGCAAAGGCTTCTGAAAATAAATTTAATGAGTTGTTTGAAAATGCAGTTGACCCTATATTTATTTTGAATTCAAAGGGGAGCATTATTGAAGCCAACCACAAGTGCACTTTATTGCTTGGGTATAAAAAATCTGAGCTTATAGGCAAAAATATTTTTACTTCAAGCATTATTGATACTAAATCAAGGGCAATTGTTGTGGCTAATTTTAAAAAGCGGCTTGCTGGTGCTGAGATTAGGCCTTACATGATTGACTTGATTAAAAAGAGCGGTAAGAAAGTTAAAGTTGAGCTTAATGCGTCGCTCATGAAGGATTCGCGCGGAGCAAGCGCAGGCATTATGGTTATTGCAAGAGAAGTGACTTGGAAATTTAAGAATGCTGAATAAAATAGTGGGCAGTGGGAGATTTGAACTCCCGACCGCACGATTATCAGTCGTGTGCTCCAACCAGCTAAGCTAACCGCCCTTTTGCTTAATTATCTAAGATTGCCTCTGGCTCACCTTATATTACATAAAAATTAGTTCATGAAAAGCTTTAAATTGCTACCCATAATCAATTATTTTACAATCGTAATTGTGTTAGCTAATTAGCAAGCCCCTTCGTCTAGCGGCTAAGGACATAGGCCTTTGAAGCCTAGGACCCCAGTTCGAATCTGGGAGGGGCTATTCTTATTTTTTTCAATTAGTTTTTAAAAAGCTTTTTATTTTTTATTTTCCTTTACAAATACTAAAAGCACAAATGCAATTATTGTGAGTCCTAATGAAAGAATAAACGGGGCTGTCGGGTTAATGTTGTCCCAGAGGATTCCTGCTACTACTGATGCGGGGAGCGCGCAGAGTCCGATTACCATTTGAAAGCCTCCAAGAGCGCTTGCCCTGAATTTTTCAGGTGCAAGTTCTGCCACAAAGGTTTTTTGCACAGGTTCAAGCGCTGCTTTGTGAAGTCCGTAGAGGATAAATATAATTACTATTATCCACCATGCGCTCATGGTGATGAATAATATGCAGCTTAATGCCCATAGCGCAAGTGAAATGTAAATTACTTTTTTTCTTCCTATTTTATCTGAAAGCTTTCCAAAGGGAAGCGAGAGAAAAGCTGCGGCAAGAGTGAAAATTAAGTAAAGTATCGGCACGGTTGTTATATTCCATCCAAGGTACTTCGCGAAGAGCAGTAAGAATGAGTAGCTGAATGAGCCTAATGCAAATACTGCGCTTATTACCACAAACAGCTTGAAGTTTTTGTTCAAGTTTTTGAATTGGAGTCCTTTGAAAAGTTTTAACCCCTCAAGTTTTTTTTCTTTTATTAAAAATATTACTGCTCCCGCGCCGATTATTGAGGGGATTGATGCGATTAACAGAATTGTTGTCAAATCAAGCGCGAGTATGTTTATGAAAAATAAGCATAATAAAATTCCTGCTACTGCGCCAAAGTTGTCCATTGTTCTTAGGAGCCCGAAATTCTTTCCCCTGTTTTTTTCGGTTGAAATATCCGCCACCATTGCGTCCCTTGGGCTTCCGCGTATTTTTCCTGCGCGGTCAATTATTCTAAAAGGTATTATCATCGGCCAAGTGGTTGAAATTGCGTATCCGAGTCTTGCTATTCCTGAGAAGAAGTATCCTGTCCAGATGAATATTTTTCTTTTTCTTAATCTGTCGGAGTAGTATCCGCTTATTGCCTGTGAAATTGATACAATTGCGTCTCCCAGTCCGTCAATCAGTCCCAAAAGCGACATGTTGATTCCAAGAAATGATGTTAGAAACATCGGCCAGATTGGGTTTATCATGTCGCTTCCCATATCGTTTAAAAAAGTCGCAATCGAGAATGCCTTCATTGTCTTTTTGTCTTCTTTTTGGTTTGCATTATTGGTATTTTTGATATTTTTTAAGTTTTGTTCTTTTTTTGGCATAATATCATCTTTGTTTTAGGGATTAATATAAGTAATTGTTTTGTTCTAAATGCTTGCTTTTGAAAAGTTAGTTCATGTTTATCAGTTCGTATTTTCTATTCCCTAACCCGATTTTTTCGGAATATTCAAACACATGCTCTCCGCCGAATAGTTTTCGTTTCTCGCTTTTCGCTAATATCTCAAGGCTTGCTTTATCAAGCGCCACGGGGTCGGTTGAAGCCATGATTCCAATGTCTTTTGCAATTATTTTTTGCGCTTTGTCCATGCAGTCGCATTCTTTTGTCACGTTGAAAATAAAGTTAATATAAACTACTTTCTTGCCTTTCTGGGCAGCGTATGCGTATTCAGCCATTTTTTCAAGGAATTCGTTTTGAAGCGTGCTTATCCAGTTGGCGTCTATTGCGTCAAACGGGCATACTGCGATGCATTTTGCGCAGCCGATGCATTTCTTTCCGTCAATGTGGGGAATTGTGCTTATGATGCATGCGTCTGCGGGGCAGTTTTTTGTGCAGGTCATGCATTTTTTGCATTTGAGCGGGTTAATTATTGGTTTTGATTTTGAGTGCATTGCAAGTTTTCCAGGGCGTGAAGCGCATCCCATTGAAAGCTGTTTTATCGCGCCTCCAAATCCTGCAAGCATGTGTCCTTTGAAGTGGGCAAGAACTATCAGCTGTTCATTTTCTGATATTATTTTTCCGATTTTGCATGAGTCAAAGTGTTTTGAATTAGTTTCTTTAATATCCACTTCAATAAATTCTTCGCCCGCTTCTCCGTCGGCTATTATTATTGGGAGCTGTGTAAATCCGTGTTCTTTTGCGAGCGCTGTGTGCGAGTCTCTTGTTGTTCTTCTTCCTTTGTAAAGCACATTTGTGTCGGTGAAAAATATTTTTTTGCTGTCTTTTGAATTTTGAGGGGTTTTTGTTTCTTGTTTTAAGTAATTAATCAGCCCTTCAAAGTTTTGCGGAGTGATGTAAGTGTTGCATTTGTCCTCTCCAAAGTGAACTTTTATTGGAATCGGTTTTTTAAAGTCAAGCAATTGTTCTTCTGTTTGGATTTTCTTTAATAGGGCTGCTGCTGCTTCATTTACTGCTTGAGTGTTTTTGTATGAATCAACTGCTTTAAAGTAGACTTTTGCCATTTTTATCACTAAATAGGGTGTTCAGCAGGGTTTTTATATTTTTAACTCATGATTTTCTAGGTTTTTGATGTATCCTGAGGGAAGTTTTGTCAAGTCAAAGAAGCATAAGACTAGTTCGGCGCCTATTGCAAGCGGAGCGAAGAATAGGGAGATTGTTGGGCTTGTTGTTTTTGACGGGGAGAAGTTTTTATTGCTCCATAGGGTTCTTCACTGGTCTGGGTGGGAGTTTCCTAAAGGCGGAATTAATGAAGGCGAGTCTATTGAGGGTGCTATTAAGAGGGAATTGTTTGAAGAGACAAGCATTCCTCGGCATGAGGCGCTTGGGAAAGTTGATGAGTTGTATTATTTTGACAGTTCAAGGAATATGGAAAGCCACGTTCAGAATTTTTTGATACGCGTTTCAAGCAATAATAAAATCAGTTTTGAGAATCAGGATTCGTCAAAAGGCGAGAAGACTATTGAGCATGATGATTTTAAGTGGTGCAGTCCCGCCGAGGCGGTTAAGATGCTTAAGCATAAGAATATGAAGAGCACAATGCTTAAGGCAATAAAGATGCTTGGGTTGAGCGTTGAAAAATAAATTAAAGCATGACTCAATTTGTTGGACATTTATTTGGTTTAGGTGATTTAATGGGTTTAAATTTATTTAACAAAAAGCCTGATGAGAAAAAAGAAGATTCAGATGATGATTCTTCTGATGCAGGAGTTGGAAAATATAACGAACAGTGTTCTTTGTGCGGAAAAGCCCCTACGGATAAGCACTGGGCGGGCCAGTATTTTCATAAGAAGTGTTTAAGAAAAATAAGGAAAGGCGCAAAAGGGATGCTTTAATATAATGGGGTTTTTTAAGCAGGGCAAAGTTAATTGAGTTGGGTCACAGCGGCGGGAATGTTGTGTATCTTGCAAGAAGCGGGACTCAAAAGTAATTTTAAATAATTTTTTCTAAACTGCTCTTATTTTGCAGTAATTAACCAAAGGATTTATTTGTTTGCGCTTATTTCTTTTCTAAGCATTTCGCTTAAGATTTTGCCTTCAATTCCTTTCAGAGCAGGTTCTTTCATAGCATCTCCCATTAAAGGTCCGATTGCACCCATTCCTTTTGCTCTTACTAGCGCAATATTTTTGTTCACAATTTCAGCAATTTTATTCTCAGCTGCTTTAGTGTCGACTTTTGCAGTTTTCTTTTCAGAAAGTATTTCGCTTGTTGTTTTTCCTTTTGAAAGTTCAATAATTGCTTCTTCAAGCGCGGATTTTTGTATTTTTCCTTTGGCTTCAGCAAGCAGCAGAGTTTCAATTTCTTCAAGGCTTACTCGTTCAACTTCAATTCCTTTTCTTTTGAGTTCGGTAAGTGTTTGAAGCAGTGTGCTTGCGCCTGTTTTTGGATTTATTCCTTTTGCCACTGCGTTTTCAAAAAATCTTGCATAATTGGATAATTTCATTTCTTCCACGTGGTTAGTGCTTAATCCCATTTTAGCGTATTCTTTCTCTCTTTCAATTACGCTTTTTGGCAAGCCTTTGTTAATTTCAGCAAGTTTTTCTTTTGTGATAATTTCAAACGGCAAATCAGTTTCAGGGTACATTCTTGCCTCGCTTGAGAGCGGTCTTTGGTATTCGCTTGAGCCGTCTTCAAGCGCTCCGCGCGTTTCATTAGGGACTTTTTCAAACGCGGCTAAGAATCTTTCTTTCACAGCTTCAAATGCTTTTTGAGCTCTTTCTTTTTCAGCCACTATTAAAATAAAATTATCTTCTGCCTTGCAGTCAAGCGCTTTTGCGATTAGCTCAACTTCTTTTTCAGTGATTCCATAATTTGGGAGTTCGTCTATGTGGATGAGTCCGCTTACGCCTGTTGCTTTAGCATATGCGCTTAGTTCGCTTCCAAATCGCTTAGCCCCCACTTTTTCTCCAAGCAGTCCTTTTGCATTTTCAATTTTAATTCCAAAAGTAGTTTTTCCTTTCACAAATTTGCATTCAGTGTTTTTCAGGGTTTGAGTTAAATCAGTCGCCCCGCCGAATATTTTGGTTTTGTCTTTTGTCTTGGAGTATTTTGAATTTAACTTTTTCTTTACTTCCAGTAAATCAATCTGCCTTTCAACTTCTTTTTCCACAACTGTTCTGATTAGTTCAAGTTCCTGGCACCCTTTTATTTCGCATCTTGCCCCTTCTGCGATTGAAATATTCACATCCTGTCTTATTGTTCCTTTTCCTCTTTTTGCCTTGCAAGTTATTCTCATTAGTTCCCCTATTTTTGCAGCTGCAAGCACTGCTTCGTTTGGAGTTCTAATATCAGGGCCTGTTGCAAGCTCAATTAATGGAATTCCAAGTCTATCAAGGTTGTAGTATATTTTTCCAGCTTCTTTCTTTATTGGCCTTGCAGCGTCTTCTTCAAGGAGTATTGTTTGGACGCTGATTTCTTTTTTGGATTTTTTTCCTTTTGCATCCTCGCTTTCGATATCAAAGTGTCCTCCAAGAGAAATTAATGCTGTTCTTTGAAATGCGCTTGTGTTGCTTCCGTCAATTACAGTTTTTCGCATTGGAATTATTTTGCTCACAATAGTTGAATTGCACAGTGATGATACTTCAAGAACCGTTTTTAGCGCTTCTTTATCCATTGGCTGCGGCGGCTCTTCATCAAGCTCCACCAGTGAAATATTTTCTTTTTTTCCCGAGTAGTAAAAAGTTTCATTTCTTTTGAATGCGTCAATTGCGGTTTTATCATATTCTCCAAGCTCTGACGGAACCGGCCTTAGTTTTCTTTCTATTGTAAAGTCAAATTCATCGCTTAATATGCTTGGCGTTCTAATGAATAATTTTCCAGTATCAAGCTGCTGGTGAACTTCAAGTCCTGCTTTGAGTCCTAGTTTTTTGTAATCCATTTTAGTTCACCCCGTGAGCGCAAGCGAACTCCGCCCGCGAGCCGGCGTGACGGCTCTGGTGAACTTCAAGTCCTGCTTTGAGTCCAAGTTTTTCATAATCAGGCTTTGAGTTATTTTGTTTTTGCATGACTAAAAATAGTATGAAAAGGATTAAAAATTAGTTAACCCGCTCAAGAATCAAAGCGGGATTTGTTTTGCTTGTGTTTAACAATATCCGTAGTATCCGCAATTGCTTCTGGTTACTGAGAATCCCCAATTTCCAGAGCTTGTAGTTCCGTATACGCTAACTCCGCTTGTGTATCCTGAGTAGTAGTTTGTTGGGTAGTAATATGTAGGTGCTGTGTAAGTTACCACTGGGTAGTATGTGCTGTATGTGTATGATGGGTAGTAATATGATGTAGGGTAGTAGTATGAGTTTGCGTATGGTGCTGCGTAGTAAGTTGTTGGGTAGTAGTTGTCTGTGTAGTAGTATCTGTTAAATCCTGAATAAGCAAAGCTTGCGCTTGTTAGCATCAAGAGTATTACAAATATTAATCCAATTAAAGCTGCTCTCATCAAAGCTCACCTTCATACATATTGCCAGGGAAGTAGTATATAAACATTACTATTAACGTGAATAAGTGAATTAGTGGCTATGGCGAATTAAGGCTAAGATTAAGTTAAATGTCGAAATTATGGCTTTTTGGTCTAATTGGCGATTAGGGCTATTTTGAAGCATTAATTTCGTCTTCAAGATAAGTGTCGGTTCTCGTAAATTCGCTTATCTCCCCTCGCAAGTTCTTTGCCAATAGTTCCTTTGCTTTTGCAGGAGGGTAATCTCCAAGCAGCCAGGACAGCTTTATTAGCGCAGTTTCTGGAATCATGTCCTCGCAGTAAATTGCCCCTGTTGCATTAACTTTTCGAAGGTTAGTGTAAACAAATGGATGCACTCTCCCATTTATGCATTGTGAAGTAACTCCAACAACACATCCAGCATCAACAAGCGCTTTAATTTTTTTAACAAATGAATCATTTTCGCGTATTGGAGTGTGTCCAAGTCCGGTTCCTTCAATTATTACTCCGCGATATTTCTCTTTTGCATAAAATTCAAGCTCTTTTTCAGTAACAAAAGGATGCATTTTAATCAGCCCGACTTTTTCTTCAAATTTATTTAAAAGCTTAAACTCTCCTTTTGACTTTTCAAGCTCCTTTCTGTCTTTCATCCATTTGATTTCCTTGGTTTTGTAATCAACAAGCGCGATTGGAGTGTCATTTATTGTTTTGAATGCGTCTCTTCTTGAAGTGTGCATTTTCCTTACCTTTGCGCCGGGCATTATTGCGCATGTGTCATCATCGCTTTTGTGATGCATGCAGACAGCCACTCCTTTGTAATTAGTTTTTGTAATAAAAGTTGCGGCGCTGATTAAGTTCATTGCGGCATCGCTTGAGCCCCTGTCTGAGCTTCTCTGCGCTCCAACAATAAGAACAGGTATTGGGCAATTCTCAAGTTCAAATGTAAGCGCTGCTGCGCTGTATCCAAGCATGTCAGTTCCGTGCCCGATTATGACTCCTTTAACTCCTTTTTTTATTTGTCCAGCCACTGCGCTTGATATTGCCTGATAATCTTTCGCGCTCATATCTTCCGACATTATATTTGCTACAAATACTGACTCAATGTTTGCTATTGTAGTAAGTTCTGGAAATAATGTGATTAAGTCTTCTAAATTAAATGACGCAATTACTCCTCCTGTGGAATAATTTACTCTTGATGCTATAGTTCCGCCTGTATGAAGAACTGCAATTGTTGGAAGAGATGGATTTTTCTTTATTTCAACCGTTTTTGGCTTTCCAACACTCTTTGCTTCGCCAAGAACTTTGACCGCTTTAATTTTGTCAGTTTCAAATCCAGCATTATATCCTGAAGCAAGTTTAACGTTCAATAAATTATCATTAGTGGGAATTACTGTCCCGCTTATTTTTTCTTTGTTGTATTCAAATTCAATCAGCGTTCCTTCTTTGATTTTGTTTTTAGAGTAAAATTCTTTAACAGCCATTTCTAATTCCTTCCATTGCTTTACTGCATTATGTTAGTTCGTTAGCTTTTATATTACTTTATTGTGGGCTAAAATCAGGCGCTATGCCTCTTTATCGCCTATTGAAAGCAGCTTTATATATTTCATTTTTGTTGTCTTTAGAGTGCCAGTTGGTTTTATGCCTGTTGTTTCAGTTCGAAGTGTGAGCAAGAATTTTGGCAAGAAAAAGGTTGTGGATAATGTTTCTTTTGACATTAGTCCGGGGGAGGTTTTTGGGCTTTTGGGAGGAAGCGGGTCTGGAAAAAGCACTATTACTTCCATAATTTTGGGGCTTGAAAAGCCTTCAAAAGGGGAAGTTGTTCTTTTCAACGGGGATAAAAGGGTAAATTTGCACTCAAGAATCGCGCTTGTTTCTCAAAAAGATTCTTTTTTTTACAACCTTACAGTTATGCAAAATATGAATTTCTTTGCAAGCGTTGCCGGGTACTTTGCTGAAAGGAAGCGAAAGAGAATTGATTTTTTGCTTAAGTGGCTTGATCTTTTTGAATTTAAAAATTCAATTGCCGAGAATTTGAGCGGCGGATACAGGCGTCTTTTAAATACCGCAATTTCAATGATTCATGATCCGGACCTTATTTTCTTTGACGAGCCTTCTGTAGGGCTTGATCCAAAAATGAGGCAGGTATTTTGGGATAAGATTATTGAATTAAAAAAATCCAAAAAAACAATAATAATAACCACTCATTATATGGATGAAGTTCAAAGATTGTGCGATAATATAATTATTCTAAAAAATGGAAGTCTTCTTGCATCAGGCCCTCCTGGAGAACTTGTGAGCAAATTCGGAGGAATAAGAGTGGTTGTGTTTAAGATTGAGGGAGGGGTTAAGGATAAGGACATTAATGTAATTAAGGAACTTGCGGGAGGGGCGGATATTTATTCCAAAAAAGATTTTTTGTTTATTCCGTTTAAGGAAGAAAGAATTGTGGGGAGAGTGTCTTCAATTTCAAGTTATTTAATCGGAAAAGGGTATAATATTATTTCGTCAGTTACAAAAGAGCCTACTCTTGATGATGTTTTCATAAATATTTTGGGTGGGCAAAATGATTGAAAAAATTCCGATTATAAGCCATCTTCTGAAATTGATTGCGATTGCTTCAAAGGAAGTTGCGATTGTAAAGAGCCAGAGGTTTGCAATTCTTTTAATTATTCTTTATCCTTTGTTTGTGGTTGGGCTCACAGGCATTGCTTTTGAGGGAAGCAATTTCGGGATTCTTGTATCAAATTTAGTTGTAATTGTGCTTATTTTGACTTGTATGCTTCTTTCTTCAATAACGGTGATTATTGAACGAGTGCAGTCCGTTACTCTCCGCCTAAATTTAAGTGTGACTTGGCGCTTTATGTTTATTTTAGGGAGAGTATTTGGGCAGTTTGCCATTGCGCTTCTTGAAGCAGGCATAATATTTGCGGTTGCATTCTCAAAATTTGAGCTTCCTTTTTCTTTAATGGGAGTAAGCACTTTTGGTTTTGGGCTTGTTCTAAACGTTCCAGTGTGGAATCTGCTTTTGGCAGTGATTCTTGTTTCAGTGGCTTTTATTTCAATGGGGCTTTTAGTAGCATCTTTTGCAAAAAGCCAGTCAACAGCAGTTCTTGCCACTTTGCTTTTAATTGTCCCAATGCTTTTTTTAAGCGGGATAATTTTTCCAATAAATGCGATGGGGGGAGTAATGCAGTTTGTCAGTTCCTATCTTCCAATGACTGTGGCAAATAACCTTCTTTTGGGGCTTATAGTTAAAGGAATTTATATTTCAGAATTTATATTTGAAATAGGGTATTTGGTTGTATTTTCAACAGTGCTTCTTTTGCTTTCTTTCTTAAAAAGAGATTAAAGTATAGCTGGAAAAGTAATTTTAACAGCTTCCATTTTCTGTGTCTTTATTGCAGTATGCGCTTGTTGCGTTGATTCCAAAGAATTCTTTTTTAGTATAATTAGCCCATGCTGCGACGCATTCAAAGGAATAGTTGCAGTTTTCGCAGTTGTGTATTTCCCAAAATTTTTGGCTTTCAGGGTCGAATATTGTTGTGGTTCCTTCAGTTCTGTTGCACTGACTCATAACCGCTCTGTTAAAATCAACGCTTTTCTCATCAAATCCTGAATCAAGCGCGGAGTACCTAAATCGTGCCTTGTATTCGCCGATATTCTTAGGGCTGATTGTCCAGTACATTATTTGCTTTTCCCCTGGCATTACTGCCGGAGTTTCTTTTGCATTTGAATCATAATCGCTTTCCTGCCAGTCGCCGTTTACTTTTTTAAGAAGCACTAAGGAGTTTTCTCCGATTGGAGCGGGAACCGCGCCAAGATTTTTTATTGTAACTGTGAGATTAATTTCCCCGCTTTGAGTTTCAACAGGCTTTGAAATAGAGTCAATTTTTGCCTGCGCGGGCGCGCTTCCAAAGTATACTCTGCACACAGGGTATCCTTTTTCCGAGAGGCATCTAACATAAGTGTCAATTCTCTTATCAGTGCTTACTGTGAGATGGTCATAATCCCATGATAATACTTTGTCGCATTTCTTCCCGCCAAGGTCCGCGTCTCTTGGGCAGCATTCTCTTGCGCTTGTGCATTCAATTGCAACGCTCATTTGCGAGTAAGTAAGGTCTTCTTTTCCTATTGTTGCGTTTTTTGGGTAAGGAAGCGCTCCAAGAGAAATTGTTTTCCCCATATTTCCTGGGACTTGCGCGTCTTGCAGAGAATTTTTTATAATATCAACGCTGTTTGGAACAGTCGGGGTAATAACATAAGCAAACACCGCAAGCATTGCCACTGCGACTATTCCAAAAACCACTAACTGCATTGCGTTCATAAAATCACTTCAATAATTTGTATTCAATTACAAAAAGCTTTTTTATAATCATTCCTACCACAAGCGCCCCAACAAAAACTATTATGAGCATTGGGTAATTGTCTGTATGCAAAAATATTGCCACCCAGTCGTGTTTGTATAATTCTATTCCAAAGAGTAGCCAAAGCACAACTATTAGTGAAAGCATAAGGGTTAGAAACTTGAATATTTTCATAAGCTAAAATACGGTTTTTCAATACTTAAACCTTACTTGCTTAGCTAAAATAAGCTCTGTTAAAAATAGTTATTCCTGCTGGTTTTCCATTGCCACTCTTTTCTGCATTTTGTACATTTTTATTATCTCTTCAGTGGTAGTTGCTTCTTCCGCCTTTTTCTCGCTTCTAATTTTTATCATTCGTGGAAATCTTAGCGCGTATCCTTTCCCTGCTTCTTTGCCGCATGAGTGAAGCGGGCTTTCAGTAATTTCATCAGCAAGTGTTTCAATTACATACTGTGGCTGCACCCAAAAATCAGGAGTTAGTTCGGATACCACTCTTGCAGGCTTTGATTTTGCAGTGATTTTCGAGAGTATTTTTTCAAGTTCAGAAAGCATTTCTTCGCTCATTCCTGTTCCTATTTTTGCAACGCTTTCAAATAAATCATTTTTGCCATTATACGATGCGACAAGTAGCGCTCCGAGTCCGAATTCAGTTCTTTTTCCCTTTCCAGTGTAATATCCGATTATTGCAAGGTCCACTGTGTCGTTTAAGCTTCCCTTAAACGAGCGCTTTAATTTAATCCAAGCAAATTTTCTCGCTCCTGCAATGTAGGGCGCGCTTAAGTCTTTTGCCATTATTCCTTCCAATCCTTGCGCGACTTTTTCAGTGAAGAATTTTTCAAGCTCTTCTGGGGTTGTGACAATTTTTTGTTCGCTTAATACAATTATTTCGCCTTCATTTAAGATGCTTGCAAGTTTTTCTCTTCGGAGAGCAAAAGGTTTTTCCATCTGGCTTTCCCCTTCGCAGTACATTATATCAAACAAAAATAATTTGAGCGGGTATTCTTTTGCCTTCTTCTCCACTTCATATTTTCTTTTCCTTTGTATTGTTATTTGAAAAGGGTAGTATTCCTGCGTCTCGTCATTATATGCCAGCGCTTCTCCTTCCACAATGCATTTTTTCGCTTTTATTTGCTTTCTAACCGCTTCAATTATTTCGGGAAACATTTGGGTGATTTCTTCGCTGTGCCTTGAAAATATTTTTACTTTCTCCCCGTCTTTGCTTATTTGCATTCTAAATCCGTCATATTTTGCTTCAACCGCGCATTTGCCGAGTTTCTCGATTATTTCTTTTGCGCTCGGGAGTCTTTCAGCCGCGGTTGGGCGTATTGGAGTCCCAGGTTTTATGTGTATTTCTCTAAGTCCCTTAAGACCTTTGCTTTTGAGCAGTTCAGATAGCTCTCCAAGATCAGAAAATATATTATACGCGCCTTCAATTTTTTCGCGTATCTCAACTTTTAGTTTTCTCTGCGCATCTTCAATTGCCTTATTTTCTTTTTTACTTTTAGCATCTTTTTTTGTCTTTTCAAGCTTTTCCTGCGCTTCTTTTGTGAGCACCATTGCGAATGCATCCATAATTGTGGGGTCGCCCACTCCAAGCCGCATATTTCCAAGCGGAATTCTGCCGATGTATCTTGCTTCTGTCGGAGATGCTGAGTTGAAAAGCTCTGCGAGAAGTTTTTTCTTCAGCTCCTGGCTTCCAGTTCCTTCAGTTTCGGACATTTTTTTTAAGTTTGCAAATACTTTTTCAATAGTAAGTTCTTGCGCGCTTAATCCCTGCTGTTTTCTTCTCTTTGTAAATTCTTCAGCGGTGTTTCCAAGGTCTCCCGTTTCGTTGAATTTCTTATCAACTTCTTCTCTAGTAAATCCAGTTGCTTTTGCTATTCCTTCAGCGATTAGTTTTTCTCCAAACCCAATTTCTTTTCCTTCAAATTGGGGCGCGATTCTTCCCTGCAGAAGATAAACTATTTTTTTAGCGTCAGTTGAAGGCATTTTTTCAAAAAGCTCGGCTAAATAATCTGTCATCACAAGCCTTGATGATGCCTGCTCTATTTTGTCAAAGTATCCACTTGCTTCTTTAAACAGCATTTTAATCACACTATGACTTCTAACTTATAGTTGGTAATAATCCTTTTATACTCCTCTTTAGGTATTTTATTTATGGGCATGGGTGCTGAGTATTTCGCAGGGCTTGATGTTTTCGCAATGGGCTGGTTTAGCACGCTCTTCATTTTCTGCTTTCTTTTAATCTTTACATATCTTGGAATAAGGGCTACTGAAGATAAGGCGTGGGATAAGGCGGTTGAAATTTCCGCTATTTCAATGGCGGGGGCTCTTTTGGCTTCATTTTTGAACATTCCTTCAATTTGGGTTGGCGTTATTGTTGTTCTTGTTTTTGTCTGGGCTCAAAAAGTTGTGTTAAAGCAGAGCATGAAAACTGTTGCAAAAAACTTTCTGCCTCTTTGGATTATGCTTTTTATTTTTTCCATGGTTCCTGACTGGCTGCGGCTTCCTTTTTCAGCATTTTCAATAGTTTATTTTTTTGTGCAGAGCGAGATTGAAGTGAAGAATGAGAAGATGAAATCAAAGGATAAGCCGAAGAAGTAGAGTTTTTGCCTTCTCCAAACTTTTAAAAACCCTGCTTGGCGTTTTATACTTAGTAGTTAAAGTTGATGTTGGCGATTAAGGGGATGTAGTCTAGCCTGGTAGGACCGGCGCTTTGGGAGCGTCAAACCGGGGTTCAAATCCTCGCATCCCCATTATTTTTAACCGGCAAAGTAGCTGGAAAAGAAATAAATTCGCCAAATCAATTTCTATTTTTGTGGTCTTATTCAAATAGATTTTGATTCGTGTTCAGTTGAAGAGGCAGAAATTGCAGCGCATATTTGCGGAGATGGATATTTATGTTTATACAAAAGAAAAAGATCAAAAAAAGACTTGGCGGCTCATTCAAGGATAAATGTTTTTAGGAATATTTTTTTATTAGTGTAATTTATTTTTTGAATATTGTTTATGTCAGATTTTCATTTGTTTTAGAAACCATTTTGTAGTGATTTTTGCGACTTTATTTATCTGCTTTTCATAATCATGGTTTGCGCCTTTTAGTATTTCAATTTTTGAGCCTTTTGGAAGTTGTTTCATAGCAAGTTCTGAATGCTGTACCGGAATATCTTCGTCTTTGTCTCCGTGAATTATTAAAACAGGGCAGTTTATCTTGCGAAGGTAGTCTTTTGGGTTTATGTTATTTCTTTCTTTTATAATTTCTTTTCCAATAACAATTTTTTTCCTAACGCCTTTATTTCGTGTCTTAATTATTACCCCTGTTTTTTTTGCTTCTGCTCGCTGTTCTTTTGTGAATCGTTCTCCCCAGTCATTTTCAGAAGAGTGTGTCACTGGCGCAGTTAGCACCATTGTTTTAATTTGCGGAGCGTAAGATTTGAGGCTGATAAATCCTCCAAGGCTGTGTCCGAAGAGTCCCACGTTTTTGTATCCGAGCGCTTTTACAAATGTTATCGCGGTTGAAAGGTCTTCAAGCTCTTTTGCGATTGTTATTGAATCGTCTCCACTTTCTCCGCACCCTGAAAAGTCATAGCTTAGGACTGCGTATCCTTTTGAGTGAAGCTCTTTTGCGATTTTGTCAAATTTTCCCCATTCGCTTTTGTCTCCTGTGAATCCGTGGCTCATTATTATTACAGCGTCTTTGTTTGTCGGCCAAAAGTTGGCTGAAATAGTTATTCCGCGTGGGTTGATAAATTCAACTTTTTCCATGCGTATAATAGATTTTTATTGAATAAATATCTTTCCTGTCCATTTACGGCTTTTTCCTGAGTTTATCGATTTGCTTTTAAACAGATTTTGTCTGAGTTTTGGTTAAATGGAGGGAATTCTATGAGTAGAAATTCTTTTGAAAGTGAAGGTGCTTCTTGCATGCATAAAGCTCCTTTTATGATAGTTGGAATTTTGGTGCTTGTGGCAATTGTAATGATTGCTTTTAGCATTGGAAGTTCTACAGCAAAACCGGCTCAAATTGGGACAATTCAGGTTGACGGTTTAAATGGAAATGATAATGTGCGAACATTGTCTTCTTCAGGGACTGTTGAAAAAATAGTTGCTCCTGACAAGGTTGAAATTGTATTAAGCGTTCAGACGCTTGATAAATCAGCTCAGAAGAGCCAGTCTGATAATGCTGAAATTGCGGATAGAGTGAATAGCGCTCTTACTTCAATGAGTTCAGTTAGGGCCGATGTAAAAACTCTTGGCTATTCGGTTAACGAAGAGTTTGAGTGGAATGATATTGAGCGAAAATCTGTTTCGGTTGGGTATAGAACAACTAATCAGATCAAGGTTACCCTAAACGGCGCTGATGTTAGCGGGGCTGGAAGAGTAATTGACGCTGCGGTAAATGCGGGAGCAAACAGCGTGTCAAGCATTTCATTCGGTTTAAGCAAAGACAAAGAGCTTGAAGTAAAGCTTGCTGCTTTAAAAGAAGCGGGTTCTCTTGCTAAATCAAAAGCTGATAGTATTGGGCAAGGCTTGGGAGTATCAATTGGTAAGATTAAATCAATAACTGAAAATTCTTACTTCTATTATCCTAACTACAGCAATTCTTCAGGAGCAATGGATTTGGTTGCAGCAAAAGCTCCGACTCCAATCACTCCAAATGATGTGAGTGTTACTGCTGAAGTTTCAGTAGTGTTTGAAATACAATAGGGCTTCCTATTGTATTTTTCTTTTTTTTTAGATAATTTTTCTTTGATTTTAGTGCTGCATTTTATGGTATAAATACTTATTTTTGGGGCATTTTTTCATATTTTTGCTCTTTTATGCGGATAGCAATCTTTTTTATTAAGAAAACCCTTTTTAATAAAGGTGTTTTGTTGGCGCTATTAAGGAAAAGAAAGAGTTATCAGCATTTAGTTACTCCTAAGGCAAAGTTTGACCCAATCAGCCACATTTGGTTTATGGGTGAATTTAATGTTAAATTGCTTCATGCTGCAGAGTCTCCTGAAGAAGCGCATGCTGTGCCAAGCAAACCTTCTTCAACTCTTTTGGATATAGCTGAAGCTGTTTTAAAAAAGCCAAAGGATGAAGTGTGGCGCTATGCTGTTCTTCCAGAGCATGTTGTAATAAGAACTGGGAAAATAACTTTGAAAGCGCAGATTCACGGCCCTCACAGGGGGGTTTCATTTGTTAGAGTTCCTCATCTTGGAAAAATTGTTATCGAGAAGGGAATGCTCCGAGCGCCAACGAATTTTGAAGAGCCGATTATTGAAGAGTTCCTTGACCCTAAGAAGAAGAAAGAAGTAGCGATGGAAGATTTGCTACTTGATTAAATGGTGTCTGTGGGGATTGTCTTTTGGAATTATCTGCGACCAGACTTCAACAGGCGTTCCTTCAATTTCTTTTTCATGCATTTTTTCAAAAGTGAATTTGGTTTTTTTATAAAGCGCTTTTGCGTCTTCGTTTGTTTTTTTCACAAGTAAAAATAGTTTTTCTATGCTGTTTGCCCTGCAGTACTCTATCATTCTTGCAATCATTGCTTTTGCTATTCCCTGGTCTCTCCACGAGTCTTCCACGTAAATTCCGTTTAATCTTGCTTCTTTTTTGTCAAAAAACAGCTCTATTTCGCTAAATCCTGTGTAAATGTTTTCCTGCTTTGCTATAAGCACAAGATATTTTGGGTCCTTAATTTTTTCCTCTATTTTTTGAGGAGTGAATTTTGTGTAGGGAAATTCAGCGCTTATTTTTTCGTTGAGCCATGCCGCGTCTTCCGGTTTTGCGGTTTCGATATTCAAATTCCTTCACCGTGAAAATAACTGCTTTGCAAAAATATTATTGTTTTATTTTTTGTGCGCGCTGTATGTGCTTATGTATTCCTGTATTTCTTTTTCGCTTACCGCGCATCCGTTGAATTTTGCGGCGTATAATGCCGCTTCAAGCTCGAGTTTTCCATGGGCAAGTTCGTGGTTGAATAATCCTTGTTCGTATGCGGATGCGATTATATCAACGCTTCTAAACATGAGTAATTTTGGGAACATATTTTTTATTGTGTTAATGTTGGCTTCGTTCATTGTTATTTCCTGGTCCTGTCTTCTTTCAAGAACCTGTTTTAATCTGATTGGGTTTTCAATAAGCGAGCGGGTTGTTCTTTCATCGACAAAAAGCGCTTTTGCTCCGAAGATTTTTGCAAGAGCCAATGCTTCTGCTTCTCCTGCCTGTATTATTTTCATTGGGCTTCCCTGCGCATAAAAGCAGTTATTTGAAATATTTAGTATCCTCTGCTCCATGTTTGATATTTCCTGATTTGACGGAATTACTTGCACCGTTTTTTCAGTCATGGCGTATTTTATTCTTGCGGCGTTTAATGCAAATCTTTTATTTGTAAGCGGTTTCCACACGCTTTCTTCCGCAACTGTGCTTGACACTAAAAGCTCAATATTATTTGCTCTTACAAAACCCTTAAACACATTCATTAAGCATGTTCCTGAAAGGGTAATCATTGTTCCTGTGTCAATTACTGCCTTCATGTTTTCACCAAAATTCAATCCTCTTCGAGCAGTTTCTTCATTTCAACCACTCTTTCTTTTATTGATTTTATTTCAAGCTCTTCATCATGCATTGTTGTAAATCCGATATAACTTTGAAGCTCTTTTGGGTCGGCTCCTGTGAGGGCTGAAGATTGAGCCACGCTTAACCCGTAGCTGTATGCTAAAGATGCCTGCTTTACTTTTGCTTTTTCGTATATTCCTTGCGCGTAGTTTCCAAGCTCATTGTCTATTTGAACAATATTTCTAATAAGCTCTTTTAGTGCAGCCATTAAAGTTGCTGCGTCATTTTGTCTTGTCGCATTTTGCGCTTTATTGAAATCATTTGTAATTAGCTGTTTTATTTTTCCCCATTGCGGGCTTTTTATAAAGTGGGGTTTTGTCTCAATTTTGTGCAAAGCATATGCAATTACGCCAAGCTCCGCTTTTGCGTAATCATTTCCAAGCGCGGCTTCTCTAATAAGCCGATTTCCTAAGCCCCTTAAATCCATGACTTTTTTTTCAGAAAAAAGCCTTGAGGCTTCGCTTATGTCATATTCAAGCGTTTTCATGAAAAGAACACTGCTTTGTAATATTTAAGTGTAGCGTTCAAAATAGGTTTTTAATCTGATTAACCCCCTACTAATGTATTGAACGCTTATGAAGATTTTAGTTCCTGTCTTAACAGGCAGAGAAAAAGAGCCTGCTTTTATTGAGGCTATTACAAATAAAGTGGATGAAATTATTCTGCTTCAGATAGTGGATAAGGATTTTAGCCCGAGAGCTGGCTCTGCTATGGGTGAAGTCAGGCAGTTTAGGATTGTTCTTGACGGGATTAAAAAAGAAATTGGTGCTAAAAGGAAGAAGTATGACGAGCTCACAGAGTGGGGTTCAACAATTCCAAAAATCGTTTCAATTGCTTTGATTAAGAAAGTTGACAAAGTGGTTTTAGTAAAGCAGGAAATTCAGTTTTTTGATGACATAGTAAAAGAGCTGAAAAAAAATAAAGTGCATGTGGATGTAGTTGAAGTTGCTGTGTCAGTTGATGCGGAGAAGAAGAGATAAGATAAGTGATTTTATGGCCGAAATTGAGAATATTGCTCATTTGTTTGAGAATAAGGTTGTTGTTGAGGACGCCACTCTTAAGGGGATTCTTGTCGAGAAGGGTTTTGGAGAAAACAAGGGACGAAATTTGGTGCTTGATTTATTTGAATCAGTTTATTTGTCAAAAAACAGCAAATTAAATGTTGTTGATAAGAAGAACAAGTTAGTGGGTGAAAAAAAGCTTCTTGCTCTTGCGCTTGAGAAGGATAAGCGGTTTTATTCCAAGTTTTTAGTATATTCTGATTTAAGGGAAAAAGGTTACTGCGTTAAAACAGGGCTGAAGTTTGGATTTGATTTTAGAGTTTACCCCAAAGGAAAGAAAATGGGCGAGGAGCATTCAAAATATGTAATTCATGTGGCTCCTGAATCAGAGAAACTTACCATGCCTCAGTTGAGCAGAATGACAAGACTCTCAGGCAATATTCACACAGTTGTTTTAATTGCGGTTATTGATTCTGAAGATTTTGTGAATTATTACTCTGCTGAAAGAATTTTATTGTAAATCACTAAAAACAAGAAACTAATCTTAAAATGCATTTTTTTATTTTTTCCAAATATAAAAGTATTAGCGCCTCAGCTCGCCCATCACTCATCACTATTCAGAGTAAAATGCATCATCACAGGCAGTTAATACTGGTGGCAAAAAGTCTTTTTAACTCGTTTTTTTGGCGAAAAGCTGATTTAATCAAAGCAAAAACAGGGTTAAAGTGCCTTAAATCGTCAATTTGAACCATTTAATTTAAATACCCTTTACATCTCATTTTTGGATAGCTTTGTGGTGAGAGTTGTTAGTAATTTAGTGATTCTCGCTAGGCAAAGGGGGTTTTATTTATGACAGAAGTATTGGTAGTAGCATCAAAAGTAAAAGACGCAATCAAGGCTGAAGACTGCAACACTGCAGGCGACGCTGTTGACGCTTTAAGCGCTGAAGTAGCTAAAATGATAAAGAAAGCTGCTGCAAGAGCAAAAGAAAACGGCAGAAAGACTGTTAGAGCATGCGATTTCTAAGTTAATTAGAGAATCCTTATCTTGGGAAGCAAATAGCTTTCCAAGTATCTATTTTTTTATAAAAGAATCAATTTTTTATGAGCGCTGCTTTTCGTGTTTTGCTTTAAACGTTGGCTTTAAATAGATTAAAATCGTTTATCTGTGGATTTACTGCGTGGTATGAATGCCTGATGAAGAAAATGTTTTTTCTTTGAATAAAAATAAGCTTTCTTTCTCCCAGCCGGGTTTTAGCATAAATACTGACCCGAGCGGCTCAATTAAAATTAAACCGCTCACTTCTCCGCTTGGTCCTGATGATGATTTGGGCGGTTTTGATGACAAAAAGTTTGTTGTTGAGCGTGTAAATAAGGGCACTCCTCAAACAAGAGTTAAGACAGGGATTAACGGTTTTGATGAGCTTATTAGCGGAGGGTATGAGAGGGAATCAATTGTTCTTGTAGTCGGCGCTTCAGGAACTGGAAAAACCCTTTTGAGTCTTCAGTTTTTGTATAAAGGCGCTGAAGAGTTTAACGAGCCTGGCGTTTTCATTACTTTTGAAGAAGATAGAACATCTTTGTTTAGGCATGCAAATCAATTCGGCTGGGATTTTGAGAAGCTTGAAAAGGAAAATAAGTTTCGTTTGCTTGAGTTTAAGCCGCACCAGGTAACTAAAATACTTGAAGAAGGGGGCGGGCAGATTAGGGATGCGCTTGCGGAAGTAAGCGCGCAGAGGGTTGTTGTTGATTCAGTGACAGCATATGGGCTTCTTTTCAGGGATGAGTATAAGAGAAGAGAAAAAATACTTGAATTTTTTAACCTGCTTCGAAAATGGGGGGTTACTTCCATGGTTGTTTGCGAGGATTCTCCTGCTGATATTGAAAAAGAAGAGGGGAGCATCGGGTTCATCAGCGATGCGATTGTTTCGCTTTATTATGCGCATGATCAGGAAAGAGGAATTAGAATTCACTCTCTTGAAGTAATTAAGATGCGCGGCACTCGGCACACAAATAAAGTTTGCGCGATGAATTTTGAAAAAGATGGAATTGCAATTTATCCTGATGTTGAAGTGTTCTAAAAATATTTTTTTTAGAATTCTTCCTCTCTAAATCAGGGTTATCAGGATCAAACTTTTTGTTTCTTGGTTATTATTCGTAAACTGATATTGCGCCGATTAAGAGGCTGCTGTAATCGTATGTTTTATCCGCAAGCTCCTGCATTACATCAAGAGCATTCTGGTTTGTGGATTCTTTTGTTGTGAAAAAGATAATTGAATTTTCTTTAAGCCGCATTTTGTTGCTTAGTAAGTGAATAAATCTCCCAAAATCATCCTTTTTGTTGTAAATAGCCATCATATTTACTGAATCAAATATTATAGTCTTGGGTCCTGCGATTTCCTTGTCAATTTTATCAAGCGCCACCTGCAGGCTTGTCAAATCTGAAGGGTTTCCTATTGATATTGTCCTTGGATTTTCGTTCAAGCTTCCTGAGCAGTCAATAAGCGAAATATTATCATTTTGAGTTATTATTTGTCTGAATGACTCCGATGGCTGTTTTGAGAACGCAATTAAAACAATTTTTTTCATTTGATTTAAGAGCGCGTTAATTGTGAATTCAACAGCGTCCTTTCCCTGTTTTTGATTAAGCATCACAAAAGTGACTTTTTTATCCGAAGTTGCAATCGCTTCTTTCATGAAAGTTGCATTTATCATGCAACATAAAGGGGTTTTTCCTTATAAAATACTTTTGAGGGCGGTTAGTGAGGGCTTTTTCCCATTTAGCAATAAATAAATACAGTAAAATCGTTTTACTATTCATGAATCGAGGGCAGACTACTGTTGAATTGATTTTAATCCTTGCCGCTTCCATGCTTGCTTTGAGCATAATTTTTTCTCTTTACACAAATCAGGTTAACTCAAGCCAGATTGCAAGAGAGCAGACCACTGCAAAAGTTACGGTTGATAGAATTGTTAATACTGCCAATGTGCTTTATGCTTCTGGCGCGGGCTCAAAATCAAGGATTTTAATTGAACTTCCTGATTCGCTTAGGATGAATGCGAGCGCGATTAACGGCAGGGAAGTTAATTTGGCTCTTTCAAACGGCGGGGATGTGATTAGTTCTGCCGATGTGATAATTCTCGGGGACTGGAAGAAGGAAAACGGCAGATATATTTTTGGCTCTTATTTTGCTAACATGTACTTTGACGGAAATGTGGTAAAACTATTGTATGATGATTTCGAATTGAGCGCTGAAAGCGTTTCTCTTTCGGCAAAGCAGTCAAGCACGGCGGGGAGCTTTTTTACTATAAGAAATTTATCAAGCTTTGGCGCAAGGTTTTGGATTAGCCAGACTTTTGAGGGCGGAAGCGAGGCAAGTTTTCAAATGTGCGAAGGGTGCTCTGAGTTTGTTCTAAACACAGGCGAGTCAAAATTAATTGATTTTAATATTTCTTTGAGTTCTTCTGCTTACGGAAATTATGTCGGGGTGTTTGATATAAATGCGCAGTTGAGCAACGGAGTTAGCGATTCAAATTATTCAAAGAGAATTGTTTTCTCAATTGAAGCTTTTCCTGACGCGAGCGCGCTTGCAATTTACCCAAAAAGCACTTCGTTTGCAGCTTCCGCGGGCAGTTCTGCTGTGAAAAGTTTTTCAATATGCAATTCTTCTGAAAATTTAGTTTCAGGAATTGTTTGGGAAAAAGTTTCAAGAAGCGATGCCAATATGCTTGACTGGTATAATCTTCCCGCCCTTGATTTGGGTGGAAATCCTATTGATTCAATTAACTCGGGAGCGTGCAAGTCATTTAATTTAACTTTTAATATTCCTCCAGGGGCGCCCAGCATGGTTTATGATTCAAACTTTTTTGCCGTTTATAATGATTCAAACAGGGCAGCTGGGTTTGTTGAAGTTGCAGTCAGCTGATTAAGAAGCCATTTTTTCGCTCTAAAAACTATTTTAAAGCTCAATTTGGTTAATATAATGCTCTTTAGAGTTGATTTATTTGTCGGCTAAAAATGTGAAAAGGCGTATTGGACAGACTTCCATTGAATCCCTTATGATAATGGCTATTGGGATTTTTATTCTTGCAGCGCTTGTCACAATGGTTTATGAGCAGATGAATTACGGTTATGCCCAGCAGCAGCAGAACACAGCAGAGCTTGCGGTAAGAGCCCTTGCCAAGGAAGTGGATGATGCATATTTTTTGGGGCCTGGAACAGTGAGAAGCATTACTCTTCCCATGCCTGAAGGGGTTGATTTAAACAAATCTTTTATCAGCGGGCGGGCGATTATACTAAGCGTTGCGGGAACCGATCACACTGCTTCAACAAAAATTGATGTTAGGGGAATTTGGCCAAACACCACTGGCTCGTTTAATTTTGTTATCACTTCATTTAACGATTTTGTTCACGTTTCAGTGACAAAAGCAAGTTTTGTTCCTGCAAGCATTTCAGAAACAGTTATTCAGTCCCAGTCAAAATCAGCGGGAGTGTTGTTTACTAATTATTCTCAAGAGTCAATAACTTATGACATGTCAATTAATTTCCCTGTCAGTGGAAGCGGGGCAGTTGTTTCTTCAATTGATGCGGGGGAAATTACTCTTAACGCTGATGAAAATGTTTTGTTGAATTTTGAAATATCCTGCGGGAGCGATTCTTTCGGCTCTTATTCAGGAATAGTAAATTTCGCTCCGGTTGCGGGTGCAAATACTCCGTTGTCATTTCCAGTGAATGTTTTCTGCGCTTCTTCCCAAAAGAAGCTTGGGCTTTATCCTGTTGATAAAAATATTTATGCGCAGGTGTCTTTGAATTCTTCTGATTCAGTAATTATTTGCAATAATTCAACTTCGGATTTTGCTTCGGCTTTGATTTCAATCAGCGGCGCGGCTTCAAATTATGTATTTCCAAAAAGCATTGGCGATTTGCCTAAAAATTCCTGCAAAACCCTTGAATTAAATTTAATTCCTCCAGCTTCAACAGGAACTTATGGCGGGATTTTAAGAGTTCAATCAGCCGGGCTTGATGCAATGTCTGAAATAAATTTTATTGTGGTTGAAAATCTTGTTCCAAGCACGGTTGTTTTTGACTGGAGCAGCGCAATAGTATCAGAAGATGGTTTTTCTATTGCTGACGGGAATGTGTTCAACAATGATTCAAATATTTTGGTGGATAAAGTGCTGTTCTTGTCCTCAAATGACCTTGAGGATTCAAACATGACGCACATGTACTTAAATGGCGTTGATTTGCTTCCTCCGTCCTCAAGCATTCCGGCCGGTATTTGGGCTGATGTGGATGATTTTAATTTTATTTTTAACACTTCAAGAATTCTTGACATGAATTTTGATGGAAATATTAAAAATGATTCTGAAAAGTTCAAAGCAGGCTTCCTCTCAAAAGGAGGGGCTTATTATTGGTCAGGAATTTTTGACCCGATGAATAGTGTTATTGATAATTCAGAGAATAATTTCTCTTCAGCAATAGGGGCGGAAGATTTTAATGTATCTTCAAGCGCTGGCGGGCTTTTGCTTTTGCAGGATGCGGGAGTTTATTCTCTTGACGGAAACTTTTACTCAAGGGAGTTTGATTTGCTCGGCTCCGCGGAATTTGATTCTATAGCGTGGGCAAAATCCTTTGAAGGAGGGGGCAGCGAATCGGATACCAACATAAATATTTTTGTCCGCTCAAGCATTCTTGGCGCGGTATGGAGCGATTGGTTTAACGCTGGAAATACAAGCCCTGTTGTGCTCTCAGTTCCAAACGGAAGATATGTCCAGTATCTCGCAGTGCTTAACACAGTTGACTCAAATATTTCTCCGATTTTAATTGATGTTAATATTTCTTATACAAGGGTTGTTTCATAATAGTGGTGTTTATGGTAAAAGCGCGAATCATTAAAGGGCAGGTGACTATGGAATTCATTGTCACAATTATTATGATTTTATTTGTCTTTATTTTCGGCGTTACGATTTTTCAGGACCGAATGGATATGAATTATACTTATACCACAAACTGGATTGCAAAAGATGTGGCGTTTAGAATTGCAAGGGACATAAGCAATGCTGATTTGTTTGATAACAACGCGATGATTATTGATTCAATAGTATGGAGCGGCGGGGCGAGAAGAATTGCAATAGAAGGGAGCACAGTTGTGGTGTATGAGGGGCAGTTTGAAGTGAGCGTTCCTTTTGTCGCAAAGGAAGTGGAGCTTTTGACAAGCGAGCCGAGCGGCACGGTTATTTTTTCAAAAGAAAATGGAAAGGTTGTTGTTCGAAATGGGTGATTTTTTGAATAATAAAGGACAGTTTTTCTCTCCTGACCTTATGATTGCCATGTCGGTTTTTGTTTTTGCGCTTCTTGTTTTTTTCAGCTCAAGCAACGCAGTGTTTAATGATGTGGCAATTTTTGAGGATAGAAAGCTTGCGGATGAATCAGCGCATTTAGCAATGAATTCGATGCTTCTTTCAAGCGGAGAGCCGTGGAATTGGGAAACTCTTGATTTTGCTAATGTTTCTCTCTTAGGGCTTTCTTTTTCTCCTAATGTTATTGAATCAGGGAAAGTTGTTGCGCTTGCAAATCTTTTGAATAATGATGTAACTTATCTTCAGACGAGAGTAAAGCTTGGACTCGGGGCTTATGATTTGTATTTTAGGCTTTCGGATTCTGACGGCTCGACAATAGTGTATAATGGAGCTCCTGTTGAAGGGGGAAGGGTTGTAACAAATCCAAAGCTTAAATTTTCTTACAAGCGGCTTGTTATTTTTAATAATTCAAATGCAATTTTTGAGGTAATTCTTTCTTCCGCAGGGTGATTTATGTGAATAATAAGGGCTTTGTGATTACAGTTGACGCATTTTTGGGCGCTACCCTGATTTTGCTTTTCATAATTATTTCTTTCTTTTATCTTTCCCAAGTATCGCTTACTTCATGGAACTTAATTGATTTGAGAAATATTGTTAATGATGAAGCTGCTGTTCTTGAAAAAACAATGACGCTTGAGTATTCAGTTAACCAGTCTTCAAGCGATGCTTTATTGTCAAAGCTCAATGAGAGCGCTATGAATGTCTGCTTTGAAGTTACAATAACTAATCCAGTTACTTCTCTTCCAGTAGTGCATGCAGTAAAAACAGGCTGTGTTAAAAATGCAAGCGAGGTTGCTTCAATTGAGAGGAGTTTTGTTGTGAATGACGGCAATAGTGTTTCATTTTTTGTCGCAAGAATTGAGGGGTGGGTTAAGTGACTTTTAAACTAAACCATAAATCAAGGGGCTTTTTGTTCACCATTTCAATAATTTTATTCGCTTCAACTCTTTTGTTCTTTGCCCAGACTTATGCGAATAATAATTCTGTTAACGAGAAACAGATTATTCTTTCTTCAAAAGCGGTGTTTGTGCCTAACTTGATTGATGATGTTTCATATGATTTGTTGAGGGTTTTTGGGCTCTCAATTTACGCTGACGGCAACGGGGTTTTGGAGTTTAACGGCTCAGTTTCAGGAAGTTTAAATTATTCTTCCATAATATCGTCTTATTCAGATTTTATTTCAAATAAGGTGTTTCCTTCTAACGCATGGGTTGAAAGCACTGACTTAACAAGCCTTTCAGACGGCGCAGCAGAAATCAATACTGGCGCTAATTATGTTTTTAGAAATAATTATTCCGCTAAATCAGTTGTATTTGCTCCAAAAAACGGGTATGGGGAATTATCTTCAATTGACTTAAACATCAGGGCTGGGAAGGATTTGAATTATTATTTATGGACTGCGGGCCCTGTTATCGGCAGTTCTTCAGTGAATTTTAATTTTTCTGGAGATTCAAATGCATTTTTAGTTTCAGAGCTTCTTGATTTAAACTCCGCTTCAAGCATTGTTCTTGTATTTAGCGATGACTCAAATATGCTTGTGACATTTGGGACTGTGTCAACAGGAGAGGATGCTGGGGTAGAGATTTTTACAAACAGCACTGAAAAGATTGATTATTCTCTTCGGGTTAAACTGCTTGAAAAAATAATGCCTGTTGAGTGGAATTCTTGGATTAAAATAAGTGATGCAAGGTTTGATTCTAATTCACTGATTGCAATTTACAGATAAATGCTCTGTTAAATTATGCTTGTTTTTTTTTGATTTACTTCATCAACCCCTCTGCTTTTTTTATAATTGAAGTAAAGCGCTTACTTTATAGGGGACTCTTTTCACAAGGGAATAAATTAAAAAAATATATTGAAAGAAGAGCTTTTGGCTCTTCTTCAATTAAAATTGGAGGTTTTTATGGGCAGTTAACTACAATGTCAGCTGCTCCGCCTTGTGTCTTGTTGTCGATTGATGGTGAGTTATAGTCAATTGATACATCTGATTTCTTGAAAGCTGCTTTTGTGCCGCTTGTGCATGTAATAGCAACTTTTACTATTGACTGTCCTCCGCTTGGTGGAACTGTTGTTACAGAAGCTGTTCTGTATGTTCCGCCTGTTATTGCAACATTATTCAATTCTAATGTGTCGCTTGAGTTGTTCACAAGTACTAAAGTTAAATTACCGTCTGAACCGTAAGCCCAGTCGCTAATTCCCCACGGTGAGCCTGATTTCCAAGTAGCTTTCGCTGCTGAATCTCCTGCGCCTCCGCTGTTCTGAAGTATCTGTAATAACAATCCAACAACTACCAAAGCAATTACAATTACAATTGCTATGATTACCAAGTATTCGATTGTTCCCTGTCCTTTCTTTGCAATCATTTTTACTACCTCCCTTGAAGTTTTATTGATACAATAATATCTGGGTAGTATTTAAACCTATTGCGAAGGATTCATACGTAAAGAAGTTTTATTATACTCTATAGCTGATTTGTGGGTTTTTGAGTTTATTAATAAGCCGCTATTTAATTATACTCCGCTGAATCCTTTTAGTACTCCGCTTACAAGAGTTAAGAAGACAACAAATAGCACAAGTCCTGCGATTATCATTACAGGCGCATATTTGAGTCCGTCTCTTATTTTTCCCCCGCCAAGTATTCCAATAAACACACTCGCAAGGAGCGAGTTGACAAGAATGATAAAGTATCCTATGTTTTGCATAAAGTCAGGGGTGATTGATACTGCTCCCGCGGTTAAGCCCATTCCAGTTTGCTTTGATATTGCTGCGTTAGTCATTCCGCTTACTCCTGCGGTTTTTTCACTTATGCCTCCAAGAATATGCAAAAATTCAACGCTTACAGCTAAGAGCATTGGGGAAGCAACTATTACAACAAATAAAATGAACATAGTGTACATTTTTGTTGAAGTTACAAGTTCTTTTTTCAATCTGTTTGTTTGTTTAATATCAAGCGCTGTTGTTTCTATTAATTGCGCCAAGTGTCCGCCTGAGCGAAGTGCTTGTCCGAAGAATTTTGTTGTGTCTTCAAGTATTTTTGAATCAATTCTTTCCCCCATTTGCTTTAACGCGTCAGAGAATGATTCAACTCCTAAGCTTTTTTGAGTGGCAATTTTGATTTCTTCGCTCAGTGGTCCAAATTCTGGGCGCACAGCTGAGCGGAATGCATAAAATGGAGCCATTCCGCTTTTCAAATTATTTCCGACAAGGAATAAAAAGTCAGGAAGTATGCTTTCAACCATTTTTTTTCTTCCGTCAATTACATATGATATGTGCAGATAAAAAATCACCAAGCTTCCCATTAATCCTGCAAGTGCAAATCCAATCATTAGCGCGATTCGAATTGGCAGGTCAAAGTAAATGTTAGCGTTAAACAAAATATTAGCAAGAGGGAAAACACTAAATGGGATAAGAAAGCCCATTGCTCCGGTTAAAATTGCAATGAATACTCTTAATCCTACCCATGTGCGTGGGTCGTCTTTTGAGCCTGCTCTTTGAAGCGCAACCTTTACTTGTGTCTCAACAAATTCTCTTGGTAGGAGGCTTCCAAATATTGATGAGAGTCCTGCAAACATTTATTTCACTACCTTTGGAACTTTTGACCTGATTAGTAAAATCATGGCAACCTGTACAGAAATTGACATTACTATTATTAGTATTACTGTTTCCGCTCCTATTCCGCTTCCGCCGATGGATGATGCAATTACCAAAAATGTTATTCCAAGTGAAGGCATTGCTGCTGCAATTATTAAGTAAACAAGTGTCCAGAGGTTTAGTTCCGCAGAGTATGACTTTATTGCGTCCATTTGCTGCTCAACCAGCGTCTCAACCTGTGAGTTTAGCGCATTTACAATTGAGCCCCCGCTTCTCATTGTGGTAATTATTTGCCAAGCGGTTTTTTTCAGGATCTCTGATTTTGTTCTAAATGCAAGTTTTTCAAGAGCGGCTGTTTCGCTTACTCCTGAATTAATATCTCTAATAGCAAGCGCAAATTCTACTGACACCTGTCCGTAGCTTGATTTTGAAACATTTTTCATTGCTTCAAATAAGCTTATTCCTGAGCTTAACTGGATTAGCATTGTTCTTAATGCAAATAACAAGTCTTGGTCTACAAGTCCTGCTAACTGGAATGATGCGATTTTTGGGTAAAATAAGTGAAAAATTAGGGCCCCTACAAATGAGCCAATGCTTGCTATTGCCATTATTCCTATTGTCAGTGTTCCAAAGCTTCGGGTAATTATTGCTCCAAATGCCATTCCTACAAAAATAAACATTAATCCGTAGAGGCTTGCCGAGATGAGTGCTGCAAGGCAGTATCTTTCAACATCCAAATCAATTTCTGCTTTTTGCAGGTCATATTTTAATGAAAATATTATTTTTGAAAGAAATCTTCCGATGAATAAGTATTTTTCGCTGAATTTTTTTGCATTCTCTACTGAATAAAGCATTAGCACCGGAGTTTTGTTTTTGTTTGCCATTTTTTCACCACATTTTTACAGTTGTATTGGCTGATTTTCCTCATTCAGTCTGTTATCTTCGTCAAGCAGTTCTTTTATTTTTGAAAATGGAGTGTTTTGTTTTGCCATTTTCTTTATCATGTTCGCATCTGAGTAATATAATTTTACTAAAAATCCTATTATGTCAAGTTCGTTTATGTTTTGTCTTTGCATCCATTCAAGTATTTCCTGCCTGTCTTGTATTTCTCTGCCGATTTCTTCTTCAGTTAGTCCCGTGTGCATGTTTAATAGCGTAATTAGTTTTATTGGCCGATTTAACTTCTCCCATGAATCAGTTCTTGGAATCCATTTGTATATTGTGTTTACTTGGAGTCCCTGTCCGGTTGAAGTTTGTTCAATTTCTGCAATTTCGTAAGTTCTTCTTTTGTTTGTTTTTCTGTCACGGTACTGTACTACAATTAAGTCAATTAGTTCAATTTGCATTAGTGGAATATTAATTGGCGGTTCTGCGAGTCTTCTAAGAACCTGGTACGCAGAGTTAGCGTGCAGTGTTGAGTAAATACTGTGTCCTGTTTCAATTGCTTCCATTAGTACTTCTGCTTCTTTTTTTCTTCTTACTTCCCCCACAATTATACGGTCAGGTCTCATTCTCAAGCTTGTTACCATTAGTTCAAGCATTGTTACTTCTCCTAACCCTTCAGGGTTTGAGGATCTTGTTACCATTGGCACCCAGTTCCATTCAAGATATTTTGGAAGCACTATTTCCCTTACATCTTCAATAGTTAGTATTCTGTGATATGTTGGCACAAGCGCAAGCATTGAATTTAACGCGCTTGTTTTTCCTGATGCTGTTCCCCCTGCGATTAGAATGTTTAATTCATACTGCATTGCAAGCCACAGTGTTGCGGCCATTTCAGAGTTCATTGTGTGCGCTTTTCCAATAAAATCAATTATTGTCCAGGGTTTTCTTGCAAATCTTCGAATTGTTATGGTGTTTCCTTCAGCGGAGATTGGAAATAAGGTTGCGTTAACTCTGTCTCCTGATAATAAGTGCGCATCAAGTATTGGATTTAGAACTGTTATTTCCCTTCCGATTTTTCTTCCGATTTGCGAGGATAAGTTATTGATTTCTTCTTCAGTTCCAGGCTGCAGGTTTGTCTTTAGCCATCCTTGTACTCTGTGATAAACAGTGATTGGTGTTTTTGAAGAGTTTATGCTTACTTCTTCAAGCATGTCGTCTCCCATTATTAGTTCAATATTTCCCAGTCCGTACATGTCATGAAGTAGTACTCCTGAAAGCATGCTGATAATTTCTTTTGGGGAAGTCGGGAAGTATTTTGTCATGTGAGAGTTTAATTCATTAAAGAATCTTTCTTTTAGTTTTCTTGATTTTTTAGGGTCGACAATTTCTTCAAGATCAATCGGCATTGTTTCTGCTACTTCATCTTTTATGAACTGCAAAAACCGCAGAGTGTATTTTCCAATTGAAGGAAGCTCAACAGCATAAATCGGCCTTGCTTCTCCTGCTGCAAGTATTATTTTTATTTTTGCAGGAACATAATCCACTTCAAGAAGATACTCTTCAAGCACTTTTCCATTCGGCACTTTGTTTATTTTGCTTGTTACCGGATTTTTCAGCCTCAAAATTGGTTTTTTTGTAAGGCTTGCAGGATATTCTATTTCAATTACCCCGTCTTCTTCAAACAATTTTGCTATTTGTTCTATCATTTCAGAGGATAATCCTGAAAGCTCTGCGAGTCTTCCAGTATCAAGCATAGGGTATTGTTCAAGCGTATTGAAAAGTTCGTCAATAGGAGTCTTTAGCTGCGTATCAACGCTGATTTTAATTTCTTCATTAACAATAGGGGCTTCTTTTTGTTCTTTAAAATCATCAGCAAGCGGAGCATCAATTGGGGGTTGTTTCATCCAGTCAAAGAAAACGTCCTTTTTATCCCCAGCGTCAGTTTTTGTGCTCTGGGTTTCAAGCGCGCTGGCAATATTTTTTTCTTTTATTATTTTTGGAGCATTTCCTTCTCTTTTAATTTCAAATCCAACATTCGTCGGCACCACTTTTTCAGGAGCGGGCTGGCTTACAACGGGTTTTGAAAAGTTTTCAGTGGTGATTGTTTTTGTTTTAGGGATTTCAGTTACTGTGTTTGAAAGATTTCGCAGTTTGTCAAACGCGCTTGGCGCTTTAGCTTCTTCAAACAGGCTTGTTTTTTCTTTATCAAGTTCGATTGACTGGTTCTCTGCTGCTTTTTGCTGTTCCTTAAATAGTTTTACATCATTATCCACGGAGCTTGACACTAACTTCTCCTCATTTTTATTGCCCGAATCAGCCTTATTTGCGCCCATTGTCAGGTTTTTTATCTCCCCAAGGCCGCCTTTGGCTTCTTTTTTTCCAGAGAATAACCCCATCAAGTTCACGCTTTTTTTTTCAATCAATATTACTTCTTTCTTGTTTATAAAGATGGCTTTATGGAGTTTTTGCAGAGTTATTTATTGGATTTTTTTTGATTTTTTCAGTTTATTTTAAATTTATCCATCTTTTTTCGCTACTTTAGATTTATTAACAAGTTAAGTCATATTTCTCTTGCATGGCATCATCTTTTACTTTGACTGACGAGCAGAAAAAGGCTTTTGAGGCGATTTTATCAAATCGCGAGACAACCGCGTCTGAAGTTTCAAAACAGTCCGCTAAATTTGACGCATTTTCTTCTCTTTTGGGTCCTGAAAAGATTTTGACTGAAGTTAAGTCAAAGCTTCCGGCTTCTTTTAAAGGGCAGGCGCTTTTTTCCTGCGATGTAACAAATTCAAGGGATCTTTTTGCAGCGCTTTCAAAGCTTGTCATTCAAAACGGCGAAATTCCGGTGCTGGTTCTTTTTAACGGAAATTACAAAGGGGTTGCTTCTATTTTGAGCGAATCAGGCGTTTATCAGAAGTTTTTTGTAATTGACTGCGTTTCAAAAAGCATTTCAAACGCAGAAGATTTTGACGGAGTAATGTTTATTGATTCTTTGAGAAATTTAACCCAGCTTCAGATAAAAATTGTCCAGTTTCTTAAAGAGGGAAAGAAGGTTTCATTTATCTTTGACTCGGTGTGGCCTCTTACTCTTTATCACAACGAGGATGTGGTGCTGAAGTTTATGAATTCAATCACAAAACTGCTTAGAAAGAACAGCGTGAGCGCGTATTACATTTCGTCAAACAAGGGGTTGT
Organism: uncultured archaeon; assembly: GCA_964551375.1. Classification (GTDB taxonomy): domain Archaea; phylum Iainarchaeota; class Iainarchaeia; order Iainarchaeales; family JAAZKV01; genus JAAZKV01. The sequence continues at coordinate 419,862 of CAZKBG010000001.1, read as the reverse complement.
ATCAGAAGCTTTCCCAGTTTTTTGATGAATCCGTTGAAATAAAGAAGTTTATGTGATTTTTTGCCCTTATAGTTGGCTCATTAGGCAAGATTAAATACTTCTTTTTGTTTAGTATTTCATGAACTTCGTTTCAAGAAAAATATTTTACCCGTTTTTCACCATACTTTTCCTTTTGGGGTTTTTCGGACTTTTGTACATAGTGTTTTTCTCCCAGTCAATTGAAGTGGTAAGGCCTTCTTATGCGATTAGCGGAAATGATATCAAAATCACTATGAATCTTCATAATTATTCCGCGCACACTGTTGATAATATTAAAATTATTGTAAGGCACGGAAAAGAGGAGCACACTTACTGGCTTAAAGGGGGTTTTGATTTTAATTCAAAGCTTGACGCAAATGAATCCTATGATTTTATTGCAGCGGTTCCGCTTAACGAAGGGGATAAGGATTATTTTGTTTCAATAACTTCTCCGTTCAACCGTCCGATTAACCTAAGATTCCCTCTCACTGATGATTTGCTTAATCCTGTTATTCCAATAATTTATCTTCCAAAATCTCTTCCGGTAGGAGAAGAGTACACTTATTCCGCAAAATTGTGCAATAATTCTCCAAATGATTTGCCCGCGGTTATTTGGCTTGAAGTGGATAAGGCAAATGGTTTTAGCGATAATTTTTTTGAGCGCTCAATTCCGTTAAAGAAAGGCGATTGCAAAATAATATATTCTACTTTGACGCCAAGAGTGACTGGCGAAGTGCCGATTTTCTTTTTGCTAAAAGTCGGCTCAAGAACAAAAGATTATAATGGTACTATTAGTGTATATGAGGGGCAGTAATTATGGCTAAACAGGAACAATCAATTATTGATGTAATTCAGAAGATGGTTCAGGAAGGCCAGCCTCGTGAAAAGATTATTTCAAGTCTTCGCGATCTTGGGGTTGATGATGACCAGTCAAAAAGGCTTCTTTTGATTGCTGAAGCGGATACTTTTACTTTGTTAAAAAAAGAAATCGGCAGTCTTGTGCGCGCTGAAGTTGACGCGCAGAGAAGCGATATTGATAATTTGATAAAAAGCGAGATTCATAAAATTGAGCAGCAGGAAAAATCCCAGGTTGCTGAAATTGCTTCTGTTCAGTTAAAGGATGTGAGGGAAAATATTATCAACGAGTCAAAGGATTTTGAAGGAAGAGTTAACCGCGTTATTACTGAATCGCAGAAAACTGTTTCGCTTGTTAAAGTTGCGCTTGATTCTCTTGGTGCAAGAATTGCCCAGCTTGAGCTTGATGTTGAGCAGATGAAGGTTCATAAATTCAGAAAAAAATCAATGCTTTTTTCTTATGTGATGCTTTCCTGCGGAGCAGTATTGTTTATCGTTGTATTGGCATTGTTTTTAATGAACTTTAAGGCTCTTGATATGGCGCAGATTGTAATGCTTGGAATGCTTGTTTTAACAAGTATCGCATTCATGTTTGCTTCAATTGTTGGATAAAGCAGCGTAAAATGGGTTAAAAAATTAAAATAATCATGTCATTTTAAACGGCTTGGCTTTATAAATCTTTTTAAATTATTGCAAGTGAGGGGCTTTTTTTTAAATTTTTTCGATGTGAGCGAATGATTTATATGCTTCTTGTTGCAATAAATCCTTAATTTGGTGGGCTTATGGTTGAACAAAAACAGGCTAAAAAGGACGCAGTTAAGCAGGACGAGGATATGGAAAAAGAAGTAAATGCTGATGAAAAAGACGCTTCTGGGCTTGAAGAATCTGATTTTGATGATGCTGATGATGATAATGGCGCAGTTTCCGAATCAAACGGGGCTGAAGGCGATGATGAAAAACTGCCTTTTCCAAGAGCAACAATAACTAATCTGGTTAGAAAAAACGTTTCAAAAGGAAAGCAGATTAAGGGGACTGTTAAGGATGAAATGAACCTTTGGGTTAACACCATGGTTGAAAGAATTGCAAAAAAAATGAACTCCCAGCCCTATACTTACGTTAATTATGACATGTTAAAAGATTCAATTGCGCCTTATGACGATCTTCAAAGCATAAACAAACAGCGCGAAGAGTTAATCAAGAAGATAAATTCAATAAAAGTTGAGTGCGATGCTGTTATTTCTCAGATTGACGCTGAAGCAAAATCAAAAGCTGTTTCATTAAAGCTTGAGCAGGATGATTTGCCTTTTCCAAAAGCTACAATTACTAATAAATTAAGAAAGCATCTTGATGACAAGAAAACAATTAAGGGTCCTGTTAAAAGAGGGTTGAATGTTTGGCTTGGAAATTTAGTTGCTAAAGTTTCAAAGAAAATGGATTCCTATCCGTATCCTTACATTGACAGATCTATGTTTAAGGAATCAGTTGAACCCTATGAAGCTGTGGGTGAAATTGAGCTTGAGAAGGAAAGAATTATTCAGCAGATGGAATCAATGAGAACAATCTGCGATTTATTAATAGTTGAAGTTAACCATAAATTCAAAATTTAAAAAAAGCCTGTTTTTTTTATGGGTTTTTCCAATTTTTCTCAAAAATTTCATTTAAAGCGTCATTTAGTCATGTTTTTATATTTGAAAGTTTTTCTTAGTATTGAGTTAAATGAAGAAATTACTTATCCTATTGTTTATCCTTATTGCGGCTTCGCTTGTTTTTGCGGCTGATGTTCCGCTTGTATCATATTACAACAGTTCAGTTGAATCGCATGCTTGCAAAACTGGGCATGGTCTTTGCGGTTACACTAATATTGCAATGATTGACTCAACAGGCGCTGCTGCCTGCGGCACTGCGGGCTCTGTAAGAGTTCTTGGCTTAAGCGACCCTACTAATGCTCATGCTGAAACAAATGCGTATGCATTTTATAGGGATAATAATATCTGCATGAACTCAGCTTATTTTACAGCAAATTGTTATTACACCGCAAAAGGCGCTGCGTGCACTGCGGGGGATAGCTGCAAATTCGGGTTAAGCGATTTTACTAATGCTCATTTGTCTTCATGCAATATTTTCGGGGCAGAGGAAGTAAAATTCTGCTGCAAAGCTCCGCTGGTTCCGCCTGCTTGTCCTGCAACAACAAATTTTTCTACAAACAAATCATATTACACGGTTGGGGAAAAAATTATTTTCAGCTATCAGTGCATAGGCGGCTCTCCGGCTTCAGTTGACATGAATATTTTAATCGGGCCTGATAATTTGAACTTTTTTAGAAAAGATTCAAACCAGTGTTCTCCAGTTGTGACAACATTTGATATTAATTCATCAACTTTGAATATGGGCGGGCTCTCAAGCAAGGATTTTACTGCAATTATTACAAGAAACTCCACTCCAGCATGTCCTTCTTCAGTAATTACTTTTAACATTGCAGCGGGCGGCAGCGGGCCAGTTACTCCTCCGGGTCCTGGCGGGGATTGTAATATTTCAAAGTTTGAAGCGGGAAAAATTTATTATGACACAAATGTTTTGCTAAAATACGCTTGTAAATATAATAACCTTGACGCAAATATAATAATTTTTGACCCTATGGGAAATGTGCTTAAGGAAGTGAATGGATTAAATTGCGGAACTATTGAAAAAGATTTTAATAATTTTAAAATTCCTTCTTCAATTTCGGGAAATCCTTTCTTTGCAAGACTTAGCGTTGGAAAATGCATGAAAGATACTTTCTTCCCTGTGACAAAAGCGCCGGGCGAGAATCAGACAATACCTGACAACAATATTTTCGTTTTATTAGTTCTTCTTGCAGGGATTATTTTCATAGTTACAAAAAACAAAGGCAATAAGCGGCTGAAAAAGTAATTAAAAATATTTTATAAATAATTATTGTGGTAATAATGGTTTCGTTCAGCAAGTTTGATAAAATTCTTGTTCTTTTTTTAGTTCTTGTTTTTGGAGTAATTTTTACTGTTGCGGGTAATGTTGACCCCGCAAAGCCTTTTCATCAGTTTTCGCAGGTTGCGGTTGGTGTAGAGTCGATTTCTGATAATAATGTTCTGCTTGCGAAGTACGGCGGTACGGGAGTTCCATTTTGCAGCAGCGGGCAGACACTAAAATGGACTGGCAGTTCAAGCGGGTCTTGGATTTGTGCTGATAATTCAGGCGGAGCTGGCTCAACAACTGTTTTTGATTTGAATACTGTTTGTTCTAAGACATTTGTATATTCTTATGGTGGCTGGGCTAGTTATGGTTGGACTGCTGCTGATTGTTCAGCAGGACTTCCAAGCGCTGGGTGTGTTGGTGTTTTATCAACTTTTTCTGCTGAAGGCGGTGCGGTTGCAGCGAAGTCAATAAATCCGGGCGGAAACGGATTTTGGGGAATGGGGACTATAAATAATCCTGGTGGCACAGTGCACACTTATTCAGGATTGACATCTGCTGTCTTTGAAAATGGGGGAATTGCCATATATAGGCATAATGACGGCACTGATTATTCTACTTATACAAATCTTGTTGGAACCGTATCTTATTTTTGTCCCAGGGCAGTTTCAACTGGCGGAACTCCATTGCCTGTTTGTTTGAGCGGGCAGGTTTTGAAGCATAATGGAACAACATGGGCTTGTGCGAGTGATGATGTTGGCGCGGCTGGAGTGACTAGAGTTTCTGCAGGAACTGGAATTAGTGTAAATCCAGCAGGCGGAACAGGAAATGTTGCAGTTTCAAATACTGGCGTTACTAGCGTTGCTGCTGGGGCTGGTATTAGCGTGAGCGCTTCAACAGGAGCGGTTACAGTTACAAACACGTCTATGACTCAAAGCAGCGCAGTTACTTTTTGCAACACTATTGATACTGCAACTAATGGGCAGAATGGAGTTATTTCACTAATAAAAAACGGCAGAAATATTTGCGAGGATGATGACGGTTGTTCTTATAGAATTTGGAAGTATGATACTCGAGGCGCTAGTTATCGTCCAGCGGGCGCAAAGTTTTACACAAGCTATCCTGTAATGTTTAGGCAGAAAAATATTTCAAATGTTCATTATTGGCATGACGCATACGGAGACAATACCGGAGTTAACGGGGACGGAGTTAATAAAAAATTCCTCGGCTGGGATGAAGGTCTTGATATTTGGGATGATTATGGATTTTCAGAATCAAGCCCGAATTCAGTTTATTATCTTCAATCAAACAGCACTTGGAATGCGTATGTTTATTTTTTAATCAGTGTTTGTGATTTTTAAGCAGCATTAATTCTTTTTAATTTTAATTTCTTCTTAACTCTAATTTTCAGAGCGCGACTTCAAACTTGGCTCTAAATTTCTGCGCTACAATTGAATGAGGGTTGTAAAAGAGGAATGCTTCAATCTGTCCTATGTTTTTTGTGCGGTTGTTTTCTTTTATTGACGCTTTTTCAAAATCAATTATCACTGGGATAAATTCTCTTTCAAGGTTTTTGCCGATTTGTTCGACTACAAGAATGTTTTTTCCGACTTGGAGCTGATTGTGGCTTAAATTAATTGAGTCAAGCGAAAGAAGTTGTTTGTAGAGCTTTTTTAAAAATTCCCAGACTTCTTCTTTTGCAATGTTTTTTTCAAACTCTTCGCTCAGTATCCAGTCAAGCAGTTTTTTTCCTTTCACGAGTTCCATAATAACATAATTTTCTTCAAAGTTAACTTCTTCGACTTTTGGGCCAACGCCGACTCTGTTTGCAAGCAAAAGCATTTTTCCTTCTCTCTCCGCCAAGTCTTTTCTTGGGCTCTTCTCGCGCACTTCTTTTAGCACAAGCTCTTTTCCGCTCTCTGTCTGTACTAGCCACACGTAAGAGCTCCATCCTTTTGCAATCTGCTTAATTTTTGTGAATTTCATTAATTGATTTAGGTTAGCACGAATTAATATTAGGTATTTATTGCATACTTTGTTATTGCTTGGCTAAACTAATATTTAAATAATCAAAAGCTTTACTATAAACATGGCTTCTTTAAGCGGTTTTGATAAAATTCTAATTATTTTTTTTGTTCTTGTTCTTGGAGTAATTTTTGCTACTGCGTTAAATGTTGAGCCATCAAGACCATATCATCAATTTTCTCAAATAGCCGTTGGGAATGAGTCGGTAGCGGATAGTAATATTCTTCTTGCAAAGTTTGGGGGAACAGGGGTTGTTTATTGCGCAGACGGAAATGTGCTAAAGTGGAGCGGCGGCGCTAGCGGGAGCTGGACTTGCGGGATTGACAATTCTGGCGGTGCTGGAGTTAGTTTGCCGACTTGTGTTAATGGGCAGGTTTTGAAAGTTAATGGAAGTGTTTGGGCTTGCGGAACGGATAATGCTGGCGGTGCTGGTGTGACTTTGCCAACTTGCGCTAACGGGCAGATTTTGAAGTATAATGGAAGCGCTTGGATTTGCGGAGATTTGCTTGCTGGTCCTCCTGGTCCTGCTGGTCCTCAAGGTCCGCAGGGTATTCAAGGTCCTGCCGGAGCTAACGGATCTAATGGTGCTCCTGGTGCGCAGGGTATTCAAGGTCCTGTTGGTCCAACTGGCCCTGCTGGTCCTGCTGGTGTTGCGCCTTGCACTTGGAATGGAAAAACTTATAGCGCAGGAACTTTTTGTTTTACTCAAATTCCTTGCGCTGGAATGCAGTGGTGGAATGTTTATCGGCAGACTTGCAATGCTAATGGAACTTGGACGCAGTCATCAGCGATTTCAACATGCGGGACTTATTCTGCTGGCGCTTCTCCTATTTGCGGGCAATAGTTGATAATGTTTAGATAAGTTAAAGTATTTTTTATTTAATTAGGATTTGATTGGATGGTTTCGTTTAGCGGTTTTGATAAAATAGTGATTGTTTTTTTTGTTCTTGTTCTTGGAGTAATTTTCACTGTCGCGGTGAATGTTGATCAATCTCGTCCGTTTCATCAATTTTCACAGGTTGCGGTTGGGGTTGAATCAGTAGTGGATAGCAATAATGTTTTGCTTGCTAAGTATGGCGGAACAAGTGTTGCCAGCTGTGCTGATGGAAATTTGTTAAAGTGGAGCAGTGCTCAAAATTCTTGGGTTTGCGGAGGGGTTTCTGTATCAGTTACTGGGCTTCCTTCTTGCTCGGACGGGCAGGTTTTGAAATGGCAATCAGGAGCTTGGGTTTGCGGAAGTGATAATGCCGGCAGCCTTCCTTCTTGTTCCAATGGTCAGGTTTTGAAATATAATGGAACTACCTGGATTTGCTCATCGGATAATTCTGGGACTACTCTGCCTTCCTGTTCTGCCGGTCAGGTTGTAAAGTGGAATGGTTCTTTTTGGGCTTGTGCTGCTGATGAAACTGTTGCTGGGACAACAGTATTTATGATTACCCAGCAGTGCACTTGGAAAAGAGGTGCCGCAATGAGCAAGGATGCTGTGCTTTATTGTCCTAGTTCTTATCCAATTCTTTTCAGTTGCAACATGGTTGATGACTCCGCTCCAGAAACTTATCTTGAAACCATTTACAGTTGTGCTTCAGATGGTGCGTGCACGGCTTTTAATTCATCAAGAACTGGTCTTGGAGGGGAGAATACTTATTTGGAAAGAGTAATGAATCCTGATGGAGTTAGAAATGGTTGTTTTGAGTATGATCCTAACCATTCGCATGCGACTTATAGGCTTGATATTTGGTGCTGCAAGAACGGTTAAGGAACTGTAAATTGGCCTAACATAAATCTCTTTTACCCCTGTACAGCAACCTTTTTATTCCTTTTTTATGACTTTTACTTAAGTATTGACTGATTATATTTTGGCTAAATGAAGTCATTTAGGTTTATTTTGGAGGGTGAGTGTATGGCTGAACAGGAACAACAAAACGCTTTCATGAGCGAGGGAACTAAAAGAACAAGAGGGAGAGATGCTCAGAGAATGAATATTTTAATCGCAAGAGCGGTTGCGCAGGCGGTTAAATCAACTCTTGGTCCTAAGGGAATGGACAAAATGATTGTTGATGAGCTTGGCGATGTTACTATTTCAAATGACGGAGCAACAATTTTGAGCGAAATGGCTATCGAGCACCCTGTTGGAAAAATGATGGTTGATGTTGCGAAGACTCAGGATGCTGAAGTCGGAGACGGAACTACTACTGCTGTAATTTTGGCAGGAACTTTTTTGGAAAAGGCTGAAAAGCTTTTGGATGATTCAATTCACCCAAGCATTATTGTAAACGGTTACATGCAGGCTGCTACAAAAGCTAAACAGTTTTATGCTGAAACAGCTGATGATGTTAAATTTGATGACAAAAAAACGCTAAAAATAATTGCTCTAACTTCAATCACTGGAAAATCAGCTGAATCCGCTGAAGAGCTTGCTGATTTAGTAGTTGATGCGATTTCAAATGTTACTGACCAAAAGAATGGGAAAGTTACTATTGATGAAGATAATATAAAACTTGAAAAGAAAACAGGCGGGTCATTAAAGGACACTCAATTAATCAGCGGTATTGTAATTGACAAGGAAATTGTTCATACTGGAATGCCAAGAAGCATTTCTAATGCAAAAATTGCCTTGCTTGATTTAGCTCTTGAAGTTAGAGAGCCTGAAAGCGATGCAAAAATTGAAATCAACACTCCTGAACAATTACAGGCTTTCATTGACACTGAAGAAAAGCAGTTGAAAGACATGGTTGCCCAAGTTAAGAAAGTTGGGGCTAATGTTGTTATTACTCAAAAAGGAATTGACGACCTTGCTCAGCACTTTTTAGCAAAAGAAGGAATAATTGCTGTTAGAAGAGTAAAAAAATCCGACATGGATGCATTAGCAAGAGCTACAGGCGCAAGCATTGTAAACAGCATGAAAGAGCTTTCTGCTAAAGATTTGGGAAACGCTGGAAAAGTTTATGATAAGAAAGTTGCGGGAGACGCAATGGTTTTTGTTGAAGACTGCAAGAATCCAAAAAGCGTTTCAATTTTAATCAGAGGCGGAACAGAGCACATAGTTGACGAAGCTGAAAGAGCTTTAGTTGACGCAATCGGCTCGGTTTCAAGCGCGATTGAAATGGGAAAAGTTTTGGTTGGAGCAGGCTCATGCGAATCAGAAGTTGCGCATAAGTTAAGAGAATTTGCTAAAACTATCGGCGGAAGAGAACAGCTTGCTATTGAGGCATTCGCTGAGGCTCTTGAAGTAATACCAAGGACACTCGCAGAAACTGCCGGAATGGATCCAATTGATGCTCTTGTTACATTAAGAAGCGCTCACGCTCAAAAGGGCGGAAAGTACGTTGGAGTAAATGTTCACAAAGGAAAAATCGAGGACATGAAAAACGCAAGATGCCTTGAGCCGTTGCAGGTAAAAACACAGGCAATTGACTCGGCTAGCGAAGTTGCTGAAATGATTTTAAGAATTGATGACATCATTTTGGGCTCTTCAAAAGCAAAGATGCCTACTGGCGGTCCTGGAATGGGCGGCATGGGCGACGGAATGGACATGTGAAGTCCATTTCAAATTAAATTAACTATTTTTGTGGGTGCAAAACTTGCACACCACTCTTTATATTTTTTATCTGTTTTCATATATTCATGAAATCAAAGTCAAATGGTGAAAAATCCGTTCCAAAGAAAGAGCCTGTAAAGAAGGGATTGCTTTTTGTTTTCACTGGAACAAGCGGCTCAGGAAAATCAACTTTAATGGCTGCGGTTTTAAGAGATTTGCCTTTTTGCAAAAGAATTGTGACTTGCACAACCCGCGCTCCCAGAAAAGGGGAAAAGCACGGCGTTGATTATTATTTCATCTCAAAGGAAAAGTTTGAGGAGTATCTAAAAAAAGGCGCTCTTTTGGAGTATGCTACTGTTTACGGGAATTATTACGGCTCCCTCCGCTCAGAAGTTGAAGAAATGGTTAACTATGGAAAAAGTGTTGTTATTTGCGTTGATATTCAGGGCGCAAAAACATTGAAAAAAGTTTTCCCTTCTTCAGTGGTTATTTTTATTAAAGCTCCTTCGCTTGAGGTTTTAAAGAAAAGATTAATTGCAAGAGGAAAGGACTCGGCGGATGTTATTGAGACAAGATTAAAAACTGCCAAAGAGGAGCTTAAGCTTGAGAATAAATTTGATTACTTGGTGGTAAATGACGCGCTTAAATCATCAGTTGATGATGTAAAGAAAATAATTGTTGATTTATTGGAAATAGTTTGATTTAAAATCATTTCACTGTCCTGTTATTGTTATGGTGGATTTTGTTTCTGATCCTATCGGGGCAGTTTTCGGGGCGTTTGGGCAGTTGAGCTCAGCTTTTATTGGACAATTGCCTTTAATTTTTGCCGCAATAATCTTAATTGTTGCTGGCTTTATTATCGGCTGGCTTGCAAAACTTTTTGTTGTGCGCTTGTTAAGGTCATTTCATCTTGATGATTGGATTGTTGAAAATAAATTATCAAATTCAATCGGGAATAAAAAAATTACTGAAATCAGCGGCTCTGTTTTGAAGTGGTATGTTTTTTTTGTTTTTTTAAAACAGGCAGTTTCTCTTGTGAGTTTGTCAACTATAAGCGAAGTGCTTGGGTTTTGGATTAACTTTGGTCTTACTGTAATTGCTGCAGTTGTGGTAATAATTGCTGGATTAATTATCGCAAGATATGTTAGAAATGCAATTGAACTTACCACGCATTCATTTAGAAAAATCGCGGGGCTTATTGTTGAAGTTGCGATTGTTTATGTTGCGGTGGTTATGGGTATTAAGATGATTGGACTTCCGACTGAAATGCTTGAATGGGCATTTTTAATTGCATTTGCCGGTTTTATTTTAGCGCTTGCACTAATTGTTGGACTAAGCTTTGGGCTTGCCATGCAGGGTGAAGCAAAAATCATCATTAAAGAGCTTAGAAAGAAGAAGTGATTTTTGCCCTTGGGGGCAGTTTTTTAAACTCTTGCGGTCTTCTTTACTTTAGTGTTATTATGGCTTCAAATAAAATCTTAGGGTGGTTGGCCATACGGACTGCCATTCAACTTTGAATTAATTAGCCATAAGAACAAGTACTCTAATTTTGAAGTGATTCATTCATTTTAAGTTAGTGTAAACTATATGGGCATGTTTTAGCCCCGCAAAGCGGAGTTAAAATTAGTAAGGTCGCTTAGCTCAGCCTGGTTAGAGCATTAGTCTTATACACTAGGGGTCAGCGGTTCAAATCCGCTAGCGACCATTTAAGTTTAACAAATTAGTTAGTGATTTTGTGGGTCGAAACGAATTTGAAGAAAAAATCACCCAGTTCTGGGAAAAAAATAAGACATTTGAACGCTCAGTAAGCGAGCGCCCTGAAAATAAGCAGTACGTTTTCTATGACGGCCCTCCTTTTGCGACTGGAGTTCCTCATCACGGGCACATTTTGGGCTTGACAAGCAAAGATGTTTTTCCAAGATATTGGACAATGAAAGGATTTAGGGTTGAAAGAAAGTGGGGCTGGGACTGCCACGGGCTTCCGATTGAAAATATTGCTGAAAAAGAGCTTGGAGTTAGGAATAAGCAGGAAATTGAAGTAATGGGTGTTTCAAAGTTTAATGAATTTTGCCGCTCAAAAGTTTTGTACTTCGCAAATGAATGGAAAAAAACAGTTCGAACAATGGGGAAGTGGATTGATTTTGATGATTCTTACAAAACAATGGATACGACTTATATGGAAACTGTTTGGTGGATGTTCAAGCGGTTTTTTGATGAGGGGTACATTTATGAAGGCAAGAAAATTTTGATGTACTGTCCAAGGTGCCAGACTCCTCTTGCAAATTCTGAAATCCAGATGGATAATTCATACAAAGATGTTACAGAAAAAACTGCAACTGTTGGTTTTAAAATTAAGGGAAGAGAAAACGAATACCTCCTAGCTTGGACTACTACTCCTTGGACTTTGATTGGGAATGTTGCGCTTGCGATTAATCCAAAATTAAATTACGTGATGGTTGATGTGTTTGGGAAAAAGTTTATTTTAGCAAAGGAACTGGTAGAAAAGAATTTCAAGCATTCAGAGTTTGTTAAAGAAGTAAAAGGAACTGAACTTCTGGGCTTAGAGTATGAGCCGCTTTATGATTTGCCTACTGAAGGAAAAAAAGGATATTATGTAATTGACGGAACTGCCGGAGTTACTGCTGAAGAAGGAACCGGAATTGTTCATATGGCGATTTACGGTGACTTTGATTTTGAGATGATAAAAAAATACAATCTTCCTGCTGTTCAGCACATTGGAAAAGACGGTAAACTTGTTCTTGGTCCAGCTGCTTGGATTGGAAAGTGGTTCAAAAAACTTGACGCTGATGTGATTGAAGATTTGTATTCAAGAGGGCTTTTAGTTGAGGCAAAAGAATACACTCACTCTTATCCTTTCTGTTACAGATGCGATACTCCTCTAATTTACAATGCAGTTGATTCTTGGTTTGTTGATATTACAAAATTAAAGCCAAGGCTTCTTGACAGGGCAAAAGACATTAACTGGTACCCCGCTCAAATCAAAGAAGGCAGGTTTAAGTATATTTTAGAAACAGCTCCTGACTGGAGTATTTCAAGAAACAGATTTTGGGCGACTGCAATTCCTGTTTGGAGATGCGAGTGCGGTAAAATTAAAGTTATTGGAAGCATTAAAGAATTGCAGGAGAATGCAATTGAAAAAGTGGCTGATGATGTTGATTTGCACAAGCATATTGTTGATAACATTCACTTAAAGTGCGAGTGCGCTAAATCAATGACAAGAATTCCTGAAGTTCTTGACTGCTGGTTTGAATCAGGAAGCATGCCTTATGCGGCAAAGCATTATCCGTTTGAGAACGAATCCTGGATGGAAGATAATTATCCTGCGGATTTTATTTCAGAATATATTGCACAGGTAAGAGCTTGGTTCTATTACATGCATGTTCTTGGCGTTCTATTGATGGACAGGGCTCCCTTCAAAAACGTTGTAGTTTCAGGAACAATTCTTGCAGCTGACGGAGCAAAAATGTCCAAATCAAAAAACAATTACACTGATCCGAATAAATTGTTTGAAACTTACGGCGCTGATGCGATGAGATTTTACTTGATGTCCTCTCAGTTAATGCGCGCGCAGGATTTGAATTTCCTTGATGATAATGTAAAAGAAGTTCACAGAAAGTTAATCACAATGCTTGTGAATATCAAAAACTTTTATGAATTGTTTGCGAAAGAAAATAAAGTATTTGACGATAAATCCTCAAAGCATATTTTGGACAAGTGGCTGATTAGCGAAACAGAATCCTTAATCAGAAATTCAACAAGAAATATGGATGATTACAATACAACTCTTGTGTGCTCGCAAGTGTTGACTTATGTTGATAATTTATCCACTTGGTATGTTCGTAGAAGCAGGGAAAGATTCAAAAGCGAGGATAAAAAAGAAAAGCAGAATGCAATCAACACATTCGCGTATGCCCTTGATTCTCTTTCAAAAGTAATTGCTCCAATAACTCCGTTTATTGCCGAGGAAATTTACCAGTCATTGCATGGGGGAAACTTTGCAACTCCCGCTTCAGTGCATCTTGAAAAATGGCCTCACTTTAATGAAACATTAATTGACGACAATATTGGAAAAGAAATGGATGAAGTAAGGGCAGTTGTTACAAAAGCTCTTGATGAGAGAAAGAAGTGCGGTGTCGCGGTAAAACAGCCTTTAAGTAAAGTAATAATTTACGGCGCGAGGGTAAAGAAAGAATATTTTGTTCTGATAATGGATGAATTAAATGTTAAAAATGTTGAAGTTAAATCAGGCGATGAATTAAAAGTCGAGCTTGATTTGAATTTGACCGAAAGATTAATTGTTGAAGGGGCTTCAAGGGAAGTAATAAGGCAGATTAATGAAATGCGAAAAGAAATGAAGCTTACGCTGAATGATATTGTTGATATTGTTGTTGAATCAGCTGATCCGATTGTTCAAAAATCAGTTTCACAGTTCGGCGCAGAAATTAAACGCTCTGTTCAGGCAAAAACTCTTGTGCTTGGAAGCGCTAAAGAAGGCTCAAAAGAAGTTGCTGTGCAAAAAGGAAAAGCAAAAATACAAATAATAAAATAAAATTGAACTAATTAGATAAAAATAAAATTAATCTAACAAAAACTTCTTCTTTTTTTAAAAAGTTAATTTAATTTTTATCTCACTTGCCTTTGACAAGAGCTAAAAAAGTCAAGTGTTGTGTTTTTTTTATTAAAAAACTGTTTTGTGGAGTTTTTATCTCCACATTGATTTTAGAACAAGCAGAGCTATAACAAAAACGATTGTTACGCCGATTAAAAAATATGGGCTTATTTGAGGGCTTTTTGAGTCAGCGTCAAAGAATCTCATGATTCCAATTGCCGAGCTTGGGCCGCTTCCTGCTTCAGAAGGCTTTGATTTAACAAATTTTACCATCACATCACCATTTTTATATGTGTTAGAGAATACTCTTACTAGTATTCATTAAATGCTGACAGGTTTATAAAAGTAGTTTTTGGTGATTTGTTGGAAGAAAAATTTGATTTGGGAATGAAGGTTCTTGGGATATTAATTCTTATTGCGGTAGTTTTGTTCATTCTCACTTGGACTGGTATTACTGAGTGCAAGGACATTTCTCCGTATTGGTGCCAAGCATATGATGCGGTAATCGGCTCTCCAAGAGTTTTGATTGTTTACGGCGACTCTGGAATGGGCGAGCCTGAAAAATTAAAAACTCTTCTTCAGGACGCAAGATATGTCGGCGTTGGCGCGGTTGATGCCCAGCACGTGGATAGGGTTACAATCGGGAATTTAAAAAAATATAAATTAGTCATTGTTGAGCATGCAAGAAAGCTTTCAGCCGACCAGTTATTGATGTTTGAAGATTATGTAAATAAGAACGGCGGGCGCCTGGTGTGGATTGGGGATTCAGGAGTTGAATTTGGAGAGGGTGAAGTAAGGGATTATTCTGACAGTATTTGCGAAAGAAATTCAATTGGAGTAAGGACAGTTCCTTCTGATGAGTTCGGCACTGTGAGGGAAGATATTAATTGTTCCGATACCGGGCCAAAAGTTGCAGACAATCCATGGTTTAGAATCAAAGATACTGCTACAAGCTATGACTTGGTTAATTTTGATGAATTCCTTGGATTAAAATATGTTGATAATTATTGCAGCCAAGTGAATTGCCCAGAGACTCCTTTTAGCGTTGGTTCTCTTGAAGCTGAAGTTACAGGCGAGCATCCATTAATTTACGGCACAGCTTCGGCTCTTAATTTTAAAATTACAAAAGAAAGGGATTTTGCAATTGTGAAACCAATTTCAGATTCTTCAGTTGGAAATATTGTTCTTAACTTAAATCACGGCGGAGTGGGGAATGGAAAGACTGTGCAGATTCCAAAAAATATTCCAATCATTGCGACTTCTTCAATCGGTCTTGGAGAGAGAGTTGCGTATTATGCATATCCTCCTGAATGGTTTTATTCTGACAATAATTATTTCCAGTACGTGAAAAGAATGTACTTTGGAATGATGGGGAGATGATTTTTGTCAAGTGAAATTTTGGCGGTTTTGTTTAGGTAAGGTTTATTAATCACAAAATCGTTACTTTTCTTGGTTTTTGATTGGGCGAAACCATTAAAAACTACGAAAAAGAGTAATATTTAGTAAATTTAATCAATTCATTTGATTAAGTGAAAAAAGGAGAGGGTTTTAGATGTATGAAGGAGGAGAAGATGCTGGCGCTGGAGCTCCTGCTCTTGGCGGTGCAGTAAAAAGGATGAACCTTGAAGGTATTATTCCTTTGATTCTCTTAGTAATAATCGGGGTTGCGTCACTAAACTATTTTGGTGTTGTTGATGTGCCTTATCTTCCAAAAGGAAGCGCAAGGGTAAACGTTTTGTTTATCGGAGAGCCTTCGCTTGGGGAGAGAGCTGGTCTTGACAGACTATCTTATTTTGTTACATGGAGACAAAGAGATGCAGCAACATTTGGAATGGCTTCAACTGAAGAATTCCATCAGTATGATATTGTAATTTTAGATCAAAGTAACATAGCAGACAAAAGTATAACTGTTTCTCTAGGAGAAGCGCTTCAAAAATATGTTCAAAAGGGCGGCAAATTAGTTGTCGTAATGAACTCAGGCGTTTATCAGAGCGCTGGATTTGGAGGTTATACTTCAAACGATGTAACTAACTGGAAAGCCACAATGGGTGATATAGTTCCGGCTAACTGCATTGCAGGTTCTGACGGTGTGCCTTCATGCGCTGAAGGAAAAGAAGTAAGCGTAGTAGGCAGAGTTTGGGCTCAGGATTATGAGCACCCAATCATGAACGGAATTGAAACTGCTCCTCCAGTAGGACAGGCTCCAATAGTAGTAAGAACTCTTGAAATTGCTCCTGACGCAGGCGCTAAGAGAGTAGCTTACATCCAGGGAGAAAGCGTATCAAAGACATTTGATGCTATCCTTGAAAAGAAGAGCTTCCCAATGATGGGCACAGTAATTTATTTCAACTACGATCCTGGGATGACTCCTGGAATCTTCAACAACACTATATTCTACTTAAAGTAGATATAGAAAAGAAGTGAGCGAATGCGAGTGCATTTCGCTCATCCCTCTCTTTTTATTTTTTTTATTTTTTTCTAATTTTAATTTTAAGTTAATTTGGTGGTTTTTTTAATTCGAATTTTTTTGGCCTGTATTCTGCGTCGTTTTTCAATGCGTTTTATCACTCTCTCGATGCCTTTTTAATTATTTTCAATGGGCAATTGGTTAAGCAATACTCTCGGAGGAATCTATCATGGCGGAAAGAAAAGAATCAAAGAAAGAAGCAAAGGAAGCAAAGGAAAACACAAAGGATATGGCAAAGGAAGTCGCAGAAGAGCAAGTGCAGGAAGCAATAGGCAACTTTGTTTACATTGGCAAAAAAGGGGCGATGGCTTACGTTTTAGCAGTTGTAACACAGTTTGGCACTGGAGCTAAAGAGGTTATAATTAAAGCAAGGGGAAAATCAATTTCAAGAGCGGTTGATGTTGCTGAAATTGTGAGAAATCGTGACACTACAATTAAGATTGTTAATATCAGCATTGCGACTGAAGAGGTTGTTACTCAGGACGGAAGGCCTCTTAAAGTTTCATCAATTGAAATCATTTTGACAAAGAAGTAACGAACAGTTTTGCGGGATTTTTCCCGCTAATTTATTTTTTTATTTAGCCTTTTTTTATTGAAAGATTTAATTTTTATTATTCGGATGCTTAGTTTTTGTTTTATTTAATATTTTAAATTTTTTTTGAGTTTAATAACATTTAAATAGTTCTTTTGCGCTTACTGATGCTAATTCTATTGGTTTGGAAAGGCAAGTCGTAAGCTTTTGTCGGGTTGCATTTCGAAAGGGCATAAGTATATAAATATCATGATAGTATCATGATACTGATATGGCTGATCATGATACTTCGTATGATGCCCAGAAGTTACTAAACGAACTGAACGCGGTTAAGCGTATTTCTCCTGAGTTTAGTGACTTAAGCGTTGATATGCAGGAAGTCATGAAAGAGTCATCCAATCCAGCTTTCCTCGCAGCATTACTATACAAACTTACAAAAGAGAGAGAAGAAACCAACCGAATACTTGCCAGGTTGGAGCAGAAGTTCGCGAAGATTGAGGAATTGTTAGTGAAAAATAACTCCAATAACTCCAGCACAGCTCAGCAAAAAATCCTTTCGGAGCCAGACCAGCACATCATGCAAATGATTGCTGAAGTCGGAATGGTTTCGGCACAGGACATTCAGTTGAGACTTTCCTATAGAAATACGAACGCTGCAAGCCAGCGTTTAAATAGATTAGCGAGAGAAGGCCACTTAGTAAGTGTAAGGTCAGGAAAAAAAGTCATTTTCATGCGCCCAACCCCAACCCCAAGCATGAATTCGGCCCCGGCTTTGCATCAGTAGCAGTTGAACAGGCTTGACTAATTGTTGTTCAACGGCTATTGTGGCCTCCTCCTTTGCCTCAACCGACACGTCGGTTGACGCCGAGTGTGTCGCTTGCGCTCCACTGGCTTCGCATTAGCTGTCTGGGTTCGCTAGCGCTCCAAGTAAAACCAGCAGGTTTTACGGGACCCGCAAAACTTTGTTTTGCTTGGTCACATGTTATGC
The DNA here is from genome assembly GCA_964551375.1 of uncultured archaeon. GTDB lineage: Archaea > Iainarchaeota > Iainarchaeia > Iainarchaeales > JAAZKV01 > JAAZKV01. The sequence continues at coordinate 401,881 of CAZKBG010000001.1, read as the reverse complement.
TAGTGTCAGGATTAATTAGTTTATTTTATAAAATTTGTCAAAATATTATCAAGTTTGTTTAACTAGTAATATTAATATATCTCAAATCAGTAATAATTCAGATGGATTTTAGAAAAGTGTTGGCAATTTTTTTGCTTCTTATTGCAGTTTGTTCAATTTCATTTGCAGAGGAGCCTCAAGTGGTTGCAAATGTTGGGGTTGTGAGCATTGAATCAGTTCAGACCGGCTCGCAACTTGATGTAAATTTTACTATTCTAAATGCAGGAAATTATCAGCCTCAATTGAAGTACGGCGTGAAGTTAATTAAGCCGACAATAAAGGGCGAATTTGTGGCGTTTGAAGAAGTGTTTGATAAAATAATTAATCTTGATGCTAATTCTAAAGTTTTGGTTTCGGCGAATATAAGTCTTTCAAATTTAACTGATGGTTTTTACCAAGTTTGGGTTTCAGTAAGAAATCCTAAAGGATTAGAGCTTGCAGTTGCAAGAGCTGGGGATGTTCAGATAAGCGGAGCAAAAGGGATGATTGAAGTAATGCCTTCTTTTTGCAAAATAAAAATTGCTGATGAAAATAACACTTTTAGTTTAATTGAAGGGGTTGCTTTTACTGCTGATGAAAAATTAAGCCTTTCGTGCAGTTCTGAAAACGGGCTTGGAAATATAAGCGTTCACCCAAAATTTTCAACATATTTTAGAAGTATTTATGGGGAATTAGTTTCCGCAGTTGATGATACTGCTCAAGTGATTGAACTTAGCGGCGCAAAACCTGATTTTGAAATTAATCTTCCTAACCCAGTAAAACCTCAGGCTTATGATGTGGTAGCAGTTCTTGTCGATGGAACAGGAAAAGAAGTTTCAAATAAAATAGTTGCTCATTATGTTTTGAGCGGAGAATCAGGGACTGTTCAAAATATTACTGCTGATAAAAAAAGCTACTCCACAGGAGAAAATGCGATATTAAATGTGTTTTGGACTCCTTCAGCAGATTCATATCCAAACGCAAGAAAAACAACTTTGTTTGAAGGAATGACTGTTGAAGCAAGCTTGTCTTCTAATGGAACATCCTGTTCTAGTAATGAATCAAAGGCAATGGCTAAAAATAAGGACTGGCTTGTCCAGTTATCAGTTCCAATTAATGCAAATTGTCCTAATCCTGTAGTTACAGTAAAACTTCTCGGAAAGAATGGAAATGTTCTTGATGAGATGAAAGCTGAAATATTTAATTCAACTCCTGGTCAGGAAGAGCGCTTCACAAAAGTTACTGGCTTAGTATATGATCCAGCAAGTGAACCCCAGACTGGCGGAATGGGTAATGGGGGAGTTTTAGTTTTAATTGGTGGAGTAATAGTAATTTTGATTATAATAATTGCAGTTGTGGTAATTATAAAAAAGAGAGCAAAAAAATGAGGCGATTATGTTGTTTAAGAAAATATTAATTTTAGCGGTGCTTTTAGTAATTGCTTCATTTGTAAGCGCCTCAGGGGCGACATTTTATGCAGGCAATGCAGTTTATTCTTTTGCTACAAATAAAGATGTGTATAATCCTGGCGAAACTGTTTTTGTAAACGGTTACGGCTCAGGAGGAGTTTGCGCTAACGGCGGAACAAACTCGTTAAATTTATGGATTAGACAGGCGGAGTACGGCTTGGCTGATGGGTGCTTCTTATTTTCAGGCGCTCTTGTTCAGCCGGGAAATACAGGTGCTGTTGGCTGCAAGACTCTTTTGAACTGTTGCGTATTAAGGAGCACTAATTGCGCGACTTCAGGGGCGGGCAGTTTTTTAGCTTCAATGAGCCCCGGGTGGAAAACAGTATCGGGTTTTGGTGTGAGTTTTACCAGTTCCGGCGGAAATTATGAAGATTGCTCCGGCGGAAGAAATTATGGCTCAATTAATTATCTTATAAACCGTCCTCCTGTAATCTCAAAAATTGAAATTAAAAATGCCTCTCTTCCAGCAAGAATTGGGGTGAGCTTTGTTGATTACATGTTAAATTATAACGCGGCTCAGGACAGAATATTTTGCAAAGTTGATGTGTCTGATGCAGATGGAGATACTGTTGGATCAAAGATAAGTTTGTGGGTAATTAACCGAGACGGCTCAACTTCAAAGCTTTTAGAATCTCCGCAGTATGTCGGAACAACCGCAGGTTACACTTTTGATGTTCCTAAAGCAAAAGTCGGGGGAAAACTTTATTGTGTGGCAAACAGCACTGACGGATATATTACAGTATCGGCTTCTTCACAGGATACTTCTCAAATTCCAAATTATGCAGTAAGGTCATTTGAGCAAAGTCAGTGATTGGATGAAAAATAAATTTTTTCTCTCTCTTGCAGTCCTTGCAGTTTTATTTTTATTTCTCCAGACTGCATTAGCTGCGTCTTGTGTTGCGCCAAATGCGACTTATACTCAAGGCGCGATGAATATAACTGGCGGAGATTATAACTGTTCTTATTATTATGACAAAACAAGAGTGCCTAATGGGCAGCCTTATTTTGGGCAGATGTATGTCGGCGATTTTCCTTTTTATAATATGTATGACTCATGCGATTCGCCTGATTTAAATTACAATGAACAAATGTGCGTTTGCACTGGCGATGGTGATTATTGCGCTAAGTGCAAAAATGGCGCAAATAAAGTAAATCTCTGTCTTGACAAAAGCCCTTCATGCTGTTGTTCCTGCACTGACGGGCAGTGCGGGGCGGGAAATACCCAGATTTGCAATAATTGCCGCTGGCAGGCTTCAACTTGCTCAGTATTAAATCAATGCAGCGGAAATTTTTCTCAAAGATGCACTGGCTGCGAATGGGCTCCAAGTGAATGTTCTGCAATAGGGGTGTGTAAGGCAAATACAACTGGAAAAAAATGCAATGGGTGCGCGTATGTTAATGTGAGCGGAGTTGCGGAGATTTGCAACGGCGCTGATGATGATTGTGACGGAAGCAGAGATGAGGGTTTTCAGTGCATTAATGGTACATTAAACGGCGACCAGACAATGTTCTGCAATAATTCGTGTGTTTGGGAAAAAGTTAAGCTTCCTCCGCAGGCAACTCAAAGGGCTGCGCCTTATACTACTTCAATTGTTTCAACAGCCACAGTTCTTACAATAAATATTGTGGGGGAGTGCACTGCAAATAAAACTACTATTGCATCAGCTAACGGGTGCATGTGGGCAGTTGCTCCGGCTGATTGTTCAATAATTAATTCAGTAGTGACTTCTCAAAACGGAGGGGTTGTGAAAATAAACACTGCTCAATTAACATGCACTAATGTTAATTCAAGAACTTTTGATTTAAATTTAATTGCCACTGATTCTGAAGGTTTAATTACAACTACGACCACTCAGGTTTCAATTACTTCAATTGTCTGCGATCCAAATGCCCAGTTTTTAAATATTCAAAATACAATTCCTTCAATTCCTCAAATGTCGCCTTCTACTGACAAAAATGCTTTGTCAGGCTCAATGCGAGTTTATGTTGGGCCTGTGATTGACCCTGATGTGTTTGTTACAGGCCAGGTGTTAAAATATTCGGGCGGAGTTTATATTTTTGGTTCCCCTCCGACGCTTGCGGTTCCTTATTCAACATCCAATTCTTTTGTAAAATCGGATCTTAACCGCGCGCTTGATAATTGCATAATGGTAAGCGTGTTTGACGGGATTATTGATGTTAATTCAGCGACAAGCAATTGTCTTCCTGTTGTTGATAACATTACTATTTGGAACAGCACTGCGGGCGGGCAGCTTCAGGGAACAAAATATTTGAGGAATCATTTCAATTCAGGCGGGGATCCTGGCGAAGAGTTGTCCTGTTCTTTTGCTTCGCATGATGCTGACACTCCGCAGATTAATTATACTATAAAACTTTTTGCTAAGCGCCCAAGTATGGCCCCAGTGGTTGCGGGGCAGGCTAGCGGAACAATGTTAAGCGGAGCGACAGTGACTGTGCCTTTTCAAATAACAAATTATCCTTCCACTTCTCACACTTATCCTGTAGGCACGAGATTTTACTGCTCTGCAGAAATTAATGATTCATTCTTTAATGATGTGTTGTCTTCAGCATCGCTATCAACTTGGACTCCTAAAGGAAGCTGGGACGGAGACACTTCGGCTCCGAACGGATATATTGAAGTGGTTAATACTATTCCTCAAAAAGCTGTGATGGCAAGTATTGACAGGGATAATTTAAGCAGGCTTATTTTTACAAGAGTTTCTTCTGGAGTTGATCCTGATGTATTTATAGTGGCTGAAGGCGGACAGAGTTTGTCTTACTTTGCGAGAATTTTTGTGGCTGATGTGAATCTGCCGCCTGCGTCTTACGGGACTAATTTAATTAAAGGGGATTTCAATACTGCTGATTCAAGCGGAGTATTTTCCCAGACTCTTACAATGGAAAGAGACTTTTGCTCTGAAGGCAGGGTATTTGATGGAATTGAATATTCGCCTGTTTCAAATAAAAAGTGCAGTCTTGAAACTCCGTTTAATCCTGACTGCCCTGATTTTACTGTTGTTGTTTCTCCTCCTGAATCTGTTTGTGTAAATAATCCTGAAGGAAAAACATCAGTTATCTCTGGAATCTCTTGCGCAAGAAATAATGCGCATATTGATGAAGATTGGAATTTAGGAATTTTTAATGCGCAGGTCAAGAATGCCAATCAGTTTGTAATGCCTGTGAGCGGTTTTATTGGAATAACTGACTGCAATGAAACCGTTCAGACTTCAAGAGTGGTGTATGATTCAAATATTGAAGGAATTTATTCAATTGAATATTACTACGGGGGTTTATACAATAATGTCCCTTTGTCCTGCACAAAACAGATTCAAGTTATTACAAAAGGGTGTGATTCAAATAACCCTGTGATTTATGAAAACAATTCAAGCGGATGTTCTTCTCTTGGATTTTTGGTTTCAAATTTAAGGATTCTCCCAAAAGCAAATAATAAAACTGATGTTAATTTTGCGATTTCCTGCACAAGGCAGACGGCAGTTAATTTAATTACTTTGAAAAGAAATTCAGCAATAGTGGCGCAAAGCTATGTGAATCCTTCATATAACATAAACTGTCCAGCAGGTTCTTTAGTAAATGTGTCCTCGACTTTTGATTCAAACGCGGCCGGTTCGTATGATTTGTTCATTGATTTTAACAGTTCTGCATGCAGGGCTGTTGCAAGCTTTAATGTTTCTCCAGCAGGGGTAAGTTTAGAGATTCCAAAGCCCGAGACAGTGACTGTTCCTGATTCAAATCCTTTTGTTTTGATAATAGTTGCGCTTGTTGCCCTGTTTATTCTTTTGGGCAGGAATAAAAAAGGAAAAAAAATTAATTTATAATTCTCGTAATCATTAAATACTACAAGTGAGTTGTTTCTTTATGCAGGATGAATTCAGTAACGAGCCGGCAATTCTTGGAAGAGACTTAAGGGATCTTGAAAAGTACGGCTCTGAAGGATGCGCGTACTTGGGCAAAGTTGTAATGTCAAGCGGTGAAAAGCCCGTTCTTGGCAGAAAGGTTCTCGTTGATGTTTCCCGCCCTCACTTAATGCTTATTTGCGGAAAAAGAGGGGGAGGTAAATCTTACACTCTTGCTGTTTTTATGGAAGAAATGGCAAGGCTTGACCCTACAATAAAAAACAGAGTTGCAGCAATTACAATTGACACGGTTGGAATTTTTTGGGGATTAAAACTTCCTGCAGGGGATACAACTGAATTAAAAGATTGGGATTTATCCGCCCAAAAAACCGATGTTAAAGTTCTTGTTCCAAAAGGACAGCTCGCATTTTATCAGGAAAAAGGGCTTCCAATTGACGGAGCATTTACGCTAAAGTGTTCCGAGCTTGAAGAGACTGAATGGATGGCGCTTTTTAGGCTTTCATGGCGAGATCCTGAAGGGGTTCTTCTTTCAAGAGCGGTTCAAAAAGTCAGGGAAAAAATAGGGACTTATTACGGAATTGATGATATTATTCTTGCAATAAAATCGGATGAAGAATCAAATCATGATATCAAGCAGGGAATTGTTTCACGGCTTCAGATGGTTAAGCTTTGGGGTTTGATTGAAAAAGAAGGGACTAAAATCTCTGACCTTGCAACTCCCGGGATGATTACTGTGATTGATGTTTCTTCTTACCGCCAGACTGTAGGCGCTGAAGGAGTAAAGGATGTTGTTGTTGCTCTTGTGGGCAAAAAGATTTTTGAGCAGAGAATGCTTTATAGAAAAGAAGAAGAAATTAGATTGATTAAGGAAAATAAGCGCTCAAGCAAAATGCCTCTTGTTTGGCTTTTGATTGATGAAGCGCATATGTTTATGCCAAAGGATGAGGAAAATATTGCTCTCCCAATTCTTCTTGAATGGGTAAGAGTGGGGCGTCAGCCCGGATTAGGGTTAATTCTTGCTACCCAGCGTCCTGAAAAAATTCATCCTGACGCAATATCCCAGTGTGATTTATTTATTTCCCACAGAATGACTTCCCAGCCTGATATTGCGGCTGTTGGAGCGCTTCGCCCTACTTACATGCACTCGGATCTTGATAAGTTATATGCTGAAATGCCAAGGCAGAAAGGTTATGCTCTTGTAATTGATGATAACACTGAAAGGGTTTGGATGATTAAAACACGCCCAAGATTTTCATGGGATTCAAGTGTCACAGCGACTGCATTTTTGATTTAAATTTAATCCACGCCTGAAAAATTGCTTCAAAAGAACTCGGCTTTTAAAAAGAAGACAGGGCGGGAGATAAGATTTGGGCTTTGGGGGCGCAAAGCCGGATTTTGTTTTAAGCTAATTCTGGCTTTGCGATTCTTGCAATCAATCTGATGTTGCTGTTTTCCGATTCAACAACTATTTCCTTTGAGCCTCTTAGATTCATTTTTGCTTTGTCTGTTTCAAAGATTAAATCATGGAAGTTTTTTGTTGCAATTAGAGCCACAATGAACTCTGAAAATCTTTCTCTTTCAACAATTACTCCTGAATTATTTTTCATCAAGCCCATATCTATTGCCAGAGGTCCAAGATCTACCATTCCAATAAATTCTGGCCTTACTGCTATGTGGCTTGCATCAAGAATTTCCGCTGATTTTTCAAGGAATCCTATTGTGCTTTCTGTATCAGCGAAGCTGAATCCTTTTTTTGTTCTTATTGATTCAAAGAAATCAACTATTTTTTCTTTTTCTATGCTCTGCCTTGCCATTTTTTGGCGTAAATCTTCAAAATCATTTTCTATGCTTGAGAACAAATCAATTATTTCTTTGTTCTTCATTTCGCTTAGAATTTGTTCTTTTGTGCTTGGATTTGCAATGCTTCTGCTCTTTAAAATGCTCATTTCCTGCAGAACTTTTTCAAAGCTGACATTTGCCTGCTTTGCTTTGCCAAGCTCTTCTTTTGCTCTGTGGAGATCCCCCTCTAATCTTGCTAAACTCATCCCCTATGCACCCCGCTTATATAGGGCTTTTGAAATATTTAACCCTTTCTTAATTGGATTTATGCCGTTTTGCGGCTTTTTTTTCGTTTAAAGGAACTTTTTTAAAGTATCTCCGACCCAAATTAGTTTAGTGCCTGGTTTAGTTGACTGGTAAATCCATAAGCAAAGTTTGTGGATTAATTTATTTGCAAGGGTTGGGGAGTGGTCAAACCCACAGGGTTTAGGACCCTGCCGCTTAGTGCGTTCGACGGTTCGATCCCGTCCCCTTGCACTTTTTTTACTGTGTAAAAAACCTGCACTAAATTTGTGCCGTTGGCATGCATAAAGCGTTCCGCCGCTTTGGGGCGGGCTCGCCTAGCGCTCGCAAGCCATGCGAGTTTCAGGAAGGGCAGTAACTTTCTAATTTTGAATTAGTTTATTTTCATTTTCTTTCCTTTCTTGTCAATCGTTTCTTCAGCCACATCAATGCTTGAGTTGAGTTTGTTTTTTATCATCCAATAATCTGACGCAATGATTTTGTTTTTTGGGAGTTTCTTTAAATCAAACCATTTTGTGTTATAATGCGCTTCTTTTATTTCTCCAACTTTCATTTTTGCCAGAAAGAAAATAAACGCATGCCTTACTTCTGTGTCAATCATTCTTTCATGCACTACTCCGCTGATTTTTTCCATCTTGCATTCGATTTTGGCTTTTTCTTTTGCAATTCTTTCAGAAGCAATCTTGATTGTGTCCTCAATTTTCATTCTTCCTGAAGGCAGGCTGTAAAGCCCTGCGTACGGGCGCTTTTCTCTTTTTATTAAAAGTATTTTTCCTTTCTCTTCAATCAAAAGCAAAACAACAACAAGAGGGTTTAGCGATTCAGTATCAGTGTAATATGGTATTAGTTTTTCCCCTTTTTTAGTGAGGGAGTATTTTTTGTCTGCGTCCTTTTCCAAAAGCTCTTTTCTTATCAATTGTTTCAAAAAGTAAGCTAATAGATTTGACTCAATCTTTGTTTTTTTGAGTATTTGCGAGAATGAGAGTTTTTCGTTGTAAATAAACTGCTTGAATATCTTGCTTTCGTTTTTGCCGTCCATCCAAGTTCACTTATCCGTTTTTTCTAATTTTGTTAAAATTTATCGATGTTTTGCTTACTCAATATTTATTGAGCAACAGTATTTAAACTTCACAAAAAGGGTTATTTTTAGTTTGGTTCATTTGGGGGCTTTTAGATGGTTGGAGAAATAAAATTAGCTGAAGAAAAGAAGCATTTTGTCACCGCGACTGGAATTGTGGTTAAAGACGGAAAGTATTTGATTGCGAAGCGCGCGGCTTGGGAAAAAGCTTTTCCAAACAGATGGACTATTCCGGGTGGAAAGCTTGAAGCAAAGGATTACACTTCCCGCGCTCCTGATGCGGGGGTCAATTGGTATAATGTTATTGAAGGGCTTGTTCTTCGCGAAGTAAAAGAAGAGACCAGCCTTGAGCTTGATAATTTAAATTATCTCACAAGCCTTGCGTTTGTCCGCTCTGACGGGGTTCCATGCGTAATAATCAGCATGTACGGTGATTATATTTTTGGGGAAGTGAAGCTATGCAGTGCGCTTACTGAATATGCTTGGGTAACTCTTGATGAATCAAAAAATTATGATTTAATCGAAGGGATTTATGAAGAGCTTGAAATGCTTGATGTGTTAATTAAAACAGGGAAAAAAATGAAGTGGGTTAAAAAATAATTTTTTAATTTTTTTTACAAAGCAAATTAACTTATTTTTGTTTTGGAAATATTTATAAACTCCCATCGCATTACTCTTTACATGTTTTCAAATAGGGCGCAGGGTACTATTGAATACCTTGTTGTTGTTGCGGTTGTTATTGTTATTTCTCTTGTTGTTGTCGGTTTGATGACTAATATTTTGAGTGATTCTGGGGGTTCTGTGACTGCAAATTCTGGGCAATTAAATAATATGCTTGGCAGCGGCGGGCTTGTGATTAGTGATGCTGTTGTTGATTCAAGCGGCAATGCCATTGTTTCGGTTAATAATTCATCAGGGGATATTTTGACTGTTACTGGCGTTAATACTGACACTGGGGGCACAACTCCTCCTGTTAATGTTGTTCCTGGGGACACAACTAATCTTAATTTTGACAATCTTAATTTCAATGACTTGTGTGTTTGTTCTGCGGGGCAAACTTCAAAAACCTGCACTTTCTCAATTCAGGTTACTCGCCCAAGCGGAATTACTGAAACATTTAACAGAACCATTACAGTTCAGTGCATTACTAATTCAGCTTTAAGACTTCTTCACGATCCTGCTTACGGCACTACTATTACTGGGCAATTAATTCCTGCTTCAGGAACTATAGGGCACTCGCTTGTAAATTCAAGCGGAACAGCAATCTCGACTCAAGCTCAGCTTGACGCTGCTCTTGCCAGCGGGGATTTGAATATTTATGTTGTTTCAACAAGCGGATTGACTTCAACAAGACCTATTGCTTCAATTCCTCAATATAATAATCCTTTATACAGGCAGATTGCAATTGGATGCCTTGGATATACGTACAAAGATTTAGCTGATCCAAACGGAACTCATCCTACTATGGATTACTCTGCAAGGGGAGCTGACTCTGCAAGCGTTCAGGGGCTTGAATTTTTTGCTGCTGATACAAATTATTTCTTTGGAGGCTTCGGAGAAGCAATGGAGTCCCTTTTTGAAGGAAGATTTGCAAAAGTTACTGGAGTTAACGGAGACGAGGCTAATTTCCCAGGAGTTTTAAATTCCACTTACAAAATCAATACATACAAGCTTGGGAGATGCGCGCATAATTTTTATTTTGACTGGGATAAGAGCTGCTCGCAGTCCGAGATTATAATGTGCAAGACTTGTAGGTCGACTACAGATGGAAGCACTTATTCTTACGTTGCTTTGGACCTTGAAGGGCTGAAGAATAAAGACGGAACTTCGGTTGGAGACATTTGCACAAGCATATACAACGCGGGATACTGGTATAATGGAAGAGAATTTAGGGACTGGACTATTGGAATTTATGATTATAATGTGACTCTTGGGAGTTCAAGCGCTGTTCCTACAAACGGACAGATAATAGTTGACCCTATTGCTGGTTCAATTCACGGAAAGACCCGCACTGGGCTTACTCTGACAAACCTTGTGAGCGGGTATCTTGATTGTTCTGACACAAATAGAACCGTTTTTCCTTTTGTTACCAAGAAATGCTGCACTGGCTCTAACTGCTGCGCAAGTTACTCGGGCGGAGTGAACTGCACTGTTGATTTGGACAATAACTGCTCTGCATTAACATGCAATGGGGATACTTGCACTAAAACACCTTCATACACAGGCGCTTATTATGTATTCAGGTGCAACAATAAAGCCGCTTCAATAGAAAATATTTCGCTTGATTCGCGCCAGCCTGCAAGTTAAATTTTTCCTGCAGCGCTTTTTATCCTGCCGAAACTCTTTTTAATTTCAAATTCCTCTTATGTTAATGGTTTCATTTAAACAGCGGAGAACAAAATCAAGTGCGCAGGGCACTATTGAATACTTAGTAATTATTGCTGTTGTAATAGTAATAGCGCTTGTTGTTGTTGGGCTTTTAACTGGAATGTTTCAAAATTCTTTTTCTGTAATTAATCCAAGTGTTGACCAAATCAAGCAGTCGCTTTCTTCAGAAGGAGTCTCAATTTATGAATTTGTTCAGGACCCTCAGGGGGATGGGCTTGTTAATGTGACTAACAACTCAAACGATTCTCTTCTATTGAAGAAAATAACTGTTGGGGGAAGGGAATCTGTATTCAATAATATAGTTGCTCCGCTTGACAAGAAGTTATTTTATTTAAGCGATTTGAACTTATCTTGCCCTTGTGCTCCGGGAGAGACTAAAAAAGTTTGCGCTGTTTCAATGGAGTATTCCACTCCTGATGAGTTGTCAAAAACAATTAGCGGTCAGATTACTGCTACTTGCGTGACTGATACCGCTCCTGCTAATCCAAATGGAGTTGTAGGGCTTGGAACAGGCACTTTAGCAAATCCTTGGATTATTAATTCCTGTCTTGAGCTGCAGAAAGTAAATGAGCATTTGGACGGAAATTATGCTATTGGGGGAAATATTAATTGTTATGAATCATCATCTTGGAACGGCGGAGCTGGGTTTACTCCTATTGGAACTTATGCCAATTCATTTTCAGGAAGCTTTGACGGAAAAGGATATTCTGTTTCCGGAATTAAAATAATTCTTCCTGCAACTAATTATGTGGGGCTCTTTGGAAGAACCCTATCTAATGCATCAATTTCAAATGTTTCTCTAACTGATGCAAACATTTCAGCTACTGATTATTCAGGGATTCTTGTTGGCTCAAATAATGGAACAGTAACAAATGTTTCAACTATGGGAGTAATTTCAAGCCAAAGATACACAGGCGGAATTTTAGGCAGTAACGCAGGATACTTGACTAACTCGCACTCAAGCGCACAAGTTACTGGAAGCAGTTCTACTGGTGGAGTTGTTGGATATAATGCAAAACAGGATCCAGTAACAATTTTAGGGCATGTTAGAAGAACTTATTCAACTGGAAATGTTTATGGGCTTGATAGTGCAATGGCTGTTGGGGGATTAGTTGGAAATAATTTTGGGGAAGTAACTGACTCGTATTCTCAGAGCCCAGTTTCTTCAATAAATGCTTTTGGTGTTGGAGGACTACTTGGAAATTTTAACACTCCTGGAACTTTAACAAATTCTTATTCAACTGGACTTGTTTCTTGCACGGGCGGTTCCTGTAATAGCATTGGTGGCTTAGCTGGTTTTAACTCTGGCGGGGTAAATTCAAGCACTTATTGGGATGTAACTACTTCAACTAAGGGCACTAGCGCGGTAGGAACAGGAAAAACTACTGCTGAAATGAAACAGCAGGCAACTTATAGTGGCTGGGATTTTACTAATATTTGGGTAATTAGTGAAGGCACAAGTTACCCAACTTTAAAATAAATTTTGAGTGAGTAAATTAACTTTTTTCGCTTTACTCACTCTCTAATTAGCTTTATTAACCTTTTTTTCTTTCCTACTATCAAAGAATGTCTGGTGAAAAGATTTTTCTTGTCTAAAATTGGGGGAGAAATTATGGCTAATGATAAGTACGTATACATGTTTGAGGAAGGAGACAAGAGCATGAAGATGCTGCTTGGAGGAAAAGGTGCAAATTTAGCGGATATGACTAAAATTGGTTTGCCAGTTCCTTATGGATTCACAATTACAACTGATGTTTGTAAATATTACTACGCTCATGGAAGAAAACACCCGACTGAACTTGATTCTCAGATGGTTGAAGCGGTTAAAAAAGTTGAAACTAAGACTAAAAAGAAATTCGGCGATCCAAAGAACGCTCTTTTGGTTTCTGTTAGAAGCGGAGCTCCTGCCTCAATGCCTGGAATGATGGATACTATTCTAAATCTTGGAATGAATGACAGCGTTGTTGAAGGAATTGCAAAAGCAACGAAAAATGAAAGATTTGCTTATGATTCATACAGAAGATTCATCACAATGTTTGCTGATGTTGTAATGGAAGTTGATAGATTAAAATTCGAGCACATAATGGATGAAATAAAGCACGCAAATAAAATCAAGCAGGACACTGAAATGACAACTGCAATGCTAAAAGAATTAGTAGTGAAATTTAAGGAACTTTATAAGAAGGAAACAAAGGAAGATTTCCCTCAGGACCCAATTGAGCAGTTAAAGCGCTCAAGAGATGCGGTATTCAGGTCATGGAATAATGATAGAGCAATTATTTACAGAAGATTAAATAATGTTCCAAACGATTGGGGCACAGCGGTTAATGTTCAGGAAATGGTTTTTGGTAACATGGGTGACGACTCAGGAACTGGAGTTGCATTCACAAGAGACCCTTCAACTGGAAAGAACATGTTCTACGGCGAGTTCTTAATGAACGCTCAGGGTGAAGATGTTGTTGCTGGTATTAGGACTCCAAAGAAAATTGATGAGTTAAAATCAATTCTTCCAAAAGTTCATCAGGAATTAGTTGATATTAGGGCAAAGCTTGAAAAATCTTACAAAGATATGCAGGATTTTGAATTCACAATCGAGCACGAAAAATTATATATGCTTCAGACAAGAAACGGTAAAAGAACTGCTCACGCTGCGGTAAAAATTGCAGTTGACATGGTTAATGAGGGAGTAATTTCAAAAGAAGACGCGGTTTTAAGAGTTGACCCAGCTTCCTTGGATCAGTTGCTTCACAAGCAGTTTGACCCAAAAGCTAAATACACTCCTTTAACTGAAGGACTTCCAGCATCTCCAGGAGCTGCGGTTGGTAAAGTTGTATTTAACGCAGAGGATGCTAAGTCATGGACTGAAAGAGGGGAGAAAGTAATTTTAGCAAGACTAGAAACTTCTCCAGAAGATATTGAAGGAATGCACTCGGCTGTTGGAATTTTAACAGCAAGAGGGGGAATGACTTCTCACGCTGCTGTTGTTGCGAGAGGAATGGGCAAGTGCTGCGTTTCAGGTTGCGACGAAATAGTAATGGAAGAAAAGAAGAAAATGTTCACTTGCAACGGAACAGTTGTGAAGGAAGGGGATATAATTTCTCTAAACGGCTCAACTGGTCACGTAATTGTTGGCGCAGTTCCAGTGGTTGAACCAACTCTTTCAGGAGACTTCTCAACTTTAATGAAGTGGGCTGATTCTTTTAGAACTCTAAAAGTTAGAACAAATGCTGACACTCCAAAGGACGCAGAGCTTGCAAGAAAGTTCGGCGCTGAAGGAATAGGATTAATCAGAACAGAGCACATGTTCTTTGAAGCTACAAGAATCAAAGCGGTTAGAGAAATGATTCTTGCAAAAGACGAGAAAGGAAGAAGAAGAGCATTGGCAAAAATTGAGCCTTACCAGCAGGAAGACTTTGAAGGAATTTTCAATGCAATGAACGGCTTGCCGGTTATTATTAGAATGCTTGACCCTCCTCTGCATGAGTTCTTGCCAAAAGAAGATCAAACAAAAGAAATTGAAGATATTGCAAAGGAACTTAATGTAACTCCAAAGGATATTGTAAATACAATAGCTTCTCTTCACGAATTCAACCCAATGCTTGGATTCAGAGGATGCAGACTTGCCGTAGTATATCCTGAAATAATGGAAATGCAGGTTAGGGCAATATTTAACGCGGCAATCGCTGTTGGAAAGAAGGGAGTTAAGGCAATTCCTGAAATAGAAATTCCTCTTGTTGGGAATGTAAAGGAGTATTCTCCTCTTGCTGAATTAACTAGAAAAGTTGCTAAAGAAACAGGAGCGGAAGGAAAAGTGCATTACACTATTGGAACAATGATTGAAGTTCCAAGAGCCGCATTAACTGCTGATTTATTAGCAAAAGAAGCTGAGTTCATGTCATTTGGAACAAATGATTTGACTCAAATGACTTGCGGTTTCTCAAGAGACGATGCGGGAAAGTTCTTGATTCCATACGTGGAGAAGGGAATTTATGCTCAGGACCCGTTCCAGACAATTGACCAGTCCGGAGTTGGACTCTTAATGCAGCATGCAATTAAGCTTGCTCGCGGAGTAAAGCCCTCAATTGATATCGGGATCTGCGGTGAGCACGGCGGTGACCCTGCAACAGTTGAGTTCTGCCATAGAATCGGCATGAGCAATGTTTCATGCAGTCCTTACAGAGTTCCAATAGCAAGACTTGCAGCCGCTCACGCTAGCCTAAAAGAAAAAGGAACAAAGAGCGATGCTAAGTTCAATAAGTAAAATCAAAGTTAACTTGCGGGGGTAAAACACTCCCTCGCATTTTCTATTTTTTTCAGATTTTGTATATCTTGTCGTGATGCTCGTAGTCTTCAAGCGTAATGATTTTGTTCTTTTCATCAACTGAAAATATTAGGACAAAGCTTTTCATTATGTGCACTCTTTTTAAGTGCGCAAGCGGAGGGTGCAAGTTTTTGTAATGTTGCGGGTTTTCTTTTATTTCTTTAATCTTTTTAACTGCTGCATAATATTGTTCTCTGTCCTTTTTTACAAGTTTAAAGAAGACTTTGTCGACCTTGTTGCTTAATATTATGCTGTATGTCATTCAAATCTCTTCCGAAGGTTTTCGACAGTCCCTATGTATATTTTCTTGCCTTTTTCAATTCTTCGCATCCGTTTGATAAAATCAGGCCTCAAAGCCGGCTCCATGACTTCTTCTTCATATTGTTTTACAACAAAGTCAATCGCTTCGGATTTTGTATTAAGCCCGTGTTTTGCCTTTAGAACATTTAGTATTGCGTTTGACTGCGGAGAGATGTCTATTATTGCTTTCACCATTATCACTCACCCCCATATTAATATTATATTAATATGGTGTTAGTATTATTAACTTTGCTGTCGCGGTTGTTTGTTGTCAC
This sequence comes from uncultured archaeon, assembly GCA_964551375.1. Lineage (GTDB taxonomy): Archaea > Iainarchaeota > Iainarchaeia > Iainarchaeales > JAAZKV01 > JAAZKV01. The sequence goes on along the minus strand of CAZKBG010000001.1, from coordinate 386,075 downwards.
ATTTTTGGTCAATAATCATTTTCCCAAGTATTCGGTCTTTCATGTTTCTTGAAGTGTTTTTTCGCTTCTGCGAGTTTTTTCCAAACAGCTTCGTGGATTATTTTTTCCCAGTCAACTCCCCCCACATAGTCCATTTCTCTTTTCATTACATCAGTAATATACACATTCAGTTCAGCCATAATTTATCCCCTCGCATAACGCGGCTATCTTTTCCGCTTGACTACTCTTTTGTTTCCGGTTTTTATAAAGCGTTTGGTACTATTTTGCCAGTTAGTACAATAATGTGTGCGTGTTTTTATTTTAAGTGCTTAAAGTTTTTTGTTTTTATATCGAATTCTTTTTGTGAACCAAAAAGAAGTGAAATAAATAGCATTTGTTTCGCCGGCGCTCTCCTTTGGCTTGATTTATTAAGCTTTCTTTTGGATAGTATCTAAGCATGAATGAGATTGTTGTTCGCGGGGCTCGCGAGCATAATTTGAAGAATGTCACTATCTCGCTTCCAAGAGATAAATTCATAGTGATAACTGGGCTCTCTGGTTCCGGCAAATCAACTCTTGCTTTTGATACAATTTATGCTGAAGGGCAGAGAAGATATGTTGAATCACTTAGCGCTTATGCGAGGCAATTCTTAGGATTAATGAACAAGCCTGATGTTGATTCTATTGACGGATTATCTCCTGCAATTTCTATTGAGCAAAAATCCACTTCTAATAATCCAAGATCAACTGTGGGGACTGTTACAGAGATTTATGATTACTTAAGGTTGCTTTTTGCGCGTGTTGGTGTTCCTCATTGCCCAAAGCATGGAGTAAAGATTGAGTCACAGACTCCTCAGCAGATTGCAAAGAAGGTTATCGAAAATTCTAAAGGAGAAATAACTATTCTTGCACCCATAATCAGCCAGAAGAAAGGAACTCATGAGCAATTAGTTCTTGATTTGGGAAAGGAAGGGTATGCAAGAGTTAGAGTTGATAAAAAAATAATGCGAACTGATGAAAAAATAGTTCTTGGCAGATGGCAGATGCATGATATTGAAGCGGTTGTTGACAGAGTTAATGTCAAAGACAAGTCAAGAATTATTGAAGCTGTTGAAAGCGCGTTAAAGAGAGGAAATGGGTTAATGATTATTGTTGATGCGAAAGGAAAAGAGCAGATGTATTCCTCAGCGCTCACTTGCCCTATCTGCGGTTTGTCTTTTGAAGAACTCCAGCCAAGAATGTTTTCATTTAACTCTCCTTTTGGAGCTTGTGAAGAGTGCAAGGGTTTGGGAGTAAAGATTGAATTTGACCCTGATTTAGTAATTCCTGATAAATCAAAAAGCATAATGGACGGGGCTATTGATATTTACGGTAAAATGGATTTGAGTTGGAGAGGACAGCAATTGCAAGTTGTAGGAAAAAAATATGGTTTTGATTTATTCACCCCGATTGAGAAATTCACAAAACACCAGTATGATGTTTTAATGTACGGAACTAAAGATGCGTTAGTCGGACACTGGGATAACGGCGCTGAAATGAATTTAAGAGATGGGTGGGAAGGTTTAATCCCTCAGTCTGACAGACTTTACAAAACTACTGAATCCGAGTGGAGAAAAGAAGACTTGGCAAAGTATATGCGTTCAAGCGAGTGCCCTGTTTGTAAGGGAAAAAGATTAAAGGATAAAATCCTTGCAGTGAAGGTTAAAGATAAATCCATTATTGATTTGACTGACTTGTCAATTGACAAGGCAAGCGAGTTTTTTGCTAATATTGATTTGTCAAAAAAAGACTCTGAAATCGCAAAGCTTATTTTAAAAGAAATTAATGCAAGGTTGAAGTTCCTTAATGATGTTGGATTAAATTATTTGACTCTCTCAAGGCAGGCGGGGACTCTTTCCGGAGGAGAAGCTCAGAGAATTAGATTAGCCACTCAAATTGGCTCAAACTTAATGGGAGTTTTATACATTCTTGACGAGCCTTCAATTGGACTTCACCAGAGGGATAATAATAAATTAATTGAAACTCTTCACAGGTTGAGGGATATTGGAAATACTTTAATTGTAGTAGAGCATGATGAGGATACAATTAGAAATGCTGATTATGTTGTTGATATGGGGCCTGGTGCTGGGATTCACGGCGGGAAAGTTATTGCTGTTGGGACTCCTGATGAAATAAAAAAGAACAAAGATTCTCTTACTGGGCAGTACTTGGCTGGGAAAGTTGAAATTAGTGTTCCAAAGAAGAGAAGAACTGGCGAAGGAAGCATTTCATTTTTAGGATGTGCTGAAAACAACTTGAAAAATATTGATGTAACTCTTCCGCTTGGCGTATTTAATTGTTTAACCGGAGTGAGCGGCTCGGGTAAATCAACTCTTCTTGAAGAAATTATAAATAAAGGGTTAGTAAAAAAGCTTGAACTCTCAACTGCAAAGATTCTTCCAGGTAAGCACAAGGATATTGTAGTGGACGGAAAAGTGGATAAGGTTGTTGTAATTGACCAAAGTCCAATTGGAAGAACTCCGAGGAGTAATCCTGCGACTTATATTAAAGTGTTTGATGAAATCAGGAGCTTATTTGCAATGACTAAAGAAGCAAAAATGAGAGGGTATAATCAAGGAAGATTTTCTTTTAATCTTCCAGGCGGTAGGTGCGAGAAGTGTCAGGGTGACGGGACGATTAAGATTGAAATGAATTTTTTGCCTGATGTGTATGTTGAATGTGAAGAGTGCAAAGGCAAAAGGTATAATGAAGAAACTCTTGCGGTTACTTTTAATGGGAAAAATATTTCTGATGTTTTGAATTTGAGTGTTGAAGAAGCGACAAAGTTGTTTGAATCAATTCCTGGGATTAGAACAAAGCTTGGAACTCTTAACTCAGTTGGACTTGGTTATATTAAGCTCGGTCAAAGCGCTACTACTCTTTCAGGCGGGGAAGCTCAAAGAGTAAAACTTACAAAAGAACTTGCAAAACGCGGAACAGGAAACACACTCTATTTATTGGACGAGCCAACCACAGGCCTTCATTTCCATGATATTAAAAAACTCCTTGATGTTCTACAGGTTTTAGTGGATAAGGGAAACACAATTGTTGTAATTGAGCATAATCTTGAAGTAATTAAATGCGCTGATCATATTATTGATTTGGGTCCAGAAGGCGGAGAAGGCGGCGGGCAGATTGTTGCCGAGGGCACTCCAGAAAGCATTGCGAATAATTCAAAGAGTTATACTGGAAAGTTCCTTTCGCCAATACTTAAGAAATAGTTTTGAAGTGCGTTTGAATTAGTTGCCTGTTTTTGCCTGCGCTTTCATTCTAAGCTCTCTTTCTATTTCAGCTTTTTTTGGAACAATTTTCTGTAAATAAACCTGCATGTGGTGAGCTGCGCCTCTTCCGCTTGAATAGTCTTCAAGTAGTATCCATCCCATTACTCTGTATCTTTCCCTAACTGGCGGATAATGAATTGGAGCCATGTCTCTTATAATTCCTAAATCTTTGCTTACAATTTCTCCCGCTCTTGGGGGAAGAAATGGGACATTTTGTAGTCTTTCATTCAGCACTTGAACAACTCTGTCAGGTTTTTGTCCTTTCCACTTGCGAGGAAGCGAGAACTGCTCAATGTAAACTTTGGCTTCAGCTCCTTTAAGTTTAAATCTCTTCATTTGAGGGTAGTGAAGTTTTCCATCCGGTCCTCTTTTTGGTCCTGGAATATATTTCCAAAGCTCATGCTCGCTTGGAACTCTTTTTGCGAATCTTTCAAGTATTTTCCCAGAGTTGCCCATCACTTGCCTTGCATCTCTTGGATCTATGTGCACTCTACCTGCGTTAAGTATTCTCATAACTCCCGCAGTTGCAATCTCGTGATTAATTTGATGAACGCTCATTCTATCCATATTTCTTTCATCAGAAAGTATTCTTCTTGCCGCGTCAACATTTGTTTCTCCAAACGTCATTCTCTGCTGTGCGGCGCTTTTTTCAGGATTAACTTTTCCCTTTTCTCTAATCTTCCGCGACTGTTCAGTCAGCGACTGTACCTGCCTTGATTTAAGTCTTGCTCTTGCTTTTGCGTTAAGTCCTGCGGGGAATGCTTTTCTTTTTCCGAGTTTAATTATGCTTCCTTTCATTGGATTCATATGTAATTATCCTTTTTGGGGTTAAATAAGTTATTGGTGAGATTAAGCAAGTTTGTCTTTTTAGAGAACTATTTTAACTCATTCTAATCGTAGTATTTGGTATGATTAAGCCAAAAGATGTTTCTTCAATGCCTTCCTCTCCAGGGTGTTACTTGTTTAAGGATGAAAAAGGAGGGGTTTTGTATGTTGGAAAAGCTAAAAACTTAAAGAAACGAGTGTCAAGTTATTTTCAAAAGAAAGATCATGATGCAAAAACTGCTCTGCTTGTGACTAAAATATTTGATATTGATTTTATTGTAACAAAAACCGAAGGAGAAGCTCTTCTTCTTGAAAACAATTTAATTAAGCTTCATTATCCAAAATTTAATCTTGATTTGAAGGATTCAAGGAGATATGCATATCTTCGTCTTAGCGAGGATGATTTGCCGATTCTTGAGGTTGCAAGAATTAGGGGCGAGAAAGGCGAGTATTTTGGTCCTTTCACAAGCGGAGCGGTTAGAAGAGTGGTGATGGATACTATTACAAGGCACTTTAAGATTTTGTACAAAAAGCCTTCTCCTCAATTGCGGAAATTAATGCTTGAAAATAAGCCAGATTATTCCGCAAGAATTGCAAAGATTAGAAAAATTCTCAAAGGAAGCGTTGATGAGTTAATAGCAGAGCTTGAAAGTGAAATGAAGAAGAATACTCAAATATTAAACTATGAATACGCCCTTACTTTGAGAAATCAAATTGCCGCGCTTAAAACATTAAAGGAAAAGCAGGTTATGGAGTTTACTAAAACAATTGATTCTCATGCGATTAATTATTCAATTGTCGGAGATGAAGTGTATCTATTAGTGTTTAATGTAAGGCAGGGTGTGGTTGAAGAAAAGCAGGAGTTTGTCTTCCAATATTATGAAGATTTTTTGGAAGAGTTTTTGCTTCAATTGTATGATTCAATAAAAATCCCAAGCGAGATATTAATTCCTTTTGAATTTGAAGGAAAAGTCATAGTTGAAGAATTTCTTTCAAAAAAATCAGGGCAGGCAGTAAAAATTACAGTTCCTAAGAGCGGGGATAAGAAGGAGCTTCTTGATTTTGTTGAAAAAAACATTACAGCAACTTTTTTTGCGGGAAATGAACGGACAAATGCGTTAAAAGAAGCTTTGGGGCTGGAAAAATCTCCACGAGTTATAGAGTGCTTTGATATTTCTCACTTGAGCGGAACTAATACAGTGGCTTCCATGGTTACTTTCACTGACGGTTTTGCGGATAAGTCAAATTACAGAAAGTTTAAAATCCAAGCCCCTACTTTGAGCGATGATTTGTGGGCAATGCAGGAAGTTGTAAAAAGAAGGTATGGCGGTTCTCTTTCATTAAAGATGAAAAAGCCAGATTTGATTGTAATTGACGGCGGTCCAACCCAGCTGGCAGTTGCAAGCGGAGTGCTTAAAGAATTAAAATTAGGCATCCCGATTATTTCTCTTGCAAAGCAGTTCGAGGAAATTTATTTTCCAAACAAAAGCTCTCCGCTTAGGCTTGATAGAAAGCACAAGGGCTTGCAGTTGCTTCAAGCAATTAGGGATGAGGCTCACAGGTTTGCGAATGCCTATAGAAAAGTGTTAAAAAGAAAAGAAGTTCTTGGAAAGTAGCTTGGAAATTAATCCTAAAAACTGACTTTCTTTATAAAAAACTTGATTTTTAAAAAAATAAAAAGCTCTTTCATTAAAAGAGCTGTGGATTGTGCTTTTTTTGAAAGCATTTTTACCTGCAGCAGCAGCTGCAACCGCAGTCGTCTTTCTTTGCTTTTGTTGTTTTCTTTACAGTTTTTTTTGCTGGCATTTTTTATTCACCTTTTGTTCACACTATTTAGTGTTTAAAACTAATAAGTCCGCGGGGTTATTATGGCTTTGGTTGTGAATGTTTCCGCACAGTTATTCTTTTGTTGCTTCAACTTTTATGCTTTCAAGCGCTATTCCATTATACTGCCTTTTGCTTATCTCTTTGTCTTCTGAAACAATTCTTGGTTTTAATCCCGATTTTTTTATAATTAATAAATATTCTTCTTTTAGCAGGGCCCCGCCTACGCATCCTGATATTAGTTCTTTGTCTTCGCGCTGCCATTTCTCAAGCTCTTTTAGGAGAACAATATCCGATACCATCATTTTTCCGCCTTTTTTTAGAACTCTGTAAGCTTCCTTAAACACTTTCAATTTATCAGGAGCTAAGTTAATGACGCAGTTGCTTATTATCACATCAATTGAGTTATCTTCAATAGGAAGTTTTTCAATATCTCCTAATTTGAATTCTACATTTTTAATTTTCAGTTTTTTAGCGTTTTCCTCTGCAAGAGCAATCATGCTTTCAGTCATGTCCACTCCAATTACTTTTCCAGTTGCTCCTGTCTTTTTTGCCGCCAAAAAGCAGTCAATTCCTGCTCCGCTTCCAAGGTCAAGCACAATCATTCCTTTTTTTATATCAGCTAATGCTGTCGGGTTCCCGCATCCAAGTCCAAGGTTTGCGATTGATACCTCGCCAAGCTCATCTTCAGAGTAGCCTATTGATTTTGAGATTTTTGCGTTCTCGCTTGTTTTGCATCCGCATGAACATCCGCACCCGCCGTTTTGCGCAATTTTTGAATAGCTTTCCTTTACTATTTTCTTAACATTTTTTGCCACAATTACCCATTCCTTTTTGAGTTTTATAAGTAAAGTATATTTGGGTTATTATTGCTTTGGGTGTGGCTTTTTTTTAGTTTCAATGCGCTATTCTTTTTTTCAAATTGCAAAAATAGTCCTCTGCCCGTGTTGGGGGCAGAATTCAATGAGGCTGATTTTGGACTAAGTTTTAGTTCTTTCCAGGATATAGCTGCCTTTCGCACTAAAAGGGCAGGTTTGATGGGCTAAAATTGCGCTGGCAGCTATATCCTCGCCATTTTCAAAAATGACTTACCGGAAAGCATAATTTGTTTCATTAATTACCGCTGCGTCGAATACATTGAGGCAAGTTTCGTCTGTCTTATGTACTCGCTGAACACTTTTTCCATTATTTCTCTCTTTTTCATATCTTCACACCTTCCAAAAACATTTTCTCTCTTCTTGTCTTCATCTAAAAATTCTTACTTTGACTCTCTAACTTTCTTCGGGCATCATCAGCAAACTCTATTTTTCGGGTTGCAGTAATTCCAAGCGCTTTTGGTGAGCTCGCTAATTGTTGGCAGAGCGCCGAATTTCTCCCAGTATTCAACCCTCACTTGCTTTAGATACATTTCTTTCTCTCTTGTCTGGATTTTTTTCATTTTAACTCCTCCCGGATAATTACCTCCAAAACTTTCTTTCTTCATTACTTGTCCAATTTTTGTTTATATACTTTGTGAAATTTCAATCAATACTGGAGTTCTAGAGGCGACTTCCAGAAAGTTTAAATACTGTTGGAACTGGCGTATGTTATGGAATTCGTCACAGTTCAAGCCCCTTGGTTTTTTGGGTATGATATTATATTAGAATTAATATTTGCAGTAATAGTTTTTGTCCTCGCGGTGTTTGCGCTTAGGTTTTACAAATTAACTCTTCAGCGCTCAACCGGGCTTCTTGGGGCGGGGTTTTTGTTTATCTCACTTTCATATTTTTTCCAATCTGTGTTTAACTTTTTTCTTTTATCAAAAATAGGCGTCAAGCCTTTTCTTACTTTAAACGAATTTTCTTTTGCGCTCACTCTTCAGGCGATAGGCGCTTACGGTCAGATGTTTTTCATGCTGGTGGGATTAATTATTCTTCTTTACATGACTTTTGAAGTGAGCAGAAGATCGCTTCTTGCGGTAATGCTTTTGCTTGCGGTAGTTCCTCTGCTTTTTGTTCAAAATCCTTTCTTTGTATTTTACTTCATTGCAACGATTTGTTTTATTTTTGTTGCATGGCATTTTGTAAAAAATTATCTGTATAAGAAAAGGCGCTTGAGCAAGATTATCGCTGTGGCGTTTGTTTTTTTGGCTTTTGGCGGAATTCAGTTTGTTCTGGCGGTTCAGGAGCCCGCGCTTTATGTTCTTGGGCACATGCTCTCACTCATCGCGTATATTTTGATGCTGATTAATTTTTACATGGTGCTGAAGAAATGAATCCAAAAAGGGACAAAGTCGGTATTATTCATGAAATACTTTTGCTTATCAGGGGAAAAGAGGGGGAAGCCGGTCCGACTCACATAATGTACAAAGCCAATTTATCCCACCAGATGCTTACTGATTATTTAAATGAAATGATGGGGAAAGGTTTTGTTGTTGAAAAGTTTGATAAAAGAGGAAAGAGGACTTATTCCATCACTGAAAAAGGACATGACTTTTTGAAGGATTATCAGACTATTAGAAAGTTCTTTGACTCATACGGGCTTTAATCATAAGTCCGACAGCCCTCTTTAGAACAATTAAAAAATCTGCTTATCAGGGTTTTACTTATGCCTATTGAAGAGTTTAAGGTAGTTTCAAAGTTTGCTCCAGCCGGCGACCAGCCAAAAGCGATTAAAGAGTTAGCCGACGGCATAAAAAACGGGGACAAAATGCAGACTCTTTTAGGAGTAACAGGAAGCGGGAAAACTTTTACTATTGCTAATGTAATTGAGAAAGTAAAAAAACCAACTTTAGTTCTTGCTCATAACAAAACGCTTGCCGCTCAATTGTATAATGAATTCAAAGCTTTCTTTCCAAATAACCGAGTGGAGTACTTTGTTTCATTTTATGATTTTTACCAGCCTGAATCTTATATTCCTCAAACCGACCAGTACATTGAGAAGGATTCGCAGATAAATGAGTATATTGAAAGAATGAGACTTTCTGCAACCACTTCTCTATTGAGCAGAAAAGATGTAATAGTAATTGCAAGTGTTTCTTGCATTTATGGCTTGGGTAATCCGAAGAATTACAAGGGAATGGGTTTTGATATTTCAAAAGGAGATAAACTCTCAAGGCATGATTTAATGTCAAAGCTCCTTGACGCTCAGTATGAAAGAAATGACTTGGAGCTAGTGAGCGGAAGATTTAGAGTAAAAGGGGATACTGTGGATATTATTCCAGGGTATGATAAAAATATTGTTAGAATTGAATTCTTCGGAGATAATGTTGAAAGAATCACAGTGCTTGATAAGAATACTGGAAATCCTGTTCAAAAGCTTGACCACTTATTTTTGTTCCCTGCAAGACATTTTGTTACTCCTGAAAGTGAAACAATTAGCGCAATGGCTCGAATTGAAAAAGAGCTTGAAGAAAGACTTCCAAAGCTTGGAATGATTGAAGCGCACCGCCTTAAGCAGAGAACAAAGTATGATTTGGAATTAATGAAATCAATTGGATTCTGCAAAGGAATAGAAAACTATTCAAGGCATTTTGAAGGAAGAAATGAAGGCGAAAAGCCATATTGTCTGCTTGATTATTTCGGAGACGACTTTTTGATTGTAATTGATGAATCTCACCAGTCAATCCCTCAGCTTAATGGAATGTACAACGGAGACAGGCAGAGAAAACAAACTTTAGTAGATTACGGCTTTAGACTTCCAAGCGCGCTTGATAATCGCCCGTTGAAGTTTAATGAATTTGAAGAGTATATGAAAAAGCAGAATGTTATTTTTGTTTCAGCAACTCCTGATAAGTATGAAAGAGCTCATTCAAAGAATATAGTTGAGCAAATCATCCGCCCAACAGGACTTGTTGACCCTGAAGTTGAAATCAGAGGAACAAAGGATCAGATTAATGATGTTATTAAAGAAATCAAAGAAGTTTTGTCAAAAGGGCACAGAGTTCTTATCACAGCTTTAACAAAAAAACTTGCTGAAGAAATGGCTGAGTACTTTGCTTCGCAGAATATTAAAGCAAGGTATCTTCACTCTGAAATCAAAACTCTTGACAGAAGCGAAATCATCCGCCAGTTAAGAGAAGGGAAGTTTGATGTTCTTGTGGGAATTAACCTACTAAGAGAAGGAATTGATATTCCTGAACTTGGTTTAGTTGCTATTTTTGACGCTGATAAAGAAGGTTTCCTACGCGACCAAAAGTCCTTAATCCAAATTATTGGAAGAGCTGCTCGTAACTCAGCTTCTAAAGTAATTCTCTACGCTGACAAATCAACCGCTTCCATGAAGAACGCAATTGCTGAAACTAACAGAAGAAGAGACATCCAGCTTGCATTCAACAAGAAGCACAAAATCACCCCAAAGACAATCATCCGCCCTCTTGAAGAGCAGATGCTAATCCTCAAAGACACAAAGCACATTCCAAAGAGCGAGAAAGAGCGCCTCATCCCTCAGCTTGAAGTTGAAATGCGCGCCGCAGCAGAAAGACTTGACTTTGAAATGGCAATCGCCCTAAGAGACCAGATTGCTAATATGAAAAGGGAAGTTGGGGATAAGAGTACTAAAAATTAAAAAGGAACTTTTACTTTTATTTTTTCTTAGTAAACATTTGCACTACTTCTCCAATAAACCCTGCCAAGATAAAGGATATTATGAATACTGTGAAGAAGTTTGCTGGCTGGAATCCGCAGTTGCAGGCTTCTGCAATGGCACACACCCCGTTTATGCATCCGTATCCGTAGTAGAAGGGCGCGCAAAGGATTAGTATTATTATTAGGATGAAGATTTTGGTTTTTGTCATCCAAAGCATTTCGCTAAAAGCCATACTCATTTATCGTAGCGTTTTGTTTTTAATTATTGGCAGTGTTAGAAAGGTTGTTATAGCCGTTATTGGCTAAGTATTGTGTGATGTTATGGGCGGAAGCTTGAATTATTATTCTAAACAGAAGTTTAAGTCAAATAATGAGGCTGAAATAGTCGGAGCGGGGGAATTCCCTAAGTGTAAAGGACTTTATCCTGATTGTCCAGAAGAGCCAAGTTTAATGAACTCTATGTGCCGAACTTGTCCAAAAACCGACGGCATGAAGAAGCCAAAGATTGGCGAAGAATAAGTTAAGTCTAATCTTAATTCTTTTAAAATAGTTAAATTGTGAAGGCTTTTTTCCTTCACAAAATATTTATTTACTTCTTTTCAAACGTTTCAGGGTCGTATGGTGGCAGATTTTTTATCTGTTCTTTGATGTTTTCTATTACATCATTTAAGTGCGCGCTTACAAATTTGATTGTTCCTGCGCATTCGTGTCCTCCGCCATCAACGCTTGCTTTTGGCATTGTTTTTCTCAAGTGAGCAATTACTGTCGCTACTGGGAGCACTGGTTTTGTTGCTCTTATGATTATCATGTCGGATACGTATCCGATACTAAACACTGCGTGCTGGTCTTTTCCTTCAGCAATTGTGTCATGAATCATTCCAATTACTTTTCCAGGAGTCGGGTACTTGAATCTCAATGTGTATTTCTCAAGATCTATGTGAGAAAATATCACATTATTGATTTCCTGTGTCTTTACATAAGGAAGTGTGCTTTGCATTTGTGTTTCCATTCCTTTTGTAACTTCATGTTTCATTGTTTCAACCATTACTGGGTTAGAGAACAATTCTTCGTAAAGTCCTTCTCCGCTTGCGAACTTTAAGTTATAGGATGCAAAATCAATTGCTATTCCTATATCAGTTAGTTCTGCAACAGTTTTTCCAGTGTTTTTTATATATTCCTGTGTTTCAGGTATATCGCATCTGTCCGAGATTCCTGATACTGCCGGGATTAATGGCTCGTCATATTCTTCATTAATCATTCTTCCAATTTCGTATGCAAGCATTCCTGCGCATGTTTTGCCATCAAGTCCGAACATGTACGGATTTAAATGCAGTGACAAGTATTTGCACACTGATGTTGTTCCGTCTTTGTTCATTATTACTGGATTGTGGTGGTCGATTACGATTACTTCATATCCAAGTGAGTGAAGTGTTTTGTGCGCGAATGCGTCTTCTGGAGTGGAGCCGTTATCAATTATAATTATGATTGGCTTTTTTTGTCCGAAGTCATTCACCATTCTCTTTGCAAGAGTTATATCATGAAGCATGTCTGTTGTTTCATAAAACGGCGCCTTGCTTGGGCTTCTGTATAAGTTGTATGAGTGGTTTACTCCAACTTTGTCCATCATTTTTCTTACAGCGTGCTGTATTGCCATTCCTGATGATATTCCATCAGTGTCCGCGTGGTGGCGGATTATTATTGCTTCGCCGTCAAGAACAGCTTTTCGAATTCGGTGTGCGATTTGGAGCATTCGAGGTCTCATTTTGTTCATTCTGTCGGATTTTATTGAAAATGGCCTTTCAATTGGCTTTGATTTTTCTGTTAGGATTTTGTCAAAGTCAAAGTTTACTTTTTTCATGTTGTCTATTTCGATTTGCATTTTTCCTGCTCTTTCGTTAACCTTTCCGGTTAGTTCAACAACATCGTTTGTTTCGTATGCAGAGTCAATTACTACTGCGTCCATTTGCATGTATCCGTCGCTTACTGAGAACACTACCGGCCCTGGCTTTGCTTTTCTTACAATTTTTACAGTTCCTACAAAGTAGTCTCCGCTTTTTGCGCCTAAGAATGAGTGAACTTGAGCTCCGCGTGAGTCTCTAAAGTTTCCTTCTCTTCGTGGAGGACCGCGTCTATCGCTAAATTCTCTTCTTTCTCTTCCGCCGTTGTGCGGTTTAAATTCTTTTTTTTCATAATTTGTTTTTTCGTTAAATTCTTTGTTATTATTCATTTTATCATCTCATATTTTTTGTGTGTAAAGAAAAATCCGTAATATTTGACATTATTTGTATATTTTTTTGCAATTTTGCATTTATGCCTTAAAGACGGCTTTTTTCTTTTTAGTTTTTGAATTATTTTTCGACTATTTTTTGTCAAATTAGTCTAACGCTTGGTCTTATTGCTTGGAACTTGTCCAGCTACCTAAGCTTTTTTCATTCTAAAACAAGTATATTCTGTCATTACCCTATTTAAAGATTGCCATTAGTGGATTTTTTTGAAAATTAGTTCACAACCGCTTAGATTTGCGTTTATCCTAGTTTAAGCATGGTTTAAAGCTCGTTTACCATTCATCTCAACCCGCCTCCTGCGGCAAGGTTTGCTTTTGGCGAGATTTTGCTTGGAATTACCCTCACTTCGTTTTCTCTTTTATACCAATCAGTAGCTGTATAGATTTGTTTGTTTTCCTTCAATATTTAAGTAAGTTTTTGCTTTCCCAACTCGAATGCCAAAATCCATTAAATCGCTTAATTCTTTTATTTTCTTTTCCTCGCGGACTTGAATTATCTTGTCAGCTGTTTTTGGCCCAAATCCTGGGACAAGCATGAGTTCTTCGCGAGTGGAAGAGTTTAAGTCAAGCGGGAAGAGATGTTTATTTGCTATTGCAATTGATTGCTTTACGTCCTGCGCTGTTGGGAGAAAATTATTCTCGTTAAGTCCTGAAGTGATTAGCTTTTTGTCAAATCCATATATTCTCATAAGCCAGTCAGTTTCATACAATCTGTGCTCGCGTGTTTTATTTTCAGGAGTTTTTTTGGATAAGCACGTGCCTTCAACAGGGGTGAATGCTGAAAAGTATGTTCGGTACAAGGAGGTCTCTTCATAAAGCGAGTCCATTCTGTTTAGAATATCAAGGTCGTTTTCTTCATTTGCTCCGACAATTATTTGGGTGGTGAATGATTTTAGTCTTAAGTCTTCTCCGTTATTTATTCCTTCAGAGTCGCAGAACCATCCGAATGTTTTTGGATTTTCTCTGTTGCTTTCGCGCTGGATTGAGTCAAGAGTTCTTAATTTTTTTAGTATTCCGCTTTGGTAGCTTTTTGTTGTAGTGAGTTCTTCCATTCCTTGAGTTGTCGCGCTTTCTAAATTTACTGAAAGTCTATTTGAATAAAGAGCCAGTTCGCGAATTAAATAATCAGGGGTTTCAGGAAGCACCTTTGCGTGTATGTATCCTGTGTATCCTCGTTCTCTTATCATTTTTGCCCCGTTAATCATTCTTTCAGTGCTTTCTTGCGGGCTTTTGTGGACCGCGCTGCTCAAAAATAATCCTGTGACAAATCCTTTGTTGTGAAGATAAATAAAGGAGTCGGCAAGTTCTTTTGGCTCAAGGGACAATTTCTCTTTGCAGGTTGTATTAACACAGTACTTGCAGTCATGCACGCAGGTATTATCAGCCAATACTTTCATTAAGAGGCATTTTCCAAGCCTGTTTTGCATTCCTGCAGGCATTTGTTTTTTCAGTTCTTCTTTTTCATCCCTGCTAATAGTTGATTTTTCATAAAGATTTTTTTGTGGGTCTGCTCTGTGCCGATATCTTGCATTCTTGATTTGTCCTGCAAAAGTATTTTCGCTTGTCTGGGTGCAGTTGTATATGAAGTTTTGATACTCTTGTGGTATTCCATATTCGCGATAGCTCTTTTCTTTTGTTCCTCCGCATGAATCAAATGAAGCAGCCATGCCGAGTTTTTGAAGTTTTTGGAGCAGCATGAATTCATTTTGATTTGGCTGTTTTAAACCAATTTGATGGCGTTTTGCCGGTGATTAATGCTTTAATTTATATAAGGCTTTGTGCATAATTACCCATATGCCGTTAAGTAATAAAAATATTAATTACTCAGCCAAGGCAAAGAAATTCAGCCATTTTTTCAAGAAGAATATTCTTACAAGATTTAAATACAGGAAGCTTTCGCTTTTTGTACTGCTGTTAATTGCGGCATATTTTATTTTCAGCATTCCACAGGTTGATTTGTTTGTAAGCAGTCTTGGGGAATTCAGCTATCTTGGCGCATTTTTCGGAGGGTTATTGTTTTCGTTTGGTTTCACCACTCCTTTTGCGATAGGATTTTTTCTAAACCTTGCGCCCGCAAATATTTTTACAACCGCTATTATAGGCGGGGCAGGAGCATTGATAAGCGATTTATTGATTTTTAGGGTGATTAGGTTTTCATTTGCTGACGAGTTTAACCGGCTGAAAAGAGAAAATTTGTTTAAAGAGTTTTCCTCTTTAATCAATCACACAATCGGAAAGAAAATTAAAAGCTATCTTGCGCTTGCTTTTGCTGGATTTTTGATTGCCTCCCCTCTTCCTGATGAAGCGGGGATTACTATCCTTGCGGGCGTTACAAAAATCAAGGAGTGGGAAATAGGCGTAATTAGTTTTGTATTCAATACAATTGGGATTTTAATTTTGTTAATGCTTTGAGAAGTATTTTATCGAGTTTCCTGTTTCATCGGCAGGATTTTAAACTTTGGATTTGTATTTAATTAATGAACGCTGACAAAGTTTTGTTTCATTTAAAGTACCCAAAGCTCTATTTGTGGGTTTCATTTATTTTTATTGCAACCATTGTTTTTTGGAATCAGGGACTTGTTGATTTTATTGCAAGCCTTGGGCAGTTGAATTATTTTTTCTCATTTCTTAGCGGGATGCTGTTCTCCTTAGGCTTGTTGTCTCCGTTTGCAGCGGGGTATTTTATCACCGCCGCTCCTTCAAATGTTTTTGTAGCTTCTATATGCGCGGGGCTTGGGGCGATGATTGTTGATTTGTTTATTTTTAGATTCATTAAGTCGGTGCTGCACGTGAAGTTAAAAGTGGTTGAAGGGCATCGATATATGAAAAAGATGGATAGAGCGCTAAGCCATCGATTGGGAAAACTTTTTATTCCATATCTTTCCTTCTCGCTTGCCGGGATTTTGATTGCTGCGCCTCTTCCAAACAATCTTGGCACAATCCTTGTTTTTGGGATTACAAAAATTAAGGAAAGGGAGCTTGCCATTATGAGCTTTATTTTATACAGTATTATTGCTTTGTTTTTCTTCTCATTAAAATCTATAATTAGTTTTGCCTGCGGGATTGCTTATTGTCCTTGGTAGAAAAACAGCTAATTTCTATCTTTGTTCCTTTTAAAAACCATTAAATAGCCGTTTAATCCATTAAATAATAATATGCGTAAATTGGTTTTGATTTGTGCGATAGCTGTAATTCTTGTGGCTACTTTTGGTTGCTATTCTCCAAATCCTGAAAATAAATTTTATTATCTTCAAATAATTCCGCAGGACGGGGCAAGACTGTTTAAGCCTCCTGAATCAATAGGGTGGCGGGCGACAAATGACACAAATTATTATGTGGTTGAAGTTTCTTCTGATTCGGATTTTAATAATATTATTTATTCTCAAAGAGTGGATTCTTCAGAAATTCAGCAGAATCTTCTTGCGGGCGAGAGATGGTACCGCTCTGATATACCAAGAGGAAGCCTTATGATGAACAAGATTTACTATTGGCGCGTAAAGGTGATATTTAACGACGGCTCGTCAAGATATTCTTCTCCAACAAATTTTATTCTTGGTTATCCTCTGGAAAACAAATAAATTTTGTCAGCCAATAATTGTGATTTTCCCGCTTTTTCCATCTATTTGAAGTTTTGTTCCTTCTTTAATTGACTCCAGTCCGTCAACCTGCAAAATACAAGGAATTTGTTTTTCTCTTGCAATAATCGCAGGGTGAGAAAGCACTCCGCCCACGCTGCTTATCACTCCAAGGATGCCAGTATATGCAGTCACAAGATCTGGGGAAAAATAGTTTGTGATAATAATTTTTCCAGAAAAGTCTTTTAGAATATCTTCTTTTCCCCTCACCCACGCGCACTCTCCAGTTGCAACAGTTGGCGCGCCCGCAGGGGTTCCTATGAAGTTTGTTAAAGTATTTTTTGAATTTGAGGCAGGATTTGATTCAAATTCATCAAAAAACCATTTTGTTGAGTAAATGATTCTTTTTGGGGCAAGGGAAGTTATGCTTTCAAATTCTTTTTTTCTTTCTATGGAAATTATTGCAAGTTTTTTATAATCTACCTTTGGTTTTACAGCATAATCAGCGTAATAATCAGGTATAAATTCTCGTGTTTTTAGATAAAATATTTCATTTCCCATGCCGTTTTTTACCGCAATATTTTGGTATGCTTTTCTTTCAGCGTAAAGGTATCTTGCGCATGCGAATTTTGCAGCTTCCCTTAAAATGAACCAGTTTTCTTTTGGAAGAATTATTTGTTTGGGTGATTTTTCTTCATCAGCTCTTTTTTCTGAAATATCATAAATATTTTCGCCTAAAAAGCAGGTTTCTTCAAAAATTGCTTTGTTTGAGTTGATTTTTTGCACAAATTCGCAAGTATTTTGAGCAATTTTTAAAATTAAGGGGTTTGGCTTTAACTTAAGCGATTCTGCAATTGATGCGATGAATGAATATTTCATCACTTTTACTGCCTTAGATAGAAATACTGCTGCATCTTTTTCATCAAGCGGTCTTAAATTCGCAGTTTTTACCGCTTCAATTGATTCTTTTAGTTCATTTTCAAAATCTAAAAAGATTTCATTTACCCTAAAAGCGTTTACAATAGTTGATTTTGTGATTGAAATTTTATCTATTGGCGCGCTTAACAGCCTAAGTATATTGTCAAGAGTTATTTTTGTTTTTTTCTCAAGCCTTCCGTTAATTATTTCAAAATGCTTCTTCATTCCGTCGCGATAAATATATTTTTCCTCAATATTTCGGCAAAAATATGCCTGCTTAAATATTTCTGCAATATATTCCTGATTTTGAGGAATTTCTCCTATTCCAAGCTCTTTATACGCGCTCCAAAAAGGGCCGTCATTGTTGAAAATCATCTCAAAAAATTCCATCGTGGATTCTTTTGCTATTGGGACAAGGAAGGAATTTTCATTTTTCTCAAGGACTATGGTTTCATTTTTCTCAAACTTGTTGTCAAGAAAGAACTTTTCAAGCTTTGCAAGCTCTGCCTTTGGAATTTCGTTATAGTCCATAAAAATCAGCTTAAATTATATTCATCACTGCATGAACCGCTTGAAGTTATGTTTTTATCTGGATAGAAATCGTCAGCCAAAATGATTATTGGGCAGAATGTTTTTGTCCGCAGTCCGTTTTGAACTATGACGCAGTTGGTTTTTGGAGTAATTGAAATTGAATGGGTTTCTGATTCTATTCTGCATTCGCCTGAATTTGTTGGGATGAATATGAGTTCTGACGGTTCGGCTGGCAAATCTTTTTCTTCAACAGCGCTTGTTCCTCCTGCCAGTCCTTTGTTTGCTTCATTTAACGAGTCCTGCTTCGCCATTGACTGCGAAGGCGCGCTTATGCTGTTTGAAATGGAATTTGAAATATCTTCTAAAATAGGGGTTTGTTTATTTTGTCCATAATTACTTGAAACTGCTTTTAATTCCACTGATGAATAGGCTGCTATGCTTCCTGCTATTATTACAAATGCGAATACTGCAAAAAGCCCTGTTAAAATTGATTTTTTTTCATTTTTTTTAACAATAGAAAGGCGTTTGTATGCGTTGAGTAAAAGAATTCCAAGCGTTATTAGTGCGGCAATAATTCCTGCAAGTATTGAATCTTCAAGAGTGATTGGATTTATTGCAAACACTGCAATTGTTATGGATATTACTATCAGAACTGCGTTTCCGATTATTTCAAGAATCAAATTCAGCTTTGAGGAAAAGTTTTTTCCAACTTTGCCTGTTCCAAAAGCGCCTTTTGCGGCGGCAAACACTGCGGTGGTAATTAAAATATTTGAAATAAACGCGATTATTGATAATGATGCGACATAAAGCGCGGGAGGAATGATTGCGATAGCATGCGCGTTAAGCGCAGCAAGAATAATTCCAAAAATAATTATTGTTTTTTTCATTTTGCATCATCCTCAAGAATTTTATGAGCTTTTTCAAAGAATTCTTTCTTCTCTGCCGAAACAGTGCTGCAGTTTATGTAATAATTATACTCAAAATTCCTCTGAATCTCTGCGTAATCATATTCACCATTGCCAAATGTACAGTCGCTGTCCTGCATAAGCACTTCATCATTTGAGAGGGCAATTAATTCATTTATTTTTTCATTTGGAAGGCGAAGAATTTGGGAGGATCCAAGCCCGTTTGAGAAAGTATAAAAAGTTTTTATTACAAGCCCGTTTGAGTGGACATGATAATCGCTTGCTGCGGATTTTTCGTTGTATATTAAGTGAAGGAAGAAGTTTACTTTTGGAGGATTTTTTAAAGCTTCATTTTTTGAGCTTGCCATTAAATCATCAAACGATGCGTCATTTAAATCAAAGCATTTTTTTGAAGTGCTGCTTTTGTCAAATACAATTAATTCTTTCATTATCATTTGTTCATTGCACTCAATGCCTTTTTTTGATAATTCTATTGCCGACTTGAGCAGTTCTTTTCCTTTTGAGGGGCTAATTTCTCCGGCAAAAACAGTGTTGTTTAAATCAAGGTTTTCTTTTCCTGTTTTTAAAAAATATTCCCCGCTGTTTGCAATTATTACTTCTTCAAAGCTTGATGCTTTTTGGTCTATAATTTCAAAATACGCTGGCAAATCGTTTTGTGGTGGCTTGTCGCATCCAAACAGCATAACTATGCCTGCAATAAGGGCAAATAGCATTAATCCGGTTAAATTGCGGTTCATGATAATTTTATGCATTTTTTCTTTAAAAGCGTTGGCTTATTGGCTGGTTTTGTCCAGTTTTATTATTTTTAAATGATTCTGTTCAGTATTATTTTGTTCCTGTGATGAAGTAAATCCCTGCGGAGGCTCTTAGCCCTTGATGATTTAATCCAACTCTGAGGAACTTTTTGTATTTGAATCAGTCGAAACAAACACAGATAGCCTTGTCTAAACTAATCCTATTGATTGTCCGATGAGTTTAATCGTTGCCCCGCATATTAAGTAAGCAATAATTATGCACAATGGCGGGATGATGTATTTTAGTCTGCTGTTGTTTTTCGGGTTTAATTCCTGTTTTATTAAAAAGTATCCTGTCGAGTTCATTGCGTGGTAGTTTAGCATAATATAAGGTATGAAAATCAGCATAAAAGGATTTGTAAAAAAATATGCCCCTCCGTCTCCAAGAGCCTGCCCGAGCCCGATAAAGATAATGTATTCCCAGTTTTTGTATTTGTATTTGTTTATGAAGTGCCAGATTACTAAAAATACTATGACATACGCGGGGAAGGTGAATAAAAGGTCAATAAGATAATTGGGCAATATTTGAAAGAGGCTCGTTGAGGAAGTTATCTGCAGATTTCTAAAAACAGGATTTGAAATCATGTAAAATCCTTCTACTGCGCATGCAGAAATCAGGGATATTATAAAGAATAATTTTTTTGGAGAAAAAGATTTTTTGAGTTTTTCAAGCCGCGGGAAAAGCGCTATTTGAATTCCAATGAATCCAATTATGAGTGTGTGAGTAATTGTATCAGGGCTTGGTCCGCTGTTTAGAAAAGAGATGCTTATTGCAATTACTGCCCAGATTAGGTAAATAATAAACGGCTTATCCATTAGTTAGATTTGGTTTTGAAGTTTATATTAGTATAGATTGGGGTTTGTTCAATCAGATTTTTTTTCTGAAAGCTTCTGCTGGGTTATCGCCATCACCACTTTTTCAAGAGTGGTGAGCCTTTCATTAAGAAGATCCATTTTTTTGTTTGTTGCAGTTATTGCGCCGGTTAATATTGCGTGGTTTTCTTTTAATCCAGTAAGGTGCTCAACAATTACTTCAGGCTCTTCAATTTGATAATCTGTCGGGTTTGCAAATCCTTTTTCGCCCGCGTTTCTTGGTTTTACTGCCGCAATTAGTATGTTTGCGATTATTAACGCCATTATCAAAATTATCAGGAAAACAAGTATCATGAATTTCACTTAAATATTTCCTTTGGCTGATAATTATAAAACTTGCGGTTGCCCATTTTTAGACTGCTTTTTCGCTACTTGATTTTTTTTAAGTGAAAAGATTAAATAGTGGGCAGGCAGGTATCTGTATATGATTAAACTTGAAAGAACGTTTTTGGCAAAGTCGCTTCCAAGCCTTATAAGAAGCAAAAAGGTTGAGATTCTTGACATTTACATTCCTTCTTATTTTGATTATCCAAGGATTCGAATCCGAGAGCACGGAGATAAATACGAAATTACTCGAAAGTATGAAGTGGAGGAAGATGATCATTCTAAGCTTCTTGAGGAGAGCATTTCGATTACTGAAGGCGAATTTTGCGCGCTTGAAAAAGAAATTAAAGGAAAAAGGGTTCATAAATTCAGGTATTATTACAATTACAAAGGAAGAATTGCGGAGATTGATGTTTTTAGGGGAGATTTGCACGGTCTTGTTCTCATGGGATTTAAGTTCAACAAGGAATCTGAAATGTACGCGTTTAAGATGCCTGATTTGTGTCTTGTTGAAGTGACTGATAAGGAATTTATTGCTGGCGGAATGCTCTGTGGAAAATCTTACAAGGATATTGAGAAGCACTTAGCCCAGTATAATTACAAAAAGCTTTTGTAAAACAGGGAATTTTTTTATTTTATCAATTTTTGGTGTAAAAAAGTTTTTTATAATTTTTTTCCTGTTGTTTTACAATCGTATCAAGGTCAATTGATTTTATCTCAGCGACTTTTTTTGCAACTTCAATTATTTTTGAAGGATTTGCTTTTTCTCCGTTGAATCTTATTGGGGAATCAGTTTCAAAAAGGAGCCGTTCAATCGGAAATTCTTTGATGTTTTTCTGCGCTTCTTCGCTGTAAAGAACGCTCAATCCGACTGAAACATAATATCCTTCGTTTACTGCAGCAGTCATAAGTTTTTTTGAATCAACAAATGAGTGCAAAAGCGCTTTTTTTGCATTTTCCTTTTTTAGCAGTTCAAGAACCTGTCTTTGGGCAAATCTTGAGTGTATTATTAATGGTTTGTTGGTTTCATTTGAAAGCGAAATAAATCTTGAAAATATTTGCGTCTGTTTTTTCTGTTCTTCTTCCTTTGTGCAGTACTTAAAGTCAAGCCCGACTTCCCCTATTGCAACTGCGTTTTTTGCTTCTGATTTAAAAAAGTAAAATGCTTTGTCAAGCTCCAGTTCGCGAAATTCTACAGCGTCAAGAGGGTATATTCCTATTGCTGGTTTTATTAGGGGTATTTTTTTGGCGAGTTCAAGGTTTTTTTGGTTTGATGGGAAGTTTGTTGCGCAGGAAATGACTTCTTTAAGCCCGATTTCGCCTGCTTTTTGGAGTGTAATTTCAAGTTCTTTTTCATCCATTAAGTCAAGGTGGCTGTGGGCGTCGTAGTACATACTGTCGAAGTGTTTCGAAAGTGATAAAAAGACATTTTTCCATAGTTTAATGCTATGGGCGCAAAATTTGGAGAGAAAAAAATAGGCTCGGGAATGCTTATCCTTGTAATCGCAATTGTTCTTGCTCTTTTTGTAATATTTGCGGCAAGAGAGGACAATACAAGTTTTACTGGAATTGATTCAAATTATTCAAAAGCAGCTTCTTCTTTTTTTAGTTTTGGGGATTCAAACAGCGCAAGCGTTGCTGCAAAACCGGCGGAGAGTAATGTTGAAGTTTATTTTTGTCCGGCTGATTCTTGCGCAAATCATTTGATTTCAAAGATTGATTCGGCCAAAAGTTCGCTTTATATCGCAATTTATTCTTTTACACATGACGGGATTGCGGATGCTGTTTTAAAAGCTAAAGAAAGGGGCGTTGATGTAAAAGTTATTTTTGACAAGGACCAGAGCATGAATGATGCGAGCGATGATGAGTATCTTGCGCAGGCGGGGACGCCTGTTTCGCTTAGAAACGGCAAAGGGTATATGCATAATAAATTTACAATAATTGATGGAACAATTGTTGCAACTGGTTCGTTTAATTATTCCCAGAATGCTGATACTAAAAATGAGGAGAATTTGGTTTTTATAGAAAACCCGGAAATTGCAAAGAAGTATAAAGAAGATTTTGACAAGATTTGGGATTTGTCGGATCGGGTTCAGTAAAATGGTGGATAAATGGCTGAAGTGTATCGTCCGGATGAAGATTCATGGCTTCTTGAGCAGTGTATTCTAAAAGAAAGCCTCAAGGGCAAGAGATGTCTTGATATCGGGTGCGGAAGCGGGATTCAGTCTGTGGCAATGATTAAATCTGGCGCAAAGGAAGTTATTTCTGCTGATGTTAATGTGACCGCATTAAGCGAAACAAAATCTGCTGTTGAAAAGTATGCCAAAGGGCTTATGGAAAACAGCACTCAAATTGTTGGACAGAATTTTAATCACTCCATTATTGAAAGTAATTTATTTTCAAACACCAAAGGAAAATTTGATTTTATAGCATTTAATCCGCCCTATGTTCCTTCCGATGAAATTAAGTGGAGCGATCTTGACGGCGGGGAGAACGGCAGGGAAGTAATTGACGCATTTTTGGAAAATGTGGATAACTACCTTTCAGAGAACGGGGTTATTATGATTCTTCTTTCTTCTTTGAATAAGGTTGATGATATTTCCCAGATTCTTTCAAAAAAAGGATATTCTGTTAAAAATATAGGGAAGAAAAAATTGTTTTTTGAAGAGCTTGTTGTTCTAAAGGCTGAGAAATAGTTCAAGTAAAATAGCAACTTCTTTCTTTCATATCTGATTTGCAGCTGTTTTTGTCCAAAATTCACTTTTTTTAACCTTTCTGATGCAGTTTATAGTATGCCTTCAAATGCATCAATTGAATACGGCGTTGCGCAGAAGAAGTATTATGAAGCAAAGACTCCTGAAGAAAAGCTTGTTGCTCTTCTTGAAATGAAATCTCACGCGCCTACTCATAAAGGCGCTGAAAATTTAAGATATGATTTGACAAAAAAGATTGCTGAATTAAAATCAGAGCTTGAAAAGCAGAAAGCGCATGCTGCCAAAAAAGGTGGAAGCGCTCCTTCAATGTATATTCAAAAAGACGGCACCGGGCAGATTGTAATTGTCGGGATGCCTAATTCTGGAAAAAGCTGGCTGTTAAATAAAATTGTTGGAAAAGAAGTTGCCCAGGTAACTCCGTATCCTTTTGCGACAAAAGAGCCCGCTCCCGGAATGTTTGTTTATGACGGCGCGATGATTCAGCTTGTTGAGCTTCCTGCTTTGATTGAAGGCTCTTCCGAAGGCAAGGCAGGGGGGAGGGAAATTATTGGAGTAATCAGAAATGCTGATGGAATTATTTTTACAATTAACTCTCCGGAGGATAGAAAAATTTTGGTTGAGGAGCTTGCAAAGTCCTATATTTATGTAAATAAAACCCGCCCTCCGATTTCAGTTAAAGTTTCTTCATTTCCCGGGATTCAAATGTCCGGAAAAGAGCACTTGGCCTTTCCCGCGGAGCAGCTTGAGCAGTACTTAAAAAATTCCGGATTTAACAATGCGCAGGTTCTTGTTTCTGGAAAAATAAATTCGCTTAATGAGGTTTCTGAAGCGATGAATGAAAAAATCTGCTATAAGAAAGCGTTATTTGTAAATCCTTATGATATCACCGACCATCTTCTTGTAAATTTAAAGGACGCAATCTTTTTGATGCTTGATAAGATTTTGGTTTATACAAAACGCCCCGGGCATGACGCTGATATGAATGAGCCGCTCGCTCTTCCAAAAGGCTCCACAGTTCTTGATGTTGCGCAGGTTCTTCACAAGGATTTTGCGAAGAATTTAAAATTTGCAAAAGTTTGGGGCTCAGCTAAATTTGAAGGGCAGAGGGTGGGTCCTGAATACGTTTTGAAAAACAAGGATATTGTTGAGATAGCAGTTTAATTTTAGCAGTTTATTTTCTAGAGAACTATTTTTTGCCGTCTGTGCCTACAACGCCTGAGCCTTTTCCTTTTCTAAAAAATAAATATCCTGCGACAATGAGCACAACTACTCCGATAAGGATTATCAATTGGTAATTTGGTCTTTCAATATTGAATTTGAATGTTTTTTCAAAGTAGTGGGGAGTGTTTGCGTCAAAGTATCCGTATGCAATTATTATTTGCTGTTCTCCTGCCGATTTTTCGGGCGCGATTACTTTGAATTTCTGGTGCATTTCTCCTTTTGGAGAAACAACTTCTTCCTTTACCTGAGGGGTTATAATTTCAAACCCGATTGGGGCAATCATTTCAGCGCTTACTCCATAAATTGGCGTGTTGTTTCCGTTTGTAAGAGTGTAATCAATTTCTATCTGCTCGTTTGAGTTAACAGTGCTTCTTTTTGTGCTTGTTTCAATAAAAACAGGGCTTGGTTTTGTTTCAATCATTGTTACTGATGCGGTTGTAAGTTCTGATACTTTTCCATAATAAGCGTAAATGTTTGAAGTTGCCTTTTTTGCCAGAGTAGATTTGAATTTTATGACAATCTGCTTTACTTCGTTTTGTTTTAATGAATCAATTGTCTTTAGGTAAAGCGGAACTTCCTGCATTCCTTCATAAAACACTATTCCTTCATCGCCCTGTATTCTTAGCGCCACTCCTTTAAGCTCAATTTCGGAGTCGTTCATTAATTTTACAGTCAAAAGCCCCACTTCATTTTCTCCAAAAGTCTTTTTGTCAGTTGATGCGCTTGCAAGTATTTGGGAATTAACATTTAATGCAATGAATAGGACAAGCGAAAACATCAGCGCAGTTGATATTAGTTTAGTTATATTCTGCTTCATCGTATTCCTCCGGTTTTTTCTTTTTCTTAAGGAATAGTTTTTCAATAACAAATATAATCACCACTGCTGCAATCAGCCCGCCTATTACTTTTACTATTAAGTCCTGCGAATTGTCCACTGCTGGAACCACTCCTTCAGCCATTATTTGTTCAACATTCTTTTTTGCTCTTGACGCAAAATCCCTTGCTTTTTCATATTCTGCAGTGCTGTATCTGTTTTTTGCGGAGCTCCAGTTTATTTTCAATGCCTCAACTCCGTCCTGATTAACCCATAAATTCACATTTTCTTCAAGCAGTATTGCGTTGCTTGCGTTTTCAAGTGTAGTGAAGCTCTTGTCAAGTTTTACAAGGCTTTCGTTGTATCCGTATAATGCTTTCCATGCTTCGTTTCTGTTTTTTCTTGAAGCAAGTGTTGAAGCATAGCTGTCGCTGTTTTTTGCATCGCTGAAAATTCCTTCAATTGTGGTTCTTAATTGAACGCTTTCGTTGAAAAATGAAGGGAGTCTTGAAGCATTAACAGGCATTGAAAGTAAATTTAACAGTCCTCTTTTCTGGTCAATTGTTAGCTGGTTTGTTTCAAGGCTTCCAATTCCTTGGCTTAGAACATTAAGCCTGTTGTCAAGCTCTGTGTAATTGTTTTTCAGCTCGCTGATTTTTTCAAAATAATTTTTATAGGCCGTTTCATATTTTGAAACTTCATTTGAATCAGGGCTGTCTAAAAAGCTCTGCTCCAGTTGTTTTGCTCTTTCAACATCTCTTGAAATATCAGCGCATAAATCTGAAGTAATTTCCGCCAGCGCCTGCGCTTCATTTGCTTTTACCGCAAGAGCTTTTGCTTCAGTCATATTAATTTTATTTAGTTCAGTTTCAACTGTGATTATCTGCGTCATTAGGGTGGTAAAATCATTTGCCCAGTCGCCAAGAGAGTTTTGAGTGGAGTATGAAAACGGCCAGCTTGCCGCTCTTGTGCTGTTTTTGAGAGAATCAGTCTGCGTATAAACTATTGTTGTTTTGATGAGCTCTCTTATTCCCAAATCATTTGAGTAAATCTCGCCTGTCTGGTTCTTTATTGGTATGTAACAATTTGCTTTTGAGTTGCTTTGCGCCGCAACTATGATAAATTTGTCGCCGTTATAAGAAATCATTTCTTTCGCAACTGATGCTGTTTCTCCGCTTGAAAGAAAGTTGTTTTGAACAGTTGCAATTGCAATTGCCTCATCTGCCGAAAGCGCAAGAGCCGCTACGCATGAGAAAATAAGCATTACAAACAGTAATGCAAGTTTATTGTGCCCTTTCATGTATTAGTGAAGGATTAATTGATATTAAAGGTTTCCCCTTTTGGAGTTTTGGCTAAAATGAAGGGGGTTTATTTGGCAATAATAGTGCTTTCATTTGCCTTAAAATCAAGTTCAAGGATGTTATGCATTGCTTTTAGTTCTGTTGCAAAGCTTTCAAGCGATTTTGGAGCAATTGCTTTTTTCACTGGGTCTTTTAGGCTCAAAACCGCGTCTTTTTTTGCTTTCCAAACAGCTGAATTAAAATCAATCATGTCTTTTGTGTTAATTGTGCTGTTTATTCCGGTTTGAATTGGGAATTTTTTATCCATTATTCTTTCGTTAAACAATTGATTGTAAATAAAGTAGCTCATTGCGGGAGTTATTGGGTACATTAATTCAAGAAGTGTGCGTAAAGTATCGCGTAGTGTTTTTACAGCTCCGTTTCTTTGTGCGGGAGTGAATTTAATCAAAGCATCGTTATTGTAAGCTCTTCTTTTTACAGTTTCAACATAGTGGGATGCAAACTCGTCTCTGATGAAATTAACAATTCGAACAACTGGGTTGTGGAAATCATAACTATTGTATCCTGCTTTTGCTTCTTCAACAAGCTTGTCAACTTCCATAAGCGCCCATTTGTCTATTTCCATCAGCTCAATATTTTTTTCATCCTCTTTTGAAAGTTCAAACATTGAAACAAATTTTGATACGTTCCAAAGTTTTTCCATATTTTTTCCCGCGTTTTCAATTCTTTCAAATGAGCATCTAAAATCTGTTCGGTCAAGGTTTCCTTCTATTGCGCACCATACTCTGAAAGGATTTGCGCCGAATTTTTCTAAAACTTTGTGCGGATCAATTGAGTTTCCCTTGCTTTTGCTCATTTTGTATCCTGCTTCGTCAACTATGTGGAAGTGAACCCAAGCATCTTTGAAAATAGTTTTGCCTGTGAGTAAATAATCTTTCAAAAGGGTGTAGTAAAGCCAAGTTCTAACAATTTCCTTTCCCTGGGGGCGCAGGCTGCAAGGAGTATTTTTCTTAAAAAACTCAGGGTATCTTTCATATCCTAAAATGTAAAGCGGGGATATGCTTGAATCAAACCATGTGTCAAATACTCTTTCGTCTCCGCGAAATTCTTTTCCTTTGCATTTAGCGCATGTTCCTTTGTATTCTTCTTTCCAAGGCTGAACGTATTTTCCTTTTTCTGGAAGAGCAATTTCTCCGCACTTTTTGCAGTACCATGCCGGTACTTCAGTAGCGTAAAATCTTCTTCTTGTTATTGGCCAGTCAATTGATACTGAATCAATCCAGTCAAGGAGTATTTGTCTTGATTTTGGGGAGTAAATATTTACTTCCTGCGCAATTCTTCTCATGTCATCTTTAAATTCAACCTGCTTGAGATAGTATTCAGGCATTTCAATAAATTCAATTGCCGCTCCGCTTCTTTCGCTTACAGGAGTTCTGTGCGCTGCGGTTGGAGTCATTTTCTTTAATTCCCCGCTTATTTGCATTGCTTCAACAATCTTTTTTCTTCCTTCCAAAATTGTTAATCCTTTCAAATCTCCTGCGTGTTCGTTTAACTTGCCGTCTTTACTAATAGCAACTTTAGCTTGTATTCCCTGTTCAATAAAAAATCTAATATCAGTTAAGTCTCCGTATGAGCACATCATCATAATTCCTGTGCCTTTGTCAATTTCAGCTGCCGGGTGCGCGATGCATGGGACTTCTTTATTGAAGTAGGGTGTGATTAGTGTTTTTCCTTTCAAGTTCTGGTATCTCTTGTCTTCAGGATTAAAAATAACCATTCCGCATGTGCATACAAGTTCAGGTCTTGTTGTTGCAATTATCACTTCTTCGCCAGTTCCTTTTACTTTGAAAGCAATTTCATGGAAAAATCCTGGCCTGTCTTCGTAAATTATTTCAGAATCAGCAACGGTTGTCTGCAGTTTTGGGTCCCAGTTAACAACTTTGTTTGCTTCGTAAATTAATCCCTTGTTGTAAAGGTCAATAAATGTGGATTGGGTGATTGTTCGGTATGATGGCGAATCAGTCTGGTAAATATCTCCTAATTTTTCTCCCTCTTCCCATGATGCAAATCCAATTCCGCATTTGAAAAATGAATCAACGCTCTCGCTTGTTGTTTCGTTTAATAGTTTTCTGCATGCGTTGAGAACATCTTCTCTTTTCATTTTTGTAAAATCAAGTTTGTATTTTTTCTCCGCTCCGATTTCAATTGGAAGTCCGTTTTGGTCAAGTCCAAGGGGGAATAATACTTCATTTCCCATCATTCTTCTAAATCTTGCGATAAAATCCATGATTACATAAGTGCTTGCGTGTCCTATGTGAACAGGGCTGTTAATGTACGGCGGAGGGGTGTCAATTGAATAAACAGTTTTTCCGCTGTTTTCGTGAAAAGCAAATTCTCTGTCTTTTTTCCACTGCTCAAGTATTGCAAGCTCCATTTCTTTTGTAAATCGCTTTTCGCTTATCACTTTTGCTCACCAAAAATATTGTTTATCAATAATAATAGGTATAGAGACAACCTAACCAATTTAAAGTTAATTATTGGGTAAAAATAGCGGCTGTGGCAAAAGCAGGGCAAAGGAGAAACTCCTGCCTCACTTAAAGCAGGAGTTCTATAAGGGTGGCTTTCATGGACAATTTTGAACGATACTTAACACCTTTTCTAAATCAATGCATCCTGTTTTGTTAATAATTAATCTTTGGTATTTGGTGTAACAAATAATACACTCTGCTTTTTGAATTCATTTTGGTTTTTAGGGGGGTTTTCTTTTGAAAAGTAATGTTTTTACACTCTTTCGTGTTATTTTTAGGCATGGCTTTTACAACTTACATTGTTAGTTTTCACGGCAGAGTTCAGGGCGTTGGAATGCGAATGCTTGTTTTAAACGAAGCCCAGGCAAGGGGGATTAGCGGATGGGTGAGAAATGCTATGCGGGAAGATTTGGTTGAGGCATGCATTCAGGGCGAGAAAAAAGTTCTTGATGAGTTTTTGGCATTTTTAAAATCCCATTCTGGAATGGTTCGGGTGGATAATGTAAGTTTTCGTGAAGTTGAGAACAGCGAAACATTCAGCGGATTTTGCATAAGGTACTGATTAAGTTTTTGTTTTTTTAAAAATTCTCTTTTCTTTGCCTTTTGAGGAAGTTTAAATTACTTTCTCCTCCAACTTTACTTAATGCAAAGAACAATGCGAAGCCAGTGGAGCGCAGAGCGCGACACACTCGCCCGCAAGCCGGCGTGACGGCTTAAGGGGTTATAGTATACCGGTAGTACAGACGGCTCCAGACCGTCGGAACGGGGTTCGATTCCCCGTGACCCCATTGAAGCGTTTCGCCGCTTCGTGGCGAGCTCGTCTAGAACTCGCACGTTAGCTTGGGATTTAATTTTTTACAAGAAGTTATTTTTATTGTCTACTTGATGTAGTGATAAATTCCTTTTTTCTTTTCCATCAGCTCGCCTTCGTCTTTTAAAAATTCGCAGACGATTCTTGTCAGAACTTTGGAAACTTTCAAATTCTGCGCCAGCTCTTCAATTGTCTGGTTTTCTTTTTGAGCGAATGACATTACTGATTTGTTTAGATAAGGTATGAGTAAATCAGTTTGGATTAAATAATAGTTTCCGTCAAAGCTTCGAATTCCTCTTAAGAGTCCTTCTTTAATATCTCTTTCAAATTCGTGGCTTGCTCTGCTTGCCCCGTCCTTTCCTTTGATAATCATAAATCCGTCTGCTCCAAGGTTGTATGCGTTTGATTCTTTTTCAGGCGCGTTAAAATCTTCTGACTCTTTTTTTTCTCTTTTCGCTTCTTCAATAATTTCATCCTTTACTCTATAAACTCCTTTTTTGTAGGTTTCATTTAATTTGAATACAAATACTTTTCCTTCCACAACAAGGGATAAAAGCGCTTTTTTTTGCTTTTCATCAAGCGTGGTTTCAAATTTTCCTTCCACAAGGTCTGAGAGCCTTGCTTTTTTTATAAGCCCGATTACTTGTTCTTTCTCTTCAGCGTTTTTTTCCTCATGCTTTGGCTTTGGGGCTTCTTTTTCATTAATCTTTTCCTTGTCGATTAAGAGGAACATTCCTTTTTGGTTTGGAATGAGTTCAAATTCGTGTCCTTCTTCAAGCATTGAAGCCTCTTCGCTTGTAAGCATAATGTTTTTGCCGTTCACTTTAGC
Source organism: uncultured archaeon (assembly GCA_964551375.1). GTDB lineage: Archaea > Iainarchaeota > Iainarchaeia > Iainarchaeales > JAAZKV01 > JAAZKV01. Next base: position 355,120 of record CAZKBG010000001.1, on the reverse strand, counting down.
CATTTTTTCGCACTATAATACTCTGTTTACATAAATATTTAAATCCCGCATTAGCTTACGGCAATTTTTATTTAAAAACAATTTTTTTGCTAATTTCCCCAACTCATTTCTCCTGAAGAAAAGGTATATATACTTCGATAAAGGTTAATTCATACAAATAATATAGTGATTTGATGGACAAGCGCTGGCGAAACATGATAATTCTGCTTGTAATAGTGATACTAATCGCCGCTGGGTATTATCTTTATACAAATAAAGGCGCAATTTCTTTTTTGCCTTTCCAAAAAGTATCTCTAGAAGCAGGTTACGGCGAGATTTTGAATATTTTTGAGATTAATGATGTGAATATAAACAACGTTCAGCAGTTGAACATGGTTAATTTATCCAGCGCAAATAAAGTTGTTTGGGTTGAGAAAAAGGAAAATCTTGCAAAAGTGAAAGTTCAATTGGCTAATTTTTCAGACAGTATTGCTTCAAGGGCGGAGTCAAAAGAAGTTTCTGACGAATTGTCAGCAGCAGCGGATTTGTACGCTTCTGCAATCGATTTTGGAATGAAAAATGAAATTTATTTGAATGATTTGGCAAAAGGCGCGAATAAGGAATTCAGCTGTAATGATTTGACTTTTGTTAACTCGCTTCCTTCAAAAGCGCAGTCAATGTATAATGATGTTGAAGCATTGTCAAATAAAAATTCTGATTTTATTTTAACTTATGATTTATATTCAATGCCTTTATTGATTGATTTGGATGCTGAAAAGCAGTTTGTTGATTTTACAAAAACAATGGTTGATGAAACCGCTGTGTATTGCGCAGGTGGTTCTGCATGAATGTTAACAAGCGGGCAGTTTTAGTGCTTTTTTTGATTCTATTTTCAATGGTTGTTTTTTCAGCAACTGCTGTTGACACGACTTTGATAAACAAGGCGGGAAGCAATCTTGGTTTTGAAATTACTGCTGTCCCAACTGATGATGTGGGCTTTGTAAGAGCTGCTTTTGAAAAATTAGGGATGCCAAAAACCGCTATTAGCGCAGTAAAGCCTGCCAATGCTGCTGATTTGAGAGTGAAACTTAATTCTGTTTATAATATAACTGAGGGGACTTCTTTTTACACTACTCCTACTGAAAAAGTAACTTCTTACAAATTCAATACTACTATTGATAAAGTTCAACAGGTTGGAAAGGCTTGGAAAATTGATATTACTAAATTCCCTGTTCCTGAACCAGTAACTCCTGCGCCTAATACTCCTGAAAAAGTTGGGGCCGGCACTGCTGCTGAAGCATCTGCTGAGGCTGCTGCGAAAGGAAAATTAGTAAATATAAATGAAATTAAGATTACAGTTAATGGCGGAAGCGGCGCCGGCGGTCCTGGAAACGGCGGACAAACTCCTGTTCCTGCGCCTAACCCTAACCCTGAGCCGGTTGTTCCTACTCCTAAACCAGTGACTCCTGTTACACCTGAGCCTGTTGTTCCTACTCCTGAGCCTGTTACTCCTACTCCTAAGCCTGTTGTTCCTGAGCCAGTGCCTCCTGTTGTTCCTACTCCTGAGCCTGTTACTCCTACTCCAACTCCTGTTGTTCCTGAGCCTACTCCTCCAAAGGTTGTTAAGCCTTGGACTGTTGGAACTCCTGGATTCAAAACTTTTATGGCAAAGGGATTCGGCGCTTTGTTGATTGTTCAAGTTGGTCTTGAAGTTATTAATGTTGCAAAAATGGGTCTTTTGTTTTCACAAAGAGAAGCTTCTCTTGCAGGTCCAAAGATTGAGTTCTTCAAAGCATTTGCGAATAAAAATAATCAAGTGTGGGCAATTCCTTTTACTTCAACTCAATATGATACTTTTAATATTAAAATGATTGGAAATGAAGATGGAAGCATTATTCCTTCCGAGTACTGGCCTGAAGTTATTGTTGTTCAGCCAAATACTGCAAACAATATGAATTTTGAAAAAGATTTATTGAATAAGATGGACACTGCGCCTGGTTGGGATGGGATTGCATCTCTTTTAACTTCAAGTTTAACAATGACTGGGCAGGTTGAATCGGATATTGCTGAAAAAGACCCGCCTGTTGTTTATTACATTGATTATCAAGTTTATGACCTTTCAACAAAGAAAGCAGTTTATCAGCAGTATTGCTGGCCAAAAGGAGCAGTTCCGCAGGATAATGTTACAATTGAAACCGTTATTAAAAATATTGCCTGGAACCCAAACAAGGGAAGCGGAAATGATAAAGTATTTGAATGTAATCTTTCAGGATTAAAAACAACTCTTACAAATGGAAAAGATTATGCAATAGCAGTGTTTGTAAGATTTAATCCGGCAATTGCCACAATTGCGCATAATGATGTTCAGACAAAATTAAGCACTTCAAAGTGCGCTTTCATCAGAAGACCTGATAAATTCACAAACATGAATTATTGTGATGCTGTTTATACTCCATTATTTACTGATAACAGCGGTGCGTTAAAGAAAGACATTACGGATGTTGCTGCTGATTTTAAGAAAAGCGTTATTGATAATGACGGCTGGTGGGACGGTCTTTGGAAAGGATTTGGAAATTACTTCAAAGGGCTTTGGGGGAGCACAAAAGATATTTTTACTGGAAATGAAAGCGATGCAAAAGCATGGGCAAGCATTGGATTTGGAAAAGGCGTTTGGATGTCAAGAGTTAGCGCAGTTGGCAAGACTTTGCTTGGCGTTGTTTCAGCTCCGTTAGTTCCTGTTCAGATGGGGATTTCAAGTTATTCTTCCCAGAGGGCAAGAAGCAGAGTTGTCGGAGAGTTTGATACTTTCATGAATCAGAAGCTTGCAGTTGGAGTTGCAACTGAAGGGTATCCAATAATTCAGGCATTTACTTACACTGGGGGCGGGGCAGCAACTCTTGGAAATTATACTCAAGGTTATTTCATCGGAGAATTTGAGGATGGTTTTGAATCCTCTCTTTCAACAAAGAAGTTCAGCGCTACTTCTTCTTGGAGCATTGAGAAGTATATTGATCCTTCTATTGTGAAGCATTCATTTATGATTGACGGCAAGATTGTTTCTTCCAATTCTTCTAACGCTGCTGATGAGTTCAGCGCTTTCATTAAGCACCCTGTTGACAGCAAGAAGTGGGTTGTTGTTGTGAATAATTTGCCTTATCATACTTCAAAGGAAGTTAAAGTTGAGTGGATTGCGGACTATTTGACTATGAACAATAAGCAGGCTAAGGGCGGTTTTACTATTACAGCTGGCGATAAGGATATCCAGCAGGGTGTTTGCGCCAAGGATGGATCAATTGTGTTTGATAAAAATATTGACAACTGGACTTGCAAAAAGACTTCAGTGACTTTGCAAATCAAGGGCGGAACTGCGCCTACAACCTGCAGTGCGGGAGTTTCAACAGGCGCGTCTATTCCTGCTGCTTCATGCGCTCCTACAAATGAACTTGCAACAGCAAGGGCAGCTCTTGTCAAAGCAGAACAGACAATTAAGGATTTAGAAGCAAAAAATAAATCTCTTGAAACAAGCTTGTGGATTTCTTTAAGCAATTATGAAGATTTGGATGCGGCGGCGGCTAATCTTGCTACTCAATTAAAAGCCAAAACTGATGAAGCAAGAGATGCTACACAGAGAGCAATTACTGCTGAATATGCCCAGGCAGAGCTCGAAGCGGGAATTGCCGGTTATGCTGATTCAATTGCAGGCCTTGAAGCAAGAATTAAAGATCTTGAAGGACAGACTGGCGCTGACTCTGCCCAGATTGATTCTTTGAAGAAACAGCTTGCTGATGAAAAGAAAAATAAAGCGGCGGCTGAAGCTCAAAGGGATGCTGCAAGAACTTCAACTAAATCGATTGCTGCTGAAAGAGATGCTGCGTATAAAGCAGTTGATGATTTGAAGGCTCAGTTAAAAAGTAAGGATTCAAGCGCAACTTCAAGCGATAAAGGAACTCAGCTTGACACTGCTACTGCAAATTACATAGGGCAGGGGACTATTAATGATTTCAAGCTTTTAGACCAGCAGGACTGGACAAGAAATGTTTTGAATAATTTGGGGCTTGGCTGTGTTCCAAAAAGCGCATATGACCCTACTTGCGATCCTGCGACTGATATTACTCTTCATGATGTGATTGAACTGCCTGGATTGAGGGCAACTCCAACTCCTGTTGATACGGCTCCGACTGCGGTTGATGCTGCAATGCAGCAGTTTGTATATGACGCGGTGAACAATCTTGCTCCGTCTTCAGTTGATACTTTGAGCGGAGTTCAGATGGTTTGGTCTGATGATAAAAATGTTGTTTACCAGAGGTATGTTTTCATGAAGGATATTGCAGGAAAGTTTTTGATTGTTGAGCCTACTGTTTTCAATTACGGTGTTGAGCCAAAGACTCCTAATTATTCTTTCCAGACAAATTCGCAGTCAATCAGCGAGCAGATGAAGTCGCTTGGAACTAACTTTAGTTTCACTCAGCCAAAATTATTGAAAGGCACTGAAAATATGGTTTTCAATCCTGCTTGGATTGTAATTGAAAATAAGCAGTATGCTGCGTTAGTTGCTGAGACTCCAACTGACACAACTTACAAAAGAGTTGCAGTATTAATGGCAAGCGGGGAAAGATTTGGATTTAATGGCATAAAGTGGCTTAAGATAGTAAATAAATAATGGTTCGGGTGTTAGTTTAATATTGGTGTTTAGGTTAGTATGTTATTGAAGTAGAATTAAAGGGATTTTTATGATGAAAAGAATTATTGCGATTGGAGTGGTAGTGCTGCTATTGCTTGCGGTTGTTTTTGCTGCGGTTACTACTGTTGTTCCTCCATCGGTTCCTGATTTTGGCGGCGCATCTTCGGCTGCGGGGCAATCAGTTGCCCAGTATTTGAAGGAATTTAATGCATCTCTTTTAACAGGCTCTGTTTCAACAAGCACTTCAAGCGGGGCTAATGTTGCGGTGGTTAGTCCTCCTCAAACCCCTGCTAATACTGCTTAATTTTGGGTTATTTTGCTCTTTTGTGTATAATAATCAGTTTGTCTGTTTTTGGATTTAAGGCGTTATCTTTATATACTCCTTCTGCAGCAAATTACTTATTGAATAACTTTGTAATTTAACAAAGTTAACAACTTTGCAGGCAAAGTTAATAGTTTTATTGGGGTTGGGCATTAATGAGTGAACACGTGGCCGAGGGCGCAAAGCCAAAAGATGTTGCATCAAAAACTCCAGCTGAAGCAAAGCCAAAAACTCCTGCAAAAAAGTCTCTTTCAAAAATGCTTTTGGGCTTTGACCTTCCTGATTCAAAAGGGATGGGGGGCATGTTCAAAATGGATAAGGAATATCTGCTTGTTGCTCTTTTATTTTTCATTCTACTAATAGGCTCATACGGGCACGCATTAAATATTTCAGCTCCAGAAAGCGTTGTGGTGAATGATAAAGCAACATTTTATGTTAAATTAACAAATGACTCAACAAGCACTGCTAATGTGGTAGTTAATTTTTATTCTCCCGTTCGTTCAGAAGTATTTGCTCCTAAAACAATTCTTCCAAATTCAACTTCAGAAGCAAAAATTGTGGTTTATAATAACTCAAACATCAGCGGGGATGTTGATGCGACAATTGAGGCAATGGTGGGGCAGAAAGCCGACAGAAACTCAATAATTTTATCTTTCCAGAAAAAAAGTGCATCAAACACTGAAAATGCGATTGGAGCATTTTTCAGCATAGGGGCTTTAAATGAAGATCTTGAAAAACTTTCTCCGTTTGAATGGGTGTTGTTTTGGATAATGGTTCTTATTGCAGCCGTTTTATTGATTGCATTTATCGCAAGAGTAAATAGGAGGGTTTAGTTATGGGGAATAAGAAAGGTTTTTTTAGTCTAAGCAATTTGTGCATTATTTTAGGCGTAATGCTGTTAGTAATTGCTTTTGCAGGATTTGCAGACGCATCAGCATCAAATTCTCCTTCATTAAATGTTCCCTCAAGAACTGTGAGCTGTACTGAAGATTTAAACAAAATGTTCTATCTTCCTGATTACTCAAGCGACTCAAACGTTCTTGCATTAAGATACTCGATTGTTTCACAGTCTGATACAAGCCTTGCAAATTGTGTAATAGATAACAATACTTATATTTCATGCAGAATAAATTCATGCAGAGATTCAGAAAGTGAAGTTGTTGTAAGAGTAGATGATAGCTTCGGACACTATTCACAAGACTTTTTTACACTTTCAGTAAGGAATTTTAATCCTGTTTGGAACCCGCTTCCGCAGATTTGTATTTCTGACTCAAATTCAAGATTTGTTAATTTGAAAGATTATATTAACGACCGCGAAGACGGCAAAAACGTGACATTTAGTTTAATAGAACAAGTTAATCCAACAGGGCTGAATTGTTACCTTGAAGACGGAAATTATTTGTCTTGCGATGTAAGCTCAAACAGGCACCTTACTTCTTCAATGAAAATAAGAGCGGTTGATTCAAGAGGAAAGGACGCAAATTTACTATATTCAGTAAGCTCAAACTGCTTTGATAGTGGTGCAAATCCAAGCAATGGCGCTGAAAGAGGATTTTATCTTGAAGCGGCAAATTACGGAATCTGCCTTGAGAGATGCAATTCATTCGGCACTCAAATGAAACTAGTGAATAACACAAGTTCAAGAAGATGCTTTGATTTTGACGCAGAATCAACTCCTTATAATTTGCTTAATGTTTCAGTAACTCCGGGGGAAGTTTGCGCAGCAGCAAATTCAACAGCGTATTTTACACTAAACACAAACACCTGCGGGGCTGAAGAAAGAAAATATGATATTGAAGTATTTGCGCTTGATACAAACCTCAAAACAAGAATAAGCGCTGAAGTAGGCACTTGCAATAACTTTGACGGATTTAGAATTCTTGAAACGGATGGAAAAGTATGCAAAGGACAGTCAAAGGAATTTACTGTGATGGTAAGAAACACTTCTTCAGTTCAGAAGAAAATAAGGCTTCTTGCGGATAACTCAATGGTTCTTCCGTATTTCACAAGAGACAGCGTTACTCTTGCTTCTGGAGAACAGAAAGAAATGAAATTAGTAATAAACGCGCAGTATCTTGATTTGGGGCACCAGTCAATCACGCTTTTAGGCGATGCTGATGACTTCCACATTCAGAAAAGAATGGATGTTGAAGTAGTGGATTGTTCAAGCGTTGTATCAAGAACTTTCTCGCTTTCAGTTCCAAGCATATGTTACGATGTTAGAAGAGGGCAGACTCTTGAAGGGCAGTTTAATATTTCAAGACCAATAATCGGAAATGATGACTGCTATTTTAATCCAAAAACATTCAATTTCAAATTAACTGGGATGCCTTCTGAACTGGCATATTCTTCAGTGACTCTAAATGCCGGTGAAGGAAGGGCGGTTAATTACACAATTAAAGTTCCAAAAGAAATATCTGCTGGAAAAAATTATTTGACTCTGTCTGCAGTTGACGGTCCTGAATGGGATGCATATAAAGAATCAAAAACAATTTGCGTTAACGTTGCGCCTGAATCAAAAGCAGGGTTATTTGTTAACACTCAGTCAAAGGACATAACTCAGGGAGAAACTGAGGTATTTGAAGTCGAGGCGGTTAATACAGGGGACCTTGATTCAAATTATGTAATTTCAGTAATTGATACTCCTGGGAGCGTAAATGTTTCGCTTTCAGAAAACAGCTTTGTGATAAAGAAAGGCGAATCAAAGAAAATTTACGCCGCAGTATCAGTTGGGCTCGCTGCAAGAGTGGGAAGCGACAAGAAAGTTACTCTAAAATTAAAAGGTCCTGTTGAAGTAAGCGCTTCTATTTACTTTAACGTTTTAGGAAAGAGTTTCTTTGACGGGCTTGAGATACTAAGCTCAACAAATAAAGTTAAAATGAAGGGAAACTCAAGCGCGACTTACTCAATTGTGATTAGAAACAATACTGAAAAAGATATGAAGAATGTTGTTGTTTCATTTGATAACGTTCCAAAGGACGTTAACATTGATTCAGTGACAATCGCAACTCTTGCGTCAGGAAAGTCAGCAAATATTTCAGGAAAAATCAAAGCAGGTGACACTAACGGCGTGTTTGAGCCAGTGTTTGTAATATCAAGCGCGGATTTAATCAACAAGAAAAGCTTTGATCTTGAAATAGAATATAATCCTGACAAGTCAGGAACAGGATTCTTCGCAGGATTGTTTGGGCTTGCGGATTTAACCCTTGAAGCAATATTCATCGGAATAGTCGCAGCGATTATTTTGATATTATTTGTGGGATTCATTGCTGTAGTGGCTAAAGCTTCTGCGGGCGAAGCAAAAGAAGTCTGGATGCATTAATTTTATTGCATCCAATTTAATTATTTGTTTTAATTTTTCATAGTGAATTTAATTTCAGCTGATAATTAGTTTTAAGTATGTTAGTTTAAACAAATTAAGTTAGTTTAATTGGATTAAGTTAGTTTTGCGGGTTGGGGATAATGAAATATAGCGCAATATTAGTAATTCTAATTACAATCATATTAAGCGCTTCTTTTGCGTCAGCTTTAACAGTTTCGGGCTCAAATTATGCAAATCTCTGCCAGTGCGAGCAGGTAAAGCAAAAAATGAGCGTTTGTTCTGTTGTTCCGGGCATGTACTCAGTTTCAGCAGATTCAGTAGAAGGAAAATGGTTTTCATTTGCTCCAAACGTAATTGATTTGACAAAAAATTCCTGCGCGGATATTTATCTTTTCATTACTCCTGACTGCTACGCATTTTCTGGAGATTATAAAATTCCATTAAATTTCAGAGGGCCTGAAAATTTAGTGAAGGAATACAATCTTGTAGTAAGACAGTGCCACACAGCTGATTTGAATATAATTTCTCCAAGCTTTTCTATAAATCCTTGCGAGAGCGCAAAAACCAAATTTGTTTTAAAAAATAAAGGCGCTTTCACTGATGAGTTTGTTTTGCTGCAAAAAGGACTTATGGAAAACTGGGCAGTTTATCCTCAGGAAAAAATAGTTCTTGCGCCTTTTTCTTCATTTGAAGGAACTCTTGAATTGAATCCTTTTTGCAACGCTGAGCCGAAAAATTATCCCTTCCAGCTTATTGCCGCAAACACAATGACTAATTTTGGAATTTCAAAAAACATTTCATTATCCGTTTTAGGCGGAGCTCCGTTTACAATTGGAAAGCTTTTAGGCGAATCTTCTAAATATACTAAAACTTTGTGCGAAGAAAGCGATTCGGAAGAATTGTTTGAGGTAAAGAGCGTTTCAATGAGGCCTGACACAATAAGTTTGTCTCTTCTTGACGCGAATAAGTCGCAACTTTCACAGCAGTTGGCAGCGCTTGATAAAAACATTGTTTTAATTGATAAAAATAAAAGCGAAAATATAACTTTAAGCATCAAAAAGAGCAATGGAATAAAAACAGGATTTATTAGAGCTTATTCAAAAGAGTTTGATAGAAATTTTGACATTCCTTTTGAGTTCAAATTTGAAAACTGCTTTGATGCGACTATTGAACGCAAATCAACCGAAATAAGCCAGTGCTTTGGGAAAAGAAGCGAAGAGTTTATTGTAAAAAACACGGGAACAAATCAGTCAACAGTTGATGTATCTCTTTTCATTGATGGAAAGTTAGTTGAGTCAAAATCCTTGGTTTTGTTAAAAGGCGAGTCAAGAAGCGTTTCTTTTATAGTTTCTCCAAACTCTGCGGGCAGTTCTGATATTTTGGCAAGGATTTCTTCTCAGAGCTTCTCAAAAGATTTGAATTATAAATTCAATTTTGAGAACTGCTATGATTTAACTGCTGATGTTTCAAACCTTGGGACTTGCTCAAATTTAAGCATTGATTATGTTTTTGATGTTGAAAATAAAGGAACAAGAACGCAGGTAGTTTCACTCTCAATTGACGCCCCTTGGCTGAATATAAGCCCCGGTCCTTTTGTAATTGACGCTAATTCAAAAAAGGCTGTGTCAGTAAAAGGATTTGTGCCAAGTAATTTTTCAAAAACTTACAAAATCACCGCAAAATCAGCTCAACAGGAAGTAGAACAATCAATAAGCATTTCTGATTTAGGCGTGGAAAAGTGCAATGATTTTATTGCTTCTCTTTCAAAGTATGAAATTGACGCAAATTGCTGCAGCGGAAAATTAGTTGATTTGGATGTATCAAACACCGGGTTTTTCAATTCAGTTTATACTTTAAAGAAAGCATTTCCTTCATGGGTTTCATTAAGCGAAGACAGCTTTTCATTAACTCCAAAAGAATCAAAGAGAGTATTTGTTTATGCTTCTCCTGATGCAAACACAGAAGGAGTTTTAAACGCAAAAATTGTTGTTGTCAATGACAAAAATGTTTCAAAAGAACTCTTGTTAAAAATAAATGCAAGTCCAGCGAAGCAGTTTGTTGATTCAAATAAAATTTTGCTGTCGTTAAACGCAATTGACATTAATTACGCCGCAGGTCTGGCTGAAATTGAGATAGTTGTAAAGAATGATTCAAATAGCGGATTTAATTTGAACAATATTTTGGTTAAGGATTTGAATGCAGTTCTTGATTTGAATAAAAATACTTACCTTGCTCCGGGAGTTTCGCTCGCAGGGAAGCTTTTCATCCCGCATGATTATAATTCATCAGTTCATGATGCAAATGCAGTGTTTGTAATTGTTACTTCGGCTGGGAATTTCAGCAAATCAAAGTCATTTTCGCTAATGCCTGCTGGAAAAGGGCTTACTTTGACTGGGTTTTTCTCTGCATATTCAATACCCTTTGTTGAGGTGTTGTTAGTAGTGCTATTAGTTTTAGTTCTTCTTGCAATAAGATCAAGATTGTCAAAGAGAAAAGGCAAAGGAAGTGAAGGGAATGCGGCAGGCCCTGCTGTTGATTTGAAAAATTCAGATTCGGAACCTAAAACTTCTTCTTATTTGAAAAAGAATTCTCCAAATCAAAAAAAAACTTCTCAAAAAGAAAAAATAGAGTCTAAAGAAACTGAAAAGGTTTCTGTTAAAACAGAGTTGCCTGCAAAAGCAAGCTGATTTTTTAATCAAACTGTGGTATGCAAATTCAATTCCCCTTATTGCGTGGCAATATATTCTTTTCTAATCACAGTTATTGTAATAATTTGATTTGATAATTTGTGTTAGTGTTTTAGTGTTAGTGTTTTAGTGTTAGTGTTTTAGTGTTAGTGTTTTAGTATAATAGTTTAGTGTAATAATGTAATGCTTGTGATTTTATGATTAATGATTTTATTAAAGCAAATTCTCTTGATGCAAGGGTAATGTCTTTTGCAAGCATCACTTCTTTTGATACTGCAATAAAGCAGGCGCATGTTTCTGATTTTGCTGCGGTGAAAGCGATTCCTTTTTTTAGCAAAAAGCTTGGGGTCCATGTGCTGATATCTCCTGTCGGAGAAGAAGCCACTGAAGATGATGCAATGGATGCTTTTGACATTAACGGGCTTGAGAAAATGGTGGATGATGATGTCCTAAAACTTACCGGCTTTGATAAAAAGTACTTTCCTCCAATTGGGGTTTATGGCGTTAAAGTTGGATTTCATTTGAATCTTGAAAAGCAAAAAGTGTTTCTCTTCTGTCTTAATCCGCGCGAATATATTGTTATTTCAAGAGAGTCTATAATAAAGTCGGTTGAATTAAGCGAGCCCTTAATTTAGCCAATTGTCTAAAAAACGCAAAATTCCTTGTTTTATCTTATCTAATGCGCATTTGGCGCTGTGAAATATTAAAGAAATGCGCTTATTTTTGCACAGTTTAGAGAAATTTTTCAATTATCCTAGGGTATCAAGCACTTCTTTTAGCGAGCGGGTGAAAAACAGCACTTCTTCTTCCGTGTTGTATAGGTAGAAGCTCGCCCTTGCCAGCCCGTCTTTGTTTAATGAGGATACAAGTGGTTCTGCGCAGTGCATTCCGCTTCTGATGCATATATTTTCAGTCTCGCTTAATGCCATTGCAAGTTCATGAGCAGAAAGTTTAGCTGATTCAAACATCACAATCCCGCCCTGTTTTTTCTCATTTTTCGGGCAGTAAAGTTTTATTGAATTAATTTTCTGCATTTCTTCAAGCGCTAATTTGGTTAATTTTTCTTCGTGCTTTTTTATATTTCCCATTCCAACTTTATTTAGGTATTCAACAGCAGCTTTGATTCCGTAAGAGCCTGCGATGTGGGGAGTTCCTGCTTCAAATTTATGCGGGAGAACATTCCATGTTGAAGAATGTAGTTCAACTGAATGTATCATGTCCCCTCCGAACATGAACGGCTCAAACTTTTCAAGAAGTTTTTCTTTTCCAATGAGAGCTCCAGTTCCTGTGGGCGCAAGCATTTTGTGTCCTGAAAAAGCCAAAAAGTCAATATTCATTCTCCCAAAATCAACTTCCTGGTGGGGCACAAGCTGAGCCCCATCAACGCAAATTAATGCGCCTTCTTTGTGGGATTTTTTTTCAATTTCTCTTAAATTAGGCGCAGTTGCAACAGTGTTGCTTGCTCCGGTTATTGAAACAAGCTTTGCTTCTTTTACTTTTGATTCAAAATCATTCATGTCAAGCTCATAATTTGAGTCAAGCCCGACAAATTCAAGTTTTACTCCGATTTTTTTCTCAAGGTACTGCCATGGGACAATATTTGAATGGTGCTCCATTTTTGAAACAACTATTTTGTCTCCTTTTTTGAAAAATCCTGAATTAAGGAGCGAGTACATTACAAGATTCATTCCTTCAGTTGCGTTTCTTACAAAAACAGTCTCTTTTTTCTTTGCGCCTACAAATTTTGCCACGGTTTCGTGAGCGGCTTCATGCACTCTTGATGCTTCTTCGCTTAGTATGTGAAGTCCGCGGTGGACATTTGCGCCCACATTTTCATAATAAAACCTTTCTGCTTCAATTACCTGTTTTGGCTTTAGTGAAGTTGCGGCATTATCAAGGTAAACTATTCCTTCGCCTTTGTGTTTTCTCGCGAGAACTGGAAAATCCTGTCTTATTTGCTCAACATTCATGATTGAAATTAAAGCAAAAGTTCTTTTAAAAGCTTGGCGTGTTATTCTTTAGTTAACAATTGGCTTGCTCATAGCTTGCCGGATAGTATCAATTAATGAGTAAATGTGATATCATGCTTTTTGATTTGCACCTCCATTCAAGGTTCAGCATTGATGCTCTTTCAAGCCCCAATACTATTGTTAAGATTTGCAAAAAGAATAACTGGGGTTTTGCTCTTACGGACCATAATAACATGGGCGCCTATAATGGGGCAAATAGCATTGCAAAATTAGCAAAAAAAGAAGGTGTTTTTTGCATTCCTTCTGAAGAGATTAAGGTTCTTTCGGATGTTGAAAAGGGCGGAAAAAGAAAAACTGTTGGAGAAGTAGTGGCATATTTTTTGGATAAACCAATAGTTCCAGATACTTTTGAAAATATTTTGGATAATATAAGAAAGCAGGATGCTTTATTGTCCTGTCCTCATCCGTTTGACTGGCCGAGAAAAAATTTTAAGCGTTTTCCAAAGGTTTGGAAAGAATTTGACGCGATGGAATTGTATAACGCAAGAGCATATTATGCGGGGCTTAATAAAAAGTCGCAGAAGTTTTATTCAAATCCTGATGTGATGAATTCGCTTGCGGGGCTTGGCGTAAGCGATGCCCACACTCCTGAAGAGATAGGAAACGGCTTGACTGAAATTGACGCGGTTAACGAAACTGAATTTAGAAAGGAAATAAAGAAGAGAAGAACAAGGGTTGTTGCAAGGTTTAAGGCGAATTTTTGGCATCATTTCCAGACACAGATGGCGAAAAGAAACTTTATGAGAGAAAGGTAATTTTAAGTAGTTTAAATTTGTAATTATTTTAGTTTTTTAGATTGAAATTAAGTTGATGGTTTTATGTTATCAGTTCTAAGGTCAAAAGTTAAGCCTCTTGCAAAAGTTCTTTCGTATCCTTTTGTTTATTTCAAAGTGGATCCTAATTCAATTTCATTATTTGGATTATTTCTTGCACTGGTTGGGGCTTTTTTTGTAACCCAACAGAACTGGGTTTGGGCGCTGATATTTTTCATTCTCTCCCCAACAATGGATTTAATTGACGGGGAAGTTGCGAGAGCGCTAAATAAACGCTCAAATTGGGGAAATTATTTTGAGACAATGATTGACAAGTTTGTGGATTTTGCGATGATTGGCTCGTTTGTTTTTATTCCTTCTTTAGCGCTTCCTGCAGTATTAGCGCTTGGGTTTTCAATGATTTCAAGTTATGCAAAGCCAAGAGTTGCTTTGATAATAATAACTGACAATCACGACTGGCCTGCAATTGGAGAGCATGCTGATAAATTGATTATTGTTCTTGTGGCTCTGCTGCTGGCCTCTCTTGGGATGAATATAATCGGGATTTTATTATATTTCATTGCTGCGATAGGGCTTGTGGGTGCTCTACAGAGAATTGCATACGCAAAAAAACTCATTGCTGTTTCAGAAAAGAAAGGCAATTTGCTTCCTTATATTAAAAAGAGAAAAGAAAGATAGCTCCTGTTTTTAGGACTAATTTTTAGACAAGTTTTAGGCAAGGTTTTTGAAATTAAAGTTTTGAAGTTATTTCTTCAATTTGCTTTATGAAGTCCTTGTTATTTTTTACTTTAATAAATTCAATGTCTTTTCTAATTTTCATCATGGAATCAGCATTTGAATCCCCGAATGCATAGCCCAAAAACCTGTCTGTGCTTTTTATTTTTAATAAATTCAAAACTCGCAGTACTGCGAAGTGTTTTCCAAGCGTTTTTGGCTTTATTGAAATGCCTGCTACAATATCAATCACATCAAGCTCCACAGGGCTTCCAAACTTTCCTGTTAATTTAAATGTTTCCTCCATCTTAGCCACAACTTCTTTAGCAGCTTCAACAAACCTTGCTCTTTCATGAGTGGTGTTGTTCTCAAGCTGGAAGAATATTCTTGCGTCAGTGGTCAGTTTTTCATTCATTGCGGAGCGAATCTTAAACCCCCTGTACTTTAATTCCTGTTTTATTTCTTTTCCAAGCAGCATTTTGTACAAAAGAAATTTGTCAATATTGCCGAAAGTTTCTCTTTTGATAATAGGTTTTTTTTCAAGAACCACATTTCCATTTTTAAAAACAGGGCGGTTATTTTTGAGCTTAAAATCGTAATCATAGGTCGCCTGATCAAGCCCTTCCGAGCAGAAAATCATGGAATTATCAAACATTTTGTGTTTCTTTAATAGTTCTTCAAGCCCTCCTTTGCCTCTTAATTCGCTCACCCCTCTTGCGGTTATGAAAACAATTTTGAATCCTTTTTGAGTGAGTTTTTTGAGCGAACTTATAGAGCCCGGAGTAATATTTGGCACTTCTCCCGGAAAATAATCAGGAGTGGGAGTAAGCACTCCGTCAATATCAAGAAATGCAATTCTTATTTTGTTTCCTGAATTAGTGTTTTGAGCCATACTTGTATAATGCGAGGTAGCTTATTTAACCGGATTTGTCAACTAATTTTGAGCGAGTTTTTGGATTTATGGTTACTTTGTGCTTGTTATAGTTGCTGAATTCATGGCAGCATAAATGCGCCGATGCTTCCTGCGCCAAAGTAAATTGTTATTATTAAAAGCGCAAGCACAAGCCCCATTTTCATAATCCACGGCTGTTTGAATTTTTTTCTTGATAACTCGTAAGATTCAATAAGCATGTAAAACCCTGCCGCCATTACTGACAAGCCCATGAAAGTATATCCTTGAGGAGTTGCATTTACTTCGCATTGTGTTCCATTCCCTTGTGCAAAGCAAATAACAGGCAAAAATGCCATGATCAAGTAGGCTATTCCAAAAACTACCATTACTACGCCAAGTATTTTCCAATAAACTCCGATTTCAACATTTCCCACCGGAGTAAATGCGCTCGCTGGAGTGTCTCTTAAAATTTTTGGAGTAAGCGGGACTTCTTTTAATTTGTGAGCTTCGCCTCTTGGAACTTCAAGCGGGAAACTAAATATATTTCCGCATCTGTAGCATTCATACATTTCCTGCCCTGCGGGCTCCGTTGCCCTGTCGTCTTTAAAGAAACCAAACTTTTTGCCTCCGCATATGGGGCACATTTGTATAAATTTTTCTTCTCTTGCCATCGCACTAATTAGGATTCTTTTCCTTTTAAATCTTATGTGCTTGCTAACCGATTTAGGAAATATTTTCACGCAAGCAGAGCAAGAAGAGTTGGGAAAGCTATGATTACCCCTATTGTTGCGCCGATATTTGTGAGCGCTGCAACTATCAAAACGTGCGTTACTCTGTTTCTGTAAAATCCGCCTATTGTTGATACCTCGGGGAGTTTTTCAAAATCAATTACTTTCGGGGGATTAAATTTTGCTTCAACAAGCCCGCTTATCCATCCCGCCGCAAGAGCCGGGTGAAGTGTTGTTATTGGCGCTGAAATAAACGCGGCTATTATTGAAAGAGGATGCGCTCTTGCAATAAGGGCTCCAAGCGCTGAAAGACCGCCTGTTATTAATATCCAGTATCCAAGCAAATTGAGCGTTGTTTCAAGCCCTTTAACATAAAACCCATATCCGATAAGAACCGCAAATATTATTGGGAGTACTATTCCAACTATTTTTAAAATTCCAAGTTTTTTTGGCACAACGCTTATTTCCGCAAGATTTACTTTCTTGTCTTTTTTTATGTGCTCAATTATTCCTTCAATATGCCCCGCTCCTACTACTGCGACAATTTTCTTTCCAGGGCTTTTTCTTATCATTTCTGAAATAAATAAATCCCTTTCATCTACAAGAACTTTTTTTATTGAAGGGAACTGTTTTCCAAGCTCTTTCATTAAGTTATTCAAAAGGTCCTCTTTTTTCAGCTCTTCAATTTTTTCAACCGTAACTTTTTCTCCGATTCCAAAAAATCCGCCGATTAGTGCTGCGCCGAGTTTTAATTTTTCAATTATCCCCATTGTTTTGAATGCTCTTTTTAGCGTAACTCGGACATCTCTGTCAAGCAGCTGCACTGGGAGTTGTTTTTCCTGCGCAATTTTTAACGCGGCAAGCATTTCCGCTCCAGGAGCTACCCCAACATGCTCTCCAAGCTGTCTTTGCATATTTGAAAGAAGTATGTTTAGTAAAAATAGTTCTGTTTTTCCGGTCTGGATTATTTCAATAATATTTGTTTCCTGCCATTTTTTTCCAGACATCAACTGGTACAATCTGTCTTTGTCGAGCTCTACGCCAATTACATCTGGCTCTTCCTTTGAAATTGTTTCTTCAACAAGTTTTATTGATTCCTTTGAAATGTGGGCAGTTCCGACAAGTATAATTTCCTTGTCTTGATATTTGAGGCGTTTAATCATCACTTATTAAAAAGTCTGATGAGTTTTTAATGGTTAAGTTTTGCTCCTAAATCGCCCGCAAAAAGAGTCTTTTGCAATAATTTGGGCTGGTTTTAGCCGATCAGCCCGAGCTGTTGATTATGAACACAGTCCCTAGTATTATGAATATAAGCCATACCATCTGCTTGATGAATCCAAGCTCGTTTGGTATTGGAATAATATTATTCGCAATCATTCCTATTCCTATTCCGATTAAAAAAAGTCCTGTTTGTATCTTAGCCATACTCTAACTTCTCCATTCAGATATAAAAACCTTTATTTTGTTTTTTCCAAGCGGTTTTTCATCAAAAGTAGCGCTTTTTAATGTTTCTTAGTAGACTTTTCTCATGAAGAAAATTTGTTTCATTGAAATGGAGGGTGTTTTGACTCCTATTGGGGATTATGTTCCTGATGAGAAAAAAGTAAAGTCCTTTCTTACAAAAATCTGTTCGTTTGCTAAAAAAAATAAGATTGAGCTTTTCATGATTTCAGGCCACATTGAATCAGTTGCAAAAAATAAACACGCGTGCCTTAAAGTTTCAAAATGCCTCGGAGCGGACAGATTTCTCTGCGTTGATGAAAATTATATAAAAGAAAAAGCCGAGATGGATGAAAAGCTTCATAGGGATGCGTTATCAAAAAATCCTGAGTTTGTTGACACTTACTTTAAGCAGGTTATGATTCAAAAAATACTTGCTGAAAAGAAAATTCAGCCTAAGGACGCGCTTTTGCTTTCAGATGATGTGTGGGTTGATGGCTATTACACAATGCGGTTTTCAAAGATTGATTTTGCGATTTTTGAGGATAATGTAGTGGACAGAGGAAAGAAAATTTCAAAAATGCAGGGGCTTGCTTATTTCAATCTTGACTTTGCTTCTGTGAAAAAACTTATTGAAGCATTCCCTTCTGTTGACACTTCAGCGCTTGATGTGTATGTTTTTGAAGAAATGAAAAAAGTATTAGTAGGGGACGCTTTTGTCAAAGCAGTCAAAAATGAGCTGATGAAGAAACAGATGAATAATTAGGTGAATGCATGAGACGGCTTGGGTTTTTTTCTAAAAAATCATCCGCCCATATTCCGCAAAAGCTTTCAGGTTTAATTGCTCCCCTCATCACGCCTATTAAAGGGGATTTAACAGTTGATTTTATTGCTCTTAAGGCTTTGACTGCAAGGCTGATGAACCGCGGCGTGAGAAACTTTTTTGTAATGAGCCGTTTTTCTGATTATAATAAATTAATTCATGTTGACAAGCAGAAGATACTTGAAACTGTTTCTGAAGAAATCGGCGGAAGAGGGCTTTTAATCGCAGGTTGTTTTGGGCCCACTGCTGAAGACATAATTTCTGAAATAAAAGAGGCTGAAATTTACGTTGACTTTTGCGTAATTAATCTGCCACAGAGATTAATTGAAAGCGAGCTTGATTTTACTGATTTTTTTGACTCTCTTATGAAAGAGACTAATGCAAATATTTTATTGTACAATTCGCAGGGCTACGGCGGGCAGGCAATTCCTGAAAGGATTATTGATTCGCTTGTGAACTGGGAGCGTTTTATTGGGGTAATTGATTCTTCAAGAGATCCAAGCAGTCTTGATAACTTGGCGAAGTATTCCCAGTTGATTAAACTGTTTGAGGAAAATGAAGAGCTTGTCTTTGATGCGCTAAGAAAGGGATTCTCTGGCGTATCCTGCCTTTCAGCATTAATTTTTCCTTCATATTATGCCAATCTGATTGAGAATTACGATTCAATTGATTATAGAACAATGGCGAGGCATGAAGCAAAGGTGAGCGCGATAAATAAAATGATTCCGCAGAATAAAAGAGTGGCTTCGATTAAATATGTTTTAAGTCTCCAGCGCCTGATTCAAAATGTTGCGTATGATTCAAAGGATTCTTTGACTGAAAAAGAAATGGTTTTTATTGAAGACGCTTTTAGAATTACTCGCCGTGATTCTGCGGCGGAAAACACACTTCGTTAATTATTTATCTGTGGTGTTTTTCTGACTTTTTGCAGGGCAGTTAAAACAGGCTTTTTTGCAGGCATAATATACTCCTAATCAAATCTGATTTAATTACTTTCCTAGTGCCTTTTTATTCCCTTTTTACTCGTACTTATTTATGAAAAATGCCTCTAAAGACAGCCCTGCCTCGCAGGAAAACGAACAGGTTAAAATGGTGGAGTCGCTTTCGCGCTATGAGTCCCTGCTTCATGAGATGCAGTTTCGCGATAAAATAAAGTCTTCTGTTTATCATTATGCGGTTCCTTTTGAATTTGACGGATTTTTTGACGATAAAGTAGTTTCTGCCCTGTTTGACAAAATGGTTTTTCTTTCCAAAGAAATTGAATTTTCTTCGTTTAAAATTGGAGCCAGCTGGCCGGAGAATTTGGGCGATGCGGAGCGGATGCATTTGAGGCTTTCAGTTCAGACTCCTTTAATTAAAAAAATTGAATCAGAATTAAAGAAAACAATTTCAGCGTCTTATCCTGAAGTTGAATTTTTGCTGGATTTTAGAAACAAGTTTGTGCTAATAAGAGTTTATCCTGTTTTCATTCAGGGAAAATATTGCAAGCACTCAAGGGAAATTGCGCAGACGGAGTATTTTTGCAACAAATGCAGGGGCGGAGGGTGCTGGTACTGCAAAAACACAGGGCATTTTTGCGATGAGAGCGTTGAACAGCTTCTTGGGAAAATAATTATCCCAAAATTTGGAGCCAAACTTCTGATAATGCACGGAGCGGGGAGGGAAGACATGGATGTTTTGATGCTTGGAAATGGGAGGCCCTTTGTTGTGGAGCTGTTGCTTCCTACAAAAAGAAGTTTTGATTTAACCGCGCTTGAAAAAGAAATTAATTCTTCTCTT
The DNA here is from genome assembly GCA_964551375.1 of uncultured archaeon. Lineage (GTDB taxonomy): Archaea > Iainarchaeota > Iainarchaeia > Iainarchaeales > JAAZKV01 > JAAZKV01. The sequence continues at coordinate 334,950 of CAZKBG010000001.1, read as the reverse complement.
GTGGGGAAGGTGTCGGTAAATTCGCTCAAGTTTGCAAAGTCAGAGGATGTTTCAGCGGTAAAAGATACGCCTCATGAAAAGGTATATTCTGCATATGTTACTTCTTCAGGCCCTGTTGATTTATCAAAAATAAAAATTGGCGATAAGCTTAATGTTTTGCAGGGTACTCCTACAAGGGTGGAGAAAAGAAGGGCTGATTTAAATAGAGAAAAGGAAGTAGTAGTGGAAAAAATTGATTCAATTAATGATAAAGAATTTGTTTTGACTTTAAGAACTTCCCACGGCACTTATGTTAAAGAGTTTATTTCAGGGGATAATGGGAAAACAAACCCGAGCATTTCATCAATTCTGGGCGTGCCTTGTTCATGCGCGCTGCTTGATGTGGCAGAGATTTGTGATTGATTTAAATTAACTTTCAGTTTGGTTATTAGTGAGATTAAATGGACACAGCATTAATTTTAGTTGATTTGGAAAATGAGTGGGCTGTTGAAAAATCTGATTACTATGTGGGCAATTTGTCAGGTTTGATTAAGAATACAAATAAGCTTATTGATTTTTCAAGGAAAAATGGGTTCAAAATAATTTTCATCACGCACATTGAGAAGGATTCTGATTCTGCGTTTAAGGAAAATTCAAAAAATGTTGAGATTATGCCAAAGATAAATAAGATTGATTCTGATATTTTAATAAAAAAATATAAAATAAGCCCTTTTTACAATACTTCTCTTGAAAATGAACTGAATGGAATTAAACGCGTAATAGTTTCTGGAATTTTGACAAATTTATGCGTTCGAAGCACAATTTCTGATGCTTATGACAGAGGGTATGAAGTTGTTGTGATTAAGGATTGCTGCAAGGCGTTTGACAAGAAGACTCATGAATTCACAATTAAGGATTTGAAAGCCACAAGAGATGAAGTGCAGTTTTTTGACTTGCAAGATTTTATAAAAAAGTAAAAAGCTTTATCTCACTTAAACGCATCGCTTAATTTCATCTGCGTTTTTCCAATTCCTTTGATTTTGCTTCTCTCTCCGATTTCAAAATCGTATGAGAAGAATTCAAGTCCGTATCCTTTTAGTAAATCAAGCGCGGTTTTTCTTATGCTTGGAGCAAGAAGTATTCCTCTTGTTTCCACTCCTTTCATTTTCTTAACTTCATCAGCGTATCTTTTTAGTTGTGTTACAGCCGCATAATCAGCTTGTCTTCTTTTGAGTTCAATTACAACCATTCTGCCTTTAGCGTCTTCGGCAATTATATCGCAGATTCCTTTTCTAAAATATTGCTGCTGGTTTATTGGCTTTAATCCTGCTTCAAGGAAGGATAAGTCATCCATTAAAGCAGTGTTTAATTCTCTTTCAGATCCGCTGAGCCGCAGGTCGTTGCTCTCTGGCAAATCATAAGCATTAATTGCTGTCACCTCGCTAAAAACTACTGTGATTGTTTCTTTTGGCTTTAATTTTTTTGCAGTGAGGACAAGAACCGCTTCGCCGTTTTTATCAGCTAATTCGCACGAGATTTTTGCATCCATCATATAATTAGTCGGGCGTATGAGTCTGTTTTCGTGAATTGAAACTGAAAGGTCAGCTTTTATCATAACAAGTCTTTTTCCTTTTGGAAGGGTGGAGCTTGCTCTGCCTATGTAGCTAACTTCGCATTCGCCGATAATTAGGCACATGTGTTTGTTTTTTATTGAAGTGAGTATTTCGTGCTGTGCGTCATGAAAATGCATTTTCATTCCTTCTTGCCAGTTGGGCTATAATTCAGTCAAGCCTTCTAAATCCTTTTTTAGTAATTAAATAATTGTGTTCAATTCTTACTCCAAAATTTTTGTTGTAAGTTGCTGGTTCTATTGCAAGTACCATTCCTTCTTTTAGAACAAAATTGCTTTTTGAGCCTATCCCTGCAGGCACATCGTGAACTTCAAGCCCGAGTCCGTGTCCGAGCGCATGAGGAAGGGTTCCAAGCGTTTTTGTTGCTTTGAATAATTCGCCTGATTTAGTTTTTGGCTTCAGAAGTTTTTCTATTGTTTTAATGCATTCATTTACTTTGATTTTTGCGCATGCGTAATCAAAATATTCTTTGCTTTCCCGCACTTCTTTTCTCTCTTCTCCAAAGTAATACATTTCAGTAAGGTCCGCGCAGTAGCCTTTGTATTTTGCGCCCATGTCAATCATTATCGGTCCGTAAGAAAGCTTTGTGTCATCAGCTGAATGGTGAATGTGCGCGGTGTTATGGTTAAATGCTACTATGCAGAACGCGCAGTCATATCCGTCTTTATCAAGCTGAACTTTTATTTTCTCTTCCAGTTCTTTTTCTGTCAAGCCTTTTTTTAGCCATCCTTTTACAAGAGTCAAAACTTTTCTTGTTTCTTTTGCCGCAAGAGTTATATTTTTTATTTCTTCAGGGGTTTTTACTTCGCGCAGTTCGCACAGCTCTTCTTCCACATCAATTAACATTCTTCCCTTAAGGAATTTGCTTAGATTTTTGAAGCTTGTGACAGTCTGATGCTTTGGATTATATCCGACATACTTCTTGCAGTATTTGTTTAGTATTTTATGGATATCTTCCATTGATTGGTATGTTTCAACGCTTGCTATTTGTTTGAAATGTTTTTTTGCCTGCTCGTAATTAAACGGGTGTGAAAGCCAAACTGGTTTGTTATTTTTTCTTAGTATTAGTATTCCTTCAAAACGCTTGCTTGCTTCATCGCCAAGGAATTTATTAATCAGTGGATCTTCCCAATAGTCATGGAAGTTTCGTAGTACTACTGAATCAACCTTCTCCCATAGTTTCATGAAAGAATTTCTTTTAGTTAGGCTTAAAAATAAGAGTTGGGGGCGTTAAACCCCCTTTAACTTTGAATTTGAGATGTTATTTGTATTCGAAGAATGCTTTGTACGCTTTGAAAGTTGCGTATATGTCTATTTTGCTTGCGAGTTCAAATGGCGAGTGCATTGCAAGAACTGGAGGGCCTGCGTCAACAATATCCATGTTGTACTTTGCGAGGATGTATGCGATTGTTCCTCCTCCGCCCTGGTCTACTTTTCCTATTTCTCCGTGCTGCCAAGGGAGTTTGTTATCGTCAAGCATTCTTCTCATCCACGACATAAACTCCGCATTTGCGTCGCTTGAGTAGTATTTTCCTCCGCTTCCGCCGTATTTTTCAATTGCAATTCCATGTCCGAGCTTGTTCATGTTTGTCGGGTCCATTTTGTCCGCGAATTTTGGGTCAAGCCCTGCTGTTACGTCTCCTGACAATGCTTTTGATTTTGCAAGTATTTCTTTTGCCCCAATATTCTCTTTTCTTAGTTTTGCGATTCTGTCAAGCAGATTTTCAAGGAAGAATGAATCCATTGAAGTGTTTCCTACGCTTCCAACTTCTTCTTTATCAACAAGAAGAACTAATTTTGGATTTGTTGATTTGGATTCAAGCGCAGCCATTATCGCAGTGTATGAGCATACTCTGTCGTCATGAGCCGGAGCTCCAACAATTCCTGCGTCAATTCCTACATCCCTTGCTTTTACAAGCGGGTACAGCGAAACTTCTGCTGAAACAAAATCTTCTTCTGTGATTTTGTACTTGTCATTTAACGCTTTTAAGAAAGTCGCTTTTAATTTTTCCTTGATTTTCTTGTCATCAATTGGAATTGATGCCCCGATTGCGTCAAGGTCTTCTCCTTTTATAATATCTTTTGCTGCTTTTTCTTTTCCTTCCGCTCCTTCAAGGTGCGGCAATAGGTCGGAGATTACAAAAACTGGCTCGTCTTCTTTTTCTCCGATTTCAACATTAATTTTTTCGCCTTTTTTGTTAAATACTACTCCGTGAAGCGCTAATGGAACATTAAGCCAGTGGAATTTCTTTATTCCTCCGTAGTAGTGAAGGTTAATCATCAAAAACGGGTCGGCTTCGTATACTGGATTTGGTTTCAAATCAAGCCTTAATGAATCAATGTGCGCTCCAATAATCCTTAATCCGTCTGAAAGTTTTCCGGTTCCAATATCGAGTAGAACAATATTTTTGCTGTGGTTGACCGCGTATATTTTTTTTGTTCCGCTTGTTGCATCGCTAATTTCTACATATCCGTTTTTCTTTGCAAGTCTCTCTGCCCATCCTGAAATTTCTCTTTCAGTTTTGTAAGTGTCCATGAATTCTTTATAATCATCGCAGAATCTGAATGCAAGTTTCTTCTCTTCGCCAAGCATTTCCCATGCGCTTTTTTTATCGCTGAAAAGCTCTTTTTCAAGCTTGCTCTTTTCATCTTTTTCTTTATCCTTTTTACCCTTTTCAATAACGCTCATCAAAACCACCGTTTTCTAGTTATTTTTAAGCAAAAAGTCTTTAAAAAGCGTCTGAATTAGGTTTGGGGCGTTTTTAAGGAAGGATGTTATTTTTGGGATTCGTGCCCGTATTTGCCAAATTCCAGTATTGATTTTACAAGCGATGGGTCGCTTCTTATAAAAGGATATATTTTTTGCATTGCTTCGCTGTAAGCATAGTCCCAAAAGTGCTCTTTTTCCTCTTTTGATTTTAGCTGTTTTTTTGACTGCTCGGATAATAAATCAGCATAAATTGATGCAGCTACTATTGTGTCAAGCGCTGCAAAGTGAAGTCCTGATTTTTCATCAGGGTGATTTGGTCTTCTAAATCGGGCAAGTATTCTTTTTACTTCATGTTCAAGGTTTGCTGAGGGGTCGGTTCCTGATTCAATTAGTTTTTTTGTTATTTTGCTTATTGATTTCCAGTGCCTTGCCCTTTCTTTATGCACCTGCATTGGAACTGTTAAAAATATTTTAAGTTTTATTATTGTTTGTAGAACTTCTTTTCCCATTGCACCGTTTTTTGTGCATACTCTTGACACGAATTTTCCATAGACTTTTTCCCAAAGTTGTGTTTCAATCTGTTCTGAAGTCAGTTCTTTTGTAATAATCTTCTCTCCGCCTGCGACTTCATTTGTGGTGTTCGTTCTTCTGCATGATTCAATCATGTTATCGGCAAAGTCTGCTGCCACTCTTTCAAGCATTAGCGCTTGTTTTATTCTGATTTCTTCTTTTGGAGCGCCTTTTGATATAAGCCCTCTTTCAACTCTTTTCATTTTGGCGGTTGCCTGCTTTAAAATCTTAATATTAATTCCGCCCTCTCTTGCCTGCCTTTCTTTGATTAAGTCAAGTTTTGGTATTTTTGCGAGCCGCTTGAGCCGTCCCGTGACGGTGGCGCGCGGGTCAAAAAGAAGAGCCCTTTTCTCAGCTGTTATTTGTGAAGGGCCCTTAATCATTATTATCACTAACAATTAGGATTCTCTTGGTTTTTATTCCTTCTTAATCATTGGAAGCCCAGTAGTCTGGTTTTCAACAACCTTGTATCCGCTTGGCATGTCAATTCCGTCCTTTGGGTCCTTTGAAAAGAAAAATAATTTCCCTCTTGAGTGTAAATAATATTTATTTCCTTTTGAATTTGTATGTTCGTACACCATCTATATCACCATTAACACTTTTAGTTGTCCGATTTAAATTCCTATGCCTCTGCCATAGTGCTTTTAAGCCCCCCTAACGTTTGATTAATAAACCGCATTAGCCATTACTTTATTGATTTTTATGGCTAAAAAATCCTCTAAAAAAACTTCTAAGAAAGCAGCTGGCATTAAAGTGCAGGGCGCGTTTGTTAAAAAAGAAAAAGCCAGCGGAGAGCTTTGGAAATCAAGCGGAAATGACTTATTAGTAAGCACTGCGAAGAAAATAAAGGATTTTTTGGACCTTGCTCCTAAGAAAAAGATAGCAATTATTTCAGATAATGACGCTGACGGCATTACTTCGGCGGTTCAGGTTAAACTTTACCTTGATTCGCAGAAAGTTGATTCAAAAATTTTCTTTTATGACCATTATTTGAGGCAGCTTTCTTATCCTAAGCAGACTTTTATTGAATTTAACCCTGAAAAAACAATTTTTCTTGATTTGAGCGATAATTTTGTTTCCCAGATTGTTCTTGACCTTGGAAATTCAGTTGGTCCGTTTATTTCAATTGACCATCACCAAAGAGAAGTGGTGACTGGAAACGCGTTCAAAAGCATTATTGTAAAACCCGGAAGTTTTTCAGAAGTTGCTCCGTCAAAGTATCCTGTTTCAAGAATGGTTTATGATTTATTCGGCGGAAGGGACTGGATTTGCTCAATCGGAGTGATTGGGGATTGCGCGGACAATCAGTGGCCTGATTTGATTAACGGGGTTAAGTCAAAGTACAAGCTGACTCAAAAGAAAATTGTTGAGCTTGAAGAGATTGTGACTTGCATCACTTCGCAGTATACTGAAAAGATAAATTCTCTGGCAGAGTTTTTAATTGAAGCAAAGAGCCCTGCTGCATTATTCAAGTCTGATTATATTGCTCTGAAAAAATTGTTTGACGCGAGAATTAAAATTTTAAAAGATGTTTTCAAAACTGAAGCTGAGTGCTTTGAGGATACGAAAATTTGTTTCTTTAAGTGCGATAATAGGTTTTCTTCAAAGTTAAGCACTGTTATTTCAATGGAGCATCCTGATAAGGTTATTGTTATTTATGAAAAACCCGGCGATTCGATTAAATGTTCTATTCGAAGGCAGGATTTTAGGGTTAATTGCGGAGAGCTTGCAAAGTTTGCTACGCTTGGTATTCCTGACAGCAGGGGCGGGGGGCATATTCCTGCCGCAGGCGCTCAGTTTCCTCCCCAGTATCTTGAACAGTTCAAGAAGCAGGCAAGGATTTACTTGCTTTCAAACCCTCCAAAAGATTTATTAAAGTCTTAAATTATCATATCTTAAGATTTTGATTTAATTATTGTGATTTAATGGCTGATAATGCAAATAATTCTTCAGATTCTAATGGGGAATCAAATAATTGGAAGGAAGATTATCTAAAATCCACTGGACAGAATCCTATTCCTGCCCAGCCAAGCACTCAAGCAGAATATATTGCTCCTGTTTTGAATCAAAACCAAAATCAGAATGATCAAACTCAAAACACTTCCCAAAATGTTGGACAAAATAATCAAAATTCATCAACTTCTGGAATTTCCGCTCAAATTCCTTCTCAAAAACCAAAGCGCTCTATTGTAAAAATTGTAATTCCGTTGATTGTAATCATAATCGGCTTGGTTGTTTTGTTTATGATGCTCGGAGGAGCAAGTTATTTTGAAACTTATTCAAATGCGCAAGCTCTTGAGGAATTTACCAAGGCAAAAAACTTCTTTCTTTCTCAAGAAACAAGCGATATTAATAATGCTGTCGGGTTTTCACTTAACAGCTCGGCTCAAATAGGGCTTAAAGATTTGGCTTTTTTTGAATCCAAGCTTCCTGCTTTAAGCAGTACAGGGGATTCGGAAAAGAGATACGCTCTTGTAAAAGCTTATGGCGCAGGAATGATACTTATTTCAATCGGCACAATTGCCCAGTCAAAATACTTATCTGATAATAATTTCACTACTAATGTGTCTTCAGAGTTATTGCTTTCAACAATGGCGCAGGACGCTGGCGCAAAAGAATTTATTGACAGTGTTGTGTTAAAATCAAAATCTTCAGTAGTGAATATGAATAAAGTTGCAAAGCAAAAGAATGGCGCTGACGGCTTATCAGCGGATTTTGTTAACCGCTCAGTTCCTTTCATGGGGGAGTATTTGAATCAGTATTCTGAATTCAAGGAAAATCAAATAATTTCTGCGCTTGACTCTAACAGATTTTTTGACGCTTTATTTGAAGCCCAGCAGCTTAATGCGCTATTAACCGCATACGGCGAATAGCCACTTTTAGCCTATTTAGGGTAAATTTATAAACAATTCTTGGCTGACTTTTATTAACAAGCTTGGTGGCTATTGCAAAGCACAGTTCATCAGGATTGATAGCAGGTTAAGCGAACCATAAATCAAAAACTAGTCGCAAAAAATGGTTTTGCCTTTGTAGCTCAGTAGGTAGAGCGCCCGACTGTTAATCGGTAGGTCGGAGGTTCAAGTCCTCCCAAAGGCGTTTATTTTTCTAATTTTTTGTTTGTTGTTTCTCTTAAAGATACTAATATATACTTCAATTCTTCTTGTCTTAACAGGTGATTTTTTGGCAGTTTCAGTAAAAATTGATACAAAAAAGGAAGCAAGCAGACTGGAGGTAATAATCCGAATTCCAATGGCGATTATATTTTATATAATCGGGATAATCGTGGGCATTATTTTCTGTGTGCTTTGGGTAATAAATCTAATAACATGCCTAATATTGGCGCAGAGAGTGGCTCCAAATCTGTTGGCATCAATAGTTGCTTGGATGACTGAAGTGTATGCATACTTCTCATTCGCAGTTGATGACAGACCTTCATGGTTCCCAAAAATGTAACTTTTGGATAAAACTGAAGGAGAAACTTGTTTTGGGCATTAATTTGCCCAAAATTAGCTTTTTTTTAATTTTAATTTATATTTGTTAAGTTTTAGTTTTTTGATTTTTTTTTAGTTTTTATTTATTTAGTTTGATTTGTTTAGTTTTTGATTTGTAGTTTTTAAGCGTTTAATTCTTTTATATCTCTAATTACCTCATCAGCGTGTGTGAGCGGATTTACTTTTGTGTAATGTTTAACCACAATTCCTTTTTCATTAATCAAAAAAGTCTCTCTATTTGTCCCCATGTATTCTTTTCCCATGAATTTCTTCTTCACCCAAACGCCGTATTTGTTCACAACTTCTCTTTTTTCATCAGAAAGGAGCTCAAAATTGAGTTTGTGTTTTTCGCTGAATTTTTGGTGCGAATTGCATGAGTCAGTGCTTACTCCAAGAACTATCGTGTTTAATTCGTCAAATTTTGGGAGGCTTTTGTTGAACATCTGGGCTTCAATTGTGCATCCAGGCGTCATGTCCCTTGGATAAAAGTACAAAAGAACTTTTTTGCCCAAGTAGTCGCTAAGTTTAATCAATTTCTCTTCGCTGTTTAATAGCTCCACGATTGGAGCTTTTTTGTTAGTAAATTTATCCACTTTTATTTGTTCAGCTTTTTTTGAGACCATATTTTTCACCTTTCAAACCTTAGTTGTGATTAGTAAATATTTTATGCAAAATTTAATTGGATTTAAAAAAAGCATGGGCAAAATTGCAAATGCTGCAATTCCGCCGTGTTAAATACTTTTTTACTTCTTAGTTACTTTTGATTCGCCCATGATGAATTTTGCCATCAGGAATACAACGAATGCGATTATCACGAAGTTGATTAGTTCTCCGATGAATGCTCCATATTGTACTGCTACTGCTGCTGTTGTGTCTGTAGCTGGTTTTAGTATTAATGCGAAATCCTTGAAATTTATTCCGCCTAGTACTAGCCCGATTGGAGGCATTATTACATTATCAACAAGTGATTTGATTAGCGCAGTTGCTGCAATACCCATAATGAATGCTATTGCAAGAGCTAAAATTTTGTATTCTTTTAAAAACTCTTTAAACTCTTGAATCAGCCCAACGCTAACACTTTTTTCTGAACCCATTTTTAGTCCCCCTTACTATTATTTTGGTGTTATTGGTTTAAATGGCTATTCTTGGCTGTTTTGGCTATCTTTTTCTAAGGAGCGCTTTTCTCGCGGAAGTTGGTTTTGTTCTCTTTACTCTAAATATTCTCTGCCTTTGTGGAACCGCTGTTTTTGGGCGGTTGGTTTTTCGCCATGCTTTAATGTGGGTATTAATTCTTTTCACCGCCTCTTTTGCGCTGTAACGGTATATTGTTCCGCTGTGATTTGCGGTTAATATTTTTATTTTCTTTAAGTATGCTAAAAATTCATTTGATGCGTGGTTTGCGGAAGGGGCAAGTAAGGTTTCTCTTCCTCCTTCCAATTTTAGAAGTTCTCTCATCGCAATTTTGTGGAGATTAATTCCAACTCCTGCTTTTCTAAAAACCCCGTTTTCATAGGAATATTTTGCCCCTGTGGGATTAAAATTTTCGGAATAAACTGCGTTGTGATTTGGCAGGCGCTCTAAAAGCTTGTATCTTATGTGTCCTATTGGGAGGGATTTTGATAAGAGTTCTCCTTGAGCAATTGCTTTTCTCACTGCTGGGCTTGTAAAAAACAGGGGGTTTGCATAGCTTCCTTCTGCAACATAAAAATTAACTTCAAGTCCGGCTTCTCTTTTGAGCGGCTCAACTTTTGCAACTATTCCAATTAATTTTGCGCTTTTTCCTGCGGCGTCATTTTTTTGCATAAAATATTAGCGCATTGAAGGTATAAATGATTTCCTGTTTCGCCCTACTGACTTGGTTTTTAAACTCTTTTTTTCGTGTTCTTATTGATAGTGAGGGGTTTTTGATGATGCGAACACACACTTGTGGCGAACTTAACGGCAAATTGGAAGGTAAAACTGTTACTCTTCAGGGCTGGGCAGATACTGTGAGAGATCACGGCAATGTTACTTTTATTGACCTTAGAGACCGCTACGGGCTTACTCAAGTTGTTCTTGATCACAAAAAAAGCGCTGAAATTAGCGAGACAGCAAAGAGCATTAGAAAAGAATTTGTTCTTCAGATTGAAGGGACTGTGAAAAAAAGGCCTGCTGGAACTGCAAAAGCTGATTTAGTTACTGGCGAAATTGAAGTTGATGTGAATAGTGTTAAAGTTTTGACAAAAGCGGCGCCTCTTCCGATTGATTTGACAGAGCGGACAATTTCAAATGAAGATTTAATGTTAAAGTACCGATACCTTGCTCTTCGAAATCCAAATCTTCAAAAAAGCATTATTTTTAGGCATAAGTTAGTTAAGTGTGTTAGAGATTTTTTTGATGAGAACAATTTCCTTGAAATTGAAACTCCAATTCTTGCAAAGAGCACTCCTGAAGGGGCTAGAGATTATTTAGTTCCAAGCAGAGTCAATCCCGGAAACTTTTACGCTCTTCCTCAGAGTCCTCAGTTATTTAAGCAGCTTTTGATGATTGGCGGAATGGATAGATATTTCCAGATTGCAAAGTGCTTTAGAGATGAGGATTTGAGAGCGGACAGGCAGCCTGAATTTACTCAAATCGATGTAGAGATGAGTTTTGTTGATGAAGAAGATGTAATGACAATGAATGAGCGCTTGATTGCAAGAGTGTTTAAACAAATGGCGGGAATTGAAGTAAAGCTTCCTATTCCAAGAATGCAGTATGATGAAGCAATTGCAAGATTTGGTGTTGATACTCCTGATTTGAGATTCGGGCTTGAATTAAATGATGTGACTGAAATAATGTCAAAGGGAGAATTCAACGCGTTTAAATCAGTTGTTGAAAATAAGGGGATAATTAAGGCAATTAATATTGAAGGACAGGCACAAATGTCAAGAAAGGATCTTGGCGAGATGGAAAACTTTGTGAAAATTTACAGAGCGAAAGGGCTTGCTTATCTTAAGTATCAAAACGGAACTTTTGAAGGAAGCATTGCTAAGTTCTTCAGCGCTGATTTACTCAATCAGCTCAAGGCGAAGTTAAATGTGAAAGAGAATGATTTAGTAGTAATAGTTGCTGATAAAGCAAAGATTGTGAATGATTCTCTTGGAAATTTAAGAAAGAATTTGGCTAAGAAGCTTGGATTAATCAAGCCGGGCGCAATGAGTCTTACTTGGGTTAAAGACTTTCCTATGTTTGAGTGGGATGAAACTGATAACAAAGTGACTTTTGTTCATCATCCTTTCACTTCTCCAAGAAGAGAGCATTTGGAGTTTATGGAAAAAGAGCCTCTGAGAGTAAAAGCGCTTGCGTATGATTTAGTATTTAACGGAATTGAGCTTGGCGGGGGAAGTGTTAGAATTTATGACCCTGAAGTTCAGGCAAGAGTTTTTCGAATGATTGGGCTCACTGATGCGGAAGCTAAGAAGAAATTCGGATTCTTCCTTGAAGCATTTAGATACGGCGCTCCTCCTCACGGCGGACTTGCATTTGGGCTTGATAGAATGGTAATGCTCTTGGCTGGCGGAGATTCAATTAGAGATGTAATTGCTTTCCCGAAAAATAAAGCCGCTGCTTCATTAATGGATGATTCTCCAAGCGAAGCTACTTCAAAGCAATTAAAGGAATTATTTATTGAAGTTGTTTTGCCTAAAGAGGAAGAGAAGAAGCAGTAAAGTTAAAAAGTAAGTAAATTTTTGGGAACTGAATAGATATTGGAATTGATTTGTGAAAGGGGGGTTTTGTTGTGAGGTTAGATAATATCGATAATGCAATTATAAAAAAGCTTTCAAATGACGCAAGGACTCCTTTTCTTTCAATTGCAAAAGAGCTTGACGTTTCTGAAGGGACAATTCGGCAGAGGGTTGCAAAGCTTTTGAAAAATAATATAATCAAAAAATTCACTCTTGAGCTTGCGACTTCTACAACTGCAATTGTTGAAATCATTACTTCTTCAAGCGTTCCCACCCAAAAAATTTCTGAAAAAATAAAAAAGCTTGGCGTGGCAAAAGTGTATGAAGTTACTGGCAGATTTACTATTGTTGCAATTATTGCTGCAGATGATTTTAACAAGTTGAATTTGGTTCTTGAAGAAATCAGGGCAATTGACGGTGTAATTCAGACTGAAACTTTCCCTGTGCTTAAGGATTATTGATTTAATCTCGCAAGGCTTGTTCTAATTTTTTAATTCTTTAATTTTTTTTGTTCTCCTAAAAACTACTGCTTTTTTACTAAAATAATTCTTAATATACGAATATCGTATTTAATACTACGCATTTATAATAAGTTTAGCTGATTATTACTTGTTGCGTAATTATTAGTATAATTTACGCAATAAAAATGCAAAATTAATACGAAATTGACAAGGCATTGTTTTGATGATGTGTTTGTATTAATTCTGTGAATAAGGGGGTTGTTTTTTGGAAGGATATAGGGGAGTGTTTACAGCATTAGTTACGCCGTTTTCAATGAACGGAAGCATTGATTACACCGCGCTTGGGTGGTTAATTGATGCGCAGCTTGGCGCAGGAGTTAATGGAATTGTTCCTTGCGGAACAACTGGCGAAGCTCCGACTTTAAGCGAGAGCGAGCAAAAAGAAATAATTCGTTTCAGCGTAAAGCATGCAAATGGCGTTTGTAAAGTAATAGCAGGCACGGGAACAAATTCTACCGCAAAAACAATTGAGCTGACAAAGTATGCTGAAAGTGTCGGAGCGGATGCGGCATTAGTTGTAAGCCCGTATTATAATAAGCCGACTCAAAAAGGATTATTTAAACATTTCAAAGCAGTTGCAGATTCAGTAAGCATTCCAATTATTATTTATAATATAAAATCAAGAACTGGGGTGAATATTGAAACAAGCACGCTCTTAGAACTTGCAAATACTTGCCCAAATATTGTTGGAGTTAAAGAAGCGAGCGGTGATTTGAATCAAATTAGAGAAGTTATTAGAAGCGCCCCGCAAGGATTTTTTGTCTTAAGCGGCGATGATGCGCTTACTCTTGAAGTGATTAAATCAGGAGGTCATGGGGTAATCAGCGTTGCAAGCAATATTGTTCCGGAAAAAATAGTATTTTTGGTAAAAAGAGCTTTGAATAAGGATTATTTAAATGCTGAAGAAATACATGCGCGTCTTTCTCCATTATTTTCAGCCACATTTATTGAAACTAATCCTATTCCAATAAAGGCAATGCTTGCTATGAAAGGGATGTGCGCGGAAGCATACCGACTCCCGCTGTGCGAGCTTTCAGCTGAAAGCCGAAAAGTTGTGGAAAATGCATTAAAGAGCCTAAATCAACAGGAACTTGCCCTTAATCCATACCCTTAAAAATTCTGTCATCTTAATTCCATCAAAGCGAAATCGGTGGTGCTATGCCTAAATATATTGATTCAATGGTAATAAAGGAACCTCTAAAGAAGAAGTATTTGACTTTGGAGTTTGAAGAGGGGGACGATGTTCTTTCCTGCATAAAGGAAGGGATGGGACAAAATAATGTCAAGGAATGCGATGTAGTTGACGCTGAAGGCTCTCTTACTACTGCCACAGTAAATGCAATGGAAGGAAGCAGGTTCAAGAAAATTGATTTTTCAAATTTGAAAATCATGCGTTCTTCGGGGCATTTTAAAATCTCCGCAGGGGATTTGTGGGGGGCATTGCATGTTTTCACTGAAGGAAGAAAGCCAATATCTGGAACTGTTGTTACTGCTAAAGCAAGCCAAGGATTTAAGTTGAAATTATCCTTTTTGCCCTAAGTTTAACAATAAATAGATTTTAAAAAAAGTATTTGAAATTAATGGGGATTAAATAAATCCTCTGTCTTTTCTTTTTTTCTGAATAACTTTCTCAACATTTGTCACTGTCTTTTTAGTGACTTTTTTCGCAGTCCTTATTTTATTAAACGCAAATTTCTCCGCTCTTTCAAGCTCGTCTTCAACAACTGCCACTGTCTTTACCCCGCCTGCAAGCATTAATGAAAAATTTTGATAGAGCGATTCTCTAATTGGCTGAAATGTTAACACGCTAATAACAAGCTGTCTTTGAGAAATATACTTTGTGTCTCTGACATCTTTTATCTGCCAGATTAGCGCAAAGTAAACCACAATTCTTATTACAAACGATAATGCGCATATTACAAAGAAAGGAATGGTAAATACGGATGAGAGGGCAGCAGATGCTGGGGCGTATCCGAGTGAAAGCGCGCCAAGCAGGGTTGGCAGAGGGAACATTAGTAAATATCCTCCAACGAGCGTTCCAAAGAAAGTTGCAGTGCCGAATAATATTAACTGAAATGCAGAGTAGTAAATAAGCTTTTTCGGTTCAAATGAGTCGTAAATAAAATTATATAATGCCAGCAAAAATCCGCTGAATGCCACTCCGTCAAAAAGCTGAAGGGCAATTAATAAAACAGGGTCCCTGATGAATATCAAAAATACAGGGTAGAAGCATGCCAAAAATCCTGTTGCCGCAAGGAGCCTTATAGTCCCGTGCTTGTCAATTATTTTTCCCCAGTATGGCATTGAAACAATTGAAGTAAGCGTTGCGGCGGAGATTAAAATAGTGTAAAAGAAGTAATCGTTCTCAAGTCCCAAATCTTTTAAAAAATAAAGAGAAATGAAAGGAGTAATAATTGCAATTGCAAAAGTCATCAGCGTTCCATAAAGCATGAAGTTACCGAAATTGTTTTTCTTCATTTGTTCAATAAAAAACCAAAAGCTTACTCTCTCTGCGGGATCTGATTCCATTTTCGGCTCGTATATGCCTGATGATAAATATGCTGATACCATTTTTCCAATAAATCCAAGCGCAAAAATTCCTATGAATGCATAAAGCGTGAAGCTTGGTTCAGCTACTTGAAGCATGAATCCGCAAATTATCGTTGTGGCAAATACAACAAATCCTATTATTGCATTTCTAAACCCGAAATATTCTCCAAGAATTTCTTTTGGAGTCAAGCTTCTCATCCAGCTCTGCCACCATGGGTGCGCAATTGAGCTTATTACTGTTCCAATTATTGTGAGCGCAATAAACCAGCTTAATTGTGAAGTTGGGGCGACAAAAGGAAGAATTGCAATTAAGAGCCAGCTTATTGCCTGAACTATTCCTGAAAATATTACTACTGTGCTTCTCTTTTGGTAAAATTCAAGAAGTTTAAGCGAGCCTAATTGAAACCATGCTGCAAGAAGCGCTGGCACTGCGCTGATTAATCCGACTTGAAGACTGTTTGCGCCAAGGTATACTGCAAAAGGCACAATGAATACAAGCGCTCCGCCTGACATTATTGCGGTAAACATCCCTTCAAGGACTGACCGCCTTAGGGGCGCTGGGTACTTATTAATTTCTTTAAACAAAACTCCACCTTGGTTTATTAGTTAAATTAGGAAAACTCGCTTTTTAATCATTTGCAAAAACGATAAAATGCCAAAAAGGCACTATTTTTAATCTTTCCACATGCAATTCTTTTTAGAACGCAAGTATCTTTACAAATAGCTGGTGATATTGAATAGTTCTCTGTGCTGTCAAAGACAGCACAAGTTCTTTCGCCAGCCTTAACAAGGCTGTGCTGAGGTGGCAGAGTGGTCAAATGCGGCGGATTGCTAATCCGTTTCCCGAAAGGGAGCGCGAGTTCAAATCTCGTCCTCAGCGTTTTTTTGGTGTTGGTTCTAATTGTTTTGAATAGGTTTAGTTAATTATTTATACATTAAAAGCGTTTATGGTGTGTTATGTTTCGGGCTAATTTTATTTTGTTTGCTGTTGTGTGTGTTGTTTTAAGTTTTTTCTTATTTGGTTGCACGGATCAAAATGTAACTAAAACGGGTGGTGAAACCACAAAGTGTCCTTCCTCTCTTCAGGTGTGCGGGGATGGTTGTATTCCAACTAATGCGATTTGCTGTGAGACCGAGGCAGTAAATGGTTATTGTTTGCAGCCCACAACTGGGTGCGGTAATGGGACTTGCTATGATTGCCCAGAGGGGCAAGTATTTTGCGGAATGTTTTGCAAACCAAAAGGCGAGGCTTGTTGTATTGGTGATTCTTGCGGTTCTCAATTAAAGACAAATCCTTATGTTGGAACTTATGAATTTGTGGGGGTTTATACTTATCACACTAATAGGGATTGTAAAGAAACCGATAATGATTTAGTTACAAAAAAATTGACTGTGCGCGCAACTTTTATTCCTCCTGTTCGTGATTCAAAATCGCTCACTTTTTGGGATTACCACACGGTGTGGGTTTCAAATCTTTGGGTAGATGACCCTGACTTTGGTACGGGTGCAAGTGGGGTTACTCCTGAATTGCCCGAGAATAGTAATGATTTGAAGTACACCGAAACTATTTTGCCTTTGCTTCCGAGGGATTCTGCGGATCCAGAAAATTATGGGATTGTTGATATTAGTAGTCAGTACCCGGATGGGCGAAGATTGGATCCTTTAAATAAACATGGTTTTATCTTTTATATTCCAACCAGCGAAAACAAGTATGTTACCGAAATTTCTTTTGGCGGACCAACTGGGTATACGGTTAGCGCGGATGGAAAATATTTGAGTAGTATTCCTTACACTTCGCAAGATCCTTTTATGACAAACAACACTTGGGGTGCTATGAATCCAGTTGGCTCAGGGCCTTTATCTTCAAGCTCACAAACAGGTGCTAGTAAATATGTCTTTTGCGGTCCGAGGTTTGTTAGTTGGACTGCTACTAAGGTATCTGATTAAATTTGGCTACATGCAAAATTGGTTTGCCCTCAAAGCTTTCTACCAGGGAGTTTCTTATTACGCTACAACTCAGCGTAATTTTTTTTAATTTTGTAAATTCCAAATGCAATTATTAAAATTAGTAAAAGTCCTAAGATTATGTAAATTGATGTATTTTCTTCAGTTCTGCTTTCAATATGTTGAAGTGGTGTTTGGCTTTTATTATTTGGTGGGGCTTGATTTACTTCTTGGGCAGAGTTATTTTCAGGAGGTGTTGTTGTATCAATTTTTTGTATTTTATTTTCAGGAAATATTGTTTTATCAATTTTTTGTATTTTTCCTTCAAAGAAATAAACATATCCGTTTACTGCATCAGCAACCCCTATTGTTGTTTTATCTTGCGAAATGAATACCCCTCCCCTTGGAGCTGGCCATTTTTCTGGGTCGAGCTGTTCATGCCACAGTTCATTTCCTCTTCTTGTGATTAAGCGAACTGAACCGCCTCCATAATATGCAATATACTCGCTATCAGGGGTGATTGCAGCGCTGTTTGCGGTTCGAAGATTAAACATTATTTTTCCTTGCTTGTTAAAAAAAGCATTATTTATTGTCATGTCTCCGTTGGAGCAGGAGTAAATAAAATACTCTTCATCAGGAGAAATTAGCATTGTGTCGGGGCGCGCAGCAATTGGGTAAGTCCAGGAAATATTTCCATCGCTTCGATTAATTAGAGTCAGCCGTGTTCCTACTTTAGGTCCTACAAATAAATAATTTTCTGAAAGAGCTATGCTGTACGGCCATGAGGCAATGTTTACTTTCCATTTGAATTCCCCATTAATTGAATAATAAAACAAATTCGGGTCGGATCCAATGTAAATCCCTTTTTCTTCATCAAAGAGCATAAACCTCACTTGGCCGTTGTGTAAATTTGCAGTCCAAAGAGTTTTTTTCTGAATTAAGTCGGCCAGATAAAACCTTCCGTCCCACGTGCCCACTCCAAGATATTTTCCATCTCCTGAAAGGACTACTTCGCTTGGGCCTTTTCCATCAACTCGAAGTCCTTCATATTTCCAGACTTCTTTGCAGTTGTTGTCAATTACTATTACATAATCCCCGCCATCCCAATTGTCTGTAACTGGTCTGTGAGCTGTTGCGATTAATCCGCCATCATCAGTTATGCTCACCGTTGGGATTTCATTATCCAATTTGTATTTGCATACAAGATTCCCATTGGTGTCAAATAGATGCAAATATGCTTTTGGCTGTATTTCGTTTGCTTTTAATGAGCTGTGGAATGGGACTGTTGCAAAATATTTTCCATTTTTTGAGAATGCCACTCTTGCCGTTGGCAATCCAGTATCATATTTTCTTTTCAGAGAATAATTTGCGGTTTCTGTTTCCTTTTTGAGTTTTATTTCAAGATTTATCGTTTCATTCTCTTTTGGGGCAACGCTAATTGGGTATTCTTCGTAACCATCAGCGCTTATTGTTATGCTGTATTCAACCCAGCTTTGCAAGTATCTTTGTTTGTATGCAGGAAAATCAAGGCTAAAACCGCCTTTAGGGTCTGTTCTTGTTTCATTACTTACTGGGGGCCAATTTGGCTGTACTTTTACAAAAGCATCTTTTATTGGTAGTTTTGTGATTTCATCAGTAACAGTTCCTTTTACTGTTGAATTGGTTGGAAAGCTGTTTGGATTATTTCTGAGTGCGGCGACTCTTACTTGGTTTGGCAATTTTAACTCTAATAAAGTTTCTTGATGGTCTTTAATCATTGCTTTTGCTGTAAAATCATAGTTATATGTATTTTCGGCACTCCAGTTAGCCATGATTTCATTAAACCATTCTTGTTTTAGAAAAATTTCTTTTTCTTCATTTGGCAGGTAATTTGAGTCGTACGGCTGCGGCCAGGCGGGGGTTTCTTCTTCTTTGCCGTTTATTCTAATTGATAGTTTAAGGTAAATATTTTGCTGTTCATTTTTTAGATTTTTTATTTTTATTGTCCTGTCAATTGAGTGCTCGAAAGGGTAAACAAACACATAATCGCTGTCGTCATAAGTAATTTCAAAATAAGCGTTTGATAATTTTTTCGGGTTGGCATAATTTTCCGCAAAGATAATTGTGCTGAACAACAAAATTAAAAAAACCAGCATAAATGCGAATAAAGCGTGTTTATTCATTTGTTTTCTAAGGTAAGTAATAGATAAATACTTTTTGGTAATGTGGAGACTGCGTTGGAAAGGGAGGTGATTTTCAAGCAATGCCCAATGATATAAAATAAATCGGTCAGTTCGGCAATAAAGAATGGATTGTGGTGCTTCGGGTTGATTTTAATCAATTCACTTGGAAATTTTAATGCAAGCGGTCATTTAGGCGGGTAGTTATTTTTGCATATTCTACTTCTTTCTTTTTCTTCACATATCCGTTAACATTTTTCTGGCAAACTGGCGAACCGCATTTGCATTCAAAGTTCCATCTCTTGTCCCAAATATAATCTTTTTCATTTTCGTCTTCTTCAAGGCGGTTGTAGCTGTAACTTAATTCCTCGCCTTTTTTCACTTCTTTTGTTGTAAATATGTTGAGCTCATCGTCAATTGAGCAGTTCGGCTCGCAGGAGTGGTTTGCATAAATTGCGTTTGTTTTGGAAACAACCCATTCATCAGCGCCGTTTTCCCCAACATAAATTGCATAGCATATCATATCGAGTGGAACTTCATTATACGAAATTACTTTTCCTTCAAATTTCTCGACAACAGTCCCTGCAGGAATTGTTTTTTTTGCAATAAGCGCTTTGCCGTAATGATTCAATACTACTTTTGAAGGATATTTCCCCATTTGCTCACCAGTTATTCTAAATAAAATTAATTTAATGTATTTTTATATTAGTGCTATTCATATTTCCAGTCATAATCCGAGTAATCTGTTAAAAGCTCTTCGCCTTTTTTTATCAGTCTTGTTGTTTTGAAATTCGCCCCGTCATCAGTTGTTTTTACATTCGGCTTTTTTGAAGTGTTCATGTAAAATGACATTCCCATTGAGGCTAACCCGCCTGAATTTGCCCAAAAACTTCCATCTTTTTTGATTACATAAAATGCGTCAATCATTTCTTTTACTTCTGCGCGGGCATTTTTTACTTCTTCTGCGCTTATTTTGACCCAGCTTTGAGGTTTTTCAAATTTGAATGGATTAGTTCCTTTAGGAATCTCGCGTATGGCAAATACCCCTACTCCGTGTGATTTTGATTTCCGCAATCTGCAGTAAGTGTTCAATAAATTTTGAATTAGTTTTTTCTTTGCGGTCATTTTTTCACATCAAATTGCGCTAAAGCATTTTTCAGCTGAAAAGGTATCCTTCTGTATGCAGTTTATCCGAATCAGAGAACCATCTTAGTCCAATATCAGTTCGGTAGTACATGTTTTGTATCATGATATTTTTAACTCTTGAGTATGCCTGTTTTCTTGCTTCTTCAACGGTGTTTCCAGAGCCTGTTATTACAAGAACATATCCTGTTTCTCCCGCAATTGTCCAAACATCATTTACCAATTTATTTTCTCCAAGGTGCACTCCGTCAAGATTTGGTTTTTTGAATAAAATTGAAAGATCTTTGTAAATGTAAGATTCTTTCTGGTCTTTGAAAGGGAATGGCGGAACAACTATGCATATTCCTATTTGGAATCCTTTTTTTGTTTTGATTTCAAAAGTTTCTCCCTTCGCCATTTTGTAAAATGTTTCTCCAATTTCGCTTGTGATTCCTTCAAGCTGGATGCTTATTGTCGGGTAGCCGAACCGGCATGTGAATTCAAGCGGAAAGATTCCTTTTGCATTTGCTATGCAGTTAATATCAACATATCCAACATATCCTGATTTTGCGAGATCTGTTTTCATTTTTTCAAGAGTTCGGTGGAATATGTCGTTTGGCTGGGACCAGAACATCAAAGTCCCCATCTCTCCTGTATATGGCCCAAGTTCTCCCGGGAAAAGTTTTTTGTGCTCAAAATTAACATTTATTGGCAGAACAAAATCTTTTCCGTTAAAGAATGCTCCTACTGCCACTTCCACTCCCACCGCCATTTTCTGCAGCTGGAATCTTTTTATTTTTCTTGCCCAAAGTTTTCTGTTTTGTTCTAATATCTGAAGCAAATCCTTGCCGTCTTCTTCCTGTCCCAAGAAAAGTATTCCTTTCTGGTCTGATGCCACTGTTCCTGAAGGCTTGAAAACATATCTTCCAGGATTATTTTTGATAAATTCAATTGCTTCTCCAAAATCATTAAAATCCCAGTGGGGGAGAACATCCATTCCAACTCTTTTCATTTCATTCTGCCCAAATTCTCTGTCTTCTTCAAGCTTGTCAGTGTATTTGCTTCCGCCTACAACAAGCTTTCCCTTTGCGCGCAGTTCTTCTGCCTGCCCGCCGAATCCAACATCATCAAAGATAATAACATCCGCCCAGTCAACAAATTTTTCCCAAGCGTCAACTCTTTCCAAAAATCCTTCATAAACATCTTTGTCAGCTTCTGATTCAATAAACGCTCTTACTTCATGTCCTTCTTTTTTAATCTGCCAAGCCAAATCTCCGCTAAGGCTTTCAAATGAAATGAATAAAAATTTCTTGGGGTTTTCTGTTGTCTTTCCTTTTTGTTTTATTTCGCCGTTTTGTTTTACTTCCGCAGTTTGTTTAGCATCGCCGTTTGTTTTAACTTCTGCAATTGGAGAAACAGGAGTCGGCTGTTTTTGATTATCAGTTTGTGAAAACATTTGTCAGTCCTTCAGTGATATTTTGTTCAAGAAAAGTTTTTTTGCTCTATTATATTATTTAATGCAACTAATATTTAAGTTTAATGCGATTTTTTTGAAATAATTGGGAAAATATTGAAATAATTTGGAAAATTTTGAAATAATTGATAAAGTTTTGAGATATTTTTGGAATTTTTGTCAAAAAATAATTATTTTGCATAATTTTTGAAGAAAAAAATATTTTTTGAGCTGTTAAAACTTTTTCAGCGATTTTTTTCAAGCATTCTCAGTAATTCCAAAAGCGTCAAAGTTGCTTTTTTTAATCTTCAAAGCATCCTTTTTATTTGTTTCTAAGAAGTATGTTTTTATGGGTATTTTGGGTATTTTCAAAAAAAAGAATCAGCCAGCGAATACTCCTGAAGAAAAGATTCTTCAAGGGGCAGAGAGTCAGGATATTTTGGTTCCGGATCACGCAAAGCCTAAAGAAGTGGATGAAAGCGCCCTTGAAGTTAAATTAGTTCACAGCGAGAGCGAGACAAACCTCTTCAATGTCAACGGAATTTATGATATTGGGACTGACATGATGCTTTCAGGCGTTGTTGAATCAGGAAAGTTAAAGAAAAAGATGAAAACAAAAATTTTGGAAAAAGATGTTGTAGTTACAGATGTGAAAGTGGGAAGCTCTTCTGTTACAGAGCTTTTGGCTCATGAAGAAGGCACTGTATTTATCCGCGGAAAGACGATGAAGAACATAAAATACGGCGATGTTTTGGAATTTAAGTGAACAAAGGCAAAGTTTTTGTTCAAAGTTTTTTTGCAAGGGTTGGGGAGTGGTCAAACCCACCAGACTCAAGATCTGGCCGCTTAGTGCGTTCGACGGTTCGAGCCCGTCCCCTTGCATGAGCCCTTTTTCACTGCTGTGAAAAAGCCCTCGGGGAAAAGCCTTCGGCTGTGTACTCAATAATTGTATTGGCTCACTATCGTTCGCATGTCGTTTGAGTGCCAGGAAGGGCAGTTGAAAATTATTTTTTTGGCGATTTTATGGAGTGCAGACAGGAAAAGAATTTGAAAAATTGCAATTGTACTTTTGACTGTGAGAAGAAAGGAATTTGCTGTGAATGTATTGCATACCATAGAGAGCGAAAAGAGCTTCCTGCGTGTTATTTTTCAGCTAAAGAAGAAAAATCTGGCGATAGAAACATAAAGAACTATTTGTCAAGCCACTTGGGCAAGTAAGCGGGTTCTTTAATATTAGAAAGCTTTTTTACAAATTTTGCTTCTCTTGTGGAAACTTTTCCATAATAAAGGTCAATTATTGGTTTTTCATCCTCAGCGTATTTTTCAAGTTTGATTAATCCTGAAAAATAACAGTGGTCTTTAGTAAATGCGCCTTTTTCCGCGCACATTACCCCTCTTTTTACTCTTTGAGTTATGGTGTACGCTTCTTCATCCTCAAAAAATGTTTTTAGGAATTCATAAGTTTCAAAGAAGGTGTGCTTTAGTGCATAATCAACCGCAATTAGTCTTCCTGCATAAATTCTTTTCTGCTGGGGGCTTGAAACATTTGCTTTTGTTTCATTAAATGCGGCAAGCCCTTCCTCTGTTTCTAAAAATTCTCCTCCAAATCCAAGCGCAAGGCTCTTTATTGGCTGAATTAGTCCGTTTAAGTGTCGGTAAATATGGGTTTCAACTTCATGAACAAATAATCTTTCCGCTTCTCCTTTTCCAAATTTTGCATTTTGATTCAGTTTAATCCTTCCGTCCGCTGGGTGCACGCTTGCTTTTGCGCTCATGTGTTCAGAAAGAATAACAGGATAATCAATTGAGGCTCGAAAGAGTCTTTCTTCAAGCTGGCTTTTTAATTCCCCGGCGGTCAACTCATAATTCTCTTCGCCTGCTGGTTTTGAGAGTATTTCATTTGCAAGTTTTATGTTTTTTGCGCTCGGCTTGCCGTATGTTTTTTTTGAAAAGTTTGAGAATTTCTTTGTATTTTTGTTTTCAACAAGCTCCATTTCAGAAAGCATCTGGATTGCCTTTTTCTTTAGTATCTTTTCCGCAAGTCCTGTTCCTTTAAGCATTAAAATAGCCTTGTTGATTTGCTTTTTTTGTTCTGAAAAGTCAATTTCTTTTGTGTACTTAAAGCATGGCTCGTATTGCTGGTAATTATCCTGTGATTTATAAAATTCGTCTTTTTCATTTGCTGAATTAATTGGATTTATTGAATCAAGAAATACAAGTTCAAGTTTTCCTGCGGAGGAGTAAATTAGTTTATCCGCAATTTTTATGTGATTTTCCATAAAAGTAGTTGAATTTAGTGAGTTTTAATTCTATTGTTTTTTTGCTTTTGTAAATTCAGGCATGTATTTTGGCTTTATTAGCCCGTCAATGTCAAGCACAAGCGGAGTATCGCTTGTCGCGTATCTGCCGTAGTAAAGTTCATTTATGGGTTGTTTGGTTAAAAAGTCCTGGACTAATAGCATTCCTTTTAGGTAAAGCGCGTCTTTTGTAAAAGCGCCTCCTTGATCCTGCCTATACACCCCTCTTTTTGCCCTCACTGTGATGTTAAATGCGTCCTCATCAGAAAAGTATTTTTTTAGTTCAAGAAATGTTTCATAGAATGATTGTTTCATGGCAGTTGAGATTGCAAGCACTCTGCCAGAGTATTCTTTTAACTGCGAATCAATGTTGATTCCCTGCTGCTGCTCAACATAAACTGCAATTCCTTCTTCTGTTTCGAGCGTTTCTCGGCTTAATCCTCTTGAAAATATTTTGTAAGGCTGTCTTAATCCGTTTTCGTATCTGTAAATATGCCCTTCAATTTCATGCGCAATAAGTCTTTTGAGCGAATTCTTTGAAAATGGATAGTTTGGATTGATTAGAATTTCTTTTGTTCTTATATTTACCGAAAATTTGGAGCCAGCGGTTTCTTTTTTGCTGATTTTATAAGTTAATCTTTTTTTCTTAAGGAATTCTTCAATTACCTTTTTTGCTTCTTCGTACGGGATAGTCCTTTCTTCAGGCTCAAAGTTTTTTGATAAAAATTCTTTTGCAAATCTGACTGTCGCATTATCCACTCCTCCGTAATATGACTCAGCGTTTCCGGTAAAGTTTTCAGTACCTACGCTTCTTAGCATTTCCATTCGGTCAAATAAGTCAATTATCTTTTTTTCAAAAATAAGGTCAAGCGAATCATCTCCGATTTCAATAAGGAGTTCTTTTAGCTCCATTTTGTATGTGCTGAATGTGGGCGACATGTTAAAGTATGAAAAAACAGGGTTTCTTGGAATGTATGAAAATATCGGGTTGTATTGTTCATTTTTGCTTATTGCTTCAAAGAACTTTTTTTTCTCTCCAGCCAGATTTTGCGGGCTTATGTATGCTAAAACGTTAGTTTCAATTGCGCTTGCAAGCTGGCAGATTTTTTGGTCAAGCCTTGTGTAATCGTGAAAATGATTGTTTTGCCTAAGCATAGTAATGATTTGATGTAGTGATAATTATTAATTGTTTTTCTAAGGCCCGCTGGTTAAAAGAAGGGTTTTTTTCTCGGCTTTGTCGGCTAAAAGTCTCATCCATTCCTGAACCACCATTGTTCCAAGGAATTTTCTAAACGGCCCCGGCATAAAGTTTACTTCAATTACCACCCATTTGTTTTTTAGCTCCATTAAATCAACTGCGCATATGTCCATCTTCAGAACCTTTGCTGCTTTTTTTGCGACATCAAGTATTTCAGGAGTGGGGTTTATGAGCGAAGCAGAGCCGCCTCTTGAAATATTTGCCCTCCAATCCCCTTTCTTTGCTTTTCTTTTAACTGCAATCACATAATCGCCGATAACATAGCATCTGATGTCATAGTCTTTTCCTTTGATAAATTTTTGAGTGCATATAAATTCTTCAAATAAGTGCATTGCGTCAAGTATGCTTTCCATCTGCTCTTTTGAATTAACAAGAACAACTCCTTTTCCAGCAAATCCTGATAGTATTTTCATTACAAAAGGATATCCTGTTTCATTCACCGCATAATCAGCGTATTTTGGGGAAATTGAAAGAGTGCTTAAAAGTCCTGGGATTTTTGCGTTTGAAAGTTTTTGAGAAGTGTAAAATTTGTGATTAGTAACTTGGTAAGCGTCAAGCGTTACGGGGGTGTATGCGTTTGAGCTTTCTATTGTTTTTAGAACGGTTTCTCCAAGCAAAAAGTCTTTTGATGAAACTCTTGGATAAATCACATCAAACGCAAGAAGGTTTTTCCCTTTGTAAAAAATTCCGACCTTTCCTGTGGATGTTTGGATTTGTATTTTATCAATCGGAACAAACAATACTGAAACAAATCTGTTCTTTGCTTCTTCAATAAGCGCATTCACTGTTGATTTTTTAAAATTCTTTGAGCCGATGATTAAGAGGCTTTTTCCGTGCTTCATTTTAACAGCCCCTTTAGTATTGTTTTTCCTAAGAGTTTCTTTAGCCCCAAAAAGTCGTAAGGCGCAAGCACTTTGTTTTCGTGCTTTTTTGCCATCTCGATTAAAAAGTCCGCAACAGAGTCTTCAATTTTTACCGAGCAGATATTGTTAAAATCTTCAATTGAAAACATTGGAGTTACTTTGATTACTTTTCCCTTTATCATGTCCACTCTTGCAATGTCGTACCCGCATGCGGCTGCTGCCTTTATTGCGGTTTCATTTTCGCTTTCTGTCATTGTGTAATATTTTCCGCTTTTTATCGGCTCGACTTCTTCTCCGTTATAGTTTCGCTTTACAGAAAAAGTCTTTTTTCCGACAATTATGCTTGAGATTACATTTCCTTCAATAAATTCTCTTATCATGAATCCGTCAATTTCTGTTTTTATGCTTTTTACAAATCCGTTAAGCTCTCTGTTGCTGTTAATCACAAGCGTCTGCTGGTTTTTCTTTCCAATGTAAGTGTTAATCAAAATAGGGTAGGATATTTTCTTTGAAAGTTGCTCAATATTTTTCACGCTTGCGGTTGTTATTGTCTTTGGAGTGGGAACGCTTGCAAGAGCAAGAGTTACAAACTGGTATGGCTCGTTCCATCCAGTAAAGTATGAGCCTTTTTTTATGCTTGTGTAAGAATTAATCGCTTCAAGCTCTTCAAGAAGGGGTTCAATGAATGGAGCAAGCGAGGTGCGTGTCTGGATAAACACCGCGTCATATGCTTCAACTTCTTCTCCAAGAGATTTGATTAAAGTTTCATTCTGCTTGCTTACAAGAGTTATTTTTGAAACCCTTATGTATTTTGGGCTCTGTCCTCTTTCAGTGAGCGAGTCAATGTACGGCTTAACTTGCGTTCTTTTTTCTGCAATAATAAGAATGTTCATACCTTTCTTTTCCTTTGTTTTTGGAGTTATTTGCGCGCAAAAAACGGCTTCTCTAACACGCTCATAATATATCCAATCCTATAAAAGGCTTTCCCCAAAGAGTGCTCGTTTTGTTGAGTTTAAATCAGCGATTTTTTTAGAGGTTTTTCTTTCACCAAAAGGGTTAATAATGCAGTTTCCCTATCATCTAAGAGATTAGAAAAAAGTGCAAGTGATTTAATGGCTAAAAAAAGAATAATAGGTCTTGTTGAAACTGTTGGAATAAAAGGAAAAAAAGGGCTTGTGAGCAAAAAGGCTTTGTTTGATACAGGCGCCACAAGAACTTGTCTTGATGTTAAGCTTGCCGCAAAAGCGGGAATCGGGCCTATTTTTTCAAGCGTGAAAGTAAAGAGCGCAAGTTCGCCAAGAGGTTATACAAGAAGGGCAATTGCTCAGGCAACTATTCTAGTTAAAGGAAAAAAAATAAAGACCGGAGTTAATATTGAAGACAGGGAAGGTTTGCCTTATCCAATAATCATCGGAAGAGATATTATTCATAATAATTTTATTATTGATGTTTCAAGAACTCACATGACTAATAAGGTGAAGGATTCAAAGGATGCAAGCGAGAGAAAAAGATTTAGAATTGAAGATGAAAAAGATGAGGCGGCAAGAAATGCCCACTCTTGAGTTTATTGAGCTGAAGGATTCTTCGCTCAACTTGATTAATGAAGTTCATTCTCTGTTTCCTCACTGGAAGCGCGCTTCTGTTCAAAAAAAACTTGCAGCTACAAGGCGGAAAAAAGACCATAGATATGTTGCAATTTCTAACGGGAAAGTTGTTGCTCACGTCAGGGTGGTGCTTGGCAAAAGCATTCACAAGCACAGGGCGCAGATTTTGTCCCTTGTTGTAAACAGTTCAATGAGAAGAAAAGGAATCGGAACAAAATTAATGAAGTTTGTAATAAATGAGCTTTCAAAAAACAGGAGCCTTTTGATTCTTGAAGTGGATAAGAATAATCTTGCCGCAATTAAGCTTTACAAAAAGCTTGGGTTTGAAAAGTACGGGCTTTTGAAAAATGCTTCAATAGTTTCCAAAAAATCAGTGGATAATGTTTTAATGAAAAAAGAACTTTAGCAATGGGCGGCTGGTGGATTAAAGCAGGCAAGAAGCAAGTGCGGGGATGTTATAAAAAAAAGTCGAAGTTACTGTAAGTTATTGTTTTTGGATTTAAGAGAGTAACTTTATATATTTGAATTTAGTTAATAGTTAGTGGTTTCATGGTTCTAAGCGTGGTTTTTAGCCCCACAAAGGCGTTTGAAGAAACACTTGCTCATCCAAGCGGAGGAGCTGCTTTTTTAGTTGCCATAATTGCTGCAATCTTTTTTGCAGTTTCATCGTATCTTCTTACAAAGGAGCCTATTATTGCCGCATTTTTCTTGGTTCTTAATTTTGTTCAGTGGCTTGTTTTAGCTGTTTTAGTTTGGTTTTTCAGCGTTGCTCATACAAGAAAGAAAAAGGGTTCTGAATATGTTTCATTCTCCGAGAGCGCTTCGGTGACTTCAAAGCTTTGGCAGATTAATTTGCTTTCTTCAGTTCTGATGCTTATTTTAATTCTTATAATGCCTTTTCTTCCTAACTTGGCGTTCTTAGCGGTATTGATAATTTTTGGAGTAATTTTTGTTATTCTATTAATCGGATGGCTTGTTGCTTCATTTAAGATGCTTAAAGTTGTTACTTCAAAAAAAGGCGCTTCGTTATTTATTAACTGGATTATAGTGCTTGTGCTGAATGCTTTGATTATCTCATTTATTTCAGGAATTCTTCTAAAACTAATTGTTTAATTCGCTTTTTTTTAAGCGAGCCCCTAATAAACCGCATATAACTTGCTTAATCGCTGATTTGAAAGACAAGTAAGATTTATAAAGGAAAATGAGGGGAAAATAATTGTGATGATGGATGAAGAAACTTTGCTCTGAATGTAAGGCGCGTTTTGACGTTGAAGTCGTGGATATGGAAGAAGGGGACGCAGTGGCTTGCCCTGAATGCAATCTTGAATACACCATCGTTGCTGACAAGAAAGGAAATCTAAAGCTTATTGAAAGCAAAGAGCTTGAAATGGAAGATGAAGAGGAAGAAGAGGGCAGTGATTCTGCTTCTGAAGACTATGATTCTGACTAGCAATGCCAAATTGAATCAAAAATCTATTTTTGTTCAGTTTAGGGCAACTTTAAATATTTCAAATAATGAATATACTTATGTCTCCTAATGTGCCTAATGGCGGCGGGAAAAAGAAAGGCAATGAAAAAAGAAAGCCTAAGCAAATGCTGTTTAACTTTGGCTCTGATGCTAAAGGAATTGAGGCAAATCGTGTTGTTAGGGCAAAAGTTGCTAGCGAAATGAAAGCTAAAGCTGTTGCTGCAAAATTCACTGCTCTTCGCGATGCGCTTACATTTACGGAAGAGATGCATAATGCTGAAAACGCAAGAAGATTAAAGCAATTTAGCGCTGATTTTCGGGCCAGACTTGGAAAAGACCCTCAAAAAAGCGCCCGCGAGTTTATCAGCTGGCTCGAAGCAAGAAAAAGAGATTCTGAAAGGGCGGCAAGTAATGCATTAAGAGTTGCTGACAATAAGGGGCAGGCTGAAGGGCATACAAGAACTGCTGAGTTTATTGGGCGGTATATATCATACCTTAAGACTCACAAAACCAAGCCGTTTTGACTGAATGAAACAATTTCAAATGAATCTTCAAAGAAATATTATATTGTGCTTGGCTTATTGAATGTAATTGAAAGGACAATGGAATCAGTTGCGGGCCCTGGACGGCATTTTGAAAAAAGATGCTGGGGGCTTATTTTTAAGGGTTTAAAATCAAATTTAGCCAAGGAATAGACTGATAAAGATTTCTAAAACTAATATTTGTGGTTTGTATGGGTTTAAAGTTCCTAAATTCTTTTGGAAACAAGCTGGAAGAGTTTAAGCCGATAAAAGCGGGGCATGTGGGGCTTTACACTTGCGGGCCAACTATTTACAATTATGCGCATATCGGGAATATGCGAGCTTATACTTGGGAAGATTTATTGAAGCGCTACTTGATTTTCAAGGGATTTAAGGTAAAGCATGTGATGAATTTCACTGATGTTGAGGATAAAATAATCAAGCACGCAAACGAGAAAAAAGTTTCAATTTATGAGTACACTGCTCCTTTCAAGAAAGCTTTTGTGGAAGATTTGCAGGCATTAAATATTATTCCTGCGGATGTCTATCCTGAAGCAACGCAGTATATTCCTGAAATGGTTGAGTTGATTCATAAATTAATGAAGCATGGAATTGCGTATAAGGGCGAAGACGGCTGCATTTATTATTCAATTAAAAAATTCAAGAATTATGGAAAACTTGCAGGACTTGATCCTAAGAAACTAAAATCAGGGGCGAGAGTAAAGCAGGATGAGTATGAAAAAGAGGGCGTGGGGGATTTTGCGCTTTGGAAAGCATGGGATGAGGCTGACGGCCCTGCTTATTGGGAAACTGATTTAGGAAAAGGAAGGCCGGGCTGGCATATTGAATGCTCTGCGATGAGCGCTAAAAACCTTGGAGATACTTTTGATATTCACTGCGGCGGAATTGACAATAAATTTCCTCATCATGAGAATGAGATTGCCCAAAGCGAAGCTGCGAGCGGGAAAAAGTTTGTGAATTATTGGCTTCACTGCGCCCACTTAATGGTTAATGGAATGAAAATGTCCAAGAGTCTTGGAAATTTTTATACATTAAGGGATTTATTGAAAATGGGGTTGAGCCCAAAAGCAATCAGGTATGTTTTGCTTTACTCCCAGTATAGGCAGCCGCTAAATTTTACAATTGAGTCAGTTCATGATGCTGAGAAAACTCTTTTTGGGATAAACAATCTTGTTGAAAGGCTTCGGACAATTAATGGGTATATCAAAGGCTCTTCGATTAAAATATTTGTTGATAAAGCAACCGAAGGATTTACTAACTCCATGGACAACGACTTAAACGTTCCTCAGGCAATGATGCATGTTTTTGATTTTGCAAAGCAGATTAACAAGCTGATTGACTTGGGGGAAATTGATAAGGATTCTGCAAATGAAGCGATTGAGTTTTTGAAAAAAGTTGATTCTGTTCTTGGCGTTTTTGATTTTACTGAAAAGTATTTTGAGCTTACTGACGAGCAAAAGAAGTTGATTGAAGAAAGAATAAATGCAAAGAAGTCAAAAAACTGGAAGAAAGCGGATGAAATAAGGAATTTATTGAAGAAACAGGGAATTGAACTAATTGACAATAAAGACGGCACTATTTTAGCTAAACAGGCTCAAAACTAATCCAAAAATGCATTAGAAAACATTTTAAACCAAAAATACGTTAGTTATTCAGGTTTTTGGCCTCGGGTTGATTTGATTGTCTGAACTTACTGCGCTGACATTTTTTGCGCATATTGCTGTAATTGTGATTGCTGCTGCGATTGTTAATGTTCTTTTAAGAAAATTCAAACAACCTACTCTTTTGACTTACATAATTGCGGGAGTTTTAATCGGACCGCTTGTGCTTGGCAATATTAGTTTTTCTCTTGGAGAGAGCCAGATTTTTATTGGGATTCATGAAATCACTCCAGAAATTACTTTGCTTTCGACGCTTGGGGTTGCATTTTTGTTATTTTCAATAGGAATTGAAACTTCGCTTCAAAGGCTTAGAAATATCGGCAAAACAATTCTTGCAGGGACTGTCCTTCAAGTGCTTATTGTTATTGGGCTTGCTTTTTTGCTTACAGTTCCTTTTGGGCTTTTGACAGTGGAGCAGGCGCTTTTTGTAGGAATAATTGTTGCATTTTCTTCAACAATGGTTGTTGTTAAAATTTTGTCGGACAAAAATGAGATAAACACGCTTAGCGGGCGGCTGATGGTGTCAATACTGCTTTTGCAGGATTTTGTTATAGTTTTCTTTTATCCGCTTCTGGCAAATATTGGCGAGATTCATTCAATTCAATTTGTCGCGTTTATTGTTCTTAAGAGCGTTCTTCTAATTGTGCTTGCGCTTATTGCAAACAAGTTTATTTTCCCAAAGCTTTTTGAAATAGCTTCTGAAGAGCAGGAGCTTTTCTATGTAGTTAGTATTGCTACCGCATTTATTTTTATAGGAATTAGTTTTGTGCTTAACATTCCGGCTCCAATCGGGGCATTTATTGGAGGACTTTCGCTTAGCACACTCGCTTATAACTCCGAAATTTTTTCAAGAGTAAGGGCACTACGTGATTTTTTCCTAATAATATTCTTTGTGTCTTTGGGCGCTCAGTTGAGTTTTACTTTCGGCACTCTTCCTGTAATTTTGATGGCAATTATTGTTGCTTTAATCTTCGTTATAAAGCCTTTGATTTTATTTGCAATGACATTGATTGCAGGTTATGGAAGCAAAATGGGCGTAAGGGTGGGAATAAGCCTTGGGCAGGTTTCAGAGTTTGGATTTGAAATAGCTGGAATTGGCGCAGTAACTCTTACAGCTATGGGGCAGCCTGTTCTTCCTCCTGATTTGTTTTCTTTTATAATTTTGATTACGGCAATTTCAATGATTGTGACTCCGTATCTTACTCATTCTTCCAGCAAGATTGCGCAGTTGTTTTATGATGAGGCGGAGCGTCTTCCTAAGTCTCTTAGACGGAAGTATTTTACAAGAAAAATCGAGGAGATTGAATCGCTTCCAAGCAAGCATCAGCTTAAGGACCATGTTGTGATTATCGGAGGAGGGACTGTTGGAAGGGGGCTTGCTAAGGCGCTTATGAGGGGGCACCAGGTAATTGTGATTGATTACGACCCTGAAGTTGTAAAGCAGGGCGTGGCTGACGGGTTGCCTTATTTTTACGGTACTTCTGAATCAAATTCAATCTGGGACAGGCTTGACTTGAGGCAGGCAAAGCTTTTGGTTTCCACAATAATGGATAAGAAGAATTCTATGAAAATGCTTGATGATGCAAAAGCATACGCTCCTAATTTGACAACCTTTGCGCTTGCGCACTATTTCTCGGACACTTTGCACTTTTATGAAGAAGGAGTTGATTTTGTTGCAATGCCTTCTGTTATGGGCTCAAATGTTTTCCTTGAGAATATTTCAAAATTCCTTGATACTGGAAAGCTATTTCATGTTCAAAATTATAAGCATGAGTACTTGTCTTATCTTCGCGAAAAGGCTGATGAAGAGAAAAAATATAAGCGCGGAGAGACATATAGGCCCGTTCATTAAATCTTTTTAAATCAGTTAATTGTAAGCGCAGGAAGTTTTGCATTTAGCGAGCTCTTTCTTTTATCGCGCCTTCTTTTACAAGGACATTTCGCCAGTTTTCTTTAATCCACTTTTCAGATTTTTCAGTAATTTCTTCCCATCCGTGCCTTGCAAGCTCTTTTTCCACAATCCCTCCTCTGTGAGGGTGTTTGTGTTTTCTTTGATGGTTGCTTCCAAATCCCTGAAAGTAGTGCGTTAGTTCATGCATCAAAACATATTCAAGCACAAATTCAGGCACATCAAGTGACTTCATTAAGGAGTTAATTTCAATCATTGAGCCATACTCGCTGTTTTTTAAGGGGGTGATATGTCCGAGTTTATTTCTCCATTTTCCGCCCCACTTTACTACTAAAAGATTTGTCACTCCTTTGTCTGCGAAGTTTTCCCTAATAAGCGCCGCTGCTTTATTTGCAAGGTATCTGTCATAATCAGTTGCGCTAACCATTTCAAAACAAAAGCGCGCTTGTGGTTAAATATATTCCGATTTAGTGAAAATTTGAGTAGCAGCGGCTTTGATTGGATGGATTAATTTTTTTACTTCGCAATTATTTCAAGCTTTGTCTTTGCATTTCCAACATTTGAAGCAACTTCAATTGAATAAGTTCCAGTGAAGATTTCGCCGTTTCTTCTAAATAAGCAGTTTACAGTTCTTTTATCTCCGGGGAGCATTGTTTCAAGTTTATCCGCGCTGCATACATCCAAAAGCTCAGGGTAAGGGTTCATTATTTCAAAATTAATTGTTTTTTCAAATTTTCCAGTATTAGTAAACTCAATAGTAAGAGTCGCATATTCAGTTGGGTTTTTCTTTAAATCAAGGGGGTTATTATTCCAGCTCAAACTTACTCCGTTTGCTTCCCCAATGTTTCCAATAATTCCTGAAGCGCCGTTAAGAAGGTAAGGAACTGCAAATACTGCAATTATTACAATTATTATTGCCGCGGCAATAAAAATTGCGATTTTTTTCTCCTTTTCAAGATTCCATGAAGGATTGCCGGGGTTAGGCATATCAACTTTTGGCATTCTGATTTTTGGTCCGTAAAGCGACATGCTAAGATTATGAAGTAGCTCTATTTAAAGCTTGCTTTATCAGAAGCCAATTAGTTAATTAGAGCCATAATCTAAGGAAGAGTAAATAGCTGGTCGTCAGTTGCAATAAATACTTTTGCTCTCACTCCCGCATCAAGCCATGCGTGGGCGTATGAGAAAGCGGCAAGCGAAGTGAGCAGTTTTCCTTCTTTTTTGAAATATTTTGCGTCATTATAATAGTTTTTTGCCATTGAAAGAAAATCTTCAGCAGTTGCTTTTTCGATTTCGCTTAAATTTTTTTTGAATTTGATTTCTTTTAACCCTCTCGTAGTGAGTTTTTCATATTTTTCAACTTTTTCAATAATTTCCTTTTCAGTGATTGTCATAAAATCAACTTCCTTTAATTTTGCAAGCGTAAGCGCTTACTTGTGCAGATTTGTTAGCGCCTCAATTTCTTTTTCATTTGTTTTCCCAAGCACAATTATGCTCTGCGGAAAAACGCTTTGAAGTTCTTTTGAATTTCTGATTTTTTCTTCGCCGTAAATGATTTTCTGCCTCTCGCTTGCCATTCCAATCATTGCAACATAAGTGAATTCATGTTTTTCCCCGTTTTTTTCAGCAATATATTTTAGCAAATCAATTGCTTCAACAGAGTTCATTAGTCTTTTTGGCTTTTCATCTTTCTTAATATCAAGAAGGCAAAGCGTGTGGAGCCCTATTTTCTGGTTTTCCTTAATCTGGTGGTAGAATGTTTCAGGCTCATATCCGTGAGAGTGATAGCACACAGTCACAATTCTTCCGAACTTATATTCATCAAGCCCTGTTTCAGCAATCATGTTGGTAATTGAAATTCCAGGAATTACTTTGTACTTAATTCCATGCTCTTTTGCGTCAAGAAGTATCTGGATGTGAGTTGTGGCAGTAAGAGGATTTCCAAAAACAAGTAGTGCTATATTATTTTTGTTTGCCGACATTAGCGCTGATTCAAATCTTTCTTCGACTTCTTTTCTCCCTAAGCCGATAACATCTCGTTTTATTATTGCCGCAAGTTCTTTTGAGTATCCTTCGCTGTATTCTGAAGTGTATTCTTCAAGAAACACCGAATCGCACTGTTTTATGCAATCAAGCGCCTGTATTGTCATATGTTCTGGCCTAAGACCAATTCCTATCAAATAAAGCATTAATATCAGGTATTTATTGTTTGGAAAGGCTTTAATATTTAAAGAAATAACCCTTATTCAAGGGACTATTACTATGACTGGAAAGCATGCAATGGGCTGGACTCCTGGAAGAGTTATGGGCGGCAGAGATAATGGCATTAGGAATAAGAGAAAATCCTCTCTTTTTGGCGGAGCTGGTTCTCTTAGGGACTTGATTGGCTCAAAGGCTAAGTACAGGACGCATGCAAAATCCCGCGCAGCGAGCGCTTCAATGGGCGGGGCGAATATTGTTTTTTGGAAAAGAATCAAAGGGGCAAATGCGCGGATTGTGGCGATGAATAGAAGGGGGGCGTTAAATAAATTAGAGTTTTTTATTGCGCAGGAAATACTCAGCACTATTGCAAAAAATCCTTCGGCAAAATTTGCTGACTTTTCGCATGAGATTTATAGAAAAGTTGAAAAATCAGGGCTTGCGCATGGCTCGTTTG
Organism: uncultured archaeon; assembly: GCA_964551375.1. GTDB lineage: Archaea > Iainarchaeota > Iainarchaeia > Iainarchaeales > JAAZKV01 > JAAZKV01. The sequence goes on along the minus strand of CAZKBG010000001.1, from coordinate 298,855 downwards.
TGAAAAAATCCAACGGAACTGTTCATAAAGTAAAACACAGTCCTGGGTTAAACTCTGTTCGCGCGGTTATGGATAAGCTTTCAAGGGCTGAAATAGTTTCTCTTTCAAGGGGAAAAGAAGCGTTAAGGGCAAAAAAATAGTTTTGCCTAATTAAATTTTAATTAAATTCTTTATTTTTCTATTCATTAGCGCTGATTCTTATTTTTATATAAGTCCAAGCTTGAAAAGGCTCGCAAGTCCAGTGGCAAATCCAAGTATTGCGATTACGAGTTTAATAAATCCAATTCTGTTTTTTCTCTTTTCAAGTTTTGCGCTGTTTTTGCTTTGTTCAACTTCGCGAAGGTAATCATCAAGCGTCCAGCAGATTAAAACCGCAATTGCAAGTTTTGCAATTACAAAAAATATTGGGTGGATGTTAATAATTGCGTTTGAAACAACATGTTGTTCTGAAAAATTGAAAAATGTGATTGCTATTGTGGATGCAATTCCATCAATTGCCTGTCCTGCTATTATAAATAAATTAAGCGGGTCTTTTGCTATTTTATATTTTGTGAATCTCTCAACTGCCCTGTAAACTCCGTATGAAACTGCGGCAATAATTGCAACTGTTACTAAAAATGGAATCCAGTTGTTGAATCTGCTCATGTTAAACAAAAGCACTGGAGCGCAGACAATTAATCCAAACCAAAAGAATCTCTTTGTATTAAGTTTTGTGTGAGCGGTTGCTATTATGAGCCCGATTACCACAAGTAAAAAAGTCAAAAGCCACACTCCTGGCGTAAAAAACCAAAATCCAAGCTCCAGAGGGTTTGCGGTTTTTGCTATTCCGTTAATTACAAGAATTCCTGCTTCAATTTGATGCATCACAACGCGCATGGATATTCCAAAAATAATGTATGGAAGAAGCGCTGTGAAAAATTTATTGTCAAATTTAATTTTCTTTCTTAAAAGAACATAAATGGCAAAGCAGGCAATAACAAGCACGATGATATAAGTTGCGGTATTGATTAAGTTGTACCCCTGTGTTTCAGGGCTTATTATTGGCTTTACAAAGTAATCATATATCCAGTCGCTCGCCATGCTTAATTTTAAATTCAGAATCCTATTTAATCTTATCATGGGCAGAGTTAATCAAATGAACGCCGTTGTTGAATCAAAAAAGGCTCCTTTAAATTTGAAGGATGCTCTTGTTGAAAAGCTTTCAGAAAAAGAAAAGCCTTTTGCCCCAAAATCGTATGATTCATTTGGAAATATTGCCGTTATTGAAATTCCTAAAGAGCTTTCAAAGAGAAAAAAACTGATTGGGGAAACTCTTCTTTCGCTTAATCCTCGGTTTGAAACAATATGCTCTATTGAAAGCAATCATGAGGGCGAGTTTAGGGTTCAAAAAGTTAAGGTAATTGCGGGAAAGAAGCAGACAATTGCAACTTACCGCGAATCAGCATGCACTTTTTTAATTCCGCTTGGGAAAGTATTTTTCTCCCCCCGGCTTAGCGGGGAGCGGCTTAGAATTGCGCATGAAATAAAGGATAACGAAGTAGTGGGTTGTTTTTTTTCAGGAGTGGGGCCTTATCCAATAGTGCTTGCCAAAAATTCAGGGGCAAGGATGAAGCGCGCGGTTGCGATTGAATTAAATCCTGCGGGGCATAAATTTGCCCTTAAAAACGCGGAACTTAATAAAGTAAAAAATATTGAATTTGTTAAGGGGGATGTGAAAAAAGTTTATAAAAAATTCAGGGGTTTGTTTGACAGGGTTGCAATGCCTCTTCCTCACACAGGATATCAATTTCTAAAGGAAGCATTTTTTTGCACTAAACCAAAAGGATTGATTCACTTTTATGAAATTGTTGTAAAAAATGATTTTGACACTCCAAAGAGCCAGATTCTTGAGGCTGCTAAAAAATCAAAGCGAAAAGTTGTAATTGAAAGAATGGCGAGGGTGAGGCAGTTTTCCCCTACAAAAGAGCAGGTTGTTTTTGATATTCGTCTGCTTAATTAATCAGTATGCGACTGACGGTGTGAAAAATTAGTTTAAAAGGGCTTTTGTTAAATTAATTTAGTGTAACTTTGAACATTAATTGGTGAAATTTTTGGCTTTATCAAAAGAGTATGAGCGAATTTTAGCTTCAATCAAGGTTGATTCTGAAAATGATCCTAATAAGCCTGAATTTCCGCCTCATAACCCTAAATTTCCATCCACTCCTACTTATAAAATTGAAGTTCCCGGCTTTTCTAACGTCTGGCTAAAAGATGAGAGCCACAATCCGACAGGCACTCACAAGGACAGAATGGCTTGGGAAATGGTGGTAATGTATCGTGATTTTTTGCTTGCAAGAAAGCGAAATCAGGTGGATGAAGAGCTTCCAAGTTTGTCACTAATTTCATCAGGCTCTGCTGCGATTGCAGTTCAAACAATGCTAAAGCGCTACAATCTTCCAAATCTTAATGTGCTTGTTGATGTTTCAATGAAAAAAGAGCTTGTGAGCGCGATTGAGAAAATCGGCTGCAACGTGTATATGAGAGATTTGGCTAAGAAGGCATTGAGCTGGAAGGAAGTTCTTGAGCTTACGAATAACATTAACGGCTTTGACATTACTTCTGCGGATGCATTTGGCCCGACTACAAATTATTATGACTGGCTGAGTTATGAAATTTTAAACAGCTCTCCTGATTATTGCTTTGTTCCTTTTGGAACAGGAAATCTTTACCAAAATATTTTAAATGTAAATAAAAGAGAAGTGAGCGCTTCAGTTCATGACCCAAGACTTCTTGGCGATGTTAAAGTATTGAGAAACTGCTGTTTTTTTGGAGCGACAACAAATAATCCTTCTTCAAAAGCAGAGAAACTTTATGCTCCTCACAATCCTTTTTCTTATTATAACGAGCAGTGGATTCATATTTTCCGCTCCGCAGGGTATTGCAATCAGCTTTCTGGAGTTTTTACATTGAGAGAGCAGTATTTGGATGAAGCGATGGTGATTGCGGCAAACCAGAATATTAATACTGAGCCGAGCGGAATTGCGGGACTCGCAATGATGCTTCAGATGAAGAATTCAATTGACAGAAAAAAGAAGATTTTGATAGTTAACACTGGAAAAACAAAATTATCCTGATGCTAATTTGAATTAATCCGCTTTGTTTTGCACATAATCAAAATATGACTGTTTTATGTTTGCGGGCGTTTGGCTTTTAAATTCATTCTCTCAAATCTTTGCGGTGAGTTTATGGTATTAAACTTGATTTTTTTAGGGCCTCCTGGCGCGGGGAAAGGAATTGTTTCTCAGGCTTTAATGGGCAAGCACGGGCTTGTTCAGCTTTCAACAGGGGATTTAATCAGGGCTGAAGTTGAACGCGGTTCAAAACTTGGGAAGGAAATGAAAAAAACCATTAACGGCGGAAATCTTGTTTCTGATAGTATTGTGGGAAAAATATTTGAATCAGAATTAAAAAAAGTTATTGCAAAAAAAGGTTTTGAAGGGGTTGTGTTTGACGGCTTTCCAAGGACTCTTAATCAGGCGGAAATGCTGAATAGTATTTTATCCAAATTAAATCAAAAGCTAACTGCGGTAATTTATATTGATTCTTCAAAAGAAAATGTTGTGAAAAGACTTTCTTCAAGATGGATTTGCCCTAAGTGCAAGAAGGTATATAATTCAATTTCATTTCCTCCAAAAAATGAGGGTGTTTGTGATATTGAAGGCGCAAAACTTGAGCAGAGGGATGATGATAAGGCTGAAACAATCGCAAAAAGGTTTGATGTTTATATGAAGCAGACATCTCCATTGATTGATTATTACTCAAAAAAAGGGCTTGTGAAGAGCTATGATGGAAATGTTTCTGCTGAAGAGTCAATATCAAGAGCGGATAAGATAATTATTTCATTAATGAAGTAGTTTAACAGCAGTTTAAGTTTGAATTAAAGTTTTTGAATTGAAAGCATGGGCTCTAAAGCTCAATGCTTTCGCCTATTTTTAATATTTTGTAATTGAGTCCTGCTTTTTTGAATTCTTCTTCAACCTTATTCATATCTGCTGGAAATACTTGGTTATCATAGTGAATTGGTATAACTAATTCCGCTCCGGTTTCTTTTGCAAACATTGCGGCATCAAATGCTCCCATGCAAACCCCGTGATTATTTACTGGGAGCATTATCACATTGCATTTGTATTCATTCTTGAAGCAAATAGTGTCTCCTGTGTGGTAAAGTTTCTTGCCGCTTGCATTATCCGTGAAAATATATCCAATCGCTTCATTTACTTCTTTTGGCCCTTTAAGCTGCGGGAGGTATCCGTGCACTCCTTTCACTACTTCAACTTCAATCCCCGATTCCTTCTTTCCAAGCATGAATTTGTTTCCCTGCTTTATAATTTTGAATTTAGTATTTGGGTAAAAACTTGCAACCTCTTTTGTGGAGTAAATAATTGTTTTTGGCGTAATTATTCGCTTAACGCTTTCTTCATGGAAGTGGTCGCCGTGTTTGTGGGTGATTAAAATGAAATCTGGATGCATCCAAGCGTTTATGGCAGTTTCATCAAGTAGTAAGTGCCCAGGGTCCACAAGTATCTTAGAGGTACTGGTTTGGATTAGAATACAAGACTGGGCGTATTTTGTTACTTTCATAACAACTGCCCAATCGAATCAATTTTTATGTTTATTTGATTGCGTCCCAAATTATATTGTCTCTTGGGTTTACCATTATTCCTTGCGGTGTTATTGATAATGGGTGCGGGTTTGAATCGTGGGGAGTTCCTCTCATTTTTCTCACAAACAAACTTCTATTTGGAGGGGAGAAGTACATTGCTATTACTCCGTCCACAACAAATTCTTCAACACCAAATGCCGAAAAGCTTGTTTTGCTTGGAGGCGTTTCTGAAGTTAGAACTGTAGTGCATCCGAATGATTTTAATCTGTCGCAGAATTTGAATAAAGTTGTTCTAAGTAAACTTGGGTCAAGGTATGCTCCAAATACTGTGGTTGAGTCAACTACAAGTCTTTTTGCGTTAATATCTTCAACTTCTTTTGCTATTTCGTGGAGCTGTTCTTCAAGTCTTTCTTCAATTAATTCCCTGTCTTTCATTTGTTCCATTCCAAGTCGGTAGATTGTGAACATTCCCTGGTCCTGCAGTGCTTTAATATCCCACTGGAAGCTTTCCATGTTCCATGCGATATCTCTTACATTTCCTTCAAGTGTAACAAATACTCCCGGCTCGCCGAATTGCAGCGCTCCGTTGTATAAGTATTGGGTAGCCATTATTGTTTTTCCTGTTCCTGCTCCGCCTGCTACAAGCACGTTGCTTCCTTTTGGTATTCCGCCGTTTAATAATTCGTCAAGACCTGGTATTCCTGTTTTTGTTCGTTCCACAAAACCACCTTAGTATCGCAAATATAGTTTTAAGTGGTATTTAAGTCTTTTTGAAGCCGTTAAATGCTCATTCGAAAGTTTAATAATTATCTTATGATGTTAATCTGGTATGCCTAAAGACTTGCCAATTCACTCAAGTACGCCTAGCGACGCTGAAAATGAAGCGCTTGAGTCTGCTAAAGATATTGAATCTCTTGAGAGCAATGAAAAAGAGTTTGAGAGGGATTATTCAAAGATGGATTTGGTTGATTTAATTGACCAGCCTGCTTGGAAAACAATTCTTCTTGATTTAGTTGAGACTGAAAAGATGAATCCTTGGGATATTGATGTTGTGAACTTGGCTGAAAAGTATATAAAAAAAATAAACGAGCTTGAGGGAAACAATTTGAGAGTGCCTGCTAATGCAATATTAGCTTGCGCGATTTTGGTTAAGACAAAATCAAAGTATTTGCGCTTAAGTTCTCTTGACGAGGATGAAGTAAAGCCGGCGCTCACTGAGGAACAGCGCGCAATGATGCTTGCCCAGATTCCTGATTTGATGAGCAATAGAATGGCAAGAGAGGGAAGGATTACGCTTGATGAGCTTGTGTTAAGCATTGAGGATATTATTCAAAGAACCACTCCAAGAAAAGGCTCTATTAGAAATATTCCTCGTATTGAGCTTAACTTCAGCTCTGTTTCAATTGAAGAGAAGCTTGAGGAAGTGTTTAATTTAATCAAGTCAAAAGTTGATTCGCAGGGGCTTGTGATGTTTAATGACTTAATTTTAGACAAAGAGGTTGATTCTGTTGTGGATACCTTCCTTCCAGTGTTGTTTTTGATGAACAACGGCAAGATTATTGCTTATCAGAATGAGTTTTTTGGGGACATATTTGTAAAGCTAATCCCTGAAGGAGCTTAAGTTAATTTACGTAAATAATCAATTCGCTTAAATTAATAAAAAATAAAGTTCTGTTTTTGGTATTTAATTAGTCAATTTAATTAGTTACTTTGTTTTCTTAGCTTTCTTTTCGCTTGTTTTGGTTTCTTTTGCCGCTTCTTTTAGCGATTTCATTAAAGTTTCTTTCATTATTTCCTTTGCTTTTGTTTTATTTGAAGTTTGTTTAGGCGCTATTGCAACTTGTTTTGGATGGGCCAGAAGCTCTTCCGCTTCTTTTTCAAGCTTTTTTGTTTTTATATAATTTCTGTACATAAAGAACCCAAATATTCCTGCAATAATTAAAATAACTATAATCAATCCCCAAATAATCGGATTTTCAAGCAAATTCCCCTGCTCGGTTTGAGGGTTTTTGCATTCATTTGTTTCAATTCTTTTATGAACGCATTTATTTGCTATGCACAGTTCTTCCGTGCATAAATCATTGTCATCGCACTGAGTTGGTTCGCATAATGCAGGGGGTTGAACTATAACCTGCTCAGTTTCAGGAACTGCGGTTATTGGGGCAGGGTATTGGTTGAATAGTGTCGTAAAATTTGGTCCGTCAAGCCCTGGGCTTGCAAGAGTTGCAACTCTGTAAGTGATTATTTTTGTCGCTCCTTTCTTTAGTGAATTAATATCCCACTGCACAATAGGGTCGCTTTTAATTATTCTTGTAGGTTGGATTGAGAAAGTCAATTGGCTTACGTTTTCTGCAACATTTTTTGGAATTGACTCCACAATTCTTAATCCATTCATATCCTCTGTTGATTTGTTTTTGAGAGTGAGGGTGAAAGTGTACTTTCCGCCGAATGTCTGCTCGCGTTCAACGCTTCTTTTAATTTCAAGGTCTGTTGGAGTCATTCCGTTTGGCATTATTGATTTTGGATTCTGCCCCAAATCATTTGAAATCATTATTTTTGTGAATTTGTTTGTTTCAACTTGAGGGGGTGATACTGGGGCAGTTCCGGTATTTTTTACTGAAAAGCTGTTAATTGAAGAATCAGTTAAAGTTGCCTCAAACAGGTAAGTATTTCCTGATGCTGTTTCTATTTTTGAGCATGTGCTGTTGCAGTCTTTTAGATTATTTTGCGCAAGGGGATTAATTATTCCGCTTACTCCTGCCAGCATCAGGTTGGCATTTAAATCTTTTAAGAAATCAAGCTCGCCAGTCTCGGTAAGTATTGAAATTTCATTTTTTGTAATATTTAGGTTTGCCTTATCCATTACAATTGAGCTTCTCGCAGGAAGCTTAACTAGTTCAAATTCAATTTCCCCGTCCAAAGATTTTAGCGTTAAATGCGAAAATTCAGTTCCTGCGTTGCTGTCCATCACCTGCATCCACTGGGATAGAGGGTTTTCAATTGTGAGCATGTTAAATAAATTTAATTTGCTTGAATCAATGCTCAATCCGTAATCATTGTCTTTTAGAAGAACATCTTCAAAAGTGTTGGAGCTTGCGCCGTTTTGAATGTTAAGCCCGTATCCTTTGTTTTTGCTTGAATTAATCGCCCTAAATGAGTTATTTTTGCTTGCGTTGATTATTATTCCCTCAGAGTTTTCAACGGTGTTTGTTAAAGTGAATGAATTATTGTTTGAATTAAAAAGAAGCGAAATTCCATGGGTGTTTTGGTAATTTGTCAGATTTTCAAAAGAATTATTTGTGCTTTTGTTTAACCCAAGCCCGTACTTATTATAGTTTGTATTTAGGTTTGAGATTTCATTGTTGCTGGAATTATCAAGATACGCTCCTCTTGAGTTTAGGTTTGCTGATACATTTTCAATTGAGGATCTTCTCATATTTTGCGCGTAAAGTCCTCCGCTGTCGCAGCTGCTTGCGCAGTTGGAATCTCCAAAGTTCTTTATTTGAAGTCCTATTATTGATACATTTGACGCGTTAAGAACTGCAACTCCCCAGTAATCAGAAGCTGCCGCCCCAACTCCTCTTATTGTATTCCTATTTCCATTCAGTATTACGTTGCTTGATGTTATTACAAAGCAGTCCTCATTTATTCCATCAATATCCCTGTTCAAATCATACACTCCGTTCTTGTCTATTGTCATGCATGAATCAATTTGGTAATAATTTTGTCCGTTAACAGTTGGCTGTGAGGTTATTGTGGTAGTTCCAGGATTTGACTGAGTGATATTAACTGTAATTGAGGCAGTGCTGCTCATGTGCCCGAAGTTGTCGTCCGCTTTTACATAATAATTATGGGTTCCTATTGTTTGGTTTTGGAAGGTGAATGATGTATTCAAATTATTGTCTATCCAAGCCGTATTGTTATCCGAAATATAATAATTAGTTATTGTGCTTGCGCTTGCAGTTGCGGAATAATTAATTGTAATTGAAGGGGTTGTTGAATTGCTGCTTGTTGGGGCTCCTATTGTAACAACTGGGTTGGGCGCTGGGGCAATAATTATTGGCACTATTGTTGCGCTTGCTGACGCAATATTGCTTGTCAATCCAAAGTTGTCGTCTGCCTTTACATAATATCTGTGTGTTCCTGCTGTTTGATTAAGGAAAGTGTAAGTTGTATTCAAGTTATTGTCTATCCAATTGATATTGTTGTCCGAAACATAATATTTTGTTATTGTTGCGCCTGTTGTCGTCGCGCTGAATGCAAGAACTATTGACTGGTTGGAGTCATTTGCAATTGTTGTTGCGGATGTTATTGTTATCGCCGGAGGAAAATGCACAACTTGTGGGGGCGGGTTGTTTGCAATGCTGAATGCATAATTAAAGTCCCTTGAGACAGTTGCAATGAATTCATAATTGCCGTCTCCAAGTGCACGAACTGGCTGACAGTTGCTGTCGCATATTATTCCCCTGTTCATTGCCTTTGGCGCAGGAATATTTCCAATGCCATTTAATCTTATAGTCATATTTACAACAGAAGGGGATTGTATAACTGCGCCCCTTATTTTTACGAGGTTTTGTGTTATGTTAATGTCACTAAGCGATATGAATGGAGCATCTGCAATTGAGAATATTAATCGATTTGTTTTTACTGATCCGTAGCGATTTCCAAGTGTCAGATTATTGTATGTTGCAAAAGGTCTTTGAAGAGTAGTCAGGCTTCCAGTGTTAAATAGCCACCAGCTGTCAGTATTTTGAGTGAAAATATTAAGATTGTCGGCAGTGGTTTGAAAAGAATCTTCTCCATAAAATGAGCCTGGCGAACTGCCTGTTATTGACACATCAAAAAAGGTGTTATTATTTGACTCGGTTAATATTAGGGTTGCTGAATTGTTGTTAACTAGCTTGAGCGTGCTTAATTGATTGTAATAACTATCCCGTGCAAAAACCAGAGGATAATTATTCGCCTCGGCGGTGTAGTTAGTAATTGTGTTGCGATTGCTGTCAACAAGAGTGATTCCTTCACTGGTGTTTGAAACATAAATATTATTTAGCAGAGCGCTGTTTGTGTCTCCAATAAATATTCCGTATGCGCCTCCGTTGACTCGTATATTATTGATTTGGTTTGGGCTGTAATTTGATAATAGCGATATTCCGTATGAAGTAGATCCAGAAATATTGCTGTCTGTAAGAGCCACATTTGAGCTTCTGTAAATGGATGCCCCCATGTATACATTGTTAATAAATTCCAAGTTTGAAAATGTGCTGTTGGAAGTGTTCCAAACTGCCATTCCCTGCCCTCCGCACCCAGTTGTGCATCCGCCAAAGTTCTTAATTTTTAAATTTCTGACAGTCACGTTTGATGAGTTGTAAACTGTAACTCCCATCATTCCAAGTGTGTTGGTTCCTTCAATTAAGCGACCGTTTCCGTTTAACGTCACATTGCTGGAGTATATTGCAAAGCAATTTGCGGTTATATTTGTAATATTTGTTGTAAGATTGTAAGTTCCCGGAGTATCAATAATTTGACAGGTGGAAATATCGCCGGGAGTGCTTGCGAAAACAAAACTTGCTGTGATTAATAAGGCGATTAAAATAAGCGTGAAATTTGCTGGTTTCTTTGTTATTTGCATTAGAATAGAATATTTTATTTCAATTTAAAGGTTTTGTGAGGCTGTTTTTGCTCTTTAGTTTTCTAATTTTGGCTGTTTTCTTACTTTTAACGCAACACTTAAATACCACATTTTCCTACTACTATCATGCCGCAAAAGAAAAAATCAAAGCCCAAAAAGAAAGTTGTTTCAAAATCTCAAAAGCCTGTTTTTGAAGAAACCCCAAAGGGATTTGATAAGGGCTTTTTTTCAAGGCACAAAGATGTGCTCCCTTCCGAACAGAAAGAGCGGACAAGGGTAAAAACTTTCATTGTTGAAAAACCTATTATAATTCATGAAAAACCCCAGCATTTTACTATTCGCGGAAGCGATGAGCCAAGAGGATTAGCCCGAATTTTTAATTCAAAGAAAAGCAGGTATGCAAAAAAGAAACTTCCCAGCGAATATGAAAAAGTTCCTTCTGAAGATGATTCTGATTTAAACGAAGCAGATGCTGATTCAGTCGATTTGGGCGAAGAAGTTCCTGAAGGAGAAGAAGGATTAACTGAAGAAGAGGCTGCTGCGGGCGAAGAAGAGCCTATTGATGGAGAGAGCGAAGCAGAATTAAATGGGGAAGAAGATTTGGGGGATGAGCCGAGCGGAGAACTTACTGATGAAGAGTTTGTAAAAAAGAAGCATGCAAGAAGCAGAGGGATGTTCATTAATGTCTGGTGGAAAAAAGCGATAATGTGGGCTGTTTTGATTTGGGTAATAGTTTTGGGCTTTGAGCTTCTGCTTCAGGCAGGAAATTTTGTTCAAGTTGATTTGACCCGCCAGTGGTGGTTCCTTCTTGGGGGCTTAATTGTAATTTGCATGATTTATTTTAGATTCATTGATGGAAAGCTTAGCATATAATCAAATTAATTGCGGTGAGCATATTTGGGAAAGGAAAAAATAGAAAAATTTTCTGTTGAATGGGGAAAGATTTGCTTTGATGGAAGCGCGCTAAAAGATATTCTTTTTATTGAAGGCAGAGTGCATGAAAGAAATTATTCCGCGCTGGATAGAAAATACGGCACTTGGCATATTATTGATTTTGACGAAGCAAAGGAACTTTTAAGAGGCGCTCCGTGGGAAGTAATAATCGGCACAGGTTTTGACGGAATGACTAAACTAACTCCTGATGCTGAAGTTCTGCTAAAGCAAAGAACTGCTCTTTTGGTTCTTCCGACTCCTCAGGCAATTGAAAGGTTAAATGAAACCTTAAAGCGCGGGCAGAAGGCAAATGCTTTGATTCATGTGACTTGCTAATTAGGCAATCAGTTCTGGATTTGTTGCCGTTTAGTAATTTAACCAATTTTATTTAAACAAGTTTCTTTTTCTTAAGAGCTGCTTCCATTTTTGGTTTGTCAAATCCGATTATTACTTCGCCCGCAATATCAATTACAGGAACGCCCATTTGTCCGCTTTTTTTTATCATTTCGCGTGCCTTCTCCTGATTAAGGCCGACATTAACATCTTCAAATTCAACTTTCTTCTCTTTTAGGAAATTTTTTGCCATTACGCAGTAAGGGCAGGTTGCTGTTGAATAAACTATTATTTCAGCCATATTAAAAAGCACCTCAAGTGAAGATTAATTCATGCTTTATTATTATAAATGTATTTAAAGCGTGCTTTTGCCCTCCTTTCTGTTTTGGCTTAAAACAGGCATTTGCGCTGTTTTAAGAGGGGCATTGTGAAGTGAAGGTATTGTGTGGTTTTTTCACACACACTATCTCTTTTGATTTTTCATTACAATTATTAACCAATTGGAAGGGATAATATTTAGTGTTTCTTTATGCCTGGGAATGAAGAGAATAAGATTGATTTCATTGCGAATCTTAAAAATTACTTCGAACTTGCTAGGCCTTACTGGGCTTATTTTTTGGTAATAGCATTATTTGTCCTTCTCGCAAGCCTTTCAATTGTCGGCGAAAAATATTTGTTCAAAATTATTCTTGATAATGGAGCAAGTTTTGTTTCAGGAACTCTTGAAAAAAATGCATTAATCCAAATACTTCTTGGAGTGGTGGTTGCATATGCGATTGTGGTTGCGGTAAAAGGAGTATCCAATTGGGCGAGATATTATTTCCTAAACCGACTTGATGGAAGATTAATTCTTGATTTGAAGAAAAAGTATTTTGATTATTTAGTGAGGCTTTCTCATAAATTCCACACTACAAACAGAACGGGGACTTTAATTGCAAGAATGACAAGGGGCGCGCGCTCAATTGAAGGAATTACTGATTTTATAGTATTTAGCAGCATTCCGCTTGTTATTCAGCTTTCAGTGGTGTTCGTCGCGCTTTTGTACTTTGATGTCTTCTCTGCAATTACAATAATTGTCATAATGTTTGTTTTCATTCTTTTTGTTTTGTTTGTCACTCAAAAGCAGCAGAAGCCCAAGATTGAGTCAAACGAAGCTGATGATGCTGAAAAAGGTTTAATCAGCGATGTTTTCACTAATATTGACACTGTAAAATATTATGGCAAGGAAGATAGGATTGGCTCGGTTTTTTTAAAACTCGCCCAAACCTCCACAAAAAAGTTTATTATAAACTGGGATTATGAAAGCTATGTTGAAGTGGGGCAGAGCATTATTTTTGGAATTGGAGTTGCGTTTTTATTGTACTTCCCGCTTGTGAAATTTTTAAACGGCGAGCTTTCAATTGGGGATCTTGCGTTTGTTTACACAATTTATGCAAATGTTGCAGAACCCATGTATGCGTTCATGTTTGGAATAAGGCGCTTTTATGAAGCAATGGCTGATTTTCAGTCGCTTATACAGTATGATAAAGTGAAAAATGACGTTGCTGACAAGCCTAATGCGAAAGAAATGCGTGTTAAGAAAGGGAAGATTGAGTTTAGGGATATTTCATTCACTTATCATAAAAAGAAAGTAATAAGCGAGTTTTCTCTTTCAATAAATCCTAACGAGAAAGTTGCTTTTGTGGGCTACTCAGGCTCTGGGAAAACAACTCTAATTAAACTTCTTTACAGATTGTATGATGTTGATTCTGGAAGCATTTTTATTGACGGGAAAAATATTAATGAAGTAAAGCAGGAATCATTAAGGAGCGAATTAAGCATTGTTCCTCAGGAAGGGATAATGTTTAATGACACAATTTTGAATAATGTTGCCTTCTCAAAGGATAATGCGTCTAAATCTGAGGTAATGAATGCGCTTAAAGCGGCTCAACTGGACGAGTTTGTTCAAAGTCTGCCTGAAAAAGAGAATACTTATGTTGGGGAGAGGGGAATTAAGCTTTCAGGAGGGGAAAGGCAGAGGCTTTCTATTGCAAGAGCAGTCCTCGCAAATAAAAAAATATTAATTCTTGATGAAGCTACTTCTTCGCTTGACTCAGTTACTGAAAGCCAGATTCAAAAAGCGCTTCTTAACCTTATGAAAGGAAGAACTACTATTGTGATTGCGCACCGCTTGTCGACAATTTTGAGCGCGGATAAGATTGTAGTGCTCAGCAAGGGAAAAATTGTGGCAATTGGAAAGCATAATGATTTAATCAAGCAGGATGGTTTATACAAAAAGCTTTGGAACATGCAAAAAGGCGGATATATTGAGTAATAAAAGTTTCTAAATTTAAAGGAAACTAATTCTTGGCTTTTTTATTCTTCTTCCCCGCCATTACAAAAAACGCGCCTCTTTTCTCAAGAAGCCATCTCAGTTCGTCAATTACCGCAAGTTCAAATTTTGGCTTTGAGGAGATAAATTCAATTCCTTCTTCTTTAAACCAGTGGAGCACTTCTCCAACTGAATGGGTTGATTCATGCACTTGTCCGTACTTGTCAGCCGCCCATGATTTTGAGCCCATTTGTCCGCTTTCTTTTTTTCCAAACAGCTTTTCGCCTACTTTGATTCTCTTTTCAATATCATTTCCAGCCAATACTCTAAGAAAGCTTCTCTTTACAAGATGCCTAAATCTTGCATATTTATTATAGAGCCCTATTATTACAAGCCCGTTTGGTTTAGTGTATTTGCATGCGATTTCAAATCCCTTAAATGCGTCAATTGTGTGGTGAAGCGAGCCAAGGGCAATTACTACATCAAACTTTTTCCCCTTTCCAAATTCATCTTCTTTGAGTAAAAGAATATTTTTTTCAATAAATTTTGTTTTTCCTGTTGTGCGGAGTTTTTTTGAAAGAATTTTGGCGTGTTTTATTGAGCTTGAGCTAAAATCAACTGCTGTAACATTTGCTCCGCTTAATGCGAGCGCGCTTGCAAGTTCTCCTGTCCCGCATCCAAGCTCAAGCACTGTTTTTCCTTTCCAGTATTCTTTATCTTCTCCAAAAGTCTTTGCCACCCACTGCGCAAAGTAAGTTATTTCGTTTGGATTTACATGCGCGCGGTTTGGGTAAGGGTACTTTTCATAAAGTTCTTTGACAAGTTTTTCTTTTTGAGCTTTTTTCATTTTCACGCCTGCTGTTGTTATTTGCTTACTTCTGTTATTTTTGGGAATGGTTAAAAGCTCTTCCAATAGAGTCATTTTTATGCAGCGAATAATTGGATTGCTTGATTTGGATTATTTTTACGCTCAATGCGAGATTTTGAGAAAACCGCAAATCAGGGGAAAGCCTGTTGTAATTGTCATGCCTTCTCTAAGGGAAAATTCAGGGGCAATTGCGACCTGTAATTATGAGGCAAGGGCGCTTAAAATAAAATCAGGAATGCCTTTAAGTTTAGCTAAAAAACTTTCAAATTCTGAAACTGTTTTCATTAATGCTGATAAGCCATATTATGAAGAAATCAGCCAGAAAGTTTTTGAAATCGTGGATTTCTTTTGCGATAAAGTCGAGCAGGTTTCTGTTGATGAGGCTTATTTTGATTTGACTAATCCCAGCGGTTTTGAAAAAGCTGAAGAAACATGCCTTAAAATAAAGCAGAGGATAAAAGCGGAGCTTGGACTCACTTGCAGTATTGGGTTGAGCGTGAATAAATTGCTTGCGAAAATGGGCGCGTCAGTAAAAAAGCCTGACGGGTTTTTTATTGTAAAACAAAATGAAATAGATTCATTTATTTCAAAGCAGAAAGTGTCCGCTCTGCACGGAGTTGGCCCAAAGAGCGATGAGATTTTTAAGAAACACAACATACTTGCTGTTTCTGATATTAAAAAATTTAATAAAAACGAGCTGATTGAGTGGTTTGGGGAAGCAAACGGCTCAAAGTTTTATGATTTTGCTTTTGGAATTGATGAGCGCGAGGTTGAGCCTAATAGGGAAAAGCAGCAGCTTTCAAGGATGATTACTATTAAATCCGATTCAAGGGATTTTGATTTTGTGAAGCAGAATATTGATTTTCTTTCAGAGCTGTTGCACAAGGAGCTTGTGGCTTTGAAGAAGAGATTCAAAACGGTTTCGCTGATTGTGGTTAATGAAAAAATGGAAACAATCACTAAATCTCGGACAAATTCTTTGCCAATAGAGACTTTAGATGAGTTAAGGGCAATTGAGTATGAGTTATTAAAAGAATTTTTGCAGGAATCGCAGTCAATGGTGCGAAGAGTCGGCGTAAGAGTTTCAAATTTTGACCAAAACACAGGACTTCAGAGAAAATTATTTGAATACTAATAGTTTGTGTGGGTTTTATGGCTGAAAGCGGAGTTCAAATGAAAAAACGGGCTGAAAAAGTTTATTTTGCGCTAAAAAATAATTATTCACTTGTTCCAATGCTTTTTTTGGATTATAAAACTGATGCGCAGATGCTTTGCGCAATAATACTTTCTGCGCAGAGCACTGATGCGCAGGTGAATAAAGTAACCAAAGTGCTTTTTAAAAAATACAAATCAGTAAATGATTTTGCAGATGCTAATTTGAAAACTTTTGAGGCTGAAATAAAACCGACTGGGTACTATAAGCAGAAAGCAAAGAGAGTAATTGAATGCTTTAAAATAATCCGCAACTCGCATGGAGGCAAAATTCCGTTGAATATGAGCGCTCTTATTGCGCTTCCGGGTGTTGGGAGGAAAACAGCGAATTTAGTTCTTGCGAGTAAAGGCATAGTTCATGGGATTGCGGTGGATACTCACGTATGGCGTCTTGCCCAGCGTCTTGGATTTACTAAATTTGATGCGCAGGATAAAATTGAAATTGATTTAATGGAAATTTTTGATAAAAGTGTTTGGGCTGAAATTAACGGGCTGTTTATTTCTCACGGCCGCGCAATTTGCACAGCAAGAAATCCAAATTGCAAAGAGTGCTTTTTGAATGCAAAAAAGCTGTGCCCGAAGATTGGGTTTAAGTGAAGATTTTTTTGGATTTTTTTAGTTTTTCAAAGCATTTATAAACACATATGAAAATATCTTCATTTATTGGATTTGTTTGGTGATAACTGTATGGCTAAATCTGTTGGATTAAAGAAAACTGATATTTTGGGGGATGTAATTGGGGTTTATCCTGAAATTGCTCCTGTGCTTGCCCAAGCAGGTCTTCATTGCATTGGATGCCACGTTTCAGCTTATGAATCTCTTGAGCAGGGGTGCCTTGCTCACGGAATGAGCAAAAAAGATGTTGATGATTTGGTAAAAGCGGCAAATAAAAGAATTAATGAATATGAAAAGATGCCAAAAATGGCTTTTACAAAAAAAGCTTTCGCAGAGCTTGAGAAAAGAATAGGGAAAAGCAAATTCATCAGAATTGCGCAGGTATTTGGCGGGGAATTTGACTTCCAGGCTGCTGATAAGAAAGAAAAAGAAGAAGTTGCAGTTGAAGCCAAAAAAAATTCAAAAACAATTTCGGTTCTTTCAATCCCGCGCGTGGAGAGAATGCTTCGCGGAGTAGAGATTGATTATGACGCTAAGGCAAAGGATTTCATTGCGAAACGAGTGGAAAAGAAAAAGTAATTTTGAAAAGTAACGCGGGTAAATAATTAAAATAAATAATCAAAAGCAGTGCTTATTGCTGCTTTTTGACTTTTTTTAACACAACAAGTTTCTCAAATTTATTTTTGTGTTCGGCTGGTTTGTCGTTTGATGCTCTTGCCGCAAATTTATAAGCTTCTATTAATGCATCAAGCCCAATTAATCTGATTTTGGTGTTTTGAATGCTTGCGTTTTGGAATATTTTGCCCTTGCCTTTGTAATATCTTTCAAACGAATCAAAATCAATTTTTAATTTCCCGGACATAACTTCAATGCTTTTCCAATCATCTAAATATTTGCATTTAATTTTGACTTTGAAAAGCGCAAGGATAAGCGGGCGGAGCTTTTTTTGAGGAATTAAGAAATCAAAATCATTTATTTTTGTATTTTTGTCCTGTGTATAAATAAAATAAGCCAGACTCCCAGTCGCAATTGGATTTATTTGTGCTTTTTTTAGCAAAGGAGCAAGGGTTTTGTAAAATTTGATTAAATTAAGAAATTGTTTTTTGTTTTTTGGAAATAAATTTTCCGTTTTCATGCTTTATTCATTTCCTGTTTCGTGGTGGATGTATCGTGATGCTATAAATGCCGCTGTTGCCCCTTCTCCAACACAAGTGGCTATTTGGTAAAGTTCTTTTTTAATGCAGTCCCCGCAGGCAAGTATTCCTTTTACATTAGTCTCCATTGATGAATTTACAATTATTCTTCCTTCCGCGTCTTTTTTTACATTAACAAATTCAGTATTTGGATCAGATCCAATGTAAACAAACGCCCCTGAGCATGAAAGTTTCTTTTCCTTGCCTTCAGCTGTTTTTATAACCACAGTTTCAAGCATTTCTTTTCCTTCAAATCTCAAAACGTTTGCGCCAAGCATAATTTCAATTTTTTTGTCAGCCAGCGCCTTCTGCTTTGCAGCATCAGCAGTAAGCTCTTTTTTTGGGCTGATTAGCATTGATTTTTTTGTCACTGTTGAAAGATAAATTGCCTCATCAGCCGCTCTATTGTCAGAGCCTATTACTATAGTGTCCTTTCCGCTGTACATTGGTCCGTCGCATGTTGCGCAGAAATGAACTCCTTTGTTCAAAAACTCCTTTTCGCCCTTGACTTTGAGCCACTTGCTTTTTGCTCCAACCGCCACAATAACTACTTTTGATTTTATTGTCTTTTCCTGCAGTTGTATTTCCTTTGATTTGCCTTTGTCAATTATCTTTGCCACCGATTCATTTTCAATTGTCGCGCCTGCTTTTTTCGCCTGTTCTTCAAATTTCATCATCAGCTCGATTCCACTTGTTTCTTCAAATCCAGGGTAGTTTTGTATGCTGCTTGCGAGTGTTGCAGTTCCGCCCGTTATGCCCTTTTCAATAATTACTGTCTTTAGTCCGTATCTTGCGCAGTAAATGCCCGCAGTAAGCCCGCCGGGCCCCGCTCCGATAATTGCAACATCATATTCATCCATGTAAAAGGACAAAGTAAATGTGTTTTTATTCCAATGCTTTTCGGGTTTAATTTTTGTCTTAGCGTAATGTATTTAAGGGAGTTTGGCAGTGTTTCTATTATGCCAATAAAAAAGAAAAAGCAGGTTAAGAAAAAGAAGAACAACTTCATGGCGGCTGCTAAAATTGCGCTTGAGCTTGAAGGCAAAGATAAGCCTAAAAGCGCTGAAAGTTCTCCTTCTTTTGAGAAGACAACCGTTTCAACAACCACTCAGGAAGTTGGCGGAAAAGTTGTGGCTAAATCTAAGTCCAAAACCGTTGAAAAATCTGGAAAAAGTTTATCTGTTATTGCGACTGAAACAAAAACCGAGGGCGAGATTGAAGGTTTTGATGATTTAAAAGAAAAAGATGACTCAATAATCGCTCCTTCAGAAAACCCGCTTGCTGAAAAGAAAACTTTCTCAATTGAAATGCTTGGCGGGCTGCTGGTTATTGGGATAATAGTTGAAATTATTGTGCTTATTATAATTTTTGTAATTGGCATGTTAAAGTAGATTTTTTTTAATCTAATTTTAGTTTCTTTTGTGCTGAATATTATTAAGTTGAATTTGCTATGCTCTTCTTGTGAATATCCACCCGATGAATAATCCGAAGATTAGCGCAAGCACTATGCTTGCAATGTAAAATTCAACGCTTGTTGAAGGAGTTTGCTGTATTGTGCACTGCGCGTATGCATCGCCGTTATATGGAACTGGAGCAGTTTTTATCTCTCCTGTCGCTTCAGGCAGTGCATTCAAATCATTAGCGTCCCTAATTTGAGCGCTTGTCATCCCGCTTGCTTGTGTGGCAAGAACTTTTGAATTATCAGGCGCCTCGATGTTATTTGTATAAATCACCTGCGCATTGTATGCTTCTTTTGCAGAAAATTTATCCATCGTAGCCGAGCCTGAGCTTGCTCCAAGCATTGTGGTTTGAAGCATCATTATAATAAATCCGCCAAATAAAACCGCGCCTAAGCAGAGCACGATTAAGACTTTGACTTCATCAAATAAATTAGGCGAAACAATTTGTTTTCCTTTTGAAGTTAATTCGTAATATTTCCATTTTCTTCCTTCATCAATCTGCTTAATCAGTTCAGCATCAATTAAAATGTCGCAGTGTTCTTTTACTGTCGAGTTTCCAAGGTTAAGTTTTGTGCTAAGTTCGCTAAGCGTGCGTCTTCGCTCGCCAAGGCTTTTTAGTATGCTTACTCTTGAATCCGCGCTCAAAGCCTTAAAGCTTCTGTCGTCAAGGATAACCTTATCATTCATTAATACAATGCGCTTGTTTTTGTTTTTATTTGTTATTGTTTTGTTCGGTTTGAGCCTCATTCTGTGTTTTTGCTTCAGATGCGGGTGTTTCTGGTTCGTTCACAGCGGGGGCTGTTTGCGCTGGTTTTTCCTCAACGGTAAACTCTATTTTATTTGAGCTTGATGACGGCGCTTTTTCGCCTACTGGGCGGATGTAAATTTCAAGCACTCCATAAAAGAGCGCCGCAAGGTTTCTTGTGATAAGTCCTCCAATGAACATTAAAGTCACAAGCGCGGTAAATGGGTACATCAGCCAGGCAAATCTTGACACAAGTTCAATCATTGGGAATTTGTTTAACAATTCTTTCCCAAGATCAAGGTCCTGCGACTGAAGCTTATCCGCAACATCTTTTTTGAATGCGTCTCCCTCAAAGTTAAGTTTTGTTGCATTAAGCGAAGAAATTAAGTCCTGAGCGTCCTGGTCATTTTTTGCGGATAAATTTTTCAAAGGCGTTTGATTTAGCATTAAATCAATTGTTGAAACTTGCTGGGCTGCTATTGACTCCGCAAGCTGGAGTCTAAATGAATCCCCCATGGTAAGGTCTTTGTCTCCGATTGTCATCATTAAAAGTTCTGGCACAAATTCTTCTCTCAAAGCCTCTTTTTGGGGAAGTGTTTGAAGAAGCAGAAATAATGCAAAAATAAGCGATGCTATTGTAATAATTCTTCCCGCGGCGCTTCCTCCGGCTCTTGGGCGTTTTAAGTATCTTAATTCATCTTCTTTTTCAGCAAGGAATTTTATTCCGACAGGAAGTCCAATTATTATTCCAGCGATAGGAATAAAGAATTCATTTAATCCAAAAAAGAATGTTCCAATTGCCGCTCCAACAAAATAAGGGATTATTGTCAAAGCAAGCGCGCCTGTGAAAGAGTATCTTCTTCCGATAACAAGCATCATTGCGATTGAAACCGCCGCGCAGATTAAGAAAAGCAGAAAGTTCATCGTAAGAATTGAATTAATCAAGGGAAAAGCGTTAATTGTCAGAAACATTTTGACTGTGATGTGCGCAAGCGAGAAAAAGTACGCTCCAAGAGCGACAAAAACCGCCACAAGAATTGAAAGGATTACTCCCGGCAGGATAAAAATCATTTTGCTATCCATCGCAAAAGAGAGGAAAAATTAGTATATAATCGTTTCTTTGGCCCTAAAAACCCTAAAAACTTGTTTTAAAAAGGCTACCTAAAATCCATTTAAGTATGGCTGCTGAAGTTAATTCAGATAAGTTTGATTTCCTTGCTGTTGAAAAGAAGTGGCAGAGCGCGTGGGAAAAAGAGAAGATTTTCACTGCGAAAGAAGATTCAAAGAAAGAAAAGTGCTATGTTCTTGAAATGTACCCTTATCCGAGCGCAAGCTTTCTCCACATGGGGCATGTAAGATGCTACACTATTGGGGATATTTTTGCGAGATTTAAGCGAATGAATAATTTTAATGTTCTTTATCCAATGGGTTATGATTCTTTCGGGCTTCCTGCGGAAACTGCTGCAAAAAAAGCAGGGACTCCTCCGCTTGATTATACAGAAGGCGCGATTAAGAAAATAATGGAGTATCAAAAAGCGCTTGGAAACAGCTATGACTGGGACAGAACGCTTTCAAGCCATGAGCCTGAATATTATAGGTGGAATCAGTTCTTTTTTATTAAATTATTTGAAAAAGGCTTAGCTTATAGAAAAAAAGCGCCAGTTAATTGGTGCGAGAATTGCCAATCAGTTCTTGCAAATGAAGAGGCTGAAAACGGCAAGTGCTGGAGATGCGATAATGAAGTGACAAAAAAAGATTTGGCCCAGTGGTTCTTTAAAATTACAGCATATGCTGACAGATTGGTTGAAGATTTGGATAAAGTAGAGTGGCCTGAAAAGATTAAAGTGATGCAGAAGAACTGGGTTGGAAGAAGCGAGGGAGTAAATATTAATTTTAAGCTTGCTCACAACAACGCGCCGCTTCCAGCATTTACTACAAGGTGCGACACAATTTATTCAGTTACTTTTGTTGCAGTTGCTCCTGAAAGTCCTCTTGTTGATGAGTTAGTAAAAGGAACACCGCAGGAAAAAGAAGTGAAAGAGTTTGTTAAAAAAGTTGCTAAAGAAAAAGTTGAGGACAGGATTAATGAAGAAAAAGAAAAAGAAGGGGTTTTCACTGGAAGATATGCAATAAATCCTGTAAATGATGAGAAGATTCCAATTTATGTTGCTAATTTTGCGCTGATGTATGGGACTGGCGTAGTGATGTGCGATGCGCATGACAAGAGAGATTTTAGATTTGCTAAAAAGTACAATATTCCTCTAAAGTTTGTAATAAGCTCTGACGGAAAGTCAATTAATCCAAAAGATTTCAAAGATGCTTTTGTTGATGACGGCGTTCTTTTTGATTCAGGGAAATTTTCAGGAATGAAAAATAAGGAAGCGCTTCCTAAAATGGCGAATTGGCTTGAAGAGAAAGGGTTTGGAAGTAAAATTGTTAATTACAGCATTAGAGATTGGCTAATTTCAAGGCAAAGATATTGGGGAACTCCAATTCCAATAATTCACTGCCCAAAATGTGGCGAAGTTGCTGTTCCGGATAAGGATTTGCCTGTAACTCTTCCAAAGAATGTAAATTATTCAGCGAATGGAAATCCGCTTGCCTCTTGCGTTGAGTTCATTAACACAAAATGCCCTAAGTGCGGCGGCGCTGCAAAAAGAGAAACTGATACCATGGGCGGATTTGTTGATTCCAGCTGGTATTTCTTGAGATATTGTGATAACAAAAACAAATCAAAACCTTATGATTCAAAGAGAGTAAATTATTGGATGCCTGTGGATCAATATATTGGCGGAGCAGAGCACGCGGTAATGCACTTAATTTATGCAAGGTTCTTCATCAAGGCGCTTAAGGATTTAGGGTATGTTGATTTTGACGAGCCTTTCCAAAAATTATTCAATCAGGGAATTTTGTACAAAGACGGCGCAAAAATGTCTAAATCCAAAGGAAATGTAGTTTTCCAAACTGATATTTCAACAAAATACGGGATTGACACTGCAAGATTATTCTTAATGTTTGTGTGTTCTCCAGACAAACAAATGGAGTGGAGCGATGAAGGAGTAATGGGTTCCTATAGAGTGATTACTAAATTTATCAGAGCAAGCGATAAAGTAAAGAAAATAAAAATGTCAAGAAGAACAGAAAATAAAATGCACATCGCAGTGCGAAGCGTGACTAAATCTATTGAGTGTTTTGATTATCCTCGCGCAATTCTTTCAATAATGCAGTTCTTGGATCACCTTGATTCGCTTGAACAGATTCCAAAAGATGCTTTTGATTTATTGTTAAAAATAGTTTCGCCGTTTTGCCCGCATATTTCCGAAGAATTGTGGCACAAAACAGGAAACAAAACTTTTGTTTCGGTAGAATCATGGCCGATTTTCGATGAAAAATTAATTGATGAGAATTTGGAAAGAATTGACGGGGTTGTGGATAACCTTCGCCTTGATATTCTTAGAATTAAAGAGCTTGCAAAGCTTGAGAAAGTTTCAAAAGTAAGATTATTTGTTTCTCCTGAATGGAAGTGGAAAGCGCTTGGGATAATTAAAAAAGCTGTTGGGGAAAAGCCTGATTTTGGCGCTGCGATGAAAGCATTAATGGCTGATAGCGAAATGAAAAAACACGGTGCTGATATTGCGCCTTTCCTAAAAACCGCAATTAATAGAATGGGTGAGTGGGCATCGCTTGAGAAGTTTGATGAAGTGAAAGTGCTAAACGAAGCAAAGCCCATGCTTGAGAAAGAATTTGGGGTTATTGAAATAATAAAAGCTGATGATTCAAAAGAAGCTAAAGCAAAGAATGCTTTCCCAGCAAAACCTGCGCTTATAATTGAATAAAATAATAAAATGAGATATTGCTCGCTGTGAGAATTTATTTTTATGGCTGTTAGTAATAATGTTTCAGTCCCTAAAGTTGCTAAGTATAACTCAAAGTTAAGCAAAAACGGAGTTCTCGTTTTTGGAATCCCTAATAAAGTAGCTGAAAAAAGATTCACAATATCCTGCGTTATTCAAAGAAAGAGCGATGGAAAGTTTTTGCTTGTTTATTGGCCGAAATTTGGCTGGATTGCTCCAGTTATTGGCGGAATTGATGAAGGCGAAAATGCACAAGATGCTGCGGTGAGGGAATTATTTGAAGAAACCGGCTTTAGGGCAAAAGCCGTTAAGAAGTTAGGCGGGGTTATTGAGTCCCACTTTTTTGCGGAGAATAAAAATGTCTGGAGGCACAGAATAGACCAGCCTGTTTTGCTTGAATTAATCTCGGATGCTCCTGATGCTGTTTCTGATGAGGAAAAAGTAAGGCAGGAAGTCATTTGGGCGACAAGCGATGAGGCTTTAAAGAAAATGACTCACTCCGATAATACAATAGGAATCAGGCGCTATCTAAAACTGCCTGAACTTCCTTAATTTGCCCCATATCTATTTATACCCCAACAGCTTTTCTTTAAGTTAGAGTGATTTGAATGGAAGTAATTACGGGCACAATTAACCGAATGGAAAAAGAAAAAATAATGGAAGCAGCGCTTTTCATGTCCCCAAAGCCTCTTACTGTTGAAGAACTAAATAATATCGCAAAAATAAACTCCCGAGTTGAAACTCTGGCTCTTATTAGAGAATTAATGCATTTTTATAATACCAGAAAGAGCGCGCTTGAGATTGTTGAGCTTCCTGTAGGATATCAGATGAGAGTTAAGGAAGAGTATGAAGATGAAGTTCAGCAATTTGCCCAAAATTCAATGTTTTCAAGGGGTGTAATGAAAACACTTGCATTTATTGCATACAAGCAACCAATCTCACAGAGCACAGTTGTTCAGTATAGGAACAACAAAGCATATGACCACCTAAAGCTTTTGCTTGAAGAGGGATTTATTAAAAAAGAGCCCAAAGGAAGAACTTTTGTTTTAACCACCACTACAAAATTTATTGAATATTTTGGAAAAGATTTTGGGAAATCAAAAAAGAAAGCGGTTCCGGTTGCTCCAAGCGCGACAGATTCCCGCTCCCAGCTTGGAAATGCAGTTAATGCAATAATGGAGCAAACAGCTACAAGCCATAATTCTGCAGTTGAAGAGATTGAAAAAGTAAAAGATGTTGAAGTTGAGGAAGTTAAGGAATAATTATTAAAATAGAATAATTATTAAATTTTGGAAATATGATTTAAGTTATGCTGTAAAAAAACGGTGTGAGTATGGGCAAAATAAAAGGTCATTTTGTAAAAATTTGTCCTGATTGCTTTAGTTCAAAATTAAGCGTGCGAATTTTTGACGCTGGGCATTATTATGACTGCCTTTCCTGCGGGAAAACAAGTTTTTATCCCATGGAATTTGATGCTGATGCGCTTGATACATTGAGAGCAGGGTATGCTAAGAAAGTTGTTAAGAAAAAAGCAAAAAAGTCTTCTCCAAAAGTTGCTGTTAAGGTAAAAAAGCAGGTTAAGAAAGTTAAATCAGCAAAATTAAAAGCAAAATCTGCAAAAAAAGCTAAGAAAATATCTAATGTAGTAAAATCTGTGCCAAAAAATTCAAAAAAATCAAAACCTTCAGCTAAATCTCATGTTTTGAAAAAATCTGTTGCAGTAAAACCAGTTGCTGAAGTAAAAACAGAATCTTTGGCTCCTGTTGAAGTTAAAAAAGCAGCTGAACCAGTTGCTCCTGTTATTCCTGCTGCTCAAGCGCTTCCCAAAGTTCCTGCTATTGAGGCTAAAGTTGAAGTAAAACCATTGGCAATTGAAACTCCTTCTGCTCCAGTTGTTCAACATCCTAAACCTGTTGAGCGTAATGTTCTGCTTAAAGCAAGTGAAATAGCATCGCATAACAGAAAGGCAAAGAAATTAAATAAAGCCGCTGCGAAAAAATCAAAACAAAATGCAGTT
Source organism: uncultured archaeon (assembly GCA_964551375.1). Taxonomy (GTDB): domain Archaea; phylum Iainarchaeota; class Iainarchaeia; order Iainarchaeales; family JAAZKV01; genus JAAZKV01. The sequence goes on along the minus strand of CAZKBG010000001.1, from coordinate 273,043 downwards.
GCTCCGGTTAAGGTTAAATCTCCTGTTTCAAAAGATAAAAAATCTGCAAAGAAAAAATAACACTATTTAGAAAGTTCTAAAGAAGTTTTTGCTGTCCTATTTTATCAAGCGCGGTAGTGCAGGTGCTCCAGAAAATTCTTGCAAAAGGAGGCAGCTTTTTGTTTTTTTCCACATATTCCGCCAAGAACTTTTTTGTTTTAGGATCACTTGGGTATCCGCTTCCAAAATCGCCAAATTTTTTAGTCAATTGTTCAATTTCTTCATCTCTTGTGACTTTTGCAATAATGCTTGCCGCTCCGACAATTACATAATTAGAATCAGCTTTATTTTCGGCAACTATTTTGATTTTCTGCCTTTCTTTTGAGAGGTATTTTCGGATTCTTTTCTCAAAACTTCCCGCTTTTGCATCAGGCGAATCTACATAAACAATTTGGGGGATTTGTTTTATCTCATTAAGGAGTTGTCCTATTCTGATGGCTTCTATTTCATTTAAAGAGTGCTGTGCCATCATATCATTGATTTCTATGGGGGTAATTATCTGCGTTTTTTCCTCTAAAATGTTGTTTTTGATGCCTTCAATAAGCGCTTTTCTTTTGTTTGGAAGGAGTTCTTTTGAGTCTTTTACGCCAAGTTTTTTGAGTTCAATTTCGCTTTCTTTTTCTGCAATTGCAATGGTTATAGTCATGGGTCCAAAGCAAGGCCCTCTTCCTGCTTCATCAATTCCTGCAATTATCATAAATTCACTTGCCTAAAGATAGTAACTAAAAGTCTGAACTAACTTATAAATGAAATGCTTATTTTTGGATTAGAAAAAGTCTGCTAAAAAGGAGTTATTTAATATCAATTAGAATTTCTTTCATTCTTGGTCTCTGCTTGTCGCAGGTGCCGCATGCATCAATTGCGTCAAGGCATAATACCTTTGCGGCTTTTACTTTTTCCAGCTTTTCAACGCTTGCATCTTCCGCTCTTAAAACATCAAATGCTTCTTTTAGCGCTTCATAAGCCCTTTGGGTTGTTGTTAAAGCCATTTCTCTATGATCCGCGCTTGGCTTTAAGTTTCTGTAAGTGTGGCAAAGCATGCAGTTTCTTTTAGTTGAGTCAAAGTACTGTGATAATTGCGACTTCATATAATACTCTTGTACGAAAAAGAATATAAATTGAGAAGAAAGTGCTTATTTTTGGAACTATTGTGAATTATTTACTTTTTGCTTGGGTTAATCTGTCTTACAAGATTCCAGCCGTGTTTTAATTCTTCAGGAGTGGATTGTTTTGTTAAAAATTCAATAAGTTCTCTTTCAGTTCTAATTCCCGTAGCAGCCATTGCCTGCTTGTTTGTCGCGGGGTCAATTTTGTATCCTTCCTTTAGAAACATTAATGTGCTTGATTTGTGCGGTGAATTAACATTGTGGTGTTTTAATCCTTTTTTTCTTGCTATGGCAAGTTCGGTTCTAAGCGCCGCTCTTCCAAGCCCCACTCCTCTTGGGGCTCCAAAAACTTCTCTGTGCGTAAATCCGTGATTAAATGCGCCTGCTGGGTGGAACTCAAGATTTCCGCTTGAGTGTTTTACATTGAAAAGCAGTTGTTTTGAAGGAAGTATAGCTTTGATTACTGCTGATTCTTTTTCTCCTGGTATTAAGTAAAGCCTCTGGTTTTTGTGATTTGGAAACTCTGCTGAGAATTTTTCAAGAACTTGTTTTGGAGGAAGTCCAAAAACCCTTTGTTTTGAGCTTGGAAGTATTCTCCTTGCTTTTAGCCCTGCCTGCATATAGTACTAATATGATTTTGTTGTTAAAAAAGCTTTTGAGGGTTTTAATTTGGCCGCTACTTTACATATTAGCTATTTTTTTGTTTTCTCTATAAAGAACTTCTCAAGCTCTTTTAAGTTATCCTCTCTTCCCATTGAAAGCCACAAGTCCCTTGGGTAAAATCCCCAAGATTTGCCTTTGACTTTTAGAAGAAGTGTGTGTCCGTAAAGCAAATATTTTTTAGTTTCAATTCCAGTGATGTCAGAGTATTTTACTTTGTGCCCATTAACAAGTCTGTACTCAAAGTATGTTTCATGAAGAGTAAGTGATGGAAACAATCCATCATGCGTGAGTATTGTTGCCACCTGCTGAAGCTTGAATTTAAATCCTGCCCGCGGAAGCAGTTTTGGTATTTTGATTTTTGGATAGCTTCCTTTTCTAAATGAAAGCGCAATTGCGATTAAAACAAGCGCAATCACAATAATGGTTGCTTCAAATAGAATCCATTCAACAGTAGTTACAGGCATTTTACCCATGCTTAGAATAGGGTGTTTGAATTATAAAAAATAGTTGGATGGGGCAGCATAGCTGCCCTTTCCAATTTAATTGTAGTTATTATGCTGCTACATCGATGTTGAGTCTCTTCTTCAACTCTCTGTATCTGTTTCGGATTGTTACTTCTGTAACTCCGGCAACATTTGCAACTTCTTTTTGAGTTCTTCTTTCTCCCTTCAAGAGTCCTGCAATATAAACAGCTGCTGCTGCTACTCCAGTTGGTCCTCTTCCAGAGATTAATCCTTTCTTGATTGCTTCTTCAAGGATTCTTCTTCCTTCTTCCTGAACTTCTCCGCTCAAGTTTAGTTCGCTTGCGAATCTTGGGATGTAGTGTATTGGATTTGTTAGTGGTACTCCAAGGTTTAATTCTCTAACAAGGAATCTGTATGTTCTTCCAATTTCCTTCTTAGTTAGTCCGCTTGCTTCAGCCATTTCGTTTAGAGTTCTTGGAACGTGGTATGTTCTGCACACAGTGTAAAGTACTGCAGCAACAACTGCTTCGATTAATCTTCCTCTGATTAATCCTTTCTTTACAGTTTTTCTATAAAGCAAAGCCGCTGCTTCAACAAGAGTGTCCGGTATATTTAGATATGAAGCTACTCTTCTCATTTCTGTTAATGCGATTGATAAGTTTCTCTGCATTGAGCTTGATACACTTGCTCTTTTGTGCCACTTGATTAAGCGGTACATCTGCGCTCTTCCTTTGCTTGAAAGTTTATTCCCTCTCAAATCAGTTCCTCTTCTGTCAATCATTGTAACTAAACCCTTGTTTAGTTTTACATACTTCATCGGACTTCCGCCTCTTGAAGCGTCATCAGAATCTTCAAAGCTTCTCCATTCTTTTCCAGTGTCAATCATTTCTTCTTCTGAAACAATCAGTCCGCAGTTCATGCACACTGCTTCCCCTTTTCCGTGGTCTACTCTAATTTTTTCGCTTCCGCATTCCGGGCATTTAGTTACCAAATTTACCACCCTTTAAAAATTTGCACTAGTATTTATTCTGTTGGGAGTTAATCAAAACAGAAAAAATAGTTCACCAGCGCTTAATTATATAAATAGCCATTAAGCAAGTTTATAAATGTTTGGGGATAATTCCAAGCATATAAAGGGCTCAATAAATTGACTCAAATTACTGCTTTTGTAGTGTTTTAAATGAAAAGTTAGGGGTTGATTTAGTCTTCCTGCCCGGGGGGAGCGTTTTTATTGCTCCTCTGCAGTAATTTTATTAGTGATTTTTTATGCCTGCGCCAAAAGTTCCAAGTGTTAACGGCGAAATGAACTGGGGAAGAGGGTCTAGGGGCCTTGCGAGTTATTTTCTTTCAGGGGCAAAGACAAAAAATGAGCGTAGAACAATGACGCTGAGAAGAGTCGTTCACACTGTTTATTCCGCCCCAAAGCGCCTGTCTGAACATGATGCTTTTTTGCGCGAGCATAGGGCTGAAATCAAGGTATTTGCTGATATTGGAGCGGCAAATTCAATCGGTGCTCCAACTTCTTTTGACGCTAAGCATGCTCTTGGAGCAGATTCGCGAGTGGTTGCTATTGATATAATGAAATTTAATGCTGATGCAGCCAAAAAGAATTTAGCCGGGCATAAAATGCCCCTAAAACAGGGTGATGTTGAGCCGATGTTTCATTCTCTTTCAAGAAAGCCCCTTCCCTTTAAGTGCGATGCGTTAAGACTTGCCACTGTTACTAACTACATGACTGAAAGCGAGAGAAGAAGGACGCTTGTTAATGCGTGGAAGAGCCTTCGTCCAGGCGGATATTTGCTTGGAGCGCAGATTCGCCAGCAGTTTGTTCTTCAAAAAACAAAGCGCGGGTTTAGAATGGTTAAAGATTGGTAAAAAGTGAAAAAGAATTGAGAAAGTTATTAGTGCAAATAAAAAAATATATTCAGGGCAGACAATTGTCTGCGCTGTTAAAATAAGATTTATTATTTATTCCATTAACTTTGCGTTAACTACGCCTTCTTGCCCCGGTCTGTTTGTTACTTCAGCAAGTTTTTCGCTTCCATCAACTTTTACCCGGATTATCGCGCCTTTAGTGGAGATATTTGCTCTTCCATAAAGTCTGTTTGCGTTGTTGTCCTTTACTGAAACAATTTCTGCCTTGATTACTTTTCCTTTTCTATCAGTAACATTTGCAAATTTAACTTCAAGAGCTCTTACTTTTATTGTTGACCCAAGCCCTTTTTTCATTTCAACCTTGTTTGCTTTAACAGTTGAATCAGTTTTAGTCATTGCGCTTGCTCCGCCTTTCCAAGCAAGTTTTTTGTCTACCGCGTTAACAGTATTTCTTTTTCCGCCGCTTGGCTTCTTATCGTCTCTCATGTGCCACTGAACCATTTTAACTCACCAATTGCTTCTAATATAGAATACAAAACTTGTTATAGTGCAGGTTTTTAAATGTTGTTTTGAGAGGGAAAAACTGACTTTGTTATGCGTTATTCTTTTCCCTTTGAAAACCCGCCAAAATACGCTAAGTTGTACACTTCTTTTCCTTTGTAAAGAATGCTTTCTTTTCCAAAAAATCTGCTGATTTTGCCTTTTGAGTTGTTTTTGTATTCCCATTTTCCGCTGATTAGAGATTTTGGGCCCCTGAATGGATTGTTTTCTCCAACCATGCTTAGCGCCTGTCTTAATAGAGAATAGCATACGCTTGTAAGTACGCTGTTTTTTGACACTTCTTCGTCTGTTGAGCCAAAATAGTTCATCGCCCAGATTGGCTCCTCTTTATGCCATATTATTTCTATTCCGCTGAATGCGTAGTGCCCAAAATAAGTGTCCTTGAACCTGTAATTGCCCACTTGGTATTCAAACTCGTTTAACCCTTCCTGTGTCGTTTTGTATTTTATTCCGCTTGCGTACGCTTTTATTTTTGCTTCAACTAAAAAACTGCTGAGTATTTTATTAAATTCTTTATTTTCCGAATCAATTTTATTCATTTCACTCATTAGTTTCATCTCCTTCTCCATTTTCAAATTTTTCTCCGTCGCTTGTTGTTAAAATATCAAAACTTTCTTCCTCACTGCCTGCGGTTTCGCTTTTTGAGTGTTCTTCATTAAGTTCGTCATTTGCTTCGTCAAGCTCGTATTTCTTTTCAGGGTCAAATTTGGTTTGAAGAACTTTGTGGATTAGTTTTGCTTTCTTTAATCCTAAATTATCCACTTTTTGCAAATCCTTTTCGTTTGCGTTTGCGATATTTTGTATTGTTCCAAACTTTTCAAGCAGTGATTTTGCAAGAGTCGGTCCCACCATTGGGAGCCCTTCCATAATGAATCTCTGCTGTTCTTCAAGCGTGAATCCTTTTCTTCCCACTCGAAGCCTTACTTCTTTGTCCTGTCCAAGCTGTTCTCTTTTTGCAATTGCGTAAATGTATTCCGCGGTTTCTGCGTCATTTTTTGTATTAATAATTGCGACTTGGTAGTCAAGGGCAATGCTTGTGAGCGCGCCAATGATTGCGTTTTTGTGAATATTGCGGAGCGTGTACATTTCGTTCATATTTCCTTCAATTATAACTAATGGTTTTGCGTAATTCTCTCTCATGCTTTTTATTTGGTTGAATAATCTTCCGTCAATCATTGAGCTGATGAAATCTTCAGTTGTTTTTCTCTCAACGCACACATCTTTGCTTAAAATATAATCTCCCACATCAAGCGCTTTCATAATAACTTTTACCTGCGGTTTTTCAAAAAGCTCTTTATTCACGGTAGATGCCTGCTCGCGTGAATCAACAAAAATAATTATCTGCTCGCCTTTGTCTTCAGCGTAAGTTGTGAGAAGCGTCTGCTCTGGGAGCGCGAATGTATCTGATTTTTTCATAGTATTTAATGTTTCTTTCATTTTGCGTTCTTTGTTTCTTGCAGTCCAGTAAAATGCCTCGTCTCTTGTATTCTTCGCCATTAATATTATTGTTTTTCCTTTTGAAAATCTTCCAGTTCTTCCTCTTCTTTGAATTGTTCTTATTTCGCTTGGCACCGGCTCAAAAAATACTACAAGCTCCACTGCCGGTATGTCAAGCCCTTCTTCTGCAACAGAGCTTGCAACAATAACGTTATGCTCTCCGCTTCGAAGTTCATCAAGCACTTCCTGCTGTAATTTTTGGCTCATTCCTTTTTCCGTGCCTTTAGTTGCCTGCCCTATGAATTTTGTCGCTTTTATTGGATTATTTCCGTTGGCAAGCATTTCGTCAGTATTGTTGTGCAAAAACTCAACCACTTCTTTAATCGAATCTCTGTAATGGTTAAATACAATTATTTTGCTTTCAGGCTGTTCGCTTAATTGTTTTAGAATAATCTTTTTCAGCTCAGCGTATTTTGGGTGCTGTACTTTATTGTGGAAAAGTTTTCGCGTAAGAATTATTGCGAGTTTGATTTCTTCATCAGCAAGTATTGCTCTTGCGGCTTTGCTTTTTCCTTTCATTGCGTCTTCTTCAAGTTTTGAAAAATAGTTATTCAACGCTCCAATTCCTTGTGTTTCAATTAATTCTTCCGCGTGGGATACTTTTAGCATTGCTGCGCATCTGCTTGCTGCGAAAAATAAGCTCGGCTGGCTTTTTCCGTGTGAAATTATTCTCTTTCTAATTACTGCCTGCATTTCAAGAAGCCTAATTTTGTTATAGTATCTCTTGTTTGCCGTCATTGCCACTCCAAGCGATTTTAGTGTTTTGAGCTGTTTCTCCTGAAACTCTTCAAGGTGCTGTTTTATTTTCATAAAATCCTGGGGAAGATCCACTTTTACCCAGTCAATTTCTATTTCATTCACGTACGGCTTAACATCATGATCGCTTGCGTCTTTGATTTCAATATTTTTAATGCTTAAATTCCTGCAAACATCCTGTATGTGCTCTTCTTCGCTTCCGGGGCTTGCGGTTAATGCAAGAACCAATGCTTTTGGATTTTGTTTTTGGAGCTGGAGATTAATAAACACATAAGCATAGTCTCCGATTGCTCTGTGCGCTTCATCAAATATGACAAGCCCGAAATCATCCAATCTGATTTTGCCTGTGAGCAGGTCATTTTCAATTGTCTGCGGGGTTGCGTTGATTATTTTTTTTGTTTTGTAAAGTTTTTCCCTTTCATTTGTCTTTGTAGTTCCTGTGATTGCGACAATGTCATTTTCATCAATTGCCATGAACTTTTTGTAGCTTTTTTCATGCTGTACTACAAGAGGTTTAGTGGGGGCAAGGAAGAGGATTTTCTTTTCGGGCTGGTGTTCAAGTAAATATGCTGTGAGCATTACTGCGACAATTGTTTTTCCTAGCGCAGTGGGGGCTACAACAAGCGTGTTTCCCTTATCAGCAATTCTTGACACTAAAACTTCCTGATATAGTCTTGCTTCTACCGCGTCAGGCTTTATGAGTTTGTGCGTTACAAATGCCATGCAAGAGTTGTGTTTCGAGGGGTTTTAAATCCTCTCGAAGAGGTTTGCCGTCCAGTTATTTGGCGAAAGGTTTTAAGAAGTTAATTTCTTCGCTTTGCTGAGATTAGAATTACTGCGGCTGCGAGTACTAAAATTACTGCAATTAAATTATTGTCAGGAATTGATTCGGTTTTTTGATTCACTGCTTTAATTGGAAGATAAATTGTTTTTATGCACACATCGCATGGCGCAGGAATTGTGAGTGTTATCACAAGATTTGTGTTTGAGCGAAGGTTTGGGATATTTTTTATTTGTGTTTGTGATGTTGCTCCGCACAAATAAGGGCTGTAGTTTGCGATTTCTTCATTTGTGTCAAGGTAATTAATTATCATTCTTGCATTTGGCTGTTCAAATGCGCACTGTGATTCAAGGTTTAAGTTTCCGTCATAAATTGCTGAAAGTGAAGTGATTGAGTTTTCTGGAGCGGGTATGCATTGTCCGCTTGCGTTGCATGTAAGTCCTGCTCCGCATCCGCTTCCGCAAGTTCCGCCGCACAAATCGCTTCCGCAAACTCTTGTTGCGCAGTATGAAATTCTTGGGTCAACTGTTGCGCAAGTAAGCGAGTATTTATTTGCGCTGCATGTTTTTACTCCTGCTGTATTGCATGTGCCGTACATTGTATTGCATGCATTAGTATCAGGTCCGCAATTCACTGTTTTATTTCCGCAATTTCCGTTTTGAACAGTGATATTTCCACATTCAGCATTAGCTCTTGCGCAGTGATAAGCATCAGTGTTTGTGTCAGGCGAGCATGCTCCTACTGTTGCATTGCATGTTACACTATTTCCTCCATTTAGTCCGTTGCAGTCCCATATTGTTGGGGTTCCTGCAATTGGGAATGTTGGCGAGGAAGGAATTGCATTTCCATCAGCGCAGAATACTGCTCCCACTGGCCAAGTTGTAGTTCCTACTGCGTAAGCAGTGGATGCATTTCCGCAAATTCCATTTATTGGCGCAGTGCAGGGAGGGGCTGGCGTTGTTGTGCATAGCTGAGAGGACACTGCAGTTGCTGTTCCGGTAAATCCTTGTGAACTTTCTCCGCCGTAGTATCTGCTCCTTCCCTCAACTTTGAAGTAGTACAAAGTGTTTGGATTAAGTCTAGGGATTGTGAAATTTGTTGAGCATACTGAATTAAACTGGGTTTCTGTTGTTACTACACCCATTCCTGAAGGGAAACTTACATCGCAACTCATTCCAGTTACTTTTGTGAAAATATTGTTGTCAGTAGAAACATAAACAAAGTATTTGTTTGATCCAGCAATTGCGCTCCAGTTTGCGTCAATATTTCCTCCGCATTGCATCACTGAACAGTATGCCTGCGCGCAGTAAGCTTCTGTTCTTACAACATTGTTGTCGCCGAATCTGCTGTGCTTTGCAAAGTTGTAATAATAAACAAGTCCCGCATTTAAGTCATAAGAGTCATTTACTGTAATTGGCTGGTAGCCGTATGCTCCTAAGAGTATATATGGGCCTGCGCGATTATTTGCTCTCATTATCCAGTATGCGATTGTGTTTGCATCATATGGGGGGAGCGTTATATTCACTAAAGGTATTGCTCCTCCTGATGTTCTTCCGCATACTCCAGTTTTTCCTTGAATGCAATTAGCCCCAATGCAGTTTGCAATTTCTCCTGAAACAGTTATTCTTGCAGTCGCAGTGCTTGTGAGTCCTCCATCATCAGTAACTCTAATTACACATGTTGCGTTTCCAGCGTAATTTGCCGCAGGTGTGTAAAGAATATTTTTGTCGCTGATTGCGCAGTCCACTTGCGCAGTGTTTTCGGAAGTGATTTGGTAAGTTAAAGTTGAAGGCGATTCGTCAGTAACATAATTTGTAAGAAGTTCTGACTTAACGGCTGAATTAACAGTTGTCGCAAGGTTAAAGTCTAAAAGTAATGGGGGATTATTTACCGCTGTTGGTGTGCAGTTTAGTTCATAAGTCATATCTGCTGCAAGCGGGTTTCTTAATCTATGACAAAGCCACTGCATTGTTGGAACACTTGCCTTTTGTCCGTTTGTAAGTGCGGGCAAAGTAAAATCAATATAGGGATATCTTTTGCCGCTTTCTGTAAGCCATCCTGTAAATGTTGTCTTCATTTTCATATACGGCGAATTATCGCTTCCAATTAGTTGGTTGCTTGCAATTAATGCAGGCCAATTTGCGACATCATATGCTATGCAATGTGCATAAGGATATGTTGTGGAAACCCATGGATTTCCAGTTGCTCCAATACAGCTAAATTGGTCATATAGCCACCATCCATAGTTGTCCCCTGCTTCTGGAGATTGATTGAATACATATGCATTTGTTGCTGTTATTGGATTTCTTACAATTAACCTTGCATTTGAACTTCCTGCAAAGTTTTTTCCTGAGTTGTTAATAATATTTGCATCAACATAAAAACAACCTACTTGAGTGCTTAATCTAAATCCTGTTGATATTGATAAATCAGCGCATGTCGCTGTTGGAACTCCTCCAGCGGCTCTTGTTGCGGTGCATGTGGAATTAGTTCCTCCATTAATTCCAGTGCAAGTCCATGTTGTGCTTGCCCCTGATGCTGGAAAGGAGGGGGTTGTTGCTGGGGCATTTCCGCTTGCGCAGAATGTTCCTGTGAATGTGCTTTCAACTGCAGTGTGTGCTCTTGCGTTAGTTCCGCATGAAGCATTTGTGCATGAGTCGCTTGAAAGTCCGCTGCATCCTGCTCCTCCGCATGACGGCGAAGGGTTAGTGCAGGTTCGTGTTTTTATTCCGGAATTACATGCGCTCCACGAAGTCCAATTTCCATTAATTGCTGGGGGCTCTGTGCATGTTGCATTAGTATATGTTCCTGAAAGAGTGCCGTTATTGCAGGTCCTTGTTTGCGCTACTGATGCGCATGAAGCTCCACACGCAACTGTTGATGTTTGATAAAATGTTCTTGAAGCGCCGTGCAAAACAGTCACGCCGCCTGCGCTGCAATTAGCCGCTGCGCTATGTGTTGCGCTGCAATTTGCGCTTCCAGTTGCTGTTCGGCAAGTCCATGATGCAGTTGATCCTGCTGCTGGGAATGAAACTGTTGATGGGGTTGATGTTCCTATTGAACAAATAGTGTCGGCGCCAAATCCTGTTGCAGTAAATCCGTATGTTTTTGCGTTTGCTGTTCCGCAAGCCCCTGGTTTTGCAGTTGCGCATCCTGCGCTGATGCATTTTCTATTTGCTCTTGCTGTCGCATATTGTCCGCTGCAAGAGTAATATAAATATCCTCCGCTTCCCCAGTCTCCGTAACAAACTGTTCCATCAAGCCAGTATCCTGCTACGTTATCAAGATAACATTGAGGGCATCCTCCGACTCCGCATGCGCCTGTAGTGCAGGACAGCGATGTTGAAGGGTAGTTATATGCGTCATCAAGTGCGCATGCTGCATTATTGCAAGTGAAAGTTGCGCTTCCTGTGCAGTTGCTTCCTCCAAATCTTGCCATAATTCCTCCATTGAATGCAGTTGCTCCTTGGTATGGGCATCCTCCGCCCGCGCTTATTGAAGAAAAGTTTGGCGGGCCGTCAACTGTGCACCCTGGATTTGAATTTCCAATTTGTCCGACCGCAGCTTTGCATGAAAGAGTTACTGATGGGTAATATGTCGCGGCATTAATGAAAGTTGGGATAAGTGCAACACAAATCAGGATAATTATTGCTTGATTAATTTTTTGCATTTTGTCGCCTTTTTTATCTAATTAATTCATTTGTTTTAAGTGTTTTCGCATATTTATTGATTTCTGGGGCATGTTTTTCAGTTAAAATGAGTTTTTTTGTCAAGGTTTATAACCTTTTTTCTTTTTTCTTTTGTCAGGTGGTGTAAGTGAGCGAGTTACCATTAGCGGCAATTGACAGAATTATTAGAAAATCTACTGGAATTAGAGTCAGCGAGAGCGCGGCTAAAGAGCTTTCAAATTTTTTGGAAGAAGAAGGAATGAAGGTTGCACAGCAGGCAGCAATATTTTCAAAGCACGCTGGAAGAAAAACAGTTACTGATGAAGATATCAGACTGGCGTTGAAAAAGCAGTGAATAACAATAATTAAATGTGAATATTTTAGACACATTTGCACACCTTAGAATCTAATTTAAGTACTAGTTTAGTGTATGTGTTAGTTTGTCGCTAGCGGGGGTAATACAATGGTTTTCATAGGACAAAAAATAAACGATTTTTCGCTTGACGCATATCAAGATGATGAGATAAAAAAAATTAAATTTTCAAATTATAAAGGAAAGTGGGTTATAGTTTTTTTCTATCCTGCTGATTTTACTTTTGTGTGCCCTACAGAGCTTGAGGAGCTTGCAAATTCTTACAGCGAATTCAAAAAACTTGGCGCTGAAATTTTAAGCGTGAGCACTGACACTGCTTATGTTCACAAAGCATGGCATGATACTTCTCCTGCTATTAAGAAAATAACTTTCCCGATGGTTGCGGACCCTGCCGGAAAACTCTCAAAGGAATTTGGAGTGTATCTTGAAGATGAGGGTTTGGCATTGAGGGGAACTTTCATTATAGATCCTGACGGAATACTCCGAGCTTGCGAAGTGAATGATAATTCATTTGGAAGAAGCGCAAAAGAACTCCTGCGGAAATTAAATGCTGCAAAGTTTGTCAGAGAGCACACAGGAATGGTTTGCCAGGCGGCTTGGGAGCCGGGAATGGACGCAATGACAACAGAACTTGATTTAGTGGGCAAAATTTAATTTGCCCATTTCAGTCTTTTTCTTAGCAGTCTTTCTATTAACAGTATTTCTCTTATTATTTTTTTCTAAATTGGTTATTGCCCAAATTTATAAAAACTCATAGAAACCTTTTTGTACTACTTTGCCCTAATCTTAACAGGTGGTGTTTGTGGAGAAAACTTTAGCAAATTTAGGGAAAGCCTTTATTGGGGAATCAATGGCAAGGAATAGATATACTTTCTATGCCAAGCAGGCGATTAAGGAAGGGTACATTCAGCTTGGGGATATTTTTACTCTTACTAGCGAGCAGGAAAGAGAGCACGCTAAGCAGCTTGCTGTAATGATAACTGAATTAAAAGAAAAAATGAAGAAAGCAAAAATAAAAGTTGTGGAGCCTGAGCTTGATGTTCATGCCGAGGCAGCGCTTGGCGATACTCAATTCAACCTAAAAGCTGCAATTGCTGGGGAAAGTTATGAAAACACCACAATGTACCCGGATTTTGCAAAAGTTGCGGATGCAGAAGGATTGCCTGAAATTGCAAAAAAGCTTCGCTCAATTGGAATTGCAGAAAAGCATCATGAAGAAAGGTATGCTAAGTTCCTTGATGAAATAAAGAAAGGCACTTTGTGGAAGAAAGAGAAAGTAATGGTTTGGGTTTGCAGAGAATGCGGTTATCAGCATATTGGAAAAGAGCCTCCAAAAGAGTGCCCTTCATGCGGACATGCGAGCAATTATTTCATGGTTAAGTGCGAAGAGTATTAACTTTTCGCATTTTTCTTAATTTTTGCGTGATTAAATGTTTTGCGTGGTTAAATGAGCACTTCTAATTATTTTTACATAGGGCCAGTGTTATATCTTATTCATTCGCCAAGGAGAGAAAGAACCACTCCAAGAGGGGCAAAGCCCGGCGGAGCTTATGAGTATGATGACTTCATGTGGGCTACTCACAATAAGCGAGTGGTTGATGCATTAAAAAAAGCGGCAAGCACAGGGACTCCTGTTATTTGGGATTATATGGGTGCTTCTCATAGGGAAGAGGCGCTTAGTGCGGTTAAACGGATGATGCCTGCTCAAACATTTGAAAAATTAAGAGTGGTGTGGGCGAATACTAATATTCATGACATGGGAAAAGAGACGCTTAGGGATGTTTGTAGAAGCGCAAAAATTTTTCCATCAACTATTGTCGCAGTTGGGAGTTTGAGATCCATTTGTGTTACAGAGGGGTTGAAATTAGCGCGAAGAGCATTTCCAAAAACGCATCTTGTGATGCTTGAAGGGGCTTATACAGTTCATCCAAAAAGCGAGTCTATGCCAAGAGGGTTTAGATTGCCAAGATCTGCTTACAAAAAAGAATTAAGTGAAATCGGGGTTACTTTTTCAAAAAAACTTGCCCCTAAAAAACATTTTAAACAGCCAAGGCTTGATATAATGAGGCATCTTAAATGAAATTAGTGTGGACGTGAAGATAAAGGGATTTAACTGGTTGATGATTATGGGTTTTAAGGGCGAAGTGGAGTTTAGGCATGGCGGCGCTGATGAGCTTGCTGAGATTCACTCTCATTACAAAGAAAAGGGGTGGCGTGCGTATGGGGTGGAGAAGCCTTCAAACCTTATGTTAATGTACCCTGAACAAATTGGGCTTATTGTGATGCATGAGAAAGGCAAAAAAGGGGTTATTGGGTTTTTGGAATACCATTATGTCAGCAGGGGCGGAGTTCATATTGATGCTATTGGAGTTAAGGAAGGGTATGGCGGTTTTACTGGCACTCACTTAATGACTAAGGCGGAAGAGATGATTAAGGCAAGAAGAGTAAGTCAAGGGATGCGGACTGCTTACTTTACTTTAGTGCCTTCAATTAGAGCGCTTAGGGGGAAGCTTGGCAAGATGCCTACTGGTCGAGACCCTCAAAAAGTTAGGGTGAAGTGGTTTGGTTCTCATGGCTATGTTCAGAAGCAAGAACACGGGCAGATGGTTAAGCTTTTGAGAAAGTTTGGTAAAGGCAAATAGCCTCCAGCCAGCCCAAATTCTATCTTGTACATAACGAACTTGTTTAATTTCTATCTTAGGGCGTGGGGGAATTATGCTCTTCTTGCAGAGGGCATATTATTTGGTTTGAATAAAATTTTGGTGTGGATTAAGTAAAGTTGAAGAAGTTGCTTAGGGGTTTGTTATGTTATTTGTTTTTTAGAAAAAATTTACTCATCTTTTTTTCTCAAAACTCCCAAAATCGACTCAAAATAATATGTATAATTGTGGTTAAAATGTGTTTTATTGTTGATTTAGTGCATTTTAGCCATTTTTGAGTATTTTTACGAGGTAAATTTGATACATAACAGTTTTTAGCCTTCTGTGTGTCGCCATAGCAAATCGGCAAGATTAAGGCTAATATTTCCTTAATTTAGTCAAAATAAGCAATTATAACACTTATTTATGCAGTGGATTGTGTTTTTTTACGACAGATGCGTTATATTGGGGTTTAAAGCTAATCTACCGTACTTAGCATAGTTCCACGATCAACGAAGTTGTTAAAATAAGCTCTATTTGGGCTTCTTTTCGTGTTTAAGGCGTTAGAATCCTATACATAAAAGGAAAGGTTTATAAAGGTAGGATGAGGCAATATGTGCAATATAATATTTAGAAAAATCTGAATATTTTAGCCTAAAATGGCAGGGTGATTTTGATGAAGTCAATAGTAGAAGGAGCAATCCACAAAGCAGCTGCTCCAGCAGCTGACGATAAGTTAGAAGAATTTGGAACACCAAAGATTATGGTTGTTGGTGCCGGAGGAGCAGGATGTAACGCAGTTAACAGACTTGCTGCAATGGGAATAGCAGGAGCTCAATTAGTTGCTGTTAACACTGATAAGCAACACTTGGCAATTGTTAATGATGAAATTACTAAAGTTTTAATCGGTAAGTCAGTAACAAGAGGACTTGGTGCAGGCGGATACCCAGAAGTTGGAGCTAAAGCTGCTGAAGTATCAAGAAACGCTCTAGAAGAAGTTCTAGCAGGCGTAGATATGTTATTCTTATCAAGCGGAATGGGTGGAGGAACAGGAACAGGTTCAGCACCAATCATCGCAGGAATAGCTAAAGAACAGGGCGCAATCGTTATAGCAATGGTTACTTACCCGTTCGCTCTTGAAAAAGCAAGATTAATCAAGGCTGAAGAAGGTATTGAAACACTACAGAAAGTGTGCGATACAGTTGTTGTTATTGATAACAATAGACTTGTTGAATTAGTACCTAACTTGCCAATCCAGGATGCATTCAAGGTTGCTGATGAAGTAATTGCAAGAACTGTAAGAGGAATTACAGAAACAATCACACAGCCTTCATTAATCAACTTGGATTATGCTGATGTTCGCTCAATAATGAGTAATAAAGGATTGTCAGTAATCGCAGTTGGAGAAAGCAAGAGCGTTGATAAAGTTAACGAAGTTGTTGAAGACACACTAAAGAACGCATTGCTCGATATTGATATCGGCGGAGCAACAGGATGCTTAATCCACATAACAGGCGGACCAGACTTAACTTTGGGAGAAGCTAACGCTGTTGGTGAAATGCTAACAGAAAAGATTGATCCTAAAGCTGTAGTAATTTGGGGAGCAAGAGTTGACCCAACTTTCGAAAACAAGTTGGAAGTTATCTGCATCTTCACTGGAGTTCACAGCCCATACATAAAAGCATCACCTGGTAAATTCTCAGGAAAAGATCAGGGACAGTCAAGAGGCGGAAGATCTTATAGAGACAGCGACCTTGACTTGGATTTCATAAGGTAAATAGTAAGTAGTATAGTTTCAAACAAGGTAAGAGTTCCCCTCTTACCCCTCTTAACGGGAAGAAGACTCCCCCTAAACAAGGGAGTCTCCCTTTCCCTCCAATGCTTTTTCAAAAAATATAAACTGCCTTTGCCTATCTTGCCTTAATTTCTGTTGATTTGGCGTGATTAGGGGGAAAGTGCATATTTTGGTTATTATTTTACACTCTTCTAAATGATTATTTTAAATACTCATTAATCGTCAATTATTATGGTGAGTACTCGTACCTAAAGCTAAACTAACTTCAAAGGCAATTGCTCCAAAAATAACTGCAAAAGCAGTTACTTCAAAAACTTCAAAAAATAAAAATGGTGCTTTTTACGTTACTACTCCGATTTATTACCCTTCAGGCAAGCCTCACATTGGCTCGGCTTACACTACAATTGCTGCTGATATACTTGCAAGATGGCATAAACTTGAAGGAGATGAAGTTTATTTTTTAACAGGCACTGATGAGCACACAAAAAAAGTGATTAAAGCCGCTGAAAAAGAAGGCAAGACTCCAAAGCAGTTTTTGGATGAAATTATTCCTCAATTTAAAGGCGCTTGGAAAAGGCTTGATATTAATTATGACAGGTTCATTAGAACAAGCGATGAGGATCACAAAAAGTTTGTTGAGTACATTCTTGAAGTTGTTTACAAAAAAGGGGATATTTACAAGGGAAAATATGAAGGGCTGTATTGTTCAGATTGCGAGGCGTATTACACTGAAAAGGATGCTCCTGATTTGATTTGCCCTATTCATAAGCGCCCTATTGAAAAAATTGCTGAAGAATCTTACTTTTTCAAATTAAGCAAGTATCAAAAGCAGCTCCTTGAGTTGTACAAGAAAAATCCTGAATTTATCCTTCCTCTTGAGAAGAAAAATGAAATTTTGAACAGGGTAAAAGAGGGTTTGAAGGATTTATCCATCTCAAGAAAGAATCAATCATGGGGAATTAAACTTCCATTTGATAAAGAACATGTGGCTTATGTTTGGTTTGATGCTCTTACTAATTATGTTTCAGGAATTGGATATTTAGAAGACAAAAAGCTCTTTGAAAAGTTCTGGCCTTGCAATGTTCACTTAGTTGGAAAGGATATTTTGTGGTTTCATTCAGTGATTTGGCCGGCAATGCTCTTCTCAGCAGGAATAGAACAGCCAAAGTGCGTATTTGCGCATGGGTGGTGGAGCAGTGCAGGGAATAAAATAGGAAAATCAGCTGGAAATGCTATGGACCTTGATTATTTGATTAACACTTACGGGACGGATTCAATTAGATACTTTATTTTCCGCTCAACACCATTTGGGCTTGACGGGGAGTTTAGCGAAACCTCTCTTTGCGAAAGACATAACACCGAGCTTGCAAATAAACTCGGGAATTTAGTAAGCAGAGTTTCTACTCTTGCTGAAAAATACGGGCTTGAAGCGGGCAACGATGGCAAAGATACTTCAAGTATTTTTGATTCCAAAGAAGTTTTTGCTTCAGTAAAAAAGCATATTGACAATTTTGAGTTTGATAAAGCATTAAATGAAATATTTGCTTGCATTGATAAGGTAAATGAATTTGTGCAGTCAAAGAAGCCTTGGGAAACTAAAGATAAGAAAGTGCTTTGGCAGGCCTCAAATGCAATTAAGGATATTTCAATTCTCCTAAGTCCGTTCATTCCTTCAACTTCTCAAAAAATTGCTGATGTTTTTAACTTCAAATTAAATTTGGATGAGTTGAACAAGCCTTTGAAGGTTTCAAAAGTAAAAAAAGCCGATATTTTATTTAAGAAAGTTGAATTAAGCAAGGAAGTTTCTGCTGGAGGCGGTAAGGTGGCTGAGTCAAGTGCTAAACCAAAGAATAATTCAAAAGAAGCATCAAGCGGGGCATGCGCCGGGCTGACTGATGTTGTGAATTTATCAAAACTTCCTTATGAGCACTTTGCAAAGCTGGATTTAAAGGTTGGAAAAATTCTTGAAGTAAATGACCACCCAAAAGCCGACAAGCTTTTCGTTCTCAAAGTTGATATTAATGAAGGCGAGCCCCGGACAATTGTTGCCGGGCTTAAGAAGCATTACTCAAAAGAGGATTTAATTGGAAAGAAAGCGATTTTTGTGGCAAATCTTGCTCCTGCAAATATTCGCGGAGTTGAAAGCAATGGAATGATTCTTGCAGCGGTTGAGGGAAATGATGAAAAAGTGGCTTTTCTTTCGCCTGAAAAAGACTTAAAAGTCGGAAGCAAGGTTGAATAAAGTTTATTTATTAAGCGTTGCACGAATTTCAATTTCTCTGTGGTGCATCCCGATTCCTATTGCCTTTTTAACTTCCACCAAGTATCCGTTTTTTTCAGCTATTTCAGTAAAAACCCTTATTCTTGCATTGATTGTGGCGGCTCTTGATTCCCATCTTTTTGGGTCATAGTCAAACATTACAACATCCGCTTTTTTTGATTTTGCCCTTGAGAATATTTCCTGTAAAAGCCTGTTTCTCCAGCCGCCGTATTTTGTGGCAAGCGCTCTTGGGAGGACTCCGGTGTTCATTCTGCTTTTTGATCTGTGTAGTTCCATTTCTGTTTTTGATAAAGCTGTTTTAAAATGCGCCTGCATAAAACTAATTCTAATTTCGGATTTTCCATGCCTGTGCATTTCATTAAATTCAATTGAGCCGACTGAGCCTGGAAGCATGTGCCCTGGAGCGCCTGCCAGAGTGTGGCTTGATGCTATCGCAAACATCGGCATATGTTCCGACCTTGGGTAATATGCTAATGTAACGGTTTCGGATTTTGGGTGCGCTTCCCCGTGCTTGATGCTTGCAATAACCCCTTTTTGCTTTTTGTTTTCAAAAACTTTTTTTAGTCTTGTGATTTTTGTCGAACCAAAATGTTGGCTCACAATTTTTAGAACAGGTTGTTTTCTTCCCCAAAGCGCCCTCATTTTCAGGACTTCTTTTGCAAATGCATAAGGCATAAGTAATTCCTGTTTTGTGCTTATTAAATACTTTCTATGGGTTGAAAATAAGGCATTTTGTGTCATGCGCAAAATAAAATGCGTTTATTTATAACCTTTTAGAGCATATTTTTTTACATGCCAAAGAAATCAAAACAAGTTCCTTTATCCGGAAAAGAGCATTTTAAGCAAAGAGCTGCTGAAGTGAAAAAGAAAAAGCCCGCTCATTACGTTAAGCCTTCAATTGATGAATTAAATAAATTCTTGATTTTTGGAATCGCATTATTTCTGCTTGGTTTTTTAGTATCTTCATGGGGAATTGGAGGCTCTTGGGAGTGGCTCTTTTGGATTGGCGGAATGGTTATTGCAATTAATGCCTTCTGGCTTAGGTTTGACTTTGCACAGCCGTTTATTTGGAAATATATTTTAACAATGATGAAGACAAGGCATTTTATTAATTTTATAAAAAGCATAGCGCATCATGCAAAATGGTTTGAATATGTGTGCCTTGGCGGAATGTTTTTGGGATTTGGAATTGCGGGCGTTGATTATTGGTTTTATCATAGAAGAAAAGAACTTGGGGAAAAAATCTCGCAGGGGAAGAGAGCCACAATTTTATTATTTTCAGCAGTAGTTCTTGCTTTATTATTTTTCTTCACAATGCAAATTGTTTATTCAGTTCCAATCCTTAAACCTTTATTTTGGCCTTCTTTAGTTGCTTTTGTTTTCCTTGGCTTTGGCGGAATGTCGTTAATGATTCTTCTCGGCTACGGAATAATGTCAGTGCAAAGCTTATTCACTGCAAAGCAATTGTGCCCCGCTGTTGCTCCTGTAATTCCAGGCGCTCCAATTCCGGGGATGGGTGTTCCAATTCCTCTTGTGGGCTGGATTTCGCTTGTGATAGTTCTTGTGGTTCATGAATTCAGCCATGGAATAATGATGGTTTATTTTAAGGAAAAAATAAAATCAGTAGGGGTTCTTCTTGCAGGAATTATTCCTCTTGGCGCTTTTGTTGAGCAGGATGATAAAACATTTGATTCTCTTGATGATAGAAAATCATTAATGGTGCTTAGCGCGGGCTCTGCAAGCAATTTGCTCACAATTCCAATAGCTCTTGCTGTTCTTCTTGTATTTTCATTCGCAGTAACTCCTTTAATTTCAAACATTAATTCCGAATATTCAAAAACATATGACGGGGTTATGATTGCAAAAGTAAATGATGTTGTTTCATTTTGCGGAACTGATATTAACGCTCCTGCAAAAGGAAAATTATTTGTAGGGGATGTGATAAAAAAGCTTGACGGGGTGGATATTAATTCGCTTTCTTTGGTGACTTCAATATTTGCAAAATCAAAAGGAGATTTGAATTTTACAATTACCAGACTTGCAAAGGATACAAATATGCCTTATGATGTGAATGTTTCAATTACTCCTCACAAGTTTGAAGATTTTGGTTTGAAAAAAATAGGGGCTGAGTTTGGCGCAATTCCGACAGGATATGAAGTGGATGCTGGAATTATGCTTCAGCAGTTTATAATCAGCAATATTACAATGATTCTTCTGCTGCTTGTTGTGATTGCATTCGCCGCAGGCTCATTTAATTATTTCCCGGCAGATCCGTTTGACGGTGGCAGAATGGCAAAAATAATTTTATTGCCTTACTTTGCATTTATGGGGATGAATAAGAAAGAAACACAGGTATTAATAGGCAGAATATTTATTTGGATTCTTTTAGCAGCGCTTGTGCTTAATATGATACCTTATTTAACTATGATTGCTTAATATAGTCGGTATATATTTTGTATATATCAAATAATCAATATGTGCAATTAATTGGCTGATGGATAATGGTAGGAATTGGAGCAAAAGGAAAGGAAATGTATGAGGAAGCTTGGTGGGATAGCTTCTGGAAAGATTCTGCTCATTCATTTGGCGCTCCGACTGAAACTTTAATTTCTTATGCTAAAATTCTGAAAAATAATCGCTCGCAGATAACTGCAATTGATGTCGGCTCTGGAAACGGAAGATACGCGGTGCCTCTTGCAAAACTTGGTTACAAAACAAGCGCCATCGAAATTGCGCGGTCTGGTGTAAATAGAATACTTGAATATGCAAAAAAAGAAAATGTTGTTGTGAATGCAGAGAAATCTAATTTTGTTGATGTGTGCAAAGAAAAAAGAAAATATGATTTGGTATTAAGCTCGGGATTAATTGAAGTGATTCCAAAACATCATCAAGTTAAAGCAATTGAAGGATTAATCAGCTGGGTAAAACCTGGAGGAGTAATTATTCTAAAATACTGCAACGAAATAGGCGATGTAGGGGAAGTTGTGAAAGTTGATGCGTTGAAAATATTTACTGCGCATAAAAAACTTAGGATTCTTCATTTTGACTTTGACAGGCAGTTAAGACCTTCAAAATCAAGGCTTGGCTTTTGGAATACAATAAGAACAACTACTATTATCGCTGAAAAAATTTGAATTAATCCTAATTTCTCTGGAAAAAGGCTAATCTAAATTGGATAAAACACTTTCAAAAAAATTCTTGGGCAAAAAATTACCGAGGGATGAAAATAGAGATATTGGCCTCGGCAACTCTGCCGAGACCTAAGAGAGTTATGTTTTTGGACTCTTGCAAAACCTTTGTTTTGCCCTTGAATTGGGTAGGCTCACCTGCTTACCTAATTCTAAATTTTTCCGGGTAGAACAATTTGTATTATTCCCTATATATAAACTTATGCATATGGTTAGTTAGCGGCATTTTTGAGTTTATGTGAGTTATTTTGCATTTAAAGCTCTATTTGGGAAATTTATTATTGTACTTTAACATTTGACGATATAAAATACATTCTATAAATTATATTCGTCAATTGTGGAATTATTAGTTATATTCTGGATTTGTTTGATTTTATTCATTTTTTACAGTTTGAAAAGTAAGTTAAATGCTTTCAAAGCTAATGATTACAGTGTTTTTATGGGAGTAAATATTTCAGAGCTTGTGGAGAAAGAAGAGATTGCGCTTGATTATTTGTCGGGAAAAAAAGTTGGAATTGATTCTTACAACATGCTTTATCAATTTCTTGCAAGTATTCGCGGACCTGACGGTTTGCCGTTAGCTGATTCACATGGGAATGTTACTTCTCATTTAACAGGATTATTTTACCGAACTCTTAATTTAATTGAGCTTGGAGTAAAACCTGTTTATGTTTTTGACGGCGCTCCTTCAAAATTAAAAGCTGAAACACTTAGAAAGAGAAGAGAAGTTAGAACTGATGCTGAAAAAAAATCAAAAGATGCTTTGCAGGAAGGAAATTTAGAAGACGCGCAAAAATTCGGCTCACGCGCATTAAAAATGACTCCTCAGATGATTAGCGAAGCAAAAGAACTTTTAATTCACATGGGAATTCCTGTAATTGAAGCTCCGCAGGAAGGGGAAGCTCAGGGAAGTGTAATGGTTTCAAAGGGGCAGTTGTTTGGAGTAGTTAGCCAGGACTTTGATTGTCTGCTTTTTGGGGCAAATCATTTGTTTAGAAATGTTGGAATCACAGGGAAAAGAAAAGTTGCTGGAAAGAATTTTTACGTTGAAGTAAAGCCCCAGCATATTGAGCTTGAAAGCGTTGAAAAACAGCTTGGAGTGTCAAGAGAAAAATTAATCTGGCTCGGAATGCTTGTCGGAACTGATTTTAATGAAAAGTTTCCAAGAATTGGGCCAAAAACCGCGTTAAAATTAGTAAAGGAAGCAAATAGCTTTGAGGAAATTATTGCAAAAACAAAATACGAGCCTGATTTTGATTACAAAGAAATCGCGCAGGTGTTTCTTAACCCGGTGAGCGTGGATGTTGCGCTTAAGGATCTTGAAGCAAGGGAGCCGAATAAAGAAAAAGTGATAGAGTTTTTGGTAGAGAAGCATGATTTTTCAAAAGACAGGGTTGAATCAACAATTAATTCTTTTATTAAGAAAAGAGAAGAGATTGAAAAGCAAAGAAGCCTAAGTCAGTGGTTTTGATTAACCTTTATAATTTATGGGGTTTAAAACTTTTTTATTTTAATTTAAAGCGTTTGATTTTCAGATTTTAACTCAATGCTTTCAATTACTTCAAGCAGTTTTCTAAAATTTGTTACTTCATAATCCGGCTTGTATTCAATTGCATTCCTTTTGTCGTTGTTTTTATTGTTGAACCAAATAGTTTTCATTCCAATTGCTTTTGCGGTTTCAAGGTTTGTCAATGCATCATCCACAAAAATAGCTTCTTTTGGATTGATTTTTGATTCAGAAATCATTTTTTCAAAAAATTCTCTTAACGGCTTGTGCATTTTGAGCCTATAGCTGATATAAAAATCTGTAAAATAATTTTTGATTCCTAAGTGTTCTATTTCTGTTTCAAAAAAACCAGGGAGGTGGTTTGAGGCAATGTAAAGCTTGTAATGCCTTGATAATTCCTGAAGAGCTTCTGTTGCGCCTTTGTTAAGCTTCGCTTTTTCTAAATAATTAAACACTTTTCTTTCTGGAATGCCTTCTATAATTTCTTCAAATGTTAATTCCCCATCTCTTCCTTTTCTATATCTTTCCCTTAGAACTTCTTCAGTAAGTTGTTTATAGTAAGGCACAAAGTATCCGCTTACTATGCTGTATTCTTTTGAAAGAACCCCAGCAAAATCAAAGAAAATTGCCTTAATCATATTAATTCTGATGTAAAATATGCTTGTTGTGCAGTTAAATCTTTTCCTTTGTCAAAAAATTAGTCAAAAAACATGTCTGCTTTAAGGGATGTTACCTTAATCCCGCAAGGATGAATGCTAACAGGCTTGCAATCATCCCCAGTTTTGACATCCTCTGGCTTTTCTTAGCGTGTTTTTTGAACAACAGCCATGATGCATTAATGAATGTAATTGAGCCAAGCGCTGCGAATAATAAATACCCAAATGACAGGCTGTACTCAAAGAACACCCAAATACTTACTGCAACTGCAAGGTAATAGTAAATGAAAACAAATCCTTTTGCTTTAAACTCTCCAATAATAATTGGAAGAGTGTTCTTTGCGCCTTTGTCTTTATTCACATCTTCAATATCCTTTGTTATTTCTCTTGCAATATTGGCAAAGAATGCTGTTGAAGCCAGCGCGATTACAAGCGGCGGGATATTTCCTGATACTGCTGCTGCTCCGTAAACAAAAGTAATTGCTGTTCCAAGCGCCACAAGAGCATTTCCAATAAATTTCACATTATTCATGTAAAGAGGGTATGCTGCAAGGAGTATTGACATTATTAACGCAATAAAGAATGCGACAACATTGATTTGGGATGCAAGCGCGATTCCTAAAATAAATAATCCAATTGAAAATAGCATTGCTTCATGAAGAGTTACTCTTCCGGAAGGAATCGGCCTATGCTTTGAAGTTTTAGCGTCAATTTTTGCGTCAAAGTAATCATTAATTGCCTGTCCTGCTGCGCATACAAGCATTCCTGAAAGTGCTGCGATTGTTGCAAGCCCAATATCATATCCGCTTGCTACAAAAAATCCGATTAATATTGCAATTCCTGCCATTATGCAGTTTCCAATTCTTGCAAGTTCTAAAAATGCCCAAAGTCTCTTCTCAATTGGAAGATTATTTGGATTAACTTCAAGCATAAAGTCATTTCTTGCCTGCTTTACTTCTCTTCTAGCAACTCTTGTTCTTGACACTTTTGCTTGTTTTTTTTTTGCCATGCAAAAAGTAGGTTTCTCTACTATTAAATGCTTTCGCTATTTGGGTTAAACTTCTTGAAAACAAAAGGTTAATATTAATCAATAGAGTTTATTTTAGCGTTAAGGAGTGTTTTTAATGCCAAGGCGAATGTCAACCAAAGCCAAGAGAAAGATTGATAGAAAACTGATTTTAAAGCTTGAAAGCGGCAGAAGACTTCCAAGCGTTTGGAGTAAAGGCGTTAAGATTTCGTCTCAGCTTACTCAATCGCAGAGAGTTGCTCTTGCGGATGAATTAAAGATGAGATGGGCAAGAAGCAGAAGAAAAAAGCCAAGGTAAAAACGGTTTTAACTAAATTACCATTAATCTCTTTCTATACTTTAATTCTTCTTCAGCCTGTGATTTGATGTAATTAATATGCGCTTCTTTTGCTTTTTGGCTTATGAAAACTTTTCTTGTTTTCCCGAAGTTATCAATTAAATTATAAATTTCCTGCGTTCCAGAAATTGGCGGGATTGAAACGTACTCCACTCCTTTAGCGTAAAGCTCCACCGCGTTATAAAAGTGATTTGAAATAGCGAATATTTTTGTTTTGGGGGACATTCTCTTTAATGCCATGACAAAATTGCACGCTTCTTTATGGGCTGTCATCGCAATAAGGACTAATTTTGCGTCTTCAAAATCAAGTTTTTCCAAAAGCTCCACATCTTCTGAAGTCCCGTAAACAAAATCAAGTTTGTCATGCTGTCCCTGAAGAACCACTTCCGGATCAGCGTCAACAATAATTACTTTTGAGTTAATTTTCAGCTTTCTTGCAAGTCTTCTCCCTAAAAGCCCGCCCCCTATTACAATAATATGATTTTGCAATTTTTCCTTTGAAGGCATTTTTCTTAAATCATCAATTCTTTTATTCAAGCGTTTATTTTGGTCAACTTTAAACCATTTATTCATTTTAAGCGAAACAATATTTGCCATTTTTGGGGAATAATTCATCAAATGCGGGGTTACCATCATTGAGATTGCAGAAATTGCGATTATGAATGAAGCAAGGCTTTGCGAGATTATTGATTCTCCGTTTGCAAGCGTTGCTGCGGCGCCCAGTGCTACAATTACAAATCCGAATTCTGACACCTGTGCAAGCGTCATTCCGACTTCAAGCGCAAGTCTTGAGCCGTACCCTGAAAGCAGGCTCACTGCATAAAATACTAGGGGTTTGAATACAAAAATTAAGAGAATTATTGTTATCATTAATAATATTGGCAGGCTTCCAAACGCAAATGTTAAAGTTGCTCCCAAGGAAACAAAGAATATTGTTAAGAAGAAGTCTCGAAGAGCTCTTACTTTTGAAAATACTGCTGTGTTGTAAGGCAGACTGCTTAATGCAAGTCCTCCAATGAAGGCTCCGATTGAAATTGGTATTCCTAAAATATAACTCACTCCAATAAATAAAAATGCTGTTGAGATGCTTGAGAGGAAAAATAATTCATTATCCTTTGCCGCAATTGAGAACAATTTTGGGAAGAGGAATTTGTTTGCAAGAAGGGCAATTGCCAAAAGGGCTACTGTTTGGGCTACAATCGGGGCAAAGAAAGTTGGGTCCCCGATTTTTGAAACATTTTGTAAAAGTGGAACGAATATTATTACTAAAAAGTCCTGAATTAATAAAATTGAAATAGTGACTCTTCCATTCAATGTGTTAGTTTCCTTCTTATCAGCTAAGAGTTTGATTACTATCATAGTTGAGGAGAATGCGATTATTGTTCCAAGGAATAGTGAAGTTTCTAAAGGAAGCATTCCTGTAAAATTTGTTAAAATTACTGTTACTAAAATTACTCCAACAACCTGCATGAAGGTTCCTGCAAGTAATGGTTTTCCCATTTGAAGGAGTCTTTTTACTGATGTTTCAATTCCGATTGAGAATAACAAAAACGCTGCGCCAAGCTCTGATAATAAGTGAATCTCCGGAGTTATTTCTTTTATTCCCAAAGCAAAAGGCAGATTCAAGAAACTCAAATCAAATGCTCCTAAAACAAAAGGGCCTATTACAATTCCGGCAATAATATAAGCAAATAAATTTGGCTGTTTTAGTTTTCTTAAGACAAGGCTGATGATAGTGGCGGCAACAATAATTTCCGCCATTTGAACAAACAGTCCCATTGCAACCATGAATAATCCTCTTGCTTATTTATCTGAACTTATAGCGTGTTATCAAATTATTTAATTAAATTCCTCTTAGCATATTTTGCGGACAGAAGTCAAGAGTAAAACGTTTAAAAACCTGCCTGGGATTTTTGATAAAAATTTGAGCCAAGCAAAAAAAGTTCTAAAAAGAAGCCTGCTTTTAAGCAGCAGCCTTCTTCTTTTTCTTCTTTAATCTTAATCTCTTTGAACCGCACTTTCTGCACTGGGCAGGAAGTCCTGAAGAAGATCTGTTTGTTGCATTGCACCTTTGGCAGATGTAAACATTATTGAATCTTCTTGCCAATGATTCTTTGAAGTCAGCCACTAAAACTCACCTATCAAAGAAATCAACAGCCAAAGCTTTATAAGGGTTGTTTTGGGCTTCAAAAACAAAAGTCCCCAAAAAGCCCTAAGCGCTTCCTTTAGGGGCAAAGCATTTATACTTCTAAAGAAGAAATACTTTAGTGATGGTTTAATGGTTGCTCCAAGAAGAAGACCGATGATTGCTGCGAGAAGAAAAGTAGCTGCTGAATTTTTGAAATTTGAGCGAAGAAGAACAAGCCCTGCGCTTGGAGAAATAAATACAGGCATGCGTAGAGCAAGGGACAGGCAGTTCACAGGAGCAGTGACTGGAGACTTGGGAATTGTAAATAGCGGAATGAGAAGAGAGCTTGAACTTGAAAGCCAGCTCAAAAGAAACCTTGCAAAGCGAAGAGACGCAAAAAGAGTTGCAAGAATGCTCGCGGGCAAAAATTAACCCCCAAATGAAAGCTTTATAAACGATTTTCCTCCCAAACTTTTTACTAAAACAAAAAACTTAACTGAGGCAAAGCCTCGCATGAAAACAAAATAATTTCATGCCCCAATAGTGCAGCAGCCTTTTAGAAAAAGGCTGGCGAAAACGAACGCACTATTGGATAGTTGGTTGAGTTGATTGCCCCAATAGTGCAGCGGTCAAGCACACGAGCCTTTCAAGCTTGTAACCCGGGTCCGAATCCCGGTTGGGGTATCTACTAAAATTTTCATTAATTGTCGGTGATTTTTATGGCTGTGGACTTTTTGCAGTTTGTTTATTTCGGCAATTCTATTGAGAGCTGGGGCTATGCGTTGGGAGTAGTTGTTGGGGCAATTGTTCTTTCACAGATTGTTCTTTATTTTTCAAAGAATGTTTTGCACAAGTTTACAAAAAAGACAAAAACCGATATTGATGATATTTTAGTTGACTTGGCAGAGGAGCCTTTTGCTTTTATAATTGTGCTTGGCGGTTTTGTTGCAGGTTATCAGTTTCTTGTTTTTCCCGAGTCTGTTTCTGAAACTTTTTATACTGTGATTAAAGTTTTGTTCATGCTGAACATTATTTGGTTTGTAGTAAAGCTTGTTGATTCTTTGTTTGAGCGCATCTTAAAGCCGATTACTGATAGGAGTGACAGTAAGCTTGATGACCAGATTCTGCCGTGGTTAAAGAAGTCTGTGAAAGTTGGGTTGATTTGTATTGGAATTATCATTGTTCTTGACAATATGGGGATTGATGTCTGGTCTTTGCTTGCGGGGCTTGGTATTGGGGGTATTGCGCTTGCTTTTGCTGCTCAGAAAACTATTGCTGATGCTTTTGGAGGTTTATCTATTTTGTTTTCGCGCCCTTTTGTCGTTGGGGATACGATTAAGTTTTCAAACGGGCAGTATACTGGGAAGGTTGAGGAGATTAATCTTAGGCATACTAAGGTTCGCGATCTTGACAAGCAGCTTGTTGTGGTGCCGAATAGCATTTTGGCAAGCGAAATTTTGACAAATATTACCGGCGCGCCTAAGAAGAAGGTCGTGTGGACTATTGGTTTGACTTTTGATACTTCAAATAAAAAGCTTGAACTGGCGAAGAAGATAATCAAGACCGCTATTAAGGAGTGCGATTTGTGCGATGATGATTATACAGTAGTGTTTAAGGGATTTGGCGCAAGTTCGCTTGATATTGAGATTATTTTTTACACCAAGCACGGCGTTCATAAGGAAATGCTTCAAGCCCGAGACATTGTGGGGTTGAGGATAAAAAAAGATTTTGAGAAAGCCAAAATCAGCTTTGCTTTCCCTTCCCAGACGGTGTATTTGAAAAGATGACATCTGCTTTTTAGCTTGTGAGTCTCAAATCTATTATAATGCATTTTTTTCTTTCTGCGTCGTAAATTAAGTTGTGGACGCCAAAGTCTTCAAGTCCTGCAGTTGAGAATGCTTGTTTTAGTTTTTCAGCGTGGGCTTTTTGTTTTGGGCTTAGTTCTCGTTGAGGTTGATTTTCAACGCTTATTACTCTTTTTACAATTAGAACTTGTTTTTCTTCGCTGCTTGGGAATATTGTGAGCGTGTCTCTTTTTTCCAGCCTAAAAGTTGTATGAAGTTGGTTGGTTGAGGTATTTCATTGCCAATCGCTAACACGGTTTGGGTATAACAAAAGTGTTCATATTCGCTATTTCTAAATTATGCTAATAATCATCAGAAAAATAAATATAAAAATAAAAACATAATATGCTGCATTAATCAAAATTCCTACTTTTGTCAATTTAAGCGAATGAACCTTCTTGTTATATTCATAAAATTTAAACGCACAAAAGTATATCGATGGGACTATTGCGATTAAAAAAATAATTAAGCCGTTAATAAAACCTGTTGTGGTAATTGTGCGGTCATAATTTCCAAATAATACTATAAATATTATGAAAAGTCCGACAAGTAAAAGTGGGACAGCACTGGCTAAGTAAAGCGATCTAATTTCATTCTCGTTCATAATGTGATGGGATGTTTTTAGTATTTAATTATTTCTTTTTTCAAGCCGTCGAATATATCCTTACCCAGTAGTAGTATGGCTCGCCTGCTTGTCCGCTTCTTGTGATCGTTAGGTAAGTTGTTGCTTTTGCGGTTATTCTGTATGCTGCTGTTGAGCCGTAGCTTGTGAAGTTTGTTGCTGCGTGTGCTGGCACTGGGCTTTGAGCCCATCCAACGTATGCTACTACGTTTTGGTTTGCAACTGGAACGCTTGTGTGGTTTAGTGATATTGATACTGGGTTCCATGCTTGCCATCCGCTGTCGTAAACTAAAACGCCTGCTGGGGGCGCTGGGTAATTGTCAGTTACTGATATTGGTACAGTGATTAGCGCGTTTGAGCCGTTTATGTTTGTGCAGTTTATATCAAAGTTTGTTGGGTTTGCAGTAAGCGCGCCTGAAGTTGTTCCTGTGCTTGAAAGTAATGTTGAGAATGCTGCTCCGTTTTTTCTAACAACGCAAGTGTCTGCGTTTGTTGAGCTCCAAATTATGCTTGATGCTCCTCCATAATTTACTGTTGTTGGTGTTGCGGTTAGTGTTGCTGTTGGCGGGCTCCCCGGTCCGAACATGTTAGTGCATATCCATTTATTTTGTGTATTGTTCCAAACAAGCACATCTCCTGTTCCGCATTTTGCTACTCCTGTTCCGCCGTATTTTGCCAAAAGTACTCCATTAGAATCCGTTACGGCTTCTGTGCCGAATACCATTTGAGTAAATTGGTGGTATGGTTTTGCTAAATCAAGTCCTGCTGCTGAAGCAAATATTAATGCTAAACATATTATTATTCCGACAAGCGCAATTTTGTCAAATGAGCTTAATATTGCCATAAAAGTCAACTATTACTAAGATTTTATTATATTTAAGAATATCTAAAACGATTAAGTGATTTACTAAATTATTAGGAGTATCCAGATAGTCTCAAATCTATTATTATGCATTTTTTTCTTTCTGCGTCGTAAATTAAGTTGTGGACGCCAAAGTCTTCAAGTCCTGCTTCAAGTAATTTCATTCTTGTTGGTTTGAATTTGTGGTCTATCCAGCCTTGGCTTGGGCGCATGTGTTCAACAAGCACTCCATGGTAGTGTTCGGTTACTAAAAATGAGTTGTGCCCGCTTGTCCACCCCATGTGATAGTTTGCTACTTCAAAATCTGGGTTTCCTTTCAAAACTTTTCTTGCTTTCTCAAGCGCCATTATTTGTTTGTCAGCGACATCAAGATGCGCTTTGAATTTGTGCCTGTTTTTTCCTTCTCTTTGTTCTTTAATAAAGAAAATATCTTTTCCAAGCGTTAATTTATATAAATGAGCTGATGCGCTTGCGTTTGGGTCATCATGAAATGCAAGAGTTACTTTTCCTTCTTGAAATGCCACTGCTCTTCCTTTGTGAAGTTCTCTTCTTGCTTTTAAGAATGAAGTTAATAGGCCTTTGTTTTCTCGTAAGTATTTTCTAAACCATGCTGTTACTATTAGTGATTTTGTTTTTAACGGGTTTTTTAGAAATCTTCTTTCAATTGCCGCTTTTTTTGAGCGCGTAGGAATTGGCGCTTTCTTTAGAGCTTTTGCCTTTGGCTTTACTCGCATACTAATTTACTCATTTTGTTAATTAAATGCTTTTTGGTGTTTTCATACAGAGAACTTAATCACTAACTTTATTGTTCGATTAAGAAAACCAGTTTTATTGATGGTTGTTAGCACCGGTTAGCTGAATTGATTATTAGTCTGCGCACATCAAGAAGTAATGCCAGGATACATGCTATTAGTAATAGTTGTATTCCTTGAAAAATTGAATCAACACCAATTGTGTAGCTGAAGAAATAATTTGAAATAACTATTCCTAAAGCAAATCCGCCAATAATTACTCCTACAACTTTCCACCAGACAACATTTTTTGATAAATTGTGAATCCTGTCTGCAGAATTATTTTTTATGTTTGAATTTTTCATGCTCAAATTAGGCCTTTGTAATATAAAAAGCTTCTGATTGGGGTATTTGGCTCTGTGCCCCAAAAATGCGGATAAAAAATTTCACGTTAGTGATTTTTGCAGAGATTTTTGTTTTGGTTTCTTTAATTTTTCTTTAGCGGTTACCTCTTTAATACTTGTGTTCCAATAAACTGTGGGTGTTTTGCTTGAAGAACTCGGGGAAATTAATTATTTTCAGTGCGCTTATCTTTGCGCTGGTAGTATTGCTTGGCTGTACACAGCAGGAAACAAAAGTTAATTTAGGAACTCTTTCATCGGCAGGGGCAGGAAGCCTTGGCTCTGATTCTGCGCCGGTTACGGTTATAGAATATTCTGATTTTCAGTGCCCGTTTTGCAGAAAATGGTTCATTGAATCAAAGGCCCAGCTTGTTTCTGATTATGTTAACACTGGAAAAGTAAAATTTATCTTTAAGGATTTGCCTCTTAACGGGCACCCTCTTGCGGGAATGTACGCTTATGCGGGAAGATGCGCTGGAGAGCAGGGAAAATATTTTGAAATGCATGATAAAATGTATAACAAACAGCAGGAGCTTGCAGGCAATACATATAATATGGTTCAATCAGTGACCCTTGCTAATGTATCCTCTTGGGCGGGAGAAATCGGCGTTGATGTTAATTCATTCAACACTTGCCTTTTGTCAGGAAAGTTTGATTCAGCAATAATATCTGATGCTAATGAGGGCGCAAGGATTGGAATTAACGGAACTCCTTCTTTTGTTGTTGGAAAGACTACCGGCGAAGGGGTTTTAGTAGTTGGAGCGGTTCCTTACGCAACTTTAAAGCAGAAAATTGATGATGCGCTTAGATAAAGATTAAGCGCAAATTATTTTTTTTATTAGCTTTTTCTTAGTTTATTCAATTATGCCCACAACTCTGCACGGCGCTCCGTCAGCTTCTTCCAATTTTATTGGCAGGATAATGCATTTGAATCTTTTATTCACAAGTTTGTCAAGGCTTACAAGATTTTCTACAATCGGGATGCTTTTTTCAAAAAACATTTTGTGAACTTCATAAGGCTCATTATCAGGGCTGAATGAGTCAATTCCGACTATTTTTATTCTTTTTTTAATCAAAGCTTCAGCTATTTCAGGGGTTATTACCGGATTTTTCTCAAAGTAATCTTTTGTGAAGGCTTTGTTTGAGTGCCCTGTGTAAAAAAATACTATGTCATTTGGCTGAACAAAACTCAAGTCAGGCATTGGATATCTTAGTTCAATCACAATTGCGTCCCCGATGAATCTCTGAAGCGAATAGTCAGTCAATTTTTCTCCTGTTTCAATCATGTGAAACGGGGCGTCAATGTGCGTTCCAAAGTGTGTGCTAAACGAGATTCTTTTCTCATTCCATCCGTTGTCTTTAACTGTTGCAACCTGTTTTATTTCCTGCTTTGGGTCGCCTGGAAAGGTTGGCGTTTTGGAATTAATCATCATGGTTAAATCAAATATTTGCATGGTAGAATTGTCTAGCACTCTTCTTTAAACCATATCTAAGCAGTGAAGATTTTTAGTATTTGGGGATAAGAGAATAAATTAAGCGAACAAATTTGGATTAATGAGGCAAAAGAGTAATAAAAAACATAGTCCATGCAAAACAGATGCTCTGCATGGCTAGTTAATGAATCTTATTGAAGCTGGGTATTTCCATGTCTCATTGTCGCTTGCTTTAATTGCGGCGTATATGCAGAGCACTATATTTAATATTCCAAGTATTACAAGCAGCACAATTCCAATTACTACTATAATTAGTATTGCGGATACTATTGTGTAGATTACAAGGCTTATCTGCCAATTCAGCGCCTCTTTTGCATTTTCTTTTGCAAAAGAATCTTCAGCAACCAGATATATTATCAGGCTTCCGACAAATGAAGTGAATAATCCAAGTATGTGCGCAATTACTGCCAGCGCTTTTCCTGAATCATCTTTTTTTGCTCCAACTGCTTTTTTCGGTTTAGCTTTCACAGCCATGTTATAAGTAGGGCTTCATTTATATTTAAGCTTTATTAAACCTAAAAACTGGAAAAATTGGACATTTTAGCAAATGTTTATATTCAAAAAAAGTGTTGTTTTAGCATGGCATCAATTGAGCTTCATCTGATTTCAGCTACTAAATACTTTGAGGGGATTATTGAAATCCTGCGCGAGCACAAGGCAGAAAGCGTAGTTTATGTTACTACCAATAAGCCGTATCAGGTTTTGATGAATATGCTTAAGGAAAAGAAGGTCAACACCAAGAAAATGTTTTTTGTTGACTGCATTTCAAAAAATATAGGTGAAAAGAGCGAGGATATTGATAACTGCGTTTTTCTTGAAAGCATGCAGAGTTTGACTTCTATAAGCATTGCAATTCATGAAAGCACCGAGCAGTTAAAGGGCAAAAAAATGCTTTTGATTGATTCGCTTAGTATTTTACTAATGTACAATGACGCTCACACTGTTGCGAAATTTACAAACTTTGTAATGAATAAAATGAGGGGGCTTGATGTGAATACAATTGTAATTGCGCTTGAATCAGATTCTGAAAAAGAAATTTTAAGGGAGATTGCGACTTATGCTGATACAATAATTAAAGGGGGTGTTAAATGATGCCTGATTCAGTTTTGATGTTCCTTGGGGTTTTCGCCATAGTCTTCCAGCTTTCTGCGGCATACATCGCGTATAGTATTTACCGTTTTGATAGAATGTCAAAGTGGTGGCTATTTATTGTGTTTGCCTTTGTGATAATGGGAGTAAGAAGAGTTTTTACTCTTTGGGCGGACTATAGCATTGTAAATGTAACCAGTGAAATGATTTTTGACAGAGGCCTGGCTTTTTTAATAAGTGTGCTTATTAATGTCGGACTTTGGAGCATGCTTAAGAGCTTCAACAGTTTTGATATTGTTGCAAAAAAAGTCAGAGACAAAGCAAAAAAGTTTTCTGGAAAATAATAGCCTTTGAGATTTGGATTTGGCATGCCAAATATTTAATGGCATGCATCTTCCGGATCAATTTTAATTGATTTGAAGTACGTTGCGTACTTCACATCAGCTATTTTTAGAAAAAAAGCCAGTATTTTTTTTATTTTTAGAATTTTATTTTAAGCCTTGAAAAGTATTCTGCGTACTTTTTATCTTCTTCTTTTAGATGTTTTTCAAGCCAGTTTTTTAAAAATTCAAGAAAAGCCAATGAGCCTTCTTTTTCTCCGTTAAATGAGTCGTATATTATTAGAGCCTTGTTTAAAAGTTCTAAGTGTTCTTCTTTATGTTCATTCATATTGGGGTAATTATATTTCTCAAAGTATCTTTCTTCCGTGGAAAAGTGTTTTCGCGCATAGCTTAATATTTCAGACATCATCTCCCTTGCTTTTTTTGGATTGTAGTTGTTGCTGTTGCATAAATCATAGTAGCTGTTTACATATTCAAAGAATTTTTGATGCTGTGCGTCAATTTCGCTTATCCCGACGCTTGCTTTTTCAGTCCATTTAACAAAAGACATGCATTTAACTGGAGTTTGAAATTTTTAAGCCTTTTGGAGTAGGATGATTTTATTAAAAAGATTAGTTTAAATATCTCAAAAGTGTTTTATTTTTGTTGATTTGATGAAAAAGCTAATATTAGCTCTTTTGCTTTTGATATTAACCGCGCTTCTTTTCGGCTGTACTACAAATCCTGAAGATATTGCAAAGAGGTCTCCTGAAATTAAGAATTATCTGCAGGCGCATCCTGATGCCAAGATGACAATCACTTCATTTTCACCCGCTTCTTTTTCCGAACAGGCTGATTTTTGGGTAAAAAACTGCAAGCAGGAAATCCCGCTGAAGGATTATTATGTTGTTGAGCAAAGCGACACTATTTCTTCGCTTAAAGTTCTTTTTGATAAATCTGACATGAGTTTTGTGTGCAGTGTTGAGGAAAAATTTGTTCCAAATCTTGGAAATATTTCCTCTCCTGGAGGAAATCTTCCTTCGGGCTCATGCATTGCTCAAAGAGGGGAGAGTTGCACTTCAACTCAATACTGCAGCGGGGATTATGTTAATGCAACTGATGCAAATAAGTGCTGCAAGGGAGTTTGTTTGAACGACCCGACTCCAAAGCCTCCTGCTCCGATTCCTTGCGAGAGCGCTACAGGAATAGTTACTTGCGCTGAAAATCAAAAATGCACTCAAGGATTCACTGATCTTGGAAAGTACTGCGGCTGCACAAAATGCGAAGCTAAAGTCTGCGCGGATTATGGGGGAATGATTTGCTCTGCAGAAAAAAGTTGTAGCAGCGAATTTATCACTGCCTCCGATGGGAATCGGTGCTGTTTAGGGGTTTGTTATTCACTTACTACGACAGTAACTTCTGAATTTGATATTACTAACGAGTGGAATTTGTTTGTTAATGTTAGGGAAGCAATGCGAACCAAAAATTATGCCTCGCTTGATTCCATGTTTACTGTTCCCCTATATTCGAATTGCCTTGTTTTAAGTCCAAAATTAACTTGTGACCAGTCTTGGGATTATTATTATCCAAAAGTAAAGGATTTTAACAGAGAGATGCTAACCCGTGTAATAAAAAATGCAAATCAAACACTTCTTCTTGGGCAAAAAAATGGATTGATTATGTTTATTAATAATAAAAATGGAAATTTGGCATTTATAGCAGGGGATTATACATATTCTATAGACAATGGGACCGCTAATCAGTTTGACAAGGATACTGATAATGATGGATGGTGGGATAGTTCAGAATCAATTTTTAAAACAGATTCTAATAATCCGCAAGTTTATCCATGGCATCCTTGTAATGAATTATGGGCTTGCGGGGCTTGGTCTTCATGTGATCCAGTAACGGGGACAAAATCAAGAAACTGCGCAGAATATTTTGCTTGTGGCACGGATGCAAATAAGCCTGCTGTTTCGGCAGCGTGTGCTCCTTAAACTAATAAACCCTTTGGGCTTTTATTAATGCAAATTAAGTGAATGTTTTGGTGAATAAATGGCAAGAATTTTGAATGTTAAAGCAAGAGAGATTTTGGATTCAAGGGGAAATCCTACTGTTGAATGTGACATAATTACTGAAAATGGATTATTTAGGGCGAGTGTTCCAAGCGGAGCAAGCACTGGAGTGTATGAAGCGCTTGAGTTAAGAGATGGGGATAAAAAAAGATACGCTGGGAAAGGAGTTTTAAAAGCTGTTGAAAATATGAACAAAATAATTGCCCCGCTTTTAATAAACAAGGATCCAGCAAAGCAAAAAGAAATTGATGAACTAATGATTAAAACTGACGGGACTGAAAATAAATCAAAGCTTGGGGCAAATGCAATGCTTGCCGTTTCAATGGCGGTGTGCAAGGCCGGGGCGGAAGGGAAAAAGAATTCTATTTACAATCATATTGCTCAAATTGCTGGGGTAAAAAATGTTGTTCTTCCTGTTCCAAGCTTTAATGTAATTAACGGAGGAAAGCATGCGGGAAACGAGCTTGCAATGCAGGAGTTTATGATTCTTCCAACAGGCGCTCCGTCTTTTTCTGAAGGGTTAAGATATGGGGCGGAAGTTTTCCACACCTTGCGCGGGATAATTAAGGAAAAATACGGGCAGAATGCGATTAATTCCGGCGATGAGGGGGGATTTGCGCCTAATGTTAAGGATGCAAAAGAGGCTCTTGATTTACTAACGCAAGCAATTCAAAAAGCCGGGTATAAAGGGAAAGTAAGAATTGGAATGGATGTTGCCGCAAGCGAGTTCTTTGACTCAAAAAAGAAATCTTATAATTTGGCTTTTAAAAGTCAAAAGTCAAATTGGCTGAATGGAAGCGAACTGATTGAGTATTATTCAAAGCTTGTGAAAAATTATGACATTGTTTCAATTGAGGACCCTTTTGATCAGGATGATTTTGAATCTTATGCAAAGCTGACAAAATCGCTTGGGGGCAAAGTTCAGATTGTAGGCGATGATTTGCTTGTCACTAATGTTAAAAGAATAAAACTTGCTGTTGAGAAAAAAGCTTGCAACGCTTTGCTTTTGAAAGTAAATCAGATAGGGACTGTTATTGAATCGATTGAAGCGTTTAAGTTGGCAAAGAAAAATGGGTGGAATGTAATGGTTTCGCACAGAAGCGGAGAAACTGAAGATTCGTTTATTGCGGATTTAGTTGTGGGTCTTGGCGCGGGTGAAATCAAAACAGGCGCTCCTTGCCGAAGTGAAAGGCTCGCAAAGTACAATCAGCTTTTGAGAATTGAGGAAGAGATTGGAAAAAGCGCCAAATATTTCGGCAAAAGCTTTGGGAAATAAATTCAGCGGGTCTTTATTTTGTACTCGTAGTAATTATCGTACGGAATTATCCATGTAGTTGCCACTTTTGGAGTCGCATCTTCCATAATTTTTCTAAACAACCTTATTGAGTTTCCGTGCGCGGATATTGCGACATTAACTTTGTTCTTTTTTATATATCCAATCAGGTATTTTATGAATCTGCCCACTCTTTTTTCAACATCTGCAAAGCTTTCTCCCCCTGGCGGCGGAGTAAAATACCCTCTGTGGATTAAATTGTATTCCTGCTCCCCCAAAAAGTTCTCAACTTCTCTTCTGCCCTTGGGGTCAAGCTCGTGTATCAAATCGCCCTGCACTTCAAGCTGGTAAATTTTCTTTCCAATTTTTTTAATAAATTCTTTATGAGTTTTGCCGTTTAGCCTTCCGTAATTTCTCTCAATCATTCTGTCGTCAATTAGTATTGTTTTGCATTCTGGGTGGAAAGCAAGAACTTCATTTAATGTTTGTTTTGAGCGGACAAGTCTTGTGTGAATTGCAACTGTGAATTTTTTGTGAGCTAACTTTTTTGCAACAATTCTTGCCTGCTTTATTCCGAGTTTTGTGAGTTTGGGATTTTTAAATCCAGTAAATCTTCCGTCTCGGTTAAATGTTGTCTGTCCGTGTCGGAAAATATAGATGCTGTTTTGTCCCATGCTTTTAGTATGATTTGTCTAGTATTTAACTTTTTCTAAAAGTGAAGATTTGAATTTGTTCTTTTAGAAGTTTGGCTATTTTTAGAATTTAGTTTGTTTTTGAGACTAATCTTTTTAGAAATATGCGAGTATTCCAAGAGCTCCGTGTATTACTGCGATTATTACCAAAACTATTGCAAGATATTTGTGCCATGCGAATTTTACGTGCGGATTTCCCTTGAAGTGCAGGTACCCTATTTTTGCAGTAGCTATCAGAAGAATTAATGTCGTCACTCCGAGCCACAATATTAGTGGTTTTCCAAAAATCATCGAATAGCTTATTTCTTGAAACATAATTTATTCACCATTTGAGTTAGGTTTTTGGAGTTAAATAGCTTTGCGGTGGCGGATAATTTGAACTATTAATTACTCAACAATTACTTTTCCCCTCATTGATTGGTGGAATATGCAAATGTAATCGCTCGTTCCTGCTTGGGTGAAAGTGTGTGAATATGTTTGTCCTTGGTTTAAAGTAGGTGAATCTAATGCGCCGCCGGTTACTGTATGCTGTGCCGAATCATTATTAGTCCATGTAACAGTTGTTCCTACTTTAACAGTAATTGTATTCGGGCTGAATTCAAAATTCTGGATTGACACTGCCACTTGTTGCGGTGGAGCCGCTTCTGCAGGGGTGTTTGTGTCCGCTGGGTTTAGTACGCCTTGATTATTAGTGTCAGTTTGAGCAGGCAAAATATCCTTATTCGTATTTGCGTCCGAATTTATATCGTTGATTTGGGGCGCGCTGTTTGGGTTATAATCTGGCTGTCCATTGTTTTGTATTGTTTGAGTTTGAGTGTTTGGAGTCGCCTGGTTTTGAGTTTGTGTCTGCGTGCATCCAAATATAAGTAATGCGAATAGAATAATAGTCGCTGATAAGATAATTCTTTTATCCATAAAAATCACATTTACTCTTGTATTAATATTAATCTCTTGTGCCTTCTATTTTTATTATAATTATTCAGCAACTAACTGCCCTTTGTACATTTTTGCGAGGTTATCAGTTGCTTTTTGAGGGTGGGGCCCTTGTCCCATTCTTGTTGAGAAATTTGCTGTTGAATCTCCTCCGCAGGATATTGGCGCGCTTCCTGCAGGGTGGGTAGGAAGATAAACTGTAACATCATATGCTTTGCCGTTCACTATTGTCCAGCAGTCGCTTGAAGTATTGTGTTTTGACACATCGCTGAGTGTTATTATCACAAGAGCAGAATTCTGGTCGGTTGGAGATGGTGTGAGATTTCCCTGCGCCTGATTGCCCTTGGTGTCCGAGCTTTGCTGGGTGCATCCAAATAAAAGCAATGCAGTTGCTGCCAATGTGATTATAATTATTGCTTGTTTTAACTGCATTATAAAAGTAGAACATATGAATTTATAATCATTTGTTTATTGTGATAATTTTAGCTAAATTCTCCAAAACTTCTTTTCAATATATAAATTTTGAAGTGCAAGTATCAATTTACCACAGTGCGCAGGTAAATGCGCTAATCGAGGTGAACTGTATGGCAGAAAAAAACGCAATTGAAATAATAGCAGCAATCCTAGTGATAATTGGTGGAATCAACTGGGGTCTATATGCATTCAACATGAACCTAGTGAAGCTAATCTTCGGCTCGGTGTCAATACTCGAGAATATCGTGTATGTGCTTGTAGCCCTGTCAGCGATATTCATGGCGTACATGTATTTCAAGCAGTGAATGTTTTGCGCTAAAATACCGGTTAGTAGGCAAAATGAACTGCGCTGATAATAGGTTTCAGTAAAATGCTAAGATTAAATGAGAATTCCATTTTTTCTTAGCGATTTTTATTTTAAATTTAAGCTAAAAATTCCTGTCCAAATTTTTAATGGATAAGTGAATCCTTTTATACTAGAATCAACCCTAATTTCAAATGCCCAAGATAATTGTAGTAACGGGCGGAGTGCTTTCCGGACTTGGAAAGGGAATTCTGACGGCTTCTATTGGAAAATTGATCTCCTCGTCTTATAAGTGCGCTGCGGTTAAGTGCGACGGCTATTTGAATGTTGACCCCGGCACCATGAATCCAATTGAGCACGGCGAAGTATTTGTTCTTGATGACGGAACAGAGTGCGACATGGATTTTGGGCACTATGAAAGATTTCTCGGAGTAACTGCTAAAGGCTCGTGGAATCTTACAATGGGAAAAGTTTTCAAAAATATTCTCCAAAAGGAAAGAAAGGGGGAGTATTTGGGAAAAACAGTTCAGTTTGTTCCTCATGTTACTGAAGAAATAAAGAGCCAGATTCTTAATGTTGCAAAAGACGCTGGAGCTGAAGTTCTGCTGATTGAAATCGGAGGAACTGTTGGGGATATGGAAAACGCTCTTTATCTTGAAGCAGTGAGAGAGCTTGCTCAGGATGTGGGAAGGGAGAATGTTTTATTTGTTCACTTATCCTATGTTCCAATTCCTGAGGGAGTTCATGAGCAGAAATCAAAACCAACCCAGTTGAGCGTGAGAGAATTAAATAAAATTGGAATCTGGCCAGATGTTATTGCCTGCCGATGCAGTGAAATGCTAACTGAAAAAACAAAAAAGAAAATTGCGTTGTTTTGCAATGTAAAAGAAAACAGTGTTTTTACCGCAATTGATGTAAAGTCAGTGTATATCGCGCCGCTTAAGCTTAAAGAGCAGGGCTTTTTGAAAGTGCTTGATGAAAAACTTGGATTAAAGCTTGGGAAGAAAGATGATGACGCTATTTTTAAGTGGGAAAAGCTTGCAAAGCAGATGGTCGAAGCAAAAAGCGGTTCTGCTGCAAAAGAAATTAATATTGGAATATGCGGAAAGTACACTGCGCTTGGGGATTCTTATGCAAGCATAGTTGAAGCGCTCAATCATTCAGCGGCAAATCTTGATTCTAAAGTAAAAATAAGTTTTATTGACTCTGAAAAAATCGAGCAGGGTGAAGATGTAAGCGAATTAGTAAAAGGGCTTGACGGAGTAATTGTTCCTGGAGGATTTGGAACAAGAGGGTGGGAAGGAAAAATTAGTTTAGTAAAATATGCGAGAGAAAATAATCTCCCTTTTCTTGGAATATGCCTGGGATTGCAGGCAGCGGTAGTAGAGTACTCAAGAAATGTATGCAATTTAAACGGGGCTGATTCAACTGAAATGAATCTGGATGCTTCTCATAAAGTAATAACTTTAATGGATGCTCAAAAGAAAGTTGTTGATATGGGCGGAACAATGAGGCTTGGGAAATATGAGGCAAAATTAATGGACTCAAGCGTTGTCGCAAAATTATACAATGGAAAATCTGCTTTTGAACGGCACAGGCACAGATTTGAAGTGAATCCAAATTATCACAAAATCCTTTCAGGAGGAGGGCTTGTCCTTTCAGGCTTTTCTGAAGACAAAACGCTTGTTGAATTTATTGAATTAAAAAATCACCCCTATTTTGTTGCGACACAGGCGCATCCGGAGCTTAAATCAAGCCTTGAAAAACCCTCTCCGCTCTTCTTTGGGCTTGTCAAAGCTGCATTAACAAAGATTTAAGTAAGTGAAATGAGTATATTTTTGGTTTTTTTAGCACGGTGGTTAATGATGATGGAAGAAATGGCGCTTAATTATTTTAGGGGGCTGTCAAAAGCGGAGAGAAAGAGGCTTGTTAAGAAGATTTTTGACGCTCTTAGCGACAGCGAAAAGCTGGAACTTGCAAAAATGATTGTGGGAAAGAAGTAATTAGGTTATACGCGCAGTTAAAATGCAAAATTAAGCCAATTGAATTGATTTATAAAGCTTTTTGGTTTCGAATTGATTAATTGATTGCCTTTAACGGGCATGCTTGGTGAAGAAAAAATGGCTACAAGGACAAAAGATACTAGCAGGTTCAAGAAAACACGAGCTAGACAAAGATGGAAATGGTGTAAGAAAAAGTCAAAGAGAATGAGAAGAAAAAAGAGATACTTAAGACAGAGAGCAAGACAGTAATTGCTTTTCGAATTACACCGTCGCGTTTATCGCGGCGGCTTCTTATCTTTTTGATGTTTTTGCCCTAAAAAAAGCGAATAAACTCTAATTCAAAAAAGGGCTGTTTGTATGCTTTGTAGAGATAAAGCTGCGAATTGTATTAAAGAAATCAGATTTTAGTTTTTCTCAAGCGTCAATTTTTAAGTCGCAGAACTGGGAAATTATTGGAACAAGATTTAATGAGCTCTGGTCATCAAGTGAGAAAATTATTGTTTTAAGCCCGAGCATGCTGAATTTATTGAGCATGAAGTGCATGAATTTTTCTGATTTTGACTCGTCATTGTAAAGCCTTAATGTTGAAAGCGAATCAAAGAAAATAAAATCATACCCACCAACTTCAGTTATCCCGTTTAGGCTTATTGAAAGCTCTGTTAATGAGCTTGGCCCGCCGATGAAAGTGACTGACTTGTCTTTTTCAAATTCTCCAAGCGTCATGCTTATGCAGTCTACAAATTTTAGCCCTGAATAATTAATTCCTTCTCTGTCAAGCATTCTTTTTATCAAAGTGTGCGTTTTTGACAGGCTCACAAATATTCCTTTTTTCTTTTTCTGCAAAAGAGCTTTTAGCGAATTAGCAAGGACGATTTCATTGTCTGAAGATTTGCTCAAAATAAGAACAGATTTAATATCCTTTGAGAAGGCTTTTGAAATCTTTGACTGGATTATTTTTGCGCTCATTCTCTTGCCTTCTTTTCGTATTTTTCGTAAGAAACAACCTGCGTAAAGTCAAGTCTTGATCTTGGCGGATAAAATGCTCCTTTTGCAGGGTATCCCAATCCGATAATCAGGACAACTTCGCTTTCTTTTGGAACAGAAAGAGCTTTATTTGCTTTTGCAACAACAGGGGATAAAATGCATGTTTCTATATTATGCGCGGTTGCTTCGTGAACCATGTTTGAAACAGCCATTCCAATATTTAGATACTTATGGGTGGATGCGAAAGTCGACAAATCCCCTTCAAGAAGCGCTTTTTGCTTTATATAAATCGGCTCAAGAACCACTGCGATTAAAACAGGGGGCTCCGAATAAAATCCGCCGTAAGTGCATATTCTCATAAGTTCGTCAATTTTTTTCTTTTTTTTGACAACAATAAATTGCCAAGGCTGGCAGTTATGCGAGCTTGATGCCCATCTTCCTGACTCAAGAACTTTGCTTATATTTGAATCTGAAACCTGCTTTTCTGAAAATTCATAAGTAGTTTTTCTTTTTTTTGTCAGCCACAAAAAATCCTTGCATAAATTTTGAGCCATTTAATCACTTGAACAATTAGAACTTTGTGGTTTTTTAACTTAACTATGTTAGCTGAATAAGGCATTCGCAAGTATCCGCGCATTTTTAATTATTAAGAACTAAAGCCTGTGGCTGAATTCTTTTGCAAGTCTTGCTATTTCTTTTCTTCCGTCATTTTTCTCTGCAAGTTTTTGCATGTGTTTTGCCCTTTTTTGGATTTCTTTTGACTCACAAAGCTCTCGTATCATTCCTTCAATTAAACTTCCTGGTGTTTTGTATTCAATTCTATATCCGATTCCGAGTTTTTGTATCCCGTTGGCGTTTGC
The DNA here is from genome assembly GCA_964551375.1 of uncultured archaeon. Taxonomy (GTDB): domain Archaea; phylum Iainarchaeota; class Iainarchaeia; order Iainarchaeales; family JAAZKV01; genus JAAZKV01. The sequence goes on along the minus strand of CAZKBG010000001.1, from coordinate 228,742 downwards.
TTCCTGTTCGCTGTGGAAAGCATCAGGGGCTGATAGGATTGGTTTTCCAAGGCAGATTGATTCCATCATTGCTGAGTGTCCTCCGCCGTTAATTACCATGCTTGCCTCATTCATTAAACTGATTTGGTCAAGCACTGCGCCGTAAGTGTGGGTATTTTTTGCAGTTGAATCAATTTTGGCATTAGGCCCTGCTACTATATTAAATTTATAATCAGGCATATTTTTTGCAACTTCAACAATCTTTTTGAGAAGCTCTGCTCTGTATCCAAACCCGCCTATTGTTGAGTGCACTGTTTTTCTTCCATTTTTATGCCTCAGTTCATGTCCTTGTTTTCTTACAATAGGTCCTGTGTAGTGGATTTTTTCGTAAAGTTTTGGAGTGAAGTATAAACTTTCCCTGCATACTGTAAATGGGGCTGCAAAGTCTGTTACTAAAACTTTGTCCATTTTTTCAAGAGTGGAAAATGTTAATCTTCTTGCAATTCCCCCTACTAAATGAACGGATGTTCTCTGGCTTGCGTTAAAGAAGCTTGAAACATTTGTCTGATTTAATAGCATCCAAACAGGGATTTTCTTTCTCTGCGCAAGAACTGCAGGGAGAAAAAAGCTGTCTGACATTACTAAATCCGGCTTGTGTTTGTTCATTAGAGCGGTATATTTTAGCACATTTGCCGGGCGTGTCTTTGTTATTGTTGTCATTATTGATTTTGAAATATCAAATTGTCCGTTTTTTCCAGCGAGTTCAAGTTCTACTGGCGCTTCTTCGACAGCAAGTCCTGATTTTTCGGCAAATTCCTTTGCATAACCGTATGATGCATATACTACATCATGGTCTTTTTCAAGCGCTTTTCCTGCTGCAATAGTTCGGGTAGTGTGTCCTAGCCCTTCTCCGCAGTAAAAGTACAAAATCTTCATAAAATCACAATTTCATAATTACATTTTTATATTTCATTATTCAATAATCTTATGTTGTATTGGTTATTAAACTTTAACTTACTTCCTAAAGCTATGCTAAAGTGATTTTGATGATAAAAAAAGTTGCGCGGATGAAGAAGATTGCTAATCTTAGAGATATTGAGAAAAGGATAAAGAACAATAAAAGGGTTAAAGAGCTTGAGAAGAGAATTAAGGATAATGAGAATATAAAAAAAATCGAGAATAAGCTTCTAAATTCTGAAGATCCTCTTCCTAAAATAAATCATCCTTTCATGAATGTCATTTTTGCATATATTCAGCTGATGCGCCCGTTTGAGTGGAGCAAGACTTTGATGAATATGGTGTTTGGGCTCCTTGTTGCGTTTTATGTTTATTCAGCTTTTATCAGTTTTCCTGTTTTTATTTTAGGCTTTGCTTCTGTAGCGCTTTTGTGGGCGGGGCTTTATGCGCTAAATGATTTTACTGACTGGAAGATGGACTTAATGCATCCTGATAAAAAATTCCGCCCTATTCCTTCTGGAAAGATTAAGCCAAATAATGCGCTTTTCTTTGCGTTTGATTTAATTGCAGCTTCATTTTTGATTGGGATAATCTTGGGGAACATTGCGTTTATCGGAGTTCTTCTTGTGATGATGTTGAATCAATTGCTTTACACAACAAAGCCGTTCAAATTCAAATCAAGAAAAATGCTTGATATTATTTCAGGCTCCATGGTTAATCCGATTTGCCGATACTTTGCGGGGTTGTTATTATTCATTTCAGCATATCAGATTTTTTCAGTAGGAATTGCAATTCTGCCGGTTGTTTTAATGATTGGAGTTCAGGTTGGTAGTTATTTGTGGTATAGGTTTTCTTCAAAAGAGCTTGAAAAGAAGCTTGATATTACTAGTTCAGTTGCGAAGATTTCTGAAAAATGGGCTAAGAGAACTTCAAGGTATGTTATAATTATCGCAATTTTATCATATTTTGGCTTGTTCATTAATTTTTGGATTTTTAAGAATGCTACTTTTGGATTTTTGCCCCCGCAGTACATGCTTGCAATTGCTATAATAATTTTAGGAGCTCCGCTTGCTTGGTTTGTTAGAAAAAATCCTCGGGCTTCGACAAACGGATATTTCTATGCGGCGTTTCATTTGATTGCAATTGCGTTTTCATTAATTCATTTGGTGATTTTTGCTTTCTTGCCTTAAAGATTACAAAAATAGATATGAAAGCAGCGCTGCAATAAATGAGACCATGCTTCCTATTTCTAGTACCATTAATATTGGAAGCGCTTTTCTTGCAGGATTATTTTTTTGAGTTGTTACTTTTATCATTTGCCAGAGAACAAAAATAATTGCAATTGCGCTGAGTAATATTACTATGGTCCCAAACATTCCTTCTATAACTGTCCTGTGGTACAGCTGGTCAAGCGCTACTCCTATCCACGGAAGCACTGCTGCGCTTGTTGTGAAAAAACTTATTTTGTAAATTGGGACAAGATATTATTCAGTTGGCGGGCAAATATTTTGGTTATTGTATTGCGTTTTTTCCATGCTTAAATAATGGTTTTGAAATATATAAATGATTTCATAATATTTTTTGATAATGTTTTTTTATAATTTTTTAATATTTTTTTTAAAGTTTTTTTATATTTTTTTGTCATTTTTTTCATCAAAAACACTTGACTTAAACATAACTAATTTTGTGTGTGAATTTCGAATCTTATAATGCGACAAACACAGCATTTGCAACTGATACATAAGGTTTGGAAGATTTTTGGTTTTGGGGAAAGGTTTATAAAGGTTGTCCGCACCAATTAGATAAGCAATTGGTTTGCCTGGTGGCATTGAGTACCCAATGGGTACGAAACACACAAAGCTTTGCTTTGTTGTGCAGTTGCAAGAGCAGATTGATTCATCGGATTTACTGGTGAATTCAAGTTCTCGAATTGAAGACCTTAAGTTAGCCTTCGAGGCTGTATTTAAGATTCGATGATTTTCACATATCTTGGGAGCGCGAGCTCGCAAGTCGTGAGCACCAAAGTTTTTTTTGGTGTGATGTTGGTTAGTGGTTTTGGAAAGAATAAGCGATTATTCTTTGCAAGTAAGTGAGATATAGCTCACACCAATTCCAAAAGAGTTTTAGTACTAATAATACAAATTTCCATGCAAGTCATGGATCTGCTTTCAATTTGATGCAAATCATGTTGAAGTTCGGAGTTAATTCCAGCTGATCCTACTGGCGGGAACTGCTATCGAAATACGATTAGACATGCAAGTCGCAAGTGCTCGGTAAGAGTGCTTGGCGCACGGCTCAGTAACACGTAGCTAATCTACCCTCATGAAGGGCCAATCCCGGGAAACTGGGGGCGATGCCATATAGATGATATATACTGGAATGTTTTATCATCGAAAGGGAACAACCTATTACCGGTTGTGTTCGCATGAGGATGAGGCTGCGGCGCATTAGGTAGTTGGCGGGGTAACTGCCCACCAAGCCTATGATGCGTACGGGCCCTGAAAGGGGGCGCCCGGAGAAGGGAACTGAGATAAGGTCCCTAGCCCTACGGGGTGCAGCAGTTTCGAAGTCTTTACACTGCGCGAAAGCGCGATAGGGGTATTTCGAGTGACCACACTGTGGTCTTTTGCTAAGCCTAAAAAGCTTGGCGAATAAAGGGGGGGTAACATACGTGCCAGCCGCCGCGGTAATACGTAGTCCCTAAGTGGTTTCCACTTGTATTGGGCCTAAAACACCTGTAGCTGGTATAGTAAGTCTTTGGTGAAATCAGTTCGCTCAACGAATTGAATTGCTAAAGATACTGCTATGCTTGGGGAAGGAAGACGTGAAGGGAATTTTTAGGGTAGCGGTGAAATGCGATGATCCTAAAAAGACCTCCAGTAGCGAAGGCGCTTCACGAGAACTATCCCGACAGTGAGAGATGAAAGCTGGGGGAGCGACCAGGATTAGATACCCTGTTAGTCCCAGCTGTAAACGATGTAGACTAGGTGTTCCTTTTCCCTCGTGGACTAGGAGTGCCGACGCGAAGGCAATAAGTCTACTGCCTGGGGAGTATGCTCGCAAGAGTGAAACTCAATGGAATTGGCGGGGGCTCACACAAGGGGTGGATGTTGCGGTTTAATTGGATGCAACGCCAGAAAATCTTACCAGGGAAGACAGCCGAGTGATTGACAGTCTGAAGGGCTTTCATGACACGCTGAGAGGTCCTGTATGGCCACCGCCAGCTCGTACCGTGAGGCTTCCTGTTAACTCAGGCAACGGGCGAGACCAACGCTCCTAGTTGCTACCCAGGGTTTGTCTTGGGGCACTCTAGGGGGACTGCCAGAGTAATCTGGAGGAAGGGGTTGTCAACGGTAGGTCTGTATGAGCCGAATTTCCTGGGCAACACGCGACACACAATGGATAATACAATTGGATGCTAACCCGAAAGGGGGCGCTAATCCCGGAAAGTTATCCTCAGTTCGGATTGAGGGCTGTAACCCGCCCTCATGAAGTTGGAATCCCCAGTAATCGCGTGTCATTAACGCGCGGTGAATAAATCCCTGAGCCTTGCACACACCGCCCATCAAGCCAGCCGAGTGGAGTCTGGATGAGTACAGGCCGTTAAGGCTTGTCCGATTCTTGGTTTCGCGAGGGGGGCTAAGTTGTAACAAGGTGTCCGTAGGGGAACCTGCGGACGGATCACCTCCTATAAACAAAAAAATTCTTTCGAGAATTATTTGTTTTGAAAAATAAAATTCCTTTAATGGAGTTTTTTCTTTTCATATGTGCGAAAAGTTGTTTTAGAGCTACAAGCATTAATATGCGAAGTGTAATGATTTGGTAATCATTGCAGTCTCATATCACTAACCAACCTTAAATTTATTTACTTGCGAAGCGAGTAGAATAAATAAATAAATGGATTAGATAGGTTCGACCTGCGGTGCAAGCGCAATTTGGTTCTTGCAACATGTGAGAATCGAATTTGTCTACATGGGCTTTTAGCTCAGTTGGTAGAGCGCTCGCCTTGCACGCGAGAGGTCGGGGGTTCGAATCCCTCAGAGTCCACTTCCCTGCAAAGGGAATTTTTGCATCATAATTCGTAATGATTATGATACAATCATATTGTGATTGTTCCCATCGGGAGTTTTTTCCTGATGGAAGGCGAAAGCAACTGGATTGCGTTAGGAAAGTAAGGTGTTCAGCGATGACTCACCTGAAAATTTCTAGCGTGAATTGAAGGTTGTTGCATGGGTTAATAGTTTGTGCAGTAATATAACATAAGCGATTTCAAAAAGTATGTAATTTAGTCTAAATCTGAAATAATTGGCACTGCTTGATTATTTCAGTAAGTAGGCAACGTTACGCCAAATAGTGGATGACTAGGCTCGAGCACTGAGTAAGGACGTGGCAAGCTGCGATAAGCCTTGGCGAGGAGCATGCATCCTTTGAACCAAGGATTTCTGAATGTCTCATAAATGAGGAGGAACTCCGGGAATTGAATCATCTCAGTACCGGAAGGAGAAGAAACCAAATAGGGATTCCGTGATTAGCGGCGAGCGAAAGCGGAAGAGGGCGCACTGAATCCTACCCGTAAGGAGTGGGAGTTGTGGTGTTAGTCAACAAGCTGTTTTGTGAATAGAAGTGTCCTGGAACGGACCGCCATAGAGGGTGATAGCCCCGTATTTGGAACAAAACAGGTTGATTTCTAATAAGCGAGTACCGTGCATTTGATAGTGCGCGGGAATATGGGAGGATTAACTTCCAACCCTAAATATGTCTCGAGACCGATAGTGGACTAGTACCGCGAGGGAAGGTTGAAAAGTATCCTTAATAGGAGCTGAAAAGCACCTGAAACTATTTGGTTACGGGCGAGGCTCGGCGTGAAAGGAAAGGCTGTTTATTGAACTTATCGAGAGGTAAGGTAGGTAAATAGTTTCAGCGTCGGGTCGTACGTCGTGAAGCACGAGCAAGGGAATTTGTTGTAGTGGCGAGGATAAGTCTTTTTAAGGACGCATCCGTAGGGAAACCGAATATACCGCAACCGCTTCGAGCGGCGAGGGTATGAGTTCACAGCTTTAGTCACTGCGACCAGACCTGAAGCCAGGTGAGCTAGTCCTTAGCAGGGTGAAACCGTCTTTCCAGATGGTGGAAGCCCGCAACTAGTGATAGTCTATCTTCTTAGGTGACTTGGGACTAGGCGTAATAAGCGAACCGAACCTGGCGATAGCAGGCTCCAATTGAAAAACCTCTGAGGGTTGCCTCGATGGAGAAGGAATATGGTGTAGAGATACTGGTTAAAAAGTATTGACTCGAAAGGGTTGGCTTTTTTCCCAAACTCCGAATCTATATTCTTCGTAGAAGTCGGGAGTAGGGGGGTAGGCGTAAGGTTTATCTCCGTAAGGATAAGAATCCAGCTCAAAGTTAAGGCCCTTAAATGTTGGTTAAGTGTTAGTAAAGCGAGTCGTTACTCTAAAACAGTGGGGAGGTAGGCTTAGAAGCAGCCATCCTTTAAAGAAAGCGTAACAGCTCACCCACCTAGAGTAGTGGCCGCGAAGATTATCGGGGCTAAAACCAACTGCCGATACTTTGAAACTTCTTCGGTTGAAGAAGTCTTTGTAAATTGGTGCGCGGATGGCTTAGAAGCGTGTTCGTAAGAACGCGTGGAGCTTTTCGCGATATGGATCCTTGCATTAGTAGTAACGATAGAGTGGTGAGAATCCACTCCGCTGAAAGGACCAGGGTTTCTTAGCGCTTATCATAAGCTAAGAGTTAGTCGGTCCTAACTGTCTCCCTAATAGGGCGGACAGGAAGGGGAAACGCGTTCATAGTCGCGTACTTCATACATAAACTCGGCAACGAAATGCACATTTTTGACATATTGGGCTAGCTAGAGTCACCTTGTCTGGTGATTTAACTTAGATAGTTCTTCGGAGAGCTGTAATGGCGAGAAGGAGAGCAAATGAGGAATGGCAGCAATGTTTTGGCGAGGCCTGGTGTCCATGAAAAAAGAATGTGTTTGATTGTATGGAACCGTACCAAGAACCGGGAGGGGTGCTCCTGGCTGAGAAGGCTAAAGCGTATTTGGGGAATCGACCTAAGGGAACTCGGCATATTAGCCACGTATCTTTGGTATAAGTGGTGCCTGCAATGCAGATTGCAGGTCTCAGTAACAAGAGGAGTCCGACTGTTTAACAAAAACACAGGTCTCTGCTAGCCAGCAATGGTTTGTATAGAGACTGACTTCTGCTCACTGCGAGTAGGTGAAAATCTGTTTCAACGGATCTAAGCCCTCGTGAAGAGCGGGCCTAACTCTGAGGCTCTCACGGTAGCGTAATACCTTGCCGTTTTATTGGCGGCTTGCACCAATGAAGTAACGAGATTCCTACTGTCCCTAGGTTGAGCCAAATGAACATACCTCGCTGTGTATATGCTGCGGAACTCCAACGGGAAGAGAAGACCCCACGGAAGTTTACTACAGCCTGATGTTGTGGTATAGTTTTGTGCGTACAGTGTAGATGGGAGCCATCGAAGCAGTTTCGTCAGGAATTGCTGAGGCAACAATGTAACACCATCCTCATGAAAATATACTGCTTACCTTTTTCGGGGACAGCATTTGGTGGGTAGTTTGGCTGGGGCGGCACGCTCCTGAAAAGATATCAGGAGCGCCCAAAGGTATGCTCAGGTGAGTCAGAAATTCACCGTAGAGTGCAAGAGCAAAAGCATGCTTAACTGTGTTTCTAATGGCACGAAACGCGGGAAGGAAACTTGGGTCTAGCGAACGCTAGTGCGCCTCTTAATAGGGCCCTAGTCTTACAATGAACCTATCCTGGGAGTAATTGAGTTGTCGCGGGTAAGAGTTCACATCGACCCCGCGGTTTGCTACCTCGCCGTCGTCTCATGGCATCCTGGCTGTGCATGAGCAGCCAAGGGTGGAGGGGTTTACTCATTAAAGCCGTACGTTAGTTGGGTTAAGAACGGTGCGAGCCAGTTTGGATACTATCTGTTGGAGTTGTTGATTAACTGAGGGGAAGATGCTCCGAGTACGAGAGGAACAGAGCGTCGCAGCCACTGGTGTGCCAGTTGTCTGACAAGGCAATGCTGGGTAGCTACGCTGTAGCGGATAAGAGCTGAATGCATCTAAGCACGAAGCCGTCCCTAAAAAGAGTTAATCTATCTCGAGAGACTGTGAAAAACCAGTTTGTAGAGACGAGTGCTCTCTTAGAAGAAGAGATTGATAGGTCGTGAGTGTGCGCACAAAGCCTTCGGGCGATGTGTTAAGCTCTGCGATACTAAAAGCACTAGGTTGCAACAATATAGACTAAATGAAAAATTTTTTGAATGAGTTTCGATATGCGACTGTACAGACTATTAGCCCATGCGCCTTTGACAATAAGTCAAACAATTATTTTTTTCTTTATCTTGACATCCGTCTGGATGCTGATTTGGACGATTTTAGAATTAGCGCGCGGGGCGCACAAATAATATTTACTTGTTCTATTTAACCTAAAAGGTTCAGAATTCTAACCATAAAGCGTAAATATACTATCAGAGTATAGTATTGCAGTTGGTGGACAGATCGGTTGTCCTGGAAAGGATATGACAAAGTCAGCCTCTTGCAATTTTAACGGCCATTGAAACGAAGACTGGACTATAACTCTTCGTCTAAAACCAGTAATTGCAATGCTTCCATTTTGCATGAAGGAGATAACCATTAGAACCTGCTGATTGGTTATGTTCGATTATCAGCATCGAAAAGAGTTCATGGAACTCTTTCACCGAGTCCAGCGCCAACAATTTTTATTAGGGACGAGAACAGTATGGCTAAGCGAAAAGTTAAAAGAAAAGTTGCAAAAAAAGCTAAGAAAGTAAAGCATAGGGGCGGGAGAGCTCCAAGCAAAAAGTCCAAGAAATCTAAAGTTAAGAAGATTCTCACATGGCTTAAGAAAAGAGGAAAGAAGCGATAGGATAGGCTTTTTTCCTTTAACACTTTTCTAATTTTATTTAATTAACCGGCCTTAAACTAATTAACCTGTGTAAATTCAAATTATTTTTCAGATATTATTATAAACGCCCTAAACGTATTCTTCTATATGGTCAGGCTTAACTTCAAAAAAGCTTTTTCTAATTTAGGAAAGCGCGCCGAAAGGAGTAATGCATTGTATGGGATGACTGGCGTTAAAGAACTGCGCGGTGTGGGAACTGGTTTTGCAGGGCAGTTAAAAGGAAAGTATGAACAGATGGCTAAGAATAGAGCCGGAGTTCTTGCCAGGGCTCGTGAAATGGAAGCTCTTCGTGGAAGAGGATATCAAATGAGCGAGGAAGAGTATATTCAATTTTTGCGCGATAGAAAAGAACTTTTAGAATACGAAGGCGAAATGCAGTTAGCAAAAAGGCTTCATAAGGCTGAAGAACAGAAGGTAACAAAAGAGCTTGAAAAGAATTTGGCTGAAGTAATGAGACACACTCGTCTTCCTACCATGACTAAAATGGTTCTTGTAAGAGAATTAATTGCACAACTTGGTCCTGAAGTTGCGCAGATTGAGCCAAAGATTCTTGCTAAGTTAATTCAAAACAGCCATTCAATTAGGGTAATTGAAGATGCGGCTAGTCAGAGCAGAAGATTGACTAAGGATCATGTTGAAGGATTTGTTCATGAAATTCATGCTCTTCTTAAACAAGGCGGGCATGTTTAAGCAATTTTTTTAAAATAAAATAAATCTCAGAAGAAAATAAAATTAAACTTAAAATAAAACAGGCTTAATTTAAGCCTTCAGATTGTTTTTTAGTTTTGACTTGATTTAACGGTCTTTTTGCCTCTCAATTAAGTTAATAAACGTCCTATGCAGGAATTATTTTAGTAGTGGGAGATTGGCTGACGGCGCCCCGCAGGGGTTGCTGAGGAAAGTCCGCTCACCTTCTCTGCAAAGGGAATCCCGTTAAATCCGAAAGGATGGGCAGCTCAACAGAAACGAACTTTTCAGCAATGAAAAGATGCAACGGGGGCTGTGGTGCAACTCCGAAAGGAGGCTTAGGTTAATGCCAATCGGAAACGCGCTTTCGCGTTACTATCCGGTGAACAAAAAGTGGCTTACTCCCCACTGCTAATTTTAAAAATTGCAAATATAATATGCGTGATAAAAACTTGTATTTGCAGCATCTAAATTGCTTTTAAAATTGTTTCTCAATTTGTTATTTATAGTTGATTTGTAGTTGTATTGTTATGATTTCAAGCAGTGAGTTAAGGGAAAAGTATCTAAAGTTCTTTGAGAAGATGGGGCATAAGAGAATACCAAGCGCTTCTTTAATTCCTGAAAATGATCCCACTGTTCTTTTTACTACTGCTGGAATGCACCCGCTTGTTCCATATCTGCTTGGAGAGCCTCATCCTTTGGGAAAAAGGATTTGCAATGTTCAAAAATGCATTCGAACGGGGGATATTGATGAAGTTGGGGATGCTTGGCATTTAAGTTTTTTTGAAATGCTTGGAAATTGGTCTTTAGGGGATTATTTCAAGAAAGAAATGGTTGGATTCAGTTATGATTTTTTGACTAAGGAATTAAAAATTCCTAAAGAACGGTTAAGTGTTACTTGTTTTGAAGGAGATAAGGATGCTCCTAGGGACCTTGAAGCTGCAAGCGCTTGGGAAAAAGCTGGCGTTTTAAAAAGCAGGATTCATTTTTTGCCAAAGGCTGATAATTGGTGGGGCCCTGCTGGATTAACTGGCCCTTGCGGACCTGACACTGAAATGTTTTATCATGTTAAGGATATTTTGGAAAAAAATACTGCTGATTTTTTGAAGTTGTGCAAAGAAGGCTCATTTTGCGAGATTTGGAATGATGTGCTAATGCAGTATAACAAAACAGCAGACGGCAAATTCCCTGAGCTTGCTAAGAAGAATATTGATACTGGGATGGGTGTTGAAAGAACTGTTGCAGTGTTGAATGGATTTACAAGCGTTTATGAGTGCGATACTTTAAAACCGATTTTTGATAAAGTAAAATCTCTTTCGCCTTATTTTAACGGGCTTACTAATGTGTTCAAGCCTGAGTGGACAAGAAGCGCAAGAATTATTACTGACCACTTAAGGGCGGCTGTGATGATTTTGGGCGATGAGAAAGGAATTTCTCCAAGCAATGTTGACCAAGGGTATATTTTGAGAAGGTTTATTAGAAGAAGCATAAGGCATGCGAGAGTTCTTGGAATTGAGGGGAAGTTCTGCGCTGAAGTTGCAAAAGTTGCGGTTAAAGTAATGGGCTCTGTTTATCCTGAAGTTGAAAAAAATAAGGCAAGAATTTTTGATGAACTTGAAAAGGAAGAAGAAAAGTTCTCCGCTGCGCTTGAAAATGGAACAAAAGTACTTGAGAAAAAGCTTCAATTCTTGGACAAAAGTCCTGACAAGAAACTCAACGCAAAAGGAGCATTTGATTTATTCCAAAGCTACGGCTTCCCGCTTGAAATGACTGTTGAAATGTGCAAAGAGAAAGGATTTAGCGTTGATGTTGAAGGATTTGAAAAATTATTAAAAGAGCATCAGGAGCTTTCAAGAAAAGGCGCTGAGCAGAAATTCAAAGGAGGCTTGGCAGATCACGGTGAAGTTACAACAAGGCTTCACACAGCAACTCATTTATTGAATGAAGCGCTAAGACAAATAGTTGACAAGGGAATTCACCAAAAGGGCTCAAATATCACTGCTGAAAGATTAAGATTTGATTTTAATTCTGATGAGAAATTAACTGATGAACAGTTAAAGAAAGTTGAGGATTGGGTTAATGATGCAATTAAAGCAGAAGCTGATGTTGAAATGGCTGTTTTGCCTATTGCAGAAGCAAAGAAACTTGGAGCGCAGGGATTATTTGAAGACAAGTACGGCGAGCAGGTGAAAGTTTATACAATTAAAAAAGGCGCAAAAGTATTTTCAAGAGAACTTTGCGGCGGTCCGCATGTGAAAAACACAAAAGAGCTTGGAAAATTTAAAATCTTAAAGCAGGAAGCAGTTGCGGCAGGCGTAAGAAGAATAAAGGCTGTTGTTGAATAAGTTAAAGTTAAGACTTTTAGCTAAGATTAAGAAATATTTTAAGTTTAGGGGTTTGATTACATCTCTTCAATTGCTTTAATATCAATTAGTTCAAATCCTTTTTTTAGCACAATTCTTGTCGCTTCAACAAGAGCTATTCGGGCAAGTTTTATTTTCTCATTTTCAGCTTTCATTACAGGCACGTCATGGTAGAATGAGTTAAATTTCTCCGCAATTCCAAGCAAGTTGTGGCAAAGCGGGTGAAGTGAAAGCTCTTCCCAGGACTTTTTTATTGAAGTTGAATACTTCCCAAGTTCTATAATAAGCTCTTTTTCCTTTTGTTCTGTTAAAAGTGAAAAGTTAGCTTTTGATAATTTTTTCAAATCAACTTTTTCAAGAGCCGCTTTTTTTATGATGCTTGAAGCTCTTGCATAAGTGTACTGGAGGTATGGTCCTGTTTCTCCTTCAAATGAAATGCTTTTTTCAGGGTCAAAAGTCATGTCTTTCTTTGCGTCATTCTTCAGCAGGTAGAATTTAATTGCTGAGAGAGAAATTGCAAGCGCTCTTTCATTTGCATCTTTGTCTTTAAGCTGAGGATATCTTTTCTTAATTTCTGCAAGGGCAATTTTTCTTATTTCTTCAATTAAATCATCGCCGTCAACTACAGTTCCTTCTCTTGATTTCATTCTTCCGCTTGGCAGTGAAACATACCCGTAGCTTAAGTGGTAGCACTGTTTTGCCCATTTTCTGCCGAGTTTCTCAAATATCTTAAACAGTTGTTTAAAGTATAAGTCCTGTTCGTTTGCAACAACCCAAATTGCCTTGTCAAGCTTGTATTCCTCAAACTTTTTTTGTGTTAATCCAATATCATTTGTTGCATAAAGCGAAGTTCCGTCTCTTCTCAATAAAACTTTATTAGGAAGCTCTGGCTCAAGAATTGCTATAATTGCCCCGTCATCCTCTTTTTTGAAAATTTCTTTTTTCAATCCTTCCTCAATTATTGTTTTGCTTAAATCTGTTTTGTAAACTTCTGATTCAAAGAGCCATGTGTCAAAATTTGTCCCAAATGTTTTGTAAGTTTCTTTCATTCCGTCAAGCGCCCATTTATTCATTTTTTTCCAAAGAGCGATTGTTTCTTTATCTCCTTTTTCCCATGCAACAAGCATCTCTTGGGCTTTGTCTTCAAGAGTCGGATCCTCCTTTGCTTTCTGTGAGAATAAAACGTACATGTCCCCGACAAAGTGGTCGGATTTTTTGCCTTCCTTAACAGGATCTTTTCCATTTGCAAATAACTTGTATGCAAGCATGCTTTTGCAAATATGGACTCCTCTGTCATTTACTAAATTTGCCTTAATTACCTTGTGTCCTGCTGCTTCCATTAAGTTAGCAATTGCAAGCCCGAGAGAATTATTTCTTAAGTGTCCTATGTGAAGGGGTTTGTTTGTATTTGGGCTTGAATACTCCACCATTACTTTTCCGCTTCCAAGTTTTGTTTCAAGCGATTTTCCGCTGAATATTCCTTCAAGCGCGCTGCTTGAGAGAATTGATTTGGAAATAAAAAAATTTAAGTAAGGCCCTTTTGATTCAACTCTTTCTATAAAATCGGCTTTAAGAAGTTTTGACAAATCGTGAGCAACTTCAACAGGGTTTTTCTTTTGGGTTTTTGCGATTACAAAGCAGGGGAACGCATAGTCGCCCATTCCCTGCGGGGGAACTGTTATGAGCGGCAAAATTGTTTCTTTTGAAGTAGATGAGCTTTTCGAGATTAATTCAGCCACTTTTTCCTTGAAATTCATATCAATATAATTATGGTGAATGCTTTTTAAAAAGCATTAAACTATGTTCTTTGTTGTTTTTTTCACAGAAATAAATAGCTTTAAATACGGTAGTGGGACTTAATTAAATTATAGCCTTGGATAGTTTAGTCAATTGCAGCTGACCCTGTAGCCCAGTGGATAAGGCGCCTGCCTTCTAAGCAGGAGACCGCGCGTTCGATTCGCGCCAGGGTCGCTTTTCTATTTCTTTTATTGGTTAATTGGCGACAAAGGGTCGCTTTTCTATTTTTAAAAACTTAAATAATTCAAATCCGTTAGCTTTTTATTATTAAAAGCCTTGATTTCTGCATGGATAGAAGAATAACTTCAGTCATTATCGTTGTTTTGTTTTTGGCGGCGATTGTTTCAATCTTTTTTATGAAGGACCTTGCCCCGCAGCTTGTTGAAGAATTTGGGATTTTAGTGTATATTGCTCCTTTAGTTTTTGTTATGGTTTTGATTGGAATTCTTATTGTTGTGTCAAGCGTTGCCTCAAAAATACAAATCCCTCAGCGCCCAAAGAAAGACATTGTTCAGAAATCAAATGACATTTCTCTTGAGAGGCAGAAGGTTACTAATGCATTAAAGGAAGCGGAGAGGCAGTATTTGAAGCACAAAATTGACAAGGAAACTTATGATTCAATCTGTCAGGAACAGAATCAGAAGCTTATTGAAATTGAATCCGAAATGGATTCGTTAAAATCCGCTGATTTGCCTAAAGAGGATTTAAAGAAAGCAAAAACAGTTTCCTCCGATAAGAAGAAGATTATAATGAAGCTCATGGAGCAGAAGCAGAAGAAGACTCATGAATTAAAAATTGCAGAAAAGAGTTATTTGAAAAGAAAAATTGACCAGAATTCATTTCAAAGAATAACTTCAGACATTAATAAGGAAATTATTTCAATTGAGGGGCAGATTACTGCTATTCAGAACAGCGATGAGATTGCAAAATTAAAAAGCTCTCTTAAAGAAGGGGCTAAGGAGATTGCAAGGCAGGAAAAGTTGTCCACTGAAAGAAAAAGGGAAGAGCAGCTTGATGAAGTTGAGGATGACTTGATGAATCAGCTGAATTCAGAAATAGACAAAGACTAATTGGGTAAAGATTAATCAGACAAGGATTACTTAGCCAAAGATTAATTTTGTTAAGTTAAAGGCTCTTTTGTTAGTTTGTAAGTTTTTGCATGACTTTGGAGTAGAATTTATCCACTTCAATAAGTTTTTTATTGTCAAATTCAAAAATGCTTGTGAATGTTTCAGAATCAATAACGCTTGCGCCTTTCATTGACAATAAGCTCTGCATTTTTTTGATTGCAAATCCGGGGATTACTCCTGTTGAAAACAGCACGAATTTCGGCTTCTGGTTTTTAGGGGTTTTTGGCAGCTGTCTAAGAAAAGTATTCACTGCAGGGGCTGAAGTCAGCGAGCCGATTATTGGCGAACCTACTACTACTAAGTCAAATGAAGAAATCTGGGGGATTTTGTCCTTTAACTCAAGGGCTTTTTCCATTTTGAGCTGGAGTTTAATTTTCATTTTCTTTTTTGTTTGAAGAAGGATTTTAGTCACGTTAAAATTTGATTTTTTAAAAAGCTTTTCAAATTCTGCCGCGACCTTTTCCTCGTTTGCGACTTTGCCTTTTTCACTTTCTGCGTAGTATATTATCAGCGCTTTTCTCAATGAATCACCAAAACTATTCTATATCGACTAGTTTTATGTCAAACACAAGAGTTTTTCCGGCAAGTTCGGGATTAAAATCAACTTTTGCGTTAGTGTCGTTGATTTCAATAACTCTTCCGACTATTACATTGAATCCGTCAGTTCCCCTTACTTCCATTCCAACAGTTAATTTACTAAAATTTCCAAAATTATTTGCGTCAAGAACAGAAATCATTTTTGGATCCGGAAAGCCGTATGCCTGGTCAGGAGTTAGAGTAACTACTTTTGTTTCTCCTTCTTTCATTCCTAAGATTGCCGCGTCAAATCCTTTTATCATTTGGCCTGCGCCTACTGTAAATTCAAGAGGAGTTTTTCCCACGCTTGAATCAAAAATTGTTCCGTCGGTTAGTCTTCCGGTGTAATCAACTTTTACTTTATCTCCGTCTTTTGCTTTTCTAAATTCATTAAGATTGTTAAAAACTTTTGAGTTGTTGTCAGGGCTTAAAGCTCCTGTATTATCACTTGTGCTAGTTGCCATTGTGTCATCCCCCGCTTTGGCTGTTGTTGGCTCGCTTGTGCAGCCAAACAACATAAATGTAATTGCAATTAATCCTATAATTGCTATGATTTTTATATTTAAATTATTTGTTTTCATATTGACACTTTCACACAAAATTTCAACGCAACAGTTTTTAAACACAGGTAAAACCTGGTCAAATTGCCTAAGGTTTCTTTGCAGTCACTCCAAGATATTGTCCTTCTTCAGTTGTTCTTTTGATTTCAATAAACCCTGCTTCTTTTAGAGTTTGAAGCAAAGTTTCGTAATCATACCCAAAATAATGGTGGTCTTCTTTGTAGTTTTCAAATCCGTACATTTTATTCAGCGCCCATTCTTTCTTCTGTCCTTTTTCCTCAATGAATAATTTGCAAAAGTAGGCAAGGTCTGGGACAATTATTTCAATTTCGCCCCCTTTTTTTAGCACTCTGTTCATTTCTTTAACTGCAAGTTTAGCTTCTCCGCGCGGGAGGTGCTCAAGGAAAAATCTTGAGTATACTTTGTCAAATTCAGCGTCTTTAAACGGCAGTTTTTTTGCGTCTCCAACTACGTCAGCTTTAACGTTAGCCCGTATGTCGAAGTGAATGTATCCTTCTTTTGGCTTGTTTCCGGAGCCTATTTCAAGCATTTTCATAAAAATCTTTTCCATGCTAATCTAAAAACTAAAATTATGCACACTTAACTTGTGTGCCCTTTTCTAAGTATTAATCTTTGCAAAAACTATATAAACATAAAAGCCCTGCTTATTTTGGTTTTAATGCTTGGATTAGAGTTAATGGATTACTGGCTTCTTTTGATTGTTCAGTGGGTAATTGTTCTTGTAATTAACGTTGTTCCTGCTATGGCTCCGCCTACCTGGGCAGTTTTGTCTTTTTTTAATATAACAAGGCCGCAGAATATTTGGGTCCTTGTTTTTATTGGAGTGAGCGCTTCAACTGTGGGCCGTTTTGCGCTTGCTAAACTATCAGGGTATGTTGCTACTCGATTTGCGAGCAGGGAAAAGATGCATGAGTTAAAATCAATTGAAAAGCAATTGAGCGCAAAGAGCTGGGAGAAGTTTACCTTCACAATTATTTATGCTTTAAGCCCTCTTCCTTCAAATGCTTTATTCATTGCTTTTGGGGCGACTAAGACAAGGTTGAGGGAAATACTTGCTGGATTTGTTGTTGGAAGAACTATTAGTTATTTATTTTTGGTTTTCACTGTGGACAAGGTTTTCTCATCAGTGCAGTCCACAATGGCTGGAAATATGAACTTGTTTACTATTATGATTGAAATAATAGGCGTAGTTGCGATTATTGTTTTCTTTAAATTTGACTGGGCGAGCATGATTAAGCTTGAAGGGAAGAATGATAAAAAGAACAAAAAGAGATGGGCTCATCACAGCAGCAAATAAGAACTTATGTAATTTGCCCATAAATTAGATAAAATTCAACGAGTCTTCTTCAGTGAATTAATTTAAAAATAGGATTAATTATAATTCATATAAGGGGGCAAGATTATGGCATTAGCTGATTTAATAATTGGGGTATTATTTGGTTCCTTTTGGCTGATACTAATTGTAGCAGTGATTTTAGCAATCATGGGAATTAGAATTATCAATCAGTGGGAAAATGGGGTAAGATTCAGGCTTGGGAAGTATAAGGACACTCTTCAGCCGGGGCTTAGAATTATTATTCCAGTAATTGATTCGATTAGAAAAATTGACATGAGAATTGTTACTATTGATATTCAAAAACAGCAGGTGATTACTAAAGATAACGTTCCTGTTGCGATAAATGGAGTTGTTTATTTTAAAGTCGCTGATGCTGCGACAGCGGTAACAAAAATTCAAGATTATGAATATGCAATTTCACAATATGCCCAGACTGCATTAAGGGACGTTGCTGGGAGCATGATGCTTGATAACGTTTTGACTGAAAGAGAAAACATTGGAAAAGACATTGAAAAAATTGTTGAAAAAGCTTCAATCCAGTGGGGGATTGAAGTTCAGGAAATCAAACTGCAGGATATTGAAATGCCTGAAGATTTGAAAAGAATCATGTCAAGGCAGGCAAGCTCTGAAAGAGAAAAAAGAGCTACTATCATTAAATCCGAAGGGGATAGAATGGCTGCGGAGAATCTTTCAAAAGCCGCTCAAATCATGGCTAAAACTAAAGGCGCAATGCAACTAAGGACTCTTCAAACAATTGACGGTCTTGGTCCAAGCGCAAGCAACACTGTTATTTTGGCAGTGCCTGTGGATGTGCTTGAAATGGCTCAAAATATTAACAAGGTAATGGGAAAGAAAAAATCAAGGTAATGGAAAATAAAAGTGATTGGAAAGCAAAATAAAGATTTAGATTTTGCCGCGGAGTAAAAACTGCGGCAGAATTTCTATTTTTTATAAACTGGGTGTGAATAAAAGCGGTTCATTTGCACAACTTCAAATCGTATATAAATGAGTGTGTGTATAATAATCACTACTGACTTAATGGGGCACGGTGAATAATATGCATAATGCGATAGAAATAAGTGATAAAAATTTTGATGAAATGGTGTTAAAAGCGCCAAAAGGAGAAATTGTGGTGGTTGATTTTTGGGCTGACTGGTGCATGCCTTGTAAAATGCTGACTCCTGTGATGGAAAAGCTTGCTGCAAAATACAAAGGCAAAGTAAAGATTGCAAAACTAAATGTTGACGCTAATCCAATTCAATCAACAAGATTTGGAATAACTGGCATTCCTGCGGTGAAAATGTTTAAAGACGGGAAAGTCATTGATGAATTTGTGGGATTTGTTCCTGAACCGCTTTTGGATGAATGGATAGGAAAAAGGGCAAAATAAATAACACAATTGGCTATGGCAATAAACACAAAAATACAATAAAAAAGGTGGGCAAAATGGATGAATACGATATTGCAGTAATAGGCGCCGGACCTGCGGGATTAATGGCTGCAACCTATGCTGGAAGATACAAATTAAGCACAGTGGTGTTTGGTGAAATATTCGGGGGGACAATTACTGAAGCGCATGAAGTATGCAATTTTCCTGGGTACTGCAATATTACAGGTTTTGCCCTTTCGCAAAAAATGGTCGAACAGGTAAATTCGCTTGGGATTGAAATAGTTCCTGACAGAATCGCTTCGGTAAAAAAAGTTGAAGGGGGATTTATTTTAAAAGGGACTGAAAAGGAAATTAAAGCGAAAAAAGTTATTGTTGCAATCGGAACAAAAAGAAAGCACTTGGGTTTAGCAAGAGAGCTTGAACTTAGGGGAAAAGGAGTAAGTTATTGCGCAACATGCGACGGCCCTTTTTTCAAAAACAAAATTGTTGGGGTGATTGGGGGAAGCGATGCGGCATTATCTTCAGCATCTTACCTTGCGGATATTGCCCAGAAAGTATATATAATTTATAGAAAAGGGGAGTTTTCCAAAGCCGAGCCTGTATGGTTGGAGCTGGTTAACCAAAATAACAAGATAGAAAAGGTATTTAATTCAAATGTAATAGAATTCATGGGTAATGATAGGCTTACGGGAGTGAAACTTGACACAAAAAGAGAAATTATGCTTGACGGAGTTTTTATTGAGATTGGCTCGGCTCCTCAAAAGGATTTTCTTAACGGCATAGGACTTGCTCTTGATGAGTGGGGATATGTGGTGGTTGATAAAAAAATGAGAACAAATATCCACGGAGTTTTTTCTGCCGGGGATTTGAACTCGGAAAATTTTAAGCAGGCGGTTGTTGCAACTGCTGAAGGAGCAATTGCGGCGAACACGGCTTTTGAAGAAATAAAACGCGAAAGCGTAAAAGAGAGGTAGATATTATGGATTTTGGATGCAGAAGAATTGATTCAAAAGATTTGATTAAGTGCACATTCGGACTGAACAAAACAGAGCTTGATTTGTTTTTGTTCCTTTCAAAAAGCAACAAGTGCGAAACAGTAAGCACTGTGAGTAAAACTCTGGATCTTGACAGAACAACAATCCAGAAGTCGCTGAAGAAGCTTCTTGAGCGGGAAATTATTGAAAGAAGACAGAATAACCTTGACAACGGCGGATATGTTTTTCTTTACTGCATAAAAAAGAAGCCTGAAATTAAGGATAAAATGCAGAGAATAATTGACGACTGGCATCATTCAGCTTCAAGCGAAATTTCGCACATATTTAATGAGGCTGGAGTAAGGGCTGCAGCAGCCGGCGCGGGCAATGCATAACTTATAAAATGCATTTGACTTTACTTAGTAGATATAATTTCCAAAAACTTTTTTAGCTCGGATAATTAATTTGCTGTACTGAAAAAGAATCGGGTTTGATGGGTGATAATATGGGTAGTCCTGCAATTGAGTTGCATAAAAAGCTGAGAGGAAAGCTTTCTGTTGAATCAAAAGTAAAAATTAATACTAAGCAGGACTTGTCGCTTGCTTATACTCCTGGCGTTGCAGAGCCGTGCCTTGAGATTAATAAAAATCCTGAAAAAGTATTTGAATATACAATTAAATCGAACACAGTTGCGGTTATTACTGACGGGACTGCTGTTCTTGGCTTGGGGGATATTGGTCCTATGGCTTCTCTTCCTGTGATGGAGGGAAAAGCTGTTTTGTTTAAAGAATTTGCGGGCGTAAATGCATTTCCAATCGCGCTTGATACTAAAAATGTTGATGAAATAGTTGAAACAGTTAAGCGAATTGCGCCTGTATTTGGCGGAGTAAACTTAGAAGATATTTCCGCTCCAAGATGCTTTGAAATAGAAGAAAAATTACAGGACATTGGAATTCCTGTGATGCATGATGATCAGCACGGCACTGCGATTGTTGTTTACGCGGCTCTTACTAACGCGCTAAAAGTCACTGGAAAAGATATTAAACAGGTTAAAGTAGTAATTAACGGGGCAGGCTCTGCGGGAGTTGCAGTGTCAAAACTCCTTTCTTGCAACGGGTTTGATAAAAATTCATGCAAAGGAGTTAAGGATATTATAATGGTTGACAGCAAGGGGATAATTTCTAAAAGCAGAACCGACCTTGATGAAAGCAAAAAGAAGCTTGTGCAATTTACTAATAGAAGCAACTTGACTGGCTCGCTAAATGATGCCCTTAAAGGCGCGGATGTATTTATTGGAGTAAGCAAGGGAAATTTATTGAATAAAGAGCATATTAAATTGATGAATAAAGATCCCGTTATTTTTGCTCTTGCAAATCCTACTCCTGAAATAATGCCAGATGTGGCAATTAGCGCGGGGGCTAGTGTTGTTGGAACTGGGAGAAGCGATTTTCCAAACCAGATAAATAACGTGCTTGCTTTTCCAGGAATATTTAAGGGAGCGCTTGAAGCAAAAGCAACTAAGATTACTCCTGGCATGAAGCTTGCGGCAGCGCTTGCGCTTGCATCAAGCATCAAAAACCCTTCAAGGGATGCTGTTTTGCCAAGCCCGCTTGATAAAAGTGTGGCGTTAGTAGTGGCAGAAGCGGTAAAAATGCAGGCAATTAAAGAAGGGGTTGTAAGAAAATAGTAATTTTATAACAGCATTTTGGAGTTGGAGTTGATTTTATGAAAACATTAATTCATCGGGCAAATGAACGCGGAGGGGGAGATTACGATTGGCTTACTACTAAGTACAGCTTCAGCTTTAGCAATTATTTTAATCCAAAAAGAACTGGGTTTGGAAAACTTTTAGTTCTAAATGATGATATAGTAGCTCCGTCTTCAGGATTTGATATGCATCAGCATAGAGACATGGAAATAATTACTATTGTTATAGAAGGGGTTCTTGAACACAAGGACAGCGAAGGCAATCACGGCTTGATTAAGCCGGGCGAAGTTCAAGTAATGTCTGCTGGAAGCGGAGTATATCACTCTGAATTCAACCACTCAAAAGAAGATTTTGTTAAACTATTCCAGATTTGGATTAATACTAAAGAAAAAGGAATCCAGCCAAGGTATGATAACAAGAAATTTAGCAATTCCGCGCTTGAAAATAAGCTTTTAGTAGTTGCATCAGGCGAGAAAAGCAAAAAATCTCTTTACATCCATCAAGATGCTTTTGTAATGCTTGGAAATTTCTCAAAAGGCAAGTCATTCTCAAGAAAAATTACAAAAGGAAACGGATTATTTGCGTTTGTAATAGACGGAAAAATATCTTTTGAAAAAGAAAACATTGATTTAAGAGATTCAATTGAAATTTCAGACACTCTTGAGGCGAAATTCACTGCAAAAGAAAAAAGCAAAGTTCTATTGATTGAAGTTCCAATGAAATAATCTTCTTAAGTAAGTAAAAATTGGGGCTTAGGGAAAGCTAATTAAATCTATTCAAAAGAAAGTTAATCAAGCAAGCAATAAAATAAGTAAAATAAATAACAAAGCCAAAATATTATGCAGGGGTATGGAATTGGAAAACCAACCAGGTTGAGGTCCTGGGCCTTAGTGGCTTTGAGAGTTCGATCCTCTTCCTCTGCATTTATTTTTACAACTCATCTTTCATAGTAAATGCGCTTAGTCTTCTTATGTGGTCAAATTCTTCAGACATTATCATGTCAAGGACTTTTTTAAGTTCGGTTGATTTGGTTTTGTTGATTGCAAGAGTATAATCTTGAATTGCTTTTCTTTCGCCTTGAACATTCATTTTTATTATTTCAACAGTGCTTGCTTTTAGGGGTTTGAATTCAAATTGAGGCTCTTTTGCTATTATATTTCCTCTTGCAAGAACGCGCATTAATACATTTGCGTGGGTGGATTCCTGTTCAGAGAGCCATTTAACTGTTTCAAAAATTTCTCCGTCAAATTTTCTTAGTTCCATAAAGTATAATCCTCTTTCATAAACTTCTCTTTCAAGGAGTCCTCTTAGTTCTTTTTCAAGCATAATTACATCTTCAGGCATAATCTTCTGTATTAGTTTATCAAGTTCCGCATTGTAATCCATTCATCCACCTTGCTACAATATACTCAATTAGGGATTTTAATTGTTGCTTAGGGCAAATTGTTGTTGAATATATGGGTTAGTCATGATTTATTTAGATTTTAAGTAAAATTGAGGGTTAATTTTTGCAAAAAAAGAGAAGGTTTTTATTTATCTGCCGCTTCAATTTAATAGGTAAAGTTAATAGGTAAATTCAATTGGTTAAGTATTTGGTGGTAAAAATGTCTAACTGTATGTTTTGCGATACTTTCGTTGGTGAAGAACAGCGCGATGGCGGCTGCAAGGGGAGAACTATTGGGAATAAGGATATTTGCGAGCAGTGCTTGTCGGAGCTTAAGTATATTCTTGAATCAGTTGCTGCAAAGTCCCCAAGCGAGCGAGTAAATACTGATGATGACGATGATTATTCTGAGGATTCTGTTGAAATGAATCCTTCAGGCGATGATGATCCTTTTTCATCAAAAGCAAAAATCTAACTCCTCAAAGACTTCAAAACTTAATGAAGTCCATTTGCGGATAATTTTTTGTATTGGATAACTAATTAGTTTAACGGATTAGAATTGATCCCTTTAGTTTAATGGAAGTGTTGCAAGTATTTTATCTTCTGGCCAGTAGATGATATCTTCGCCTGCGTTTCTTGAGATGCATGCGCTTCCCTGTTTTACTGCATCATAAATTAGTGAAAGCGAATTTAGCTGTGTTGTTGTTGCGTCATTGTATCTCATTCCCGGAACTCCGTATAGCGAAACAAGAGGGTCAGTTCCAAGTCTGTTTCCTGGGGAATAAACTTTTGTCTGATTCATTCCTGACACATAGTATGGTCTTCCTGATAAAGTGTAAATTACTGTTCCAAGTTTCCATTCATTTGGTTCGTTAGTTGTTGGAAGGTCAATTGAGTAAATATTTGAAATTAATTTCTTATCTGGTATTTTTGATAAGGTTGCAAGTGAAGTTCTTGTCGAGTCGGTGTCATTTAGCGCTCTAAATACTGTGAAATCAGATGAAGGGTAAGCAAGCGTTGTGATGTCATTTTTTATGATATATCTTGCGCTGTGAGGAGTCGCTGTTTTTGGAGTTCCAAGTATTATTGGAGTTGCCATTGACTGAGCGTAATACAAATTTGGAGAAAGCAAAAGCGCAGTTCCTGAAGTTAGGGTTGCGTTTGAAAGCGAGAATATTTTTCCTCTTAACAACACATTTGTATTCAACTGGTCCAGTTGTTCTGCAACAATTGGGGAAATTGATACAAGCGCTTGTGATGGGATATTATTTAGTATTGCCCCCTGTGCAGAGTTAACAACAATTGATTTTGCGTCTGATAATTTTGCTCTGTACCCTTCCGCTGTTTGTCCTGTTAGTAATCCTACTTGTCCGTCAAGAGGAGTGTAATAGAACGGGCTGTAATTTGAGTAAATCGGATTGGTTGAGTATAAATCAAATGTAATTTTTGACGCAGGGTTTCCGCTTGTGAATAATGCCGGCTGGCTGTTGAAATTTATTTTCATTCTGACTCTGTATTCTCCAGCATCAGGGAGAACAAATGTGCTGCTCTTAGCGTATTTTGCTCCTTCAGAAGAGAAGTAAGCAAGCGTGTTGTTTGAGAAGTATTTGCTTGTTCCTGTCTGCGCGTCAAGGAAGCTTGGGTTTGATGCAACTGTTTGTGTTCTGTAAAAGTTAGTGAATTCGTTTTGGAATGCTGTTCCGTATCCGTCTCTTGAAAGGTTTGCTTTAAAGTCAACCAAATTTACCAAATTATTTGCAACAGTTGGGTTTGAAAGAAGGAAATAATATAGCGATGGCTTGCCGTCAAACTCTCTTGTAGTGTAAGGCAAGTAGCAAGCTGGTGTTCCAAGTGTTAATCCAGTTTGTCCCGCTTCTTCAAGCTCTTCTCCAGTAAAACTAGGAATTACTGAAGTAAGTTCTGCTCTTGCTGGGTTGCTTGGGCATCTGAATGTATTTGTTGATAATAAATTATTCAATCTCTGAAGCCTTGCGTTAATTAAAATTGATAACTGTGTTGCATCAAAGTATTTGTCTCCAAGCGTGTCAGTTGAATTGTCAAGAAGCGCTACATCAGCCCAGTTCCATGTTAGAACATTTTTAGCAAGTCCGCTCTCGGTATTTGTTCCTCTTAGTATTCCGCTTTGGCAGTCACTTACTTTTGGAGCAAATATTGCAGCTTTTCTTGGAGCTGCGTTGAATTTGAAATGATATTTATAAGACACAGCTTGAGTTGATGCGTCAGGAACATTAAATGGCCCAAATGCTGCATCTACAACCACTGGGTCGTCATGGATTGCTTCCTGTGCGTTTAGTGTTACTGTTGCGTAAGTGTTCTGGCTTAATCCACTATTTGTGAATGCTACTCCTACTTCCTGCGAATCAAACACCCCGAATACTTTTGCATCGGTTGTAGTAATTTCAGCCCGAACCGCTGGATTTGATACTGTTACATTTGATGTTGCATTTAGTAAGTTTACTTTAAAATCAGGCAGTAATAACCCTACTTGGTTATCGCAGTCTTCAAGCATTTCGCTTGCTGGGGCTTCAGAGCATTCAAACACTTCTTCTTCAGGAGTGTCAACCCATTCATCATCAAATGTATCATCAACAACCGGCTCTTCAGCGAATGGGTCAACTTCATCAACAGGAACTTCTTCATCAACAACTTCAGGCTCGTTTGTGTCATAATATGTTGTGTAAACTGTTCCATCATAAGCTCCTTGTATAAATCCGGAGCTTACTGCTGTTCCGAATAATCCAAGCATTATTTTATTGTCAATTGTTATTCCGTTAAAAGTCATTGAGCCTGATGGATATTCTGATGCTGAAGAGGATGATGCTTCTTTATCGCTTAGCCAGTAAGCTGCGTCAATTGCGGGCTGGAGAGTGTCCATCGGAGGCTGGAATACATTATTATCAGTCATTACTTTTAATGCGTCAACAGCTTTTTGAACTGTTGCCTGTGTTTTTGGCAATTGTTCTCCGTAAGCTTTTGTTTTTGTTTCATAAAGTTTCACTGCTGTTTTTAATAAATCAATCTTTGGAATCATTTCGTCAATCGCAGTCATCTGTTCTTCAACAAATCCTGTGCTCATTGAATCTACTATTGCCTGCGCATTTGTTGCTATTTCGCAGCACCCTGAATTTTCGGGTGTTTCGGCATTATTATCATTATCAGTGCTTGGGTCGCGCTCATCGCATGCTTTTTGAGCAGGCGCGATAATTCCATTAATGTCTGATTTTGCTGTCTCAATATTTGTTTTTATCTGCTGGGCTATTGTTTTTGCTTCCTGCATCTGTTCTTTTAGCTTGTCAATTAAGCTTATCATTGCAGTAATTCTTGCGTATTGTTCAGCTATTTTTGGCTTGAATGATTTTAGTATATCATTTGCAGCCACTTCTTCATCAATTGCTTCGTAAATCAATGCGTTTGCGTCCTGTAAATCAATTATTGCCTGTTCTAAGTACATTGCTGCGCTTGCATCATCGCTTGATGCAAGGTAAGTAGCATCAATCGCAGCTGCTGCAAGAGCTGAATCATAATCTGCTATTGCCAAATTTACCTTCTCATCAGCCTGGCTTAGTAAGTCCTGCGCAAGCTGTATTCTATCCATTACTTCCTGAACATTTGCGTCAAATGCGTCAAAGAATTCATCAGTTTCATCATGTTTTTTATTAAAATCAACCATTGTTGTTCTTGCGGCGTTGACTTTGTTAGCATATTCGTTAAGTTTTGTTTTTGCTGTTGTTATTGCTGTTACTGCTGCTGTTTTTTTGCTGCTTAATCCTGCCGCGCTTTCGCATTTTTGAATAGAAAGATTAGTTATTTGAGTTTTTTGGTCGTCAAGTTCTGCTTTCATTTCAGGAACAATTTTGTTAATATCAGTAATTTTGCTTGCAACAAGCGACGCAAGGTAATCAATTTTTTCTTCTTCATTGCATGCGTCGTCTTCAAGGTTAAGCCCCTGTTCTCTGCAAGTGTGGTCCACTGCGCCTGCTTCCCAAACTAAGTACTGTAATTTATTTACATCCTTAAACGCGTCAAATGCTGTGCTTTGGGCTTCGCATACTTTGTCCTTTACTTTCTGTCTGTCAAATGCAACCCAAGCGTCTTTAATCAGCTGGTTTTTTTGAGTGGACATTGCCCTCATTTGTTCAGTAACTCTGTCAAGTGTTCCAAGTTCGTAAGATAATGCTTCCTCGTAAAGTCCTTCTCCTGCAAGCGTCTTTAAATTTCCGCTTAATTGTTTCCACCATGACCTTCCCCCTCTTCCGAGTGAATTTTGGTATAAACTGCACACGCTTGTGCTTATGTTTACTTCTTCAATTAAATTAGTGTTTGTTATTCTAATAGAATCTTTTGAATTAGGAAGAAGCGATATTACATATTTATCTGGATAAAGTGTTTCTGTTCCTGCTCTTTCTATTATTGCAAGAACTTCGCCTAAGTAAATTTTCTTTGAGCCGCTTACGCTTGCTTTAATTGGTATTCCATACGCTCCAGGAATTATTCCTCTTGTCACTGAAACAGTTCTTTTTGGATTAGTTGATGAATTAAGCGTGAATGCTCTTGAGCTTAATGCAATTCCGCCTTCCACTCCTCCAGAGCATGAATTATCCCCGTCACAGAGCACAAAATCAATGCTGTTCTGTCCGCACGAAGAAACATCAATTTCAAAATTTGCCGAATTCTGTCCTTTTGCAACTATTACTTGCTGTGGAGTTACTTTTATGCACTGTTCAAGGTTTTCAATTGGTATTACAAATGCTACAAGCGAATTCTGCCCGCCTGTGCTGAAATTAACTCTAAAATTAGCCACTTTTCCTTCAAATTCTTTAAATGGAACAAAATTAACTTTTGCGGTTATTGTGTCGCCTGAGCTGAATTGGGCAACTTTCTTTGGCAAAGGAGTTAATAATTCTGAAGGATTGTTTAACACAACTTCCACATTTCCCATTCTTTCATTCATCCATTCAACTGATGCATTAACATCAACCGCGCCAGGGCAGACTTTTCTTAATCTTATTTCTGATTTAACAACGCCAGTTGAGGGGAGTTCATTTACTAACCCAGTGCTCATAGTTAAGCATCCTTGCGTTACTTCAGCATCAATGTGAACTGTGCCAACAACAGGAATGAATGGGATTGTGATAACAATTCCGTCTCCTGTGTCTGAGTCCGTAAAATCAATATCTGCTGTTATTACGCATGAGCCGTTCTCAAGAACTGTGCCTTCATCGCATTGTATCATTCCGCCTGAATTAGGGTCAATTACTACTGTTGTTGTTCCTGTATCAGGGTCAACTATAATTTCTCCTGATCCTGCTCCGCTGTTTGAATCAAAATGGTAGTGAATATTTCCTTCATCATCAATTACTGTTCGAGCTGGGTCAATTGTCACCACTGTTCTTCTATTTCCTGAAGTGAGTGTGACAGATCTTGGAATTAGATTTCTTCTTCCTGCAACGCTAATACTTGCATTCAAATTTCTGTTTGCATCAGGCGCAAGTTCAAGTATGTCCCCGTTTAAATCAACTTGGCTCACCACTTCGCCGTTTCTTAAAACAGTAATAGTGCCTGCCACTCCAGAGCCGTTGATCACAACAGGAGATACTTCTTCAGGCTCTTTTGGAGCTGAAATACTGCTGATGATAATATAAACAATAAGCGCCGCTATTACTATTACTAATATAACAGGAAGAGGATTTTTCTTTATTCCTTCAACAAATCCTGAAAATTTGTCGCCAGCGTCGTCAAAAGAGTCGTTTAACCCTTCGCTTGAACCAAATAGATCCATTTTATTTTCCCTTCTAAATAATACAAAATTTGTATTACTTCCCTAAACCCGCAAATGCATAGGGTATTGTTGTATTTAAGGCTTTCTGGTTTTGGCTTTTGTGAAAATTAATTGGCATTTTATAAAAAATTACAAAAAAATAGGATTATTTTTTTTAAAGAATTTCTTTTTCAATTAATTTTGCCTGATTGATTAAAAATTTTGCGTGTTTTTTTGGAGCAAATCCTGAATTAATTTCAAGCGTTATTACTTTTAAATTAGGGCAGGCGCCAAGCACTTCTTTTGCAAGCATTAATGCGAGCTTGGAATTTTTCTGCGAAGGTTTTAGAGGCAAATGCCCGTCATAAATTCCTTCTTTTAGATTTCCTTTCGGGCAATTTAAGTGCATTTGATAAGTTTCTTTTGCAACCGAGTTTAATACTTCAGCAAAGTAATCGCTTACTTCTCCTTTGTACTCTTTTCTCCTTGATTTTGTCGACCATGACGCAAGGTTGTGGCATATGTCAAACAAGTATCCTGCGTTTGACTGTGAAATTATTCTCTTGAAAAATTCAGGGCTTGAAATATATCTCACTGCGTCAATATCTCCTTTTTCAAAATGCGGCTCTGCATAAGGCGCTGATTCAAAAATAATTTTCTTGTCCATTGATTCGTCTAAAAATTTAAGATTTCGCAGAATGTGATTTGCAATTAAATCAGTTTTAATATTTTTGTGTTCAAGCGGCTCATATCCTGCGTGAAAGCCAAGCGCTGGAGGGGAAGATTTTTTGCACGCAACTACTATTTCAGGGCTTTTAATTAATTCATCCCTAAACGATGGATGGTCAAGCCCAATTTTTTTCCTAAAAAGAGGATTGTGGAGATTAAACTTTACTCCTGCATCTTCAAGCGCGCTGGTTGATTCTGCATTGGATAATTCAATTCCTGCAAGAACTCCGCTGTCTTTGACTAGCTTTAATGCTTCCTTGTCTTCAACAAGCCCAGGACACCATGAGCCGTATATTTCAACCATGCACTTAAGTTGAATTTATCAATATAAAAAGAATTTGTTACAATCCTAATCGCGCTAACCTTTCAGCCTGCTACCAAAAAGCTTAATATCTTTCAAGACTGAATTTATTTATGCCAAAAAGATTATTCAAAAAAGGCGGCGTTCTTACAAAACATGGGCAAAAAATGGTTTATGCCGCTGTGCAAGCCAAACCAGTTAAGACAAAACCGCGCCCTCCATCAAGAGAGTCCCAAATAAGGGCAATTAGCGCGTTTAGGGCTGAAATTGAAAGAGTAAATCCTAAATTAAAAGATAGGATAACTCCTGCTGAAATCAGGCTTCTTTTCAGTCCAAAAAGAGCTCCTGTTGAGGTTGTGCTTAAAATTGCAAGAAAGATTCCAGCCAACATGCAGGAACAGATTCACAAAGACTTTTACTTAACCCTTGGCGTGAGGCCGAATTTTGAGAACTTGATTCAGAGCTTTATGATATTTAGTTTTGACAAGTACGCAAAAATAAAAAAGAAGTGAACTTAATCACTTCTTCAAACAATAAGTTTATTTCTTGCCTAATTTTACTTGCTTTTTTCCTAATTTTAATTAATTCAAAACAATTATTTCTTTGTTGAGAATATCTGCGAGTAAATCTTTTTGCTGTGCGCCCCTTTTTCCTCAAGCAAATATCCTGCGAATACTGCTATTACAAAGATTAACACATAGCCTAATGCGATTTCCGCAAAATATTTACTAAGCTCCATCTTTGCAAGAGGGATTAATACAATCACATCAAGCGCTACATTAATTATTACCCATACTATTCCTACTTTTATTGCTTCAGAAAGGTAATTTACTGTTATGTGTTTAAAGTACTTCAATAAAAATATTGCAGTAACTACTAAGAGTATTGCGCTCATTATTGAATTAAAAAATCCTGAACTTATTGCAGGGGTCCCTTGTGGCGTGTAAAATAAAAACGAAACCAAAAACGGCACAAGCCATACTAAAAATCCAAATCCTATAAGCCTCATCATCGGGCTATTGTCTTTTTTATCATAAACATCTAAGCTCATTAAAACACCTCAATTATTGTCTTAGAAAAAGAAAGTAATTCTTTTAAACGTAACAAGAGAAATCAAACGAACAGAAGTATTTATTATTTGATAGAATATGCATATTTTAGGGGGTTTAGTAATATGGGAAAAAAGGGGCTAATAGGATTAGTAGTGGTAATAATTTTAGTAGTTTTAACAGTAGGATATTTTGGGTTTATCCCGGGAGTATCTGACATAATGGGGACTAACCAGCCGAGGGATTTGGGGGTAAAATATTCTTCAGCGGATTATGCAAGCGGAGTGGCTAAAGTTCCGGGGCTGAAATTAGAAAGAGTTGAAGGGACTTGTGTTACTTGCAATTATTCTTCTATAGGAAGTGTTCCTGTAAAAACTGCTTTCACTCAGGAAGAGTTTACTGCAATGATGAACGCGCAGAATAACACAAAGGGGCCGTTAAAAAATACTCAATTCAAATTCAATGATGACGGGACTATTGAAGCAAGCGGGCTTATAGTTGATCCTCAACTTACAGGCGCTGTTTTTATTAAAGGAAAAATTGTAAGCGCAAGCGGCAAGCAGGTAGTAATGCAGATTGACTCTGCAGAGCTTGGAAGACTTCCTCTTCCTGACGACCAGAAAAAGATTGCTTCGGATTACGTTGCGCAGGCAATATCTAATTACTTCGCAAAAAATTCTGGCTCAAGCATTAACAGCTTAAGCGTAAGTGGTGGAAAAATTGACTTTGACGGCACACTGCCTCAAACAGTTACAGGCGAAGCATAATTGCTTCCCCTGTTATAGTTTTTTTAATTAATTGCTTTTTCAATAAAATCCATGTCAAGTTCTTGCCCTGAATTTATCGCAACAATCCGACAGCCGTACTTTTTTGATTTTTCATCAATGTTTGAAGGCTTTTCGCTTTCAAGAATCTCAATTGCGACTGACTTTTCTGGCAAGTATATGTCAGCCCTGCTTTCAACATTAATTCTTGCTTCAGTCCAAAAAGGCTCATTAAGCATTTTTAGAAAATAGCACACTTCAGACTTTTTCAAATAATGCCTTTTGCTCTCGCTTTTCGTGCTGAAATTAATCACGTTCATTTTATTATTCTGTTTTAATCTCCAATCTACCTGCATACTACCTACCTCGGAAGAGTCAGGTTTTGGGCGTTTAAGAATAAGCTAGGGGCATTTTGCCGACTAAGTAAAACAAAAAGAATAAACGCTGAGAGCCTGAGAAATACCAATAGTTTGTGTCCATAAAATATATCTAGTCCTGAATAAGGATGTATTTATGGGTGGATGAAAGATGAAACAAATATGTCAAACTGCGGCTTAAATGAATCAAAGTCTTTTGGGGGATAAGAATATTTGAGTATTATAATAGATGTATTGTTTTTTGAAATAATATGAATCTCTTTTGATTCTAATGTTTCAAAAGACGTTTTTATTGATGCAACAAATTCAATATGATATGCTTCATTCCCTAACAAGGTGGTTTTTTCAACTTTGGTTACATTCATATCCATGCTGGAGTTTTTTGGCTTAAGTGTGTTGATATAAGCATCTTTAATTTCCTCAATTGAGCTACTTTCGCTTACAACCCCATAAAGCCAATGCGATTGGTCAATAGTAGAGAAATTTACAATATATGCTTGCATTACACACCCTCGCACACTAGGTGGATTAAAACAAACGCTCAATCCATATTGGTCTGGGCTTTCATTATATGCCCATCCAACCGGATAACTAATTGTAAGATTTTCTTTTGGATTAATATAATTTAAATATTGAGGACTTTGTTGAGCACCTTGGCTTTGTTGTTTGTTATCACACCCAAAAAGTAACAACCCAAAAATCAAAATAATTATAAAAAAAGCAACTTTCTTCACTTCAACACCCTTTACCAATAATAACCTTTTGAGATATATAATATAATCTGTTTGAGTTAAGGACATTGGATTTGAACTTGTTTTATTACGCGGAGGCCGAGATTTGAACTCGGGCTCCCTTTCGAGAACACGCTTTCCAGGCGTGCGCATTAGACCGCTCTGCCACCTCCGCAATATTACCTTATTTTAGTGGCTTTGCTAAGAAAAATTAGTTTTGTTAGAGTTTTAATACCCTTCCATTTCAAAGAAAAAATTAGCATAACTTAGTCAAAATAGCTTGGCCAAAAATTGCAATTAAAAAAGCTTTTTCTGTCTCATCGTTTCATATGCAATAATAGGTGCAACTGCGCGGATTGTGAAAAAAGAAGCTGGGGGTTTCATTGGCACTAAAACCATTTCATCCATTAGAGCCATTTTTTCCTTGCTCAGTCCTGATGTTTCTGTTCCAAAAACAATTACATGTTTTCCTGAAGATAAATCTGATTTGAATAAGGATTTTTTTGCATTTGGGGAAGTGCCTATTATAGAGTACCCTTGTTTTTTTAGCTCAGCAATTCTTTTTGAAAAGTCGCCGTTCATTTTAATATTTTCAAGCATTGGCTTTTCCTTAAAACTTGGAATCCATGAGTTTACAATTCTTAAAACTTTAAAGTGATTCGGAGAAAGCGAGGAGCCTGTGAGTTCAATTTTTACATCAAGCGCAAGTCCTAATAAAATCATTTCAGCAAGGTCTCTTGGGTCTCTGATTGAGTCAAACAACAGGATTAGCTTTTTTTGCATACTAAATCACTTGACAAAAAGCGTTTTTAACTCTTTACTGAGTAGTTAGATAGGAGTTATTATGGAAATAAAAGGTAAAAGCATTGCTATTGTGGGCGCTTCTAATAATCCTGAAAAGTACGGAAATAAGGTAATTGCCGCGATTTCAAAGATTACTAATAAAATTTATCCGGTGAATCCTAAGGAAAATGAGATTTTAGGAAAAAAAGTCTTTGCAAATGTAAATGATATTAAAGCAAAACTTGATATTGTGGTTTTTGTTATTCCTCCCGCAGTTACGCTTGGCGTGCTTGAGTCAGTAAAAAACAAAAAGGTTCATTTTTGGTTTCAGCCGGGGAGTTTTGATGATAGTGTAATTAGTTATTGTAAAAGAAATGGGCTTTCTTTCACAAATGATTTGTGCATTATTGTTGAGAGTGAAAGGATTTCAAATGAAAACTAAAATAACTATAAAGTCTAATTCTGCAAGATTTTGGGAAGTTGATTTTGCCCGGGGGCTAGCCATTTTGATGATGATTGTGTTTCACATTGTTTGGGATTTAAAGTATTTTGGGTATATTTCAATAAACCCTTATTCTGGATTTTGGGGTTATTTTCAAATCGCAACTGCGGGATTATTTCTGCTTCTTGTCGGAGTAATGCTTGCTTATGGGGCTCAAAAGTATGCCTCTAAGTACTCTATTCACTTTGCTAAGCGCGCAGTATTTATTTTTTTAGCCGCGCTTTTGGTTTCATTTGTTACTTTTATTTTATTTCCAAGCGAATTCATTTACTTCGGGATACTTCATTTGATTGCGGTTTCAATTATTTTATCAATTCCATTTGCCAAACATAAAATAATACCGCTAATTCTTGGACTATTTTTTATTGTGGTTCCAAATTTTATAAATTTGCAAAGTATTGGAATCAATTGGCTGGTTTGGGCGGGATTTTCAACCCCTTTTCCAACGCTTGATTTTGAGCCTTTATTTCCATGGTTTGGAGCGGTGCTAATCGGCATTTCGCTTGGAAATTTTATTTATTCAAATAAGAAAGCAGTTATTAGAATAAAACAACCAAAAGGAAAATATGTTCGAATTATTATTTCAAAGATAGAACTATTTGGCAGAAACTCGCTTGCAATATATTTAATCCACCAGCCGGTTATTTTTTCATTAGTTTTTTTGGCTTCGCTTTTATTTAAGATGTAGTAATTTAATAGTTAAGTAATTTATGATTTGAGCACTATTCAAGGTTCGAGTGATTTTGTTTCATTACTTTTTCAGTAATTCCTTTCTTTTTCATTATTCCAAGCACTGCCGCTTCAAAGAAGATAAATGCGCTCTGCTCAAATAAACTTCCAAGGGGCTGGATGCTTGTACCGCCTTTTTTTGTTTTTGATTTTAACACAACCGTTAAACTGCTTATTTTTGCAAGGGTTCCTTTTTCTTCTGAAGTAATTGCAACGGTTCTTGCGCCTTTATCTTTTGCCTCAAAAGCAATATCTATAATTGTTTTTGTTTCTCCTGAGCCTGATAGGGATATTAGTAAATCTTTTTTTGTAAATGCTGGGGTAGTGGTTTCGCCTACGACATGGCATGTTATGCCAAGCTGAATTAATCTCATTGCGAATGTTTTTGCGATTAATCCAGAGCGCCCTGCACCGCTAACAAATACTGAATTAGAGTCAATTATTTCCTTCACAAGATTCTTTTCGCTCTTTTCAGGATTGCTTTTTAGAACGGATTCTATTTCTGAAAGTATTTTTTCTTCATACCAAATATATTTCATAAAATCAACCTTTCAAACTTAATTTTAATATCCAAAGTTATGTTAACTTCAACTTAATTCTTCTATTCTTTCTTTTATATCTTTTGCAGCTTGTTTTCTGTCTTTTGAGTGAGTTATTGCCCCTCCGACAACTACTACTGCTGGCCTGTATTCCATTACTGCATCAAGCGAAGATAATCCTATCCCGCCTGCTGCCCAAATATTAATTCCTTTGATTTGAGATGCTTTTCTAACTTCTTCAAGCGGTGTTTTGCCTTTTGCCTGGTCATCAATTGCCGCATGAACTTCAAAATTAACCGCGCCTAATTTTTTCAGCTGATTTATTCTAAGCGCAACATCTTTGCATCCAATTAAATCCACTACAACCCTATCGGCGCCGTTTTTCAGCACTCCTTTCACTGTTTCGTCTGATGCCACTCCAAGAACTGAAACATAATCTCCCCCATGCTTTATAGCAGGGCTTGATTCAAAATAACCCGCATCCATTGTTTTTAGATCCACAAATAATTTTTTCTTGTATTTTGAAAGTTTTTTTATAATATGTTTTTCATTCAGCGCTTTTACAAGCGGAGTTCCTATTTCAATTATATCAACATAATCCTTAACCTGTTTTGCTGTTTGAACCGCGGGGAACTCTTCATCAAAATCAAGGGCAACCTGAAGCCTTGTCTCAACAAAAGGCTCTTCTTTTCCAATTATTAAATCAAATCTTTTCTTTGAGAATATTCCATTTCCAATAACGCCAGCGGTGTTATCAAGCATGTGTTCAAGTTCTGAAAAATTTGTTCCTGCTTTGGGAGTAATTTGAACAAATACATTTTTCTTTCCTTTTAATAGGGGGTTTGATTTTGGAACCTTTTTAACCAAAAGCCCTGAAATTTTCAGCTGCTTAATGACAGTATTAAGCGCTTTTTTTGTTACTTCAACAAATACTGTGTGGTCCTTATTTTCTAATTTACTCTTTCCAGCAATTATAACAAATTTTTTTGCAGAGTAATCAAGTTTTTTCTCATTAGTAAAATCAAATGCGCCCGCGCCTTTAATGGCAATTAACCTTCC
Organism: uncultured archaeon; assembly: GCA_964551375.1. Classification (GTDB taxonomy): domain Archaea; phylum Iainarchaeota; class Iainarchaeia; order Iainarchaeales; family JAAZKV01; genus JAAZKV01. The sequence goes on along the minus strand of CAZKBG010000001.1, from coordinate 192,553 downwards.
ATTTTGTTTTACAAAGCTGTCCGCCCCGTCAATTGCAATAACAGGATTTTCCTTTTCGATTAATTTCAACCCTCTTTTTTGAAGTATTTTTTTAGCATTCTTTGATATGCAAATGAATTCGGATTTGTTTGCCTTATTTATCAGCCCTGCAAGAGTATCCACTGTGGTTCCTGAGCCTAACCCCACAAGTCCTTTTTGGGGAATTAATCTTAATGCTTTTAGCGCTGCATTCTTTTTTTCAGTTTGATTTACAGCCACGCTTTAACACCTTCAGCAATTTCAGGAGCAATATCAATTACTTCAACAGGATTTTTGAGAGTATTAGTTGCGCCGACTTTTATTCTGCTTTTTTTAAGTTTCTCAAGAGCGCCTTCCATAAATAATCCGTGCACAGCATAGCATTCAATTCCTTTTACTTTTTCTTTCTTCAAAGCTTTTGCAGCTTCAAGTATAGTATGCCCTGTGCTGATAATATCGTCAACTATTATTGCGGTTTTTCCTTCAAGAATTACATTTCCGCGCTTAATTTCCACTTCAACATGCCTGCTTGAGTGCCTTGTTTTGCTTGCTACAACAAATTCTTTACCGCAATTTTCTGCAATTGCTTTTATCCACTGCTTGCTTTCAGCGTCTGGTCCCACAAGCACTGCATCTCTTTTTGAAAAGTATTCAGAAAGCTTTTTTGTCGCGGTAAGCTTTTGTGTTTTGCATCTGAAAAATCCCCTCATTGATTCTACTCTGTGAAGATGAGGGTCAATTGTTATTATTCCGTCAAATAAGCTGCTTACAAAATCTGATACAATAAATCCTGACACCGCTTCTCCAGGATGGAATGCATGGTCCTGTCTTAAGTAAACCATGTAAGGCGCAATTAGGTAAATTCTCTTTGCTTTTAATTTTCGCAGTGTTTTTGCTGCAAGTAAAAGTATTGAAAGCATTTCATTTGGCTTTTTTGCCATGTCAGCAAGCAAAAATATTTTTCTTCCTTTTACTGGAAACGGGAAACGTATATATGATTCGTTGTCAGGAAACGGCTCAAGAACCATTTGCTGGTATTCAATCCCGCTAATGCGCGCAACTTCCTTTCCAATGTGGTGATTTATCTCAATCAGGAGCGCATCCATGCTAAAACAACGAGAAACTTGTATAAATATCTTTTTAGAGAAGTTTTTTATTCCAAAACTCCCTATTTACCACATGGAAATTAAGAAAGTTATCCGCCCATGGGGGCGTTTTGAGAGATACTGTTTGAATAAACAGTGCACAGTAAAAACGCTTACGCTCAATCCTAATCAAAAGCTTAGTCTTCAAAGCCACAAAAAGAGGGATGAGTTTTGGAAAATAATTGAAGGCCCTGCGGTTGCAGAAATTGGGGGAAAAAAGTGGCTTGCAAAGAGCGGTGAAAGCATTTTTATAAAAAAAGGAGTAAAGCACAGACTTGGAGCAAAGAAGAAAAAAGTTTTATTCTTGGAAATATCTTTTGGAAAATTTGACGAGCATGATGAAGTAAGATATTCTGATGATTACGGGCGCAAATAGTGTTTTTTTACAGCTGATTCAATAAGCGCCAGCTTTTTTTCCAAAACTTCTTTATTTTTTGCGCCCATATTAAGCCTAATCAGCGGCTCGTTCTTTGAGCCTCTGATGCTGAACCACCAATCATTAAAATCCACTCTTAATCCGTCAAGCGTGCTCCTTTTCCCGCCTTTGATTAGTTTTGAAACATCATTAATAGTCTGATTAATGTCATCCACTGTGTAATTTGTTTCATTAAGAAGATGATTTTTTCTAAATGGTTTTATTAATTCAGACAAGGTTTTCTTTTCAGTTGATATAATGCTTAAAATTATTATAATGGGCATTAATGAAGATTCGGTGTAGCCGCTTTCTCTAAAGTAATTGTGCCCTGATATTTCGCCGCAGTAAATAGCGTCATTTTTTTTCATTTTTTCTTTTACATTTGTGTGCCCTACTTCAACCATCAGTGATTTTCCTCCGCATGTTTTGACAGTGTCCTTAATTATCCAGTCGCTTCGAACGTCATAAAGAATCGTTCCGCTTTTCTTTTCACCAAGCAAAAAGTTTGCAATCAGCGCGGCAATTGATGAGTTATCCAGCTTGTTTCCTTTCTCGTCAAAAAAGAATATTCTGTCGCCGTCAAAGTCAAAAGCGACTCCAAAATCCGCTTTCTTTGCAAGTATTTTTCTGCTCACTTCCTTTCCCTTATCAATAAGCGGGTTTGAAATATACCCTCTTTTTGGGTTAATTTCAATAATTTTAACTCTTTTTCCTTCAAGAATTTTTTTCAGCAATTTTCCTGACGTGTTTCCTCCGTTATTTAGAACAATTTTTGCTGGAGTTATTCCTCTATCAAAGTGAAGCACGTTAAGTTTGTAATCATGGAATATATTTGGGCGTATAATTTTCCCTTTTGTTTTCTTTAACGGCTGGTTTAAATCAAACTCTTTCTTCACTTTGTCAAGCCCGTTTCTAATTCCTTTTGTTAACCCGTCGCTTCCAATAATTTTGAATCCGTTATACTCTTTTGGATTGTGCGAAGCGGTAATGAATACTCCGGGGCAGTTGTAGTGCCTTGCCGCAAAATAAGCAAGGGGAGAAATTGTTTCTCCAAGGTCATAAACATTAGCGCCTGACTCAAGAAGGCCTTTTCTAATAGCTCTTGAAAGAGCCCTGCTTGTTGAGCGCTTATCCCTTCCAAGGACATAATAGTTTGATTTGAAAGTTTTTGCAACGGCATTTCCTATTTTTCTTGCAAATTCAGGAGTAATTTGCCTGCCGACAATTCCGCGGATATCGCTTTCCCTAAACACGCTTGGGAGTTTTGTGCTATTTTCCATAACCTGCACAATTAATGCATTCCACGTTTTTAAACAATGCTTTCTTTAAAATAAAGGATTTTTTGAACTTTGATTTGAATACAAAATGCTTAAATAACCGTAAATACTAATCCTTTTAGTAATTTTTCAATTTTTCGGTCTGGTAAGATGAATTCGTCTATTGAGGGTAAAGGGTTCTTCGCGTCAGAAACGCGCAATTATTTTATTTATAAATCTCAGTCAGAATTAATTGCGGCATCAGGATATATGCCTGATGATTTGAGCTTAAAACCGCTTAGAATTGATATAAAAAAAGTCAAAGAGCTTGCTCTTGATTCAAAAGATTTGAGAATATCTCAAATAAAAAAAGATTATTTAATCACGTTTAAGGCAAAAAACATTGCAGGAAAAATTGATTCTTTTTTTATTAAAACTCCCAGCCTTCTTAAGTGGGAGAGCGCGAGTGTATTTGAGTTAAAAGAAACTTCAGTGATTCTTTTTGATGAATCAAAAAAACAATACATCTCTTATTTTGGGGACAAGAAAATAAATATTGCTGTTTCAAAGGATTTGAAAAAGTGGAAAACTCTTGACACAGTAATTGAGCCAAGGAAAAAGTATTTTGACACAGGGGATTTGATTGTTGGAACTGCCTGCGTAACAGGCGACGGGATAGTTTTATTTTATTATTCAAAAAAAGCAAGCGCGTACACAGTGGGGGCGATTTTGTTTGACATTAATAATCCGGAAAGGATGCTTTGGCGCGCTGATGTACCTGTGTGGGAGCCTGAAGCAAAAAAAAGCGTTCTTTCTCCTATTGGAATGATTTATTTCAACAATAAATTAAACATGTATTGGAATGCGAAAAAAGGAGTTATGCTTTCAGGATGCAAGTTCACTCACCGCCCGACTTTTCCTGTTCTTGAAAAGCACAGGGAGAATCCTATTATTTCCCCAAGGGCTGAAAATCCGTGGGAATCAGAATATACTTTTAATGCCGCTGCGGTTGAGCATGACGGTAAAATTCATTTTGTTTACCGCGCCACAGGAAAAGAAATGGTTTCCGTTTTCGGGTACGCTTCAAGCGAGGATGGACTAAACCTTGTTGAGAGGCTTAAGGAGCCGATTTATGTTCATGTGTGCTCCGCACAGCCAGGGGATGTTTCAAGTCAGTGGAGAAGCGGATACAGTCTTGCGGGATGCGAGGATCCAAGAATTACAAAAATAGGGGACAGGCTTTACATGCTTTACACTGCATTTGACGGGCACCCCAAAGTTGCCGCTTCTTCAATTAAGATTGATGATTTTTTAAATAAGAAATGGAAATGGACAAAGCCCGTAATTATTTCTCCTCCAAATGAAGTGCATAAAAATTGGACAATTTTTCCTGAAAAAGTAAAGGGCAAATATGCAATTCTTCACAGCATTAATCCTGAAATCGCAATTGAATATTGCGAGAGCCTTGATTTTGACGACAAGACCTGCATTAAGAGCCAGTATGCTTTTGCTGAAAATAAAAAAACCTGGGACACGCGAATTAGGGGAATTGGTCCTCCTCCAATTAAAACTAAAGACGGATGGCTTGTTTTATATCACGCGCTTGGAAAGCAGTATCCTGGAAAATATTTGCTCGGCGCAATGCTTCTTGACCTCAAGAATCCTGAAAAAGTTCTGCATAAATCAATGAAGCCCATTATGATTCCTGACAGGGAGTATGAAAATAACGGATTTAAGCCCGGAATTGTTTATTCATGCGGGGCCGTAATTAAAGAAAGTGATTTGATTGTTTATTACGGCGGAGCAGATTCTGTAACCTGCGCTGCTAAAGCTGATATTGATACTTTCCTTGAACAGTTAAGGCTTGGGCATGAGATTTCTCTTAAGCCTCTACGCATGAGCGTTCCAAGGTGATTTTTATGATAATGCTTGAGCGTTCCCCGCGTAATCCGTTAATAATGCCTGACCCTGATGTTGAGTGGGAAAGCGAAGCCACTTTTAACGCATGCCCTGCGGTTTTTGAAGACAGGATTAATTTGGTTTACAGAGCAATTGGGCGCTCGCGAATTCTTCAAAATTATCCTTCCACTGTTTCAACCATTGGATTAAGCGAAAGCATTGATGGAGTTCATTTTGCAACCCACCGCCAAATAATTGCTCCTGAATTTGACTGGGAGAAATACGGCTGTGAAGATCCAAGGATTACAAAATTTAATGATAAATACTATATTTTTTACACAGCGCTTTCAACATATCCTTTTTCAGCGCAGGGCATAAAAGTGGGGGTTGCGGTAACGCAAGATTTTAAGAAATTTGAAAAACACCCAGTGACTACTTTTAATTCAAAAGCAATGGCGCTTTTTTCTGATAAAGTTAACGGAAAAATGGCGGCGCTTGTTACAATAAACACTGATGCCCCTCCTGCAAAAATCTGCATTGCTTATTTTGACAAAGAGAGCCAGATTTGGTCGGATACTTTTTGGAACAATTATTTTTTCTCTGTTAATGATTTTGTTCTTCCCCTTCAAAGAAGCCCTGATGATCAGGTGGAGCTTGGCTCCCAGCCGATTAGAACTGACAAAGGATGGCTTATTTTTTATTCTTATATTAAAGGATATTTTTCCAACTCAAAAGAATTTAGGGTTGAAGCCGCATTGCTTGATTTAGATGACCCGCAAAAAGTTCTTGGATATACTAAATTTCCTCTCTTGGTTCCAAAAAAAGAGTATGAGCTTTATGGGCAAGTGCCAAATATTGTTTTTCCTTCGGGGGCAATGGTTAAGGGCGATAAACTTTATGTTTACTACGGCGCAGCAGACACCACTTCCTGCCTTGCGACATGCAAGCTCAATGACCTTCTTGACGCAATTCTTCGCCCAGGATTTGCGCAGTTTAAGCGGATAAAACAAAACCCTCTTATTACGCCAAATCCAAATAATCCATGGGAAAAAAAAGCTACCTTTAACCCTGCTTCATTATTAATTGACGGAAAAACGCATTTAATTTACAGGGCGCTTTCTGATACTGATAAATCAGTGCTTGGATATGCGCAGGTTAGGGATGATTTTACCGTAGAAAAATTAAAAGAACCTGTTTATGTTCCGCGCGCTAAATTTGAGGAAATGGGCTGCGAAGACCCAAGGCTTGTTCAAATTGGAAGCACAAGAACAATTTACATGCTTTACACAGCTTATGATGGAAAGCTTCCAAGAGTTGCAATTACTTCAATTCGGGCAAAAGATTTTGTGAATAAGTATTGGAAGTGGACTTATCCTGTGGTAATTTCTCCAGAAGGCGTTGATGATAAGGATGCATGCATTTTTCCAGAGCACATTAACGGGCATTATTATATTATTCACCGCGTGAATAACTCGATTTGCATTTCAAAAGAAAAGGATCTTTTGTTCAAAAACAAAAAGCTTGACTTAAATGTTTTAATGCTTCCGCGAGAAAACGCATGGGATGATAAGAAAATAGGCGCTTCATGCCCTCCTATTAAAACCGATAAGGGATGGCTTTTAATTTATCACGGAATTTCAAGCCATGATTTTGTCTATAGAGTGGGAGCGGCTCTTCTTGACTTAAACGACCCGACTAAAGTTATTTCAAGATTGAGTTATTACATTCTTGAGCCTGAAACGCAAGACGAGTTAAACGGAATTGTTCATAATGTTGTTTTCCCTTGCGGAAGCACGCTAAGAGATGATGAATTGACAATCTATTACGGCGGAGCTGACAGAGTAATTAATGCCGCGACAATAAGCCTCAAAAAGCTTCTAAAAGAGCTTGTCAAAGAAAAAACAAAATAACTCGCAGGCTAAATTAAAATAATTTCTATTCACATTAATTCTTTCTTTAACACTTTATGCGCGTTGTTTAATTGCTTGAACTTTTCAGTATCTCCTGTGGGCATATCAGGGTGAAGTTCTTTAGCCATTTCCTTGTATTTTTTAGTAATCAAATCCATATCCCTTTCAGTAGGGGATAAACCGAAGAATTCCCTTGCAGCTTTTCTCTTTTCAACAAGCTCTTCATCATGCTTGAACTCATCAATGAATTCGTTAACGGGCTTTTTTTCAGAAACGACAAGCTCGACTTCGCGTTCTATTACTTTATAGACAACGTATAAATTATCAACATATTTTGTCTGGGAATTGTTGTCATAGTGCATGTAATGCCCCCCGCCGTACCATGCGACTTCGGCTTTTGCAGATTTTACAGCAGGCCCTTCATATTCAAATTCAATATCATCCCTTGTTATTCCAAGTTTTTCAAGCGAGGTTACTATTTTGTTCTTGTATTGAAGCGCTCTTCTGTCAAATGAATTAGTCGCCAAAACCAAGTCAAACTCAAATCCTTTCACATTAATTTTTGCCATTTTTGTTCACCAGTTTATTAAAAATAATTTTGTTAAAGACAATTTTTTTTAAAAATAATCACTCGTTTTTCTTTTCGGAGTCGGCTTTCTTTTCGGAGTTCTTTTCAGAGTTTTCCAAATCAATCCCGATTCTTTTATTTGTTTTTTTTATAAATGAATCCTCTGTTTGATTTACTACGGATTTTCCTTCAAGCAATAAGGGCTTTTTTCTTGTGCCTGTTCCTGGAACAATTTTTGAAATTGTTTTAAATTCTTCCCTGTTTTTTTCCTCAAAATGCATTTTGTATGCGGTTCCGCTTTGATGAACTACTTTTGGCTTTCTTTGCTTTCTCTGCGGTCCAACCATATAATTACCAAATAATAAACAAAAATAAGGGATTATAAACCAGATTTTAGCCAAAAAAAAGTGTTAAAAAGGGTTATTTTGAGGATATTACTAATTTGATTTTGACTGATTGATTTGCTGTCTTTTTTTGAAAAACCCCGCTATTTGAAGGATTATTGTTATAACTCCCAGAATTATTAGCAGCACTTCCGCAATATTTACAAACACAAGCCCCGAAGGGAGAAGAACAAAGTATCCGTTTAAATTCAGCACAAAGTGAACAAATGAAAGTATAAATGCGATATAGTTGAACCTTTGCAGCAGTTTCCATTTTGAAAATCCCATTTTTCGAATTGCTTTGTCAAATGAAGTGCATGCCAGCAGGAATAAAATTATCATTGCAGGAACTGCAATTACAATTGAGAAAATCGAAAATAAAAATACCAGATTGTAGTTATAAGCCAATGCAAAAACAAGCGCAAAGTGTGCTAAAATTAAAATAAATGCAATTACTCCCACTGCTCTTCTTTCTTTAAGAAGCGGGGCAAATTTCTTTGGGAAAAATGTCACAAGAGGGCCTATAATAAGCGAAACGCACAAAAGAAGAAATCCGCTTACTGCAAAAAATCTTATTGCTTCAGTCGAGGCAGGAATAGGAAATAAGGAATAATAAAGCTCAAAAAGAATCATCAAAACTGCAAGAGTAATCCACATCTTTTTTACAATATCCATTTAGTTCACCTACTCATTTTCAAAACTTAGTCATCTTCAAATTCTTCGTCTCTTTCTATTCCAGGATAAGTTATTTGATTTGCATTATTTTGACTTACTTCGGCAACTGCCTGCGAAATATTAACATCCTGCCCAAATGCCCCTATTAAAAATCCAGCTAATTGAGAATCAGCGACCGCTGAATGGTCTCTTCCTCTTCCGCCAAGCGTATTGTAAGCAGTTGTCCCGTCAATTCCGCAGTATTGAACATAAATATTTCCTCCCGGATGCCCTACATAAGCTGATAAGTCATAAACTTTTCCTTCAATTATCATCCAGCAATCATTTGATGAATGGTGTTTTGCAACTTCGCTTGCGCTTAAATTTAATAGAGATGCTCCTGATAAATTTCCTGAACTGCTTCCTAAATTTGAATTTGCAGTTGAGCTTGAATTTGAGTTTGTAGTTCCATTAGAAGAATTATTTTGGGACTGCGCTGTTGTGTTAAGATCTGCTGGATTAATTGTGATGCATCCGAAAAGAACCGCAAAAATGGCAATTGCTAATGCGATAAAGGCAATTTGTTTTAATTTATTCACAATTATATTTAGATTTAGGGGTTTAAAATTGTATTCAAATCACACTCAACGAGCTAAATATTTTCCTTCGGGTGGTTTTTCCAAATCATTGCACACGAAATCAAACGGCGAGATAACATCTTTTTTGTACCATTTCTTTGACTCTTCAAGCCTGTGCCTCTGCTGTTCAAGCTGGTGCTTAAATGCCTGGGGAATATCAAGCTCCTGTTCGTAAATTGTTTTTATCCTTTCAAGCCTTTCAATTAATTTATGCACTCTTATTGAAAACAATCGTTCATATTCTTCCTTTGTAAAGTTTTTTGAGAATACTTCTGCATAAATTTCTTTTATATCTTCATAGTAAGGCAATAAGCCTATTGGAGTTGGAATTGCTTTATAATCGCCGTGAATTCTTCCTTCCATCCAGTAAAGCCACACTTTTTTGTCGATTTTGTTAGTCAAATATTTGTCATTTTCTTTTAGGAAGTAATTTGTAGTAAATACTTTTGGAGGGCGTGAAAGATTTTCTCCAAATTTATAATGGTTCTTGATGTAAGTTCCAAGTGGAACTACTAAAAAGTCCAAATTTGCCATTGGGTCGTGGGTTCTTGTTCCTAAAACTCCCCCAACTTTTGCAGCAGTAGTTTCTGATTCTATTGCTGCTCCGATAAATACGCCGTGCGCCCAGCTGAATGATTCAAGAACTGGAGGAGATGTGTCTGAATCTCTTCCTCCATAAATTACGCCCGAAATTGGAACTCCGTTTGGGTCATCCATGTGGGGATCCGCATTTGGAAGCTCCTTAATTCGCATAGTGTATCTTGCATTTTTATGAGCAATAGGAATATCTTTTCCATCCTTGTCTTTTTTCCCAAGCGTCCATTCGCCAGAGTGATTGTATCCTTCTTTTGGAGTTTCGCTTTTCATTCCAAGCCAGTACGGCTTGCCTTTGTTTGTTAAAACATTTGAAAATATCAATTCTCTTGGCGAAGTTAGCGTCTGATAAATCAAAGGGTCATCTGTTGAATTAACATCTTCTATTATTCCAAAAATTCCCTGTTCTACATTAACAGCGTATGCTTGCCCGTCATTTCCAATTCTAATATATGCAATATCGTCACCAATAATGGTCTGTCCTGGAATCATTGCGGTTGAGGTTTTTCCGCACGCGCTTGGGAATGCTCCAGTAAAGTAAGTTGTTCTTTCTTTTCCAGGCCTGTGCGCTCCCATTACAAACATGTGTTCGCAAAGCCAGTCTTCATCATTTGATTTTTTTATAGCAAGCCTTAATGCAAGTTTCTTTAATCCCACGCTGTTTCCCGCGTATTGATTATTCACTGTATATACTCTGTTTCCTTCAAGGTCTATATAGATTCTTCTTTTGTCAAGATTTTTTGATACGCCCGCGCTTGTTAATTCCCCTGCTGAATGAACAAAGTAAAAGAAATTATTTCCTCCGTTAAGCAGTTTGAATTCATTATACCCCTGTCTGTATAGTATATCCTCGCTGTGAAGCACATATGCTGAATCAGATAATTGCATTGCGCAAAGCGAGAATTTTGATCTCTGCGGGCCAAGGCAGTAAAATTTCACAAATAATTCTTTGCCTTTCATTATTCCGTCAAGAATTGAATAAACTTCAGTTAAGCATTCGTCTCTGTCGCCGGTGTTAAGTTTTTTGCTTATTTGAGTTCCTTTTTTTAGAAGAATTTTAGTATTAGCCGAGTCTCTTCCCTGGTCAAAGTAGCCGTCATAATGAACAGTGTGATTATTCATTGCAAGAGCAGTTTCTTCCTTTCTTTCTATCGCCATTTTTCTTATGATTTTGCTGTCTTCTATTGAATCATCAAATACATAAATTGCTTTTGGCTTGCAAAGTTCCGCGTATTTTGCAATTATTTTTTCCACATTTTCATTTTTTAGCGCGCTAAGTTTTTCAGCGCTTTTTTTATCCAAAAGCTCCTTATAATTCATTTATTTTCACACTCCAAGCAAGCAAAATAAATATTTTCAACAAGCTCTTGCAGGTTTTTCACAGGAACGCTTGAGAATGAAATTCTAAGCAGTCCGTTTGTGGATATCACTCCGGTATCATATTTTTCCAGTAATTTTAGGCGCACGTTTTCGGCTTTTGCATTCTTTGGCTTTATGCACATAAAGTACCCTGAATTAAAAGGCAGAGATTCAAAAACAGGCTTGTATTTTTCCAGTTTCATTAATTCTTTCATTTTTTGGTATCTTTCTTTTAAAATATTAAATTTCTGCTCCTTTTCAGAATTGTGCGTTTGAGAAGTCAATGCCAAGAGCACAAGGCTTTCTGATAAATTTGATGCGTTTGAAATGCTTCCCCTTATTGCTCCTGAAGTTTTTTCTTCAAGCGCGGTGTAAGCTTCTTTTGTTGCGCCTTTGAAGCCGTAAGTGATAAATCCAACCCTTAATCCCCACGCGTAATGCTCTTTTGTAGCCCCGTCAAGCTTTATTGCAAGAACATTCTCATGCAAATTCGCAAGTCTTGAAAAGAGAGATTCTTTTTCAATATCATTTTCAAAAAATAATCCAAAATAAGCGTCATCAACAATTACTGCTATTTTGCTTCCTGATTCAGCGGCGGTTTTAATTGTGTTAATTATTTCATTTGCTTCGGTTTTTGTTGGAGTGTATCCGCTTGGATTGTTTGGGAAATTTAAAAGCAGAATTTTCTTTCCCCCTCCAATTATTTTTTCCTGCATTGCTTTTACGTCAAATTTTCCATTAAGAAAAGTGTTAAAAGTTTCAATTTTTGCTCCATATCCGTTAGTGAAAATTAGTTTGTAATTCCCCCAATACAAATCAGGCGTAATAATTGAATCATTTTCATCCAAAAACAAATGCCCGACAATGCTTGCTCCATGGGTTAGCGCATGAGTTACCACTGGAAGGCTGATTGGCTCTTTTAATGAAGGATTTTTTTCAAACATTGCGCTCTTCCAAGCATCCCTTAATGGTTTTTTCCCCTCGCTTGGAGCGTATAAGAAAACATCTTTTGGATCAATTAGAATTTTGTCGGCAATTGCAGGAAGCCTCATCGGAGAGCCGTCATCTTCAATTGCAACCCCGATTGTGGCATTAATTTTTTTCCCTTTTGCAGCGGCTGATTGGGCTAAGATTCCTTCTTTTGGATAGTAAGCTGCTTTTCCTTTTTTTGAAAGCAACTCAAAAACAGTTTTATTACACCCACTAATTATATTATTTAGCTCATTCGCCTGCTGTGTGATTAACATATCAAAAATAAAATTAATGTTGTCTTGAATTTAAAGCTATGCCCACTATCCCAAAATATTAATTTCTTTACGAAATTCGAAAACACTGGTTTCCAAATTGAAAGAAAGACATAAAAGGCAATTTGCCCAAAAAGCTTATTGATTCTTATGAGCAAAAATGAAAATAAAACAAAGAAATTTGATTACAAAACGCTGATTATTTGCGTTATAATAAGCGCATTTATTGGCGCAATTGTCTCAGCGGCAGTTATTAGTTTTATTCCAAAAAGCGAAGCTGCTATTTATGAAGAATTTTATACTTCTGAATCATTAGTGAGCATCAGCCCGGCCGATTTTGTTTATGACTACAAAAACGGAAAAGTAGACGGGCTTGTTGTTGACTTGCGCGCTTCAGCTGATTATGCTAAAGGGCATTTAGTTACTGCGGTTAATATTCCAGCGGTTGAGATGCGCGAACAGGAAGTTATTAACGCATTTTCTTCTCTGCCAAAAGATAAACCGATTATTACTTACTGCTACAGCGGGTACTGCATGCTTTCAAGGCATGTGGGAAAAGCTCTTGCGGATAACGGCATTTATGTAAAGCACTTCACAGCAGGATGGTATGAAATTCAAAGAGACTTAAATGCATTTACAACAAATGAATCCGGTCAACAGATAACAGGCTCAAATAATGCCTTAGTGTGCTCGGCAAATCCAACAGGCGACTTCACCTGTTAAATGATGCTTTGTAAAACAATGCTTTGCAAAGATATTTTACAAATATTATATTCGTGAAAATTTAAACATTATAAATAATATTTAAAGCTTTTTTCAAATATTGAAATAAACTTTTTGTAATCCGCAGGATGCGCCTCAATCTGGGTTTCATAAATGGAGTTTATCAGATTGAATGTTTTTTTCTGCTCGGCAGTTAATGTGTCCATTAGAATTGGTTTTCTCCTGTATGCTTCTGTCTTCCAATAGATCAAAACCAATTCAAGCTCAATAGAGAAAGCTTTTCCCCTGTTCAAATTATTACATCAACATTTGTTCATGAAAACCTTGATGGACACCTAATTCCAAACATAATCAGCTTTTTTGTATTTTATCTTTTAATAGTATTAATTACCTCAGAAAGAAAGGACCTTTGGAATCAATTCTACAAAATCTTCCTAATCACATTTTCAATAGTGACAATTGCCAACTTCCTTGGATTTATAATAATGACCAATTTCAAAACCTCGTGTGGATTTTCTGACATAATAACAGCCACATTTGGCATATTACTTTTCTTCACAATTGAAGTACTTAACAAAGACCTAAAACTCAATCTAGACTACTCAAAATCAAAAGTTGCATTCTTCTTTATGATATACTTAGCTTCAACAACAATAGTAATAATAGCTGACGCACTTGCCACACTATATGGGTTTTCTTGGCTACTTGGAATAAACTGGATAATAATAGCAATAGTAATAAACGCAATAGCAGTCTGGATTATTTCCAAAAAGCTTAACATAAACAAGAATCAAATAAAATCATATTTGTGGAAAAACCCAAGAATGATGATACTGCTAGTCATGATATCTATCTTACTATTTGGACTACCAATATTTTCTCAATTAAGTGTACAACAAAATACAATGGCAAACGGAGCAGCACACTTCATAGGATTATACGCTGGATTCTTCATACCCTATTTCCTGTATGCTAATAAATTAACTAAAAAAACTCTTTAATTCCCTGCAAACCTGCGCGCTCGCGCCAATCTCAGTTTAGCAATCTGAGCATTTTACAGTGACTCCGCGGAAAAATATCCGCGCAAAAAGCTTCTTTTAAAAGAGCTCATTTTTTGAACAACGGCAGGACACTAGCGAAATTAATTTATAGGTGGTTGTAGACTATAGTTTCAAGGTTGAACTGTGTACAGACTTTTTGTTTCCGACACAAGTCCCGAGTAAAGACGCGGAGAGCCGGATTTGAACCGACGAACCCTTTCGGGTCTGGTTAACTCTAGCCCAGTAAGTTCTTTTTTGGGGTACCGTACACCTTTTTTCTTTCAAGAAAAAAGGGGCCGTTCGAGACCAGTGCATTAGACCACTCTGCCATCTCCGCTTACAATATGTTATAACACAGAATTTGTTTTTGTTAGTCTTTTAATACTTTTAGTTGTCTAGCAGCTTCCTGTAAAGATTGATTTGAAGAAGCAGAATATTTGCTCAAAAACATTCATTTGTTTTACAGGCTGCGAAATTGGCTCTATTGGTTCTTCAATAGGAGGCAAATCAGGCTGCGGCTTGTCAACTTGAGAAACAAGGTCGTCTGAATAAGTCCATTTCTCACCCACTTTTGTAAATGCGACCTGATTTTCAAATACTTCAGCTGTATAGTTTAAGTCAATTGCAGTCAGAGTATTTGTGTCTTTTACTCTTCCTATTCTGTAGTAGAGGCTTGAAATTGATTCTATGTTTTGCTTGTCTTTGAAATAGTTAAAATCAGTCATATAAATTCCACCAATTGATTCAAATTCGATTTTATCTATTAAGTAGTTCGTATGCACCATGCCAACCGTCGCTCCAAAAATTCTATTCGCAACACAGTCAGCAGGGGAAACAATTCTTAGTTCATGCCCAAACTTGGCATAATTATCACTGTCTTTGCCGTCAAAATTATTACTCCTCCTAGATCTATCAAACTTATACTCTAAACTAACAATAATATATTGTCCTGAATTTATACTGTCGGCGTTTACAATCTTAACGCATTCGCTTACCTCATGTGTTCCAGGCTCTGGAGGAATTATCAAGTCGGCTTTTGCAAACCCCGTTATTAATACAATTGTCAAGAGTAACAAAAAGATTGTGATTTTTTGCATGCATTAATAATGATTTTAGGATATTTAATAGTTTCTTAAATATGAGCTTCTCAAATGTTTTTGAGATATTGGACTTAAGTATTAATAACTTCATCTAATTTAGCAGGACAAACATTTCCATTTAGTCTGCCTTATTACTGAAAATGCTATGAACCAAATTATTATTCCAATTACTGCAAGCTTCTGCCAAAATGGGTTTTGGAAAAGTAGTAGCGCAATATTCAACGCTATTGGGATAATGCTTGCGGTTGCAAATGCAAAAATTACTACACAGCAGCATGATTTCATATTTTTAAAAAATGCTTTTGTGAAGAATTCAACAAATACAAAGAATATTACAAGCGTCATTGTGAAAAAGAAAAGAAACGCTGAGAAGGTGTGTATTATCCCAGCAGTTAGAGGAAATACCCCTACTCCAATAAAGAAAATCATTCCAACTACGCCAAGAATTGCAATTAATTGAGGAAGGAATTTATCTTTTTCATAAAGCGTGACAAAAAACGGAATTAGCAAAACTGCCGTGAGAACTACTCCAATATTAAAAATAAGCGCTGTGTTTCCCACTCCAAGTTCGCTTAAGTAATTGGAAAAGAAGTCATAACCAGGGCTTAGTAAAATTGATACTGCGACTGAAATAATAAAAATAACAAGTCCCAAAAAAGCAAGTTTAAATTCTAACCCCTTAAACTTTACTTCATTTGACTTTGCTTCATTTGACTTTGTAATATTATTTCTCAAAACTTCTTTGCTTTTTGAAGGAGTGACTTTTCTCTTCGCCATAACACTACTAATTCATTTTTACATTAATAATATTTATGGTGTATCATTTAGCACAGCAAAAACTAGTCAAGTCTTAATAAACTCAGCTCAGGCAATACATATATGGAAAGTTATTTGGACGAAGAACTTGGGGGAATTGATATAGTAATTGCCTCATTTTCAGGAAGCGTGGGGGCATTAGTTGAGCAGTGCAGAGCGGCTTAATATGCGGCGCACTGACAGTATTTTAGAGGCAGTTTAGAGGCAAAATTCCTATTTTTCTTAAAAAAAGGCATATTGATTTATATACTTGAACTTTTTCTATTTATCGAAAACACTTTTTCACATGGAGGAGATTGTGATGGGATTATTAGGTGGAAAACCAAAGAAGAAAGCATTCGGAGGATATAGTATTAGCTTTAAGGGATGCGATGACACTCTTGAATCAGTATTCGGATCCGGAGACATAACACCAAGCGAAATGACAAAGAAGATTTGGGCTTATGTTAAGAAGAACAATATAGCAGGAAAGAAGTAAATCTTTTTAATTTAAAAAAAGTTTAGGGCAATGGAACTAATCCATTGCCTCTGATTTTATTTTTTAGTTTTGGTTTTGTGTAACTGCTTGTTCGTCAAAAGGAACTTCCTTTATGTCGGCAAGAGTTGACAAGTCATTCGCTTTTATCATCTTGTTTGAATATGTGTACAGCACATTATCCATGAAGAGTGAGCGTCTGATTATTGAAGTTGAGTCGTAATAATACCCTGACTTCAATTCTTCCTGGCTTGACACGTGTGTTATTCTTCCTCTTTCAACAAATCCGTTCTCAAGGCTCAAATTGTATACAAGAGCTCCTTGGAAGGACTGCTGTCCGTATGCTTCTCCTTTTGCAACATTTTCTACTATTGTTACAGGAAGCACTAAGAGGTTTTTGCTTTTGTCAAACAAAAGCGCTTTGTGGTCGTTTAGAGCTTCTGATTCTGTTCCTCTGTCTCCGATTACTACTTTGTACATTTCTTTTGGATTCGCAACGTCGGATACATCAAACACTGCCATCTTTATTCCTTTGATTGCTGTGTAGTATACCGCCCCAACTGAGTGAACTTTTTCAGCGTCGATTTCTTCATTCACATCTTTTCCTATTCCTAAAATGTGTGTTTCGTCAATCGGCTGCATGTAGTCAGAGTATCCTGGAATTTTTAGTTTTCCTAAGATTTTTGGGTCGCTTGGGTTTGACAAGTCAAGCACAAACAACGGATCCACTGTTTTGAATGTAACAAGGTATCCTTTGTCTCCCATGAATCTTGCAGAATAGATTGTTTCATTTGGAGCTATTCCTTCTATTGCTCCTTCCATATTCATGTCCTTATTGAATATGTACACGTTGTTGCTTGAAGCGTTTTCTCCAATCTGCGCGTTATAGTTCTGTACTGTTGTTGCTATTCTAAAATTATTATTGTATTCATCCATGCTGAACTGGTTTAGTATGTGTCCTGGAGCAACTCCCTGTCCTCCAAAGGTTATGCTTCCGTTCTCAACGTGGAATTTTGAAATAACTGTTTTTTCAGTTGTAGCCATTCTTGGCATGTAAATGCTTTTCATGAGCATTCCTGCCTCAAGAGGGATTGGTCCGTTGTAGTCAGCGTATTCCCAGTACTGCTCTGCAAGGAATATATTGTCTTGAGATGCGTACAAGTTGTTTGCCGAGCCTGCAACTGTTTGTTTAGTCATTTCCCCCGTCTTTATGTCAAGGGAGGCTATTGTAACAAAGTTTGTCACTCTAACTCTTGGCATTATTGCAATATCTGTTGCAACTGCCACTCTTTTTTCAGAGCCGTTTACTCTCATCATTGGGATGATATTGTTTTCGTCTGAAGTTATTGGGGAAACTTCCTTTGCGTACCCGTAGTAGTTTGTATAGTCAGGGTATGAGTTTATTACAAAGTAAGCTTTGTCGCCTATAAGTCTTGAATTTAGGTATGATCCTTCAAAGTCGCTTTCGTTTGAAAGTTTTGGATTTGCTTTGTCGGTTATATCATAAGTTATTACTGCGACATAGCTTTTGTTTTCCCAGATTGGCATCATCATAGTGCTTGGAACTATTGCACTGCCGCTATTTCCAGCGCTTGAGCCTGAACTTCCGCTTGAGCCTGGAACCGATACTGCTTCATTTACCATCACGTCGACCATTGGTCTTGCATAGCCATAGTAACCGTATCCGTAGTATCCGCTTGAAGCAAATACCATGAGTTTCTTTCCATCGTCTGAAATAAACATTTCCTGAGGATTCATGTTATTTCCTAGTTGTATTGTTGAAACTATCCTTGCATTCTGGGCAGGGTATGCGTCAACAATGAATATTTTTCCTTTAGCGATTGCGTAAATATATTTTCCGTCATTTTTTATTATATCAGCTTCATCAACGCCTTCTACTTGTATATTTGTTTTTGAATAAGTTGATGCTGTCGCATCAGCAGCCATTTTCTGAGCTCCGGCTCCGCCTTCTGCCGCTGCATTTACCGCCATTGTAGGCGCAATCATCATGTCGCGCATGCCGTAGCTGTAATCGCCGTAGTAGCTTTTTCCTTTTTCAAATGCCGCTACGAGTGATTCGTAGCTTGAAAACTTTTCAAGTGTTGCCGTATTTTCAGGCGCAACTACCGGCGCTCCGAGCATGAACAGCCCCACAATTACCGCGATAATCAAAACTGCTCCTGCTGTCACCACTGCGATTCCTGATTGCGCTTTTTCTGATTTTTGTAACATTAAATCATCCCCATTATTGTATCATATTAGGTGTTTCCAAAATAATAAAGGGTTTGTTTTTGCTATGGCTAAAGCCGAATGTCGTAATTTTACCAATATTTTGCAATAATATCAAATTAATCGGCAAAACAACAAAAACCTATATTTAAAAATTCAAGTTTCAAAAATTAGTCTGTTGAAGGTATTATTGTGAAGGCTAGTGAAATTGTGAGACTTGAGAATGTTTCAAAACTTTACGGAATAGGCGAGTTTGAAATCACTGCGCTTGATTCGGTTGACATGCTTATTTGCAATAACGAGTATGTTTCTATCATGGGTCCAAGCGGGTCTGGAAAGACTACTCTTCTTGATATAATGACTACAATGATGAAGCCTACCAGCGGGGAAGTTTTTATTGAAGGAGTTCCGACTACTCAATTAAGCAATTCAGAGCTTGCTTCATTTAGAGGCAAAAAAATTGGATTTATTTTCCAGACTTTTAATTTGCTTCCAAAACTTACTGCGCTTGAGAATGTAATGACTCCTCTTTGGATTAACGGAGTGCCCAGAAACGAAAGAGAGCCTAGGGCTAAGGATTTGCTTGAACAAGTAGGGCTTGGAGACAGATTAAATAACAGGCCTAATCAGCTTTCAGGCGGGCAGAGGCAGAGAGTTGCTATCGCTAGAGCCCTTGCAATGAATCCAAGCATAATTGTTGCTGATGAGCCTACTGGAAACCTTGATTCAAAATCAGGACTTCTTGTTATGGACTTGTTAAGAAAGCTCCATAAGGAAGACAAACGAACAGTTATTGTTGTAACTCATGATGAAAGTATTGGAAAGCAGGCTGAAAGAAAAATAGTTTTAAGGGACGGGAAAATTGTTTCAGGGCATGATAAAAAAGTTTGTCAGTTAAGGGAATGAAATTTTGATGTTGATAAAATATGGTTGTAGATTTTGATACAGTGGAAGTTTCTGCAAAGAACCTGCGAAGAGCAGGAATCAGGACTTACCTTACTCTTATTGGAGTAATTATAGGAATAGCTGCAATTGTTAGCTTGCTCTCAATAGGGCAGGGTTTAAGCGTTGCTGTTGAAGAACAGTTCCAGCAGCTTGGAACAAATACTATTTTTGTAATCCCCGGAAGCGCTTCTGTTGGAAGCGGACCATCAAATATCGGGTTAAAGGCAGCAATTACTCCAGCGGATATTTCAAAAATCGAATCAACGCGAGGAGTTTCAAGCGCCGTGCCGGTTTATGCAAGAAATGCAATTCTGGAATTTAATAACCAAAAAATAAGTGTTTCAATCATGGCGGTTGAGGCAAGCAAAGCAAGTATTTTTTCAAACACGGGCTTTATGGAAGTCGCGGAAGGAAGCATGGTAAGCAAAAATGACTCTACCGGAGTAGTAATTGGAGACGGAGTGGCGCATGATACGTTTGACCGTGACCTTGCAACTAAAAAAAGGGTTTTAATCAACGGGGCTGAATTTGAAGTTAAAGGAATTATGAAAAAACAGACTTCAAGCTTTGGAGGCGGACCAAGCACAGGAAATTCTGTGTTCATGTCTCTTGATGCATTTAACCGACTTGATCCGACTGCTACTCTGACTCCGTCAATTGTTTTTGTTAAAACATTCACAAAAGAAGATGTTACTGATGCAGCAGCTAAAATCAAAGCAGATCTTGAAAAGAAGTACGGTGAAAAAAGCTTTACTGTTTACTCGGCTGACGAGATTCTAAAACAGATTAACCAGATACTCAGTTTAATCACTATTTTCCTTGCAGGAGTTGGAGGAATTTCTCTAATTGTTGGTGGAATTGGAATAATGAATGCAATGATTACTTCTGTGATGGAAAGAACTAAAGAAATCGGGGTAATGAAAGCGCTTGGAGCTTCTAATAATAAAATTCTCACAATTTTTGTTCTTGAAGCGGCATTTATCGGGGGAATCGGCGGAATTATTGGAATAATAATCGGATACGGTCTTTCAAGCGTTATTGCAATTGTTGGAACTGCATCAGGATTTACTCTTGTGGCTTACTTTGGCGCAGACATTACTATTGGCGCGCTTATATTTTCAATGCTTATTGGAATGATTTCAGGAATTGTTCCAGCTATTAGAGCGGCAAATCTTGACCCTGTTAATGCTTTAAGGTATGAATAACTTTAGAAAATGACAAATCACTAAAATAAAGGTCAAATTTGCCATTAAATCAAATAAAATTAACTTATTCGCCAAAACAAGAAATTGTGCCAAATATTCAAATTAACTTGTTAACCGTAATAACTTATATCCATTTTTAAGCTTTTTGGGGCAGAATTATATTAATAAAAATGGGGATTTCGCTCAAAAAGCGAATTTTAGGGGGAATATGTATGAATGCAAGACTTATGATACTCATAGGGGTGATTTTGGCAATTTCAGCAGTTGCTTTTGCTCTGCCGACTTCGGTTTTAACCACAACGCCATCAGAACCAAACTCTCTTGGATGGTTTAATCCAAGCGTAACAGTTTCAATTAACGCAGCTGATCCAGACAGCGCAATTGACTCTATCAAATACACTTTTGATTTGAACAAAAAAAGAACTCCAGCTCCTGACCTTAACTGGACAGGCGATATGAATTTTGGACACGGAGTAAGAACATTTAGATATCAAGCAATAAGCATGGACGGAAACGTTGAACTTGAAAAAAGATACACTGTTCAAGTTGACAGCGTTGCTCCTGACACATTAGGCTTCTCGCTTGACGCAACTCAAGGAACAACTTACAATCCATCAACAAGAACTTTTACTATAAACTACGGGGTTGCAAGACTTAGAATAATTTCAAGCGACAACACTTCAGGACTTCTAACTTGCGAACTGAATTTTGATTATAATTCAGAGAATCCGACAGTTGGCTGGGATGCTCCTACAACAAATGTTGATTTGACTACTGCCCATGTGCATTACTACGACACTAATGGAACAAAAGTAATTGCAATTAAGTGCACAGATAAGGCGAACAACACAAGCGCGCCATCAACTTCCCCATTCACATTCAATGTAGTAAACGCATACGACACAACTCCCCCAATATCTACACTAATAATAGACACTAACTCAACAAGCGGCGAAAAATGGTACAATGCCGATGTAATTGCAACAATCACAGCAAGCGATCTTGAAAGCGGAATCTCAGCTATCAAGTACTGTATTGACAAAAGCGATACATGCGCTCCAAACATTAATTACACAGCGCCAATTTTATTCGGCGTTGAAGGAAAGAAGTACATCAGATACAATTCAACTAATGGACAGGGAATAGATGGAAATGTAAACAGCAAAATGATTTCCATTGACAAAACTGCTCCTGCAATGGTTGACTCAATGTTCTTTTTAGGGGGATTCACAAATTTCTCAACAAGAACTATTGACTTCAATTATGGCCAAATAATGGCAGCAATCAGCGCTCCAACTGATAGTTTATCAGGAGTAAGCACATGCCAGTTCAACTTTGACTATAATTCATTAAATCCATCAGCAGGATGGACAGCGCCAATTGCGCCGCAGGGAGTAACTCTTCCTCACTTCACAACAGGAGTATTCACTACTCTTGGAGTAAAAGTAGTAGCAGCAAAGTGCGTTGATGAAGCAAACAATTATTCAAGAGTAATAACATCAACTCCTCCATTTACAATAAGGACAAATGGAATATACACTATCAACAGCATGACAATAACTCCAAATCCAATAATGCTGGATAGAAATGTTGTTGTTGAGTTAAATGTAACAGACAATAACGGAACTAAAAATATTGAAATTGAATTCGCAAAAGGCGATTTCAGCAAAAAGTTCACAGCAGTGGAAGTATCGGACGGAATATTTAGAGTTGTTGCAACTCCGGATATTAACTGGCCAATCGGACCAATTGCAGTTGTTGCAAAAATAACTGATATGGCTAATGGAGTAAGATACAATCAGATAGACACAAACGCTATTGATGTGTACACATTAAACATGTCAGTAAATCCAAGCACTGTTACAGTGGGAAGCGATGTTACTGTGAGCGGATTTGTTACTTCCAATACTGGAAGAGCTAATCCAAGCGGAACAATAACAATCACAAGCGGGCTTGGAACAATGAGCACTGCGACTGATTCAAACGGACTGCTAAGCCTAACATTCAACGCAGGAACTGTTGGAACATACACTCTAACAGCTAATTTCACAGGAGCAGGAACTACTGCGTCAAACACAGCAATATTAACTGTTAATGCGCCTACTCCAAGCGGACCAACTGGCGGTGGAGGCGGAGGAAGTTATTTCCCGCCAACTGATACAAACAGACCTGTGGACAATAACGTTCCAGTTGTTGTGCCGGTTGACACAAATACAAACACTCCAGATTTAAACGCGCCAGCTAATGATGTGAATGTAAATAACATCAGACCGCCGTTTGATTTGAATGCGTTAACACCAAGCGGAGAAGATACAAACCTATCAACAAGCGATTCTAATGCGCCTGTTGCATCAGTTCCAACTGCTGGTTTGTTCGGGTTCCTTGGAAACACAAATGGTTCAACTCCAGTAAGCTGGGCATTGCCATTGCTAATAATTTTATTAGCATTAATGCTTGCTCTACTTTGGATTAAAATTCAAAATACTCCAGAAACTGAACCAATTGCCGGAAAGAAGTGGACAAAGAAGTAAATAAAATCTAATTAAATTATCCATGCCATCTTGGCATGGATTTTATATTTTTTTAAAATCAGCTTCTTCTAATGCTTGTTCGTTTTTTACTTTTCAGCAATTCCACTCCCAATTATTACATACTCGCCTGTGAATTCATTCTGCATTTTTTTTATTCCTGAAACTTCAATTTTCTTTTTAAAAAACGGAGCATCAAGGACAAAGGATTCGTATTCTCCGCCCTCCCCAGCAACATTAATCCCGTATTTTTCTTCAAGCGCGTTTAATTCATCTACTGCAGTTGAGTTAATTTCTCTTCCCACCCACTTTTCGTTTAATCCAAAGCATGCAACCTTCGTAATTATTGCTCTAAATCCCTGATTTACTAAATTTGTTAAATAAGTTCCCTGATTCATGTGCCAAAGTGGAGCAAAAGCCCTTATCCCAATCTCTTCGCATATTGTTTCAATTCTTTCTCGCTGGTAGTTGGAAAACAATGCGCCTGAACAAACCCCTTCAATTTTGTACTTCTTAACAGCCCCGCTTATTGCTTTCTTTAAATCAATCAATTCTTTTTCCTTAACTCCCTTTGTTTTTACTATTATAAGTGGAATTCCCATTGCTTTTGCCTGCAAATGCGCAAGCTCTACTGTCGGAGTGTGAAACATAAATGAGTCCTTGTTATGCGAATCAATTGTAATAAGACACTTAATTGGATATCCTTGTTTTTGCATTAAATGAATTGCATAAATTGAATCCTTTCCTGTTGAAAGAAGCGCTGCAATTGGAATATTTTTTGAAATTGTATTTGAAGCTGATTTGCCTTTTGCAATTGAATTCAAATAATCAGCTTTTGATTTAAATCCATTATTTTTTGCGAGTATTTCAAGAGCTTTGTCAAAATTGCTTCCGTATTGAGCGGCTTTTTTTGGGCGCAGAGCAATTTCAGAGCTTAAGCCTAAATTTAGAGCAATACTTCTAAGTACTTTTTTGTTCACACCGGTTTTTTTGTCAATTTTGTGCTCGGAGCCAAGTATAAGCGCCTGCGAAATTACTTCTTTATCTAAAAATGGAACTCTTAATTCAAGCTTGTGATTCATGCACACAATATCCTGATAGTACAGGTCATTTTCGTACAATTTTATGAAATAGCTGTAAGCGTCTTTGTTAATATCATTTGAGTTTTTGAATCTGTTATACCCTGCAAATAATTCATCAGCGCCAAGCCCAGAAAACACTACTTTTGCGTTTGATTTTGCTATTTCTCTTGCGGCAAAGTATAAAGTTGAAGCAACACCCACTCGAATTGGATCAACTGATTCAATTAGAGAAATAATTTGTGGAAGCTCGTTTTCAAATTCCAAAAGGGATACTTTTGCAATGGTTAATTTTAATCCAAGTTCATCCGCCGCGCTTATTGCGTTAGCCAAGTCTTTTGGTTCAAATAGGTGGTTTTTCTCATCAACTACTCCAGAAAAATATGCGTCAACTTTTGAAAAGTGAGTTAATAATTTTGCAATAATTGCCGAGTCAAGCCCTCCTGAAAGGAGAACTGCGCTTTTAACCAAAGGAACTCTCTTTTCAACTGAAGACACTATTGATTTGTGAAGCGCGTTAATTGGATCTTTTTGCTTTTTTGAAATAATTTTTCTTGAAATAAATGAAACTTTGTTTGCTTTTATGTCAAAGCAGAGTATTTTTCTTGGATTTAAGTGGATTGAATCTTTTACTCCAATAAATTCCAATGCTTTCTTTTCTGACGCAAAAGCAAATTTCTTCCCGGCGGAATCAAAGTGATAGACAAGAGGTTTTACTCCAGCGATATCCTTTGCCAAGAAAAGAAGTTGGTGTTCTTTTAAGTAATAAGAAAACGCAAAATCCCCGTCAAATAACTCCACGAGTTCAAGAATTCTTTTCTTTGAAACTTTCAAAATCAAATTCTTTGATACATTTGCCAGCGAATTGTCAAGAAGCTTATGCACTAAATCAGCGTCGTTTAAGGCAGTGATTGATTTTGATTTGGCAATTTTTTCCCAATTATATATTTCGCAGTTTGCTGAAAATATGCTCTTGTCATTTACTAAAGGCTGTTTTAGAAATCCTACAATTGAGTGCAGATTATGCCCTATTGAAATGTTATCAATTGTTTCAATTGCGCTTGCGTCCATTCCGCGGTAATCAATTACTCTAAGCGCCGCTCGGAGCACAGATTCGCCCGAGTCATATCCCACAAGCCCTGCAATTCCGCACATATTAACCGCTCAGTTTTATCTAAAAGATAAGCTTCAAAAGGATTAAAACCTTCACGAAGCAAAATTAAGCCCTAAAACAGAAGGTTTAAATATACGCATGAATTATATTTCATGTGTTGGTGAATTAATGGAACTCGCGACAAAAATATTGATTGATGAGCACAAAAATATAATCAAAGTGGTTAACGCACTTGAAAGAGAGGCTAAAAAAGTCTCAAAAGGCGGAAAAATTGACAAAGAATTTTATGCGGGGGCAATTGATTTTGTAAGAAACTACGCCGACGGCTTCCACCATGCAAAAGAAGAAGATATTTTATTTGAAGAATTCTGCAAAAATGAGCATAAAGCACATTGTAACCCCACCACGCAAATGCTTTATGAACATGATGAAGGAAGACACTTCATAAAAAATCTTGAAAAAGCTGTTAAAGAAGGGGATAAAGAAAACACCGCTAAAAATGCTCTCGGATATGCAGAGCTTCTAAAAGAACACATTTACAAAGAAGATAATATTATGTTCCCAATGGCTGATAAGGCAATTACAAAGAAAACACAGGAAAAAATGCTTATCCAGTTTAATAAAGCTGAAGAAAAAAAGTTTCCAAAAGGAACAAAAGAGAAATATATTGCGCTTGCGGATGAACTTGACAAGTGGAAATCAAAGTGAGTTAAAATGAAAACAGAAAAAAACTTTATTGAGCCAAAATTAAAAATAGAATATACAAAAAGCGGAATTCTAAGCAAAAAACTTTTTTCTCCTGAAAAGTTAAACATAACTTTGTTTTGCATGAGCGCGGGCTCAAAAATGGATGAGCATACTTCAACAATGGAAGGAACTGTGCAGGTAATTGAAGGAACTGGAGAATTCACTCTTGAAGGAAAGAAGATAAAAATGAAGCAAGGAGTGCTTATTTTTATGAAAAAAAATGCAATTCATTCGTTATATGCCAAAACTAACCTCTCTTTCTTGCTTACTTTGGCTTAGAAATCAAATAAAACGCATTTTAGCGAGCTTAATAAACCATCGTATTGATAATTATTTAATACATAATAAATTGCCTTTGGTTAACTTATACTTACTTTTAGGGAATTTTACTGTATATAATTTAAAATGGACGAATAGATAATATTCGAAAAAATGAGATGATATAAATGGAATTCAGTAAACTACATATAGACAAAAAACTCCTTGACGGAATCGAATTAATGGGGTTTAAAGAGACAACACCAATTCAAGAAAAATGCATTCCTGAAATTAAAGCAGGAAAGGATGTTGTTGGGCAGTCATTGACTGGCTCTGGAAAAACTGCGGCGTTTGGACTGCCGATACTTGAAAAAATTGTGCCAGGAGCGGGAATACAAGCATTAATTCTTACTCCAACGCGAGAACTTTGCGCGCAAGTTCGAGACAATATGGAAACAATGGGCAAATTTTTGCCGATAAACGTTGTAAGCATTTTTGGAGGAGTTGGATTTTATCAGCAGATTGAAGATATTAAAATCGCTGAAATAGTTGTAGCAACTCCCGGAAGACTGCTTGATCATATTAATCGAGGAAATATCAAATTCAACGCAATCAAGTACGTTGTTCTTGATGAAGCGGATAAGATGTTTGAAATGGGGTTTGAAGAAGACGTTGACAAGATACTAAGACGAACTCCTAAAGAGAGACAGACTGTAATGTTCAGCGCTACAATGCCAAGAGCTGCGCAGAATATTATTCAAAAATATCTAAAATCGCCTATTTTTGTAAAAGAACAACTGCATGTTGATAGAAGTCTACTAACTCAAGTGTATTATGATATTAGAAGAGAAGCAAAATTCTCTCTTTTAGTTCATTTACTAAAGCAAAAAACTCCAGGACCTGCTATTGTGTTCTGCGGAACAAAAAGAGAAGTTGATAGAGTTGCTCACAACTTAAAAAAACTTGGGCTTTTTGTAATGCCGGTTCATGGGGATTTGGCTCAGACTAAAAGACAGCACGCTGTTACTTCATTTAAGGCAGCTAAAATTGATGTGCTTGTAGCAACTGATGTTGCGGCAAGAGGACTTGATATCAAGGATGTAACTCACGTTTACAACTATGATGTTCCAAGAACTGCTGAAGAATACACGCACAGAATTGGAAGAACTGCAAGAGCTGGAAAGAAAGGAGACGCAGTAACATTACTCTCAGCAAGAGATTATGATAACTTCCAAAAGATTTTGAGATACAGCAAGATGGACATAAAGCAAGAGCATGTTCCTGACTTTGAAATGATTGAAACAAAGAAGCATGACTTTGGAACTAACAGATTTGGTTCAAGAGATGGCGGCGAAAGCTACCCTGCTCAGAGAAGCAGATTTGGAAGAGAAAGAAGCTTTGGCTCAAGAGGAAGAGACAGGGACTTTGGCGGACATGGAAGAGGAAAAGACCGAAATGATTCGTTTGCTCCAAGAAGAGAAGGAAGCGATTATGGCTCAAGCTCAAATTTTCCAAGACACTCTGACCGAAGAAGAAATGACTACCAAAATGCTGGACAAGGTTCTAGAAGATTTGACAGCGCCCCAAGGCACTTTGAAAAAAGCCATTTAGCAAAGCCAGGGCAAAAAGATGAATGGCACTTTAACAAAAGCGTTGATAAGGGAACTTCTCCAAGAACTTTTGGAAAAGAAAAACACGAATCACATGCTAAGCCAATCGAACACGCTTGGGTAGCAGAAAACAAAACTAAAACAACTGAGCCAGAAATTCAAGGAGGGTATGAAAGAACTCCAAGAACTCACGAGCCTTTATTCCCGACTTCACACTACCACCCAGAACACCAAAAAAATAAAGCAGCTTTGAAAAGAACTGAAAGAGTAAAAGGATTTGATAAGTTCGGAAGAAAACACAAGTCTCACGAAGAAAGGAGATTTAAGAAACAAACTGGAACGGACATGGAAGGAGCTAATGTAATGATTACTCCTGAAGCTAAACCTTCTTTTGAAGACAGGCCAAGGTATCCAGCAAGAAGCGGGCATTCAAGGGACGGTCCAAAAAGAGACTTTGCCCCACGAAGAACGGATGGAGAGAGAAGAGGATTTGACCGAGGACCAAGAAGAACAGGTTCTGATAATAGAAGAAGCTTTGATAGAGGGGCTCAGGGGAGCCACTCTGGACCTAAAAGAGATTTTAAACCAAGAAGAGATTCTGGAGCAAGAGGAGATTTTGCTCCACGAAAAGATTTTGGAAATAAACGAGAATACGGACACAAAAGCGATTCTGATAGAGATGACGAATCATTTTCGATGCCTCGGCACACAAGCAGACCTCACAAAGCAAAGTACATGAAAAATAATTACGGCAGAAGAAAAAGATTTTAAACTCCAGAACTTAATTATACTCTAAAGTTCTGGTGGTTTAATGAAATGTGCTAAATGCGGCAATCACGCAACTATTTACAATAAAGAAGGAATACCTACTTGTTCAAAGCACTCAAAGGATAAATTGAGCGCTCCAAAGTGCCCCGAGTGTAAAATGCCAATGAGTCTTAGAGAAGGAAGATATGGAAAGTTTTGGGGATGCACTGCTTACCCGATGTGCGACGGCATACAAAAGCTTTAATATAATTGATTCCTCAAATCTATTAGTATGCCTAAAATCAGACAAAATAGTTTGCAAAAAGCAGCGCACCACTTGTCAGGGCGAATTAAACAACTTGAAAGAAAAGCTGCTAATCCAAGAGCTCTTCAAAGACTAAAAGAGCTTCAAAAAACACAGGCAAGGCTTAACTTAAGAGAACAGAGATTAAACTCATTAAGAGGAAGATTAAAACGCGGGGCAAAATAATAAACTAACAAAGTCAGATAATAAAGGACAGTGAAAAAATGGCTTTCATAGAAGTTCTATTTATAACAGTTCTAATCGGATTTCTTCTTCAAGCATTTAGAAAAGCAGGAACAAAGATTTTTAACAAATGGACGCTTTATGCAACAATCGGAATATTAGTAATTTCTGCCGCTTTTATAATAATTGGACTCTTATATAAACCATGGAGCGGAGTGCTCACAATTGAAGGAATTAGAACTCTGTTTTTTTCAATGGGAATAATTTGGGCAATGTTTTTTTGCGTAATTAACAGAGTTGCGCTTGTTACAAGACTTACTGAAGGAAGAGCGCTAATTGAACTTGGACTATTATTATTTTTACTAATATACGCGATAGCCATCACAAGAACGGGCAATTTCTTCTTTTTCAGTATTCCTGGAATAGTAGTTTTCGGATTAATCCTGTTCCACATTGGAACTATTTTACGGGTTTCATTCTCAAGCTTTCGCCCCGGGATTTGGACAATGGCCTGGCTGTTTTTCTGGCACTTAGTTGTTGAACTTATCTGCGCAATAATCATAATTTACCCTTACCTCAATCCAAACGCAGCAATTGGAATTTATGAGACAATAATTAACGGACTCTTTATCGGATTTATGGGAGTTTCAATCCTTGCAAATGGAGCAGTTGCATTATCATTATTCCCTGAAAAGCACGAACCGACATGGCGATATGCTCAAAGAATTAATAATTACTTTTCAGGAAATGAGAAGTTATACATCGATAAAGACATTTCAAAAATGGTTGCGGCTCTTACTATCATAATTTTTGCTGCATTTTTCACAATCATGCTTGCTACAAACATAATCGGAGTAACTTGGGTAATCATAATCACTCTCTTTGCAGCCGAGATAATGCAAAACCTGAACATGAAAGCATCCGAGCCAAAATATGTTCCCCCTGCGCCTGATTATTCGGAAATAAAACAGGTTTAATCAAAAACCCCAGCTTATCTTTAAACATTAACTATAATAATCTAAAAAACAATCAAATTAGTGATAAAATGTTAAAAGAAGCTATTAGAAAAGTAAAACGAAGCATGGATTTTACTACAAATAAAGTCACTTATGCACAGGCAGGAGAAGACTTAATTTTAGCAAATTATTATAGAGATAAGCCAGACGGATTCTATGTTGATGTTGGAGCATATCACCCAAAGAAAATGTCAAACACTGCTTACTTTTACCAATTAGGATGGCGCGGAATTAACGTTGAGCCTCAGAAGAAAAACTTTGCGAGATTTGTTAAAGACAGAAAAAGAGATATTAACCTCAACACCGCTGTTGGAACTACAACTGGAACAGTTGATTTTTATGAAGGCAAGCCAGGCTCAAAATGGAAAGGCGGAGTCTCAAGCATGGATAAAGAATGGGTGCAGAAGCACTCAGCTGAATTCATTAAAGTTAGCGTTCCAATCACAACCCTAAAAATCATCTTTGACACTCACTTAAAACCAGGGCAAAACATTGACGTCATGAGCGTAGATGTAGAAGGAAGAGACCTTGATGTCCTCAAATCCAACGACTGGAAGAAATACAGACCAGAATTCATCATTATAGAAACCCAAGAGAATGCCAAACAAATAGACAAATTCATGGTATCAAAAGGATACAAAAAAGAATACCAGCTGTTCCTTAATTCTATTTATAAGAGACAGAAAAATTAATTCAAATTCTAATTTTATTATCCTATTGAATTGCATATAAACTGATTTCACTCAGGCAGATAATCGCCATTGCAGAGACCAAAAACACTTATTACAATATTATTAAAAAATCCTGTGTACACAATAGTAAGATACTTTAAAAATTTTGGAGGTGAAAAAATGGTAACATTTTTAGTGAGTGGAGTTCTAAGCGCAATAATATCGATAATCATGGGCATAATAATTCTAATATTCCCAAAAATACTCAATTATGCTGTCGGTCTTTACTTACTCATGATAGGAATTCTATTCTTTGCAGCACAGTACGGGATTTGAAGTTTCTGATTAACGCAGAGGAAGGGATTTGAACCCCCGCTCCCTTTCGGGAACTCGGTCTCAAGCCGAGCGCATTTGACCACTCTGCCACCTCTGCATAAGCCGTCACGCCGGCTTGCGGGCGAGTGTGTCGCACTTATGTGCTCCACTGGCTTCGCAGTTGCCATGCAATTACGGTAATAATTAATGCTTGACTTCGCCAGGCATTAAGTCAATTGAATAAGTAATTTGGTGCGAAGTTTGTTTTTAAAGGTTGCTTTAAGGCATTTTTCCCAAAATTATTAATTGGAAAACTTTAGAAAAAGAGTAAATTAAGTAAATGTAAAGGGACAAACCAGGGATCCGACCAGCGGTATGGTTTGCCTCCTCCGCTTTGCAAACCTATAGATCTGCAATTAAGCGCATTGCAAAAGTTTCAACTTTCACAATGTAACTCCCAACACGATTAATCTTACTATAATTTAGTTTAAATACCTTACTAAAAAATCCGAAAAACAAATTCTTACACAATAAGTTGGAATTAATTTTGCATATTTTGGACAACACGCTGTTTGAGTTCATAAAAAAAGAAATAACTCATTTAAGTTATGAAAAATTCTTCAAAAGAATAAGGTATTTATACCCAGAGTAGCTAATCTAAGGAGAAAGTGAGCTAAAAGTGGAAGAAGAAATTGAATCAAAGAGCAACGTGGGCGAAGCTTTAATGAATAGTTCAGACAGGGTAGAGGCAACTATCGAAACTGAAGACCATGATTTGTTTGATGATGTTTTTGGAGAAGATGACGAGGAAAAAGAAGCTAAGAAAAGAATGGCTGAAAAAGCCAATATCTTAAAGCAAAAAAGAAATTCAAAAGAAGCAAGAGAATTGAAAGCAAAAAAAAGTGAAGAAGAAAATACTGACACTGAAGAAGAAAAAGAAGCTAAAGCAGATAAAGCCGAGGACGATGAAGAAGATAATTCCGAAGATGATGAAGGGGAAGAAGACTCTGATGATGATGCTGAAATTAAAGGCAACAAAACTGTGATAAATGATAAAAAATCTGATAAGAAAAGCGATGATTCAGAAGATGATGACGAAGATGAAGTTTTAGAAGAAGATGAAGAGGACTCTGCTGAGCCGGTTATTTTTGGCGAAGTTAAAGATGCTAAAGAGGAAGAGGAATTTGAAACTAAGGATGATGCTTTTGACGCGGTGGACGCTGGCGGAAAGAAAAAGAAGAACTCAAACAATAACTTTGATGATATTATAAATGAAAAACTTAATAATTCCTTAAACAAATCTAATTCTGGCGCTAATGGAAAGGAAAATATAGCTGAAAACGGTAAAAAGAAGAGCAATGGTTACGGCGGCAAGTTAGATTTAAAAGTCACTCATGAAGAGGATGAGGAAGAAGAGGTTACAAAAGCTCATCCTGTTGAAAGAGCCATAATTAAGAGCGTTATAAGGAATAAAGCTATGATGGCGGCTCAAGGAGAGGTTAAAATTAACAAAGGCGTTAAGATTAATGACGATTCTATCACGTCTAGAAAGCAGGATGAAGATCATGACGAAATGGCTGATGATTTAATGAGAGAAGACGGAATTAAAGAAGAAGGAATTGAAGACGAAGTGGATTCAGAAGAGGATGCTGACGAAAACGCGCCTAAATCAAAAATGCCTAAAGCTAATTTAGTTGAAGAGGACGAAACTGAAGACGGTAAAGACGGCGTAATAAAACCCGAGCTTGAATTCTTAATGAGCGAAAAAGGACATGCATACATTGGAAGAAAAAAGAGCGTATTAAACAAATACGGTGAAGAAGCGGGACTATTTGTCGGAAGAGTTAATGAAAAAGACAAAGAAGGAACTGATGTTTATCTTGACGGATTAAATCCTCACGTTGTATTTGTTTGCGGGGCAAGAGGCTCTGGTAAATCCTATGTTTTAGGTGTTGTTGCAGAAGAGCTTGCATTAAAAAATAAAAATGTTGGAATTGTAGTTGTTGACCCTATTGGAGTATTTTGGTCAATGAAGCACCCAAATAAAGAAGAAAAAGAACTTGAAGCACTTGCTAAATGGGGAATAATGCCAAAAGGGCTAAACAACATTAAAGTTTTCATCCCTGTTGGAATGAAGGATTCAGTTCCTAAAAGCACTTATGATGCGGTGTTCTCAATCCAGCCTTCTTTACTAACTGCTGAAGATTGGTGCTTGACTTTTGGAATTGACAGATTTTCTCCAACTGGACTGTTGATGGAGAAAGGAATTGCAAAAGTAAAAAGCGGTTATTCTACTGAGGAAGGAAAGGAAGTTAGAGGAAAGCAAAATACTTTCTCGCTTGATGATTTAGCAAAGTGCTTTGAATTTGATGCTGAATTAAATGATAGGGAAAAAGGTTACAAAGCTGATTCAATTAGAGCTTTAGTAAGCCGTTTTGACGCTGCAAAGCATTGGGGAATTTTTGATGAGAAAGGAACTTCACTTGGACTTCTTTCAAGAGCGGGACAAATGACAATTCTTGACACAAGTTTTTTGGAAGATAATGTTAGCGCGTTAGTTGTTGGAATTATTGCAAGAAGATTACTCTCAGCAAGAAAATTAGGAACAAGAAGAGAAGCTGCGGGTAAATTTGATGATAATACTGCGATGGAGGATATTGTTGAATTAAACATTCCTCCAACTTGGCTTTTCATTGATGAAGCGCACACTTTAATCCCTGGGGGAAATCAAAAAACTCCTGCAAGCAGCGCTTTAGTTGAGTATGTTAAGCAGGGAAGAAGGCCTGGATGTTCTTTAGTATTTGCAACTCAGCAGCCAAGCGCTATTGATTCCAAAGTTTTAAGCCAATTAGATATTATCATGGCGCATAAATTAGTTTTTGATGATGATATTAAGAGTATTTACAAAAGAACTCCAACTATTGTTCCTTTTGCTTATAAGAAATCTAATTTCATTAAAACAATGCCTGTTGGAATTGCGTTAACCGGAGACAGAAGCGAAACTACAAGCAGAGCATTTGTGATGAGCATCCGCCCAAGAATGAGCCAGCACGAAGGAAGAGATGCAGAGACTACTGACGAAAAGCAGGAGCTTGAAACTGAACAAGTTGAAGTGCTCGCGGTTAATATTGCATTAAACCAATTGAAAAAAGATCCAAGCATTAGAATTGACAGCATTAAGGAAACTCTTGACACTTTAAATAACACTTACAAAAAGAATGTTTCAATTGATAAAATATTAAAAGAGCTTGAAAAGAAGGGGCTTAATGTAAAAGATGATTCCGTTTACGCTAAAGGCGTTCTTGAAGAAATGGAAGCGGAGAAAGAGGAAGAAGAAGCACTTAAAGCTGAGGAAGAGGAAGCGCTTGAGAATGAAAATACTGAAGAAGGTTACGGAGCGCAGATGTTAAAGCCAAAGAAGCTTCCAAAGGATGTTGAAAAGTTTGGAGAACAATTGCATGAGTTTGATGAAAAAGTTGAGCTTACTGCATTAAGGCCTGTGATTGATGAACAGAGAGCAAGAAAATCTTTGGCAGGGTTTGCTGCTAAAAAATTCTTATTCCCTGATGAAATACTTGACAGGGTTGTATTAAAGCACGCTCAATTATACAAAGTAAAATACAAGTACTTCAATCACAAAGATGCTTTCCAAGTTGGAGAAGCTTACATTAATTCACTAACTGGAGAATTCATCCATGATGATAGAGGAGCTTTAGTAGAAAGCAAAGGTCTTCCAATTTTTATGGATTTAAACGAATCCGAATCAACTATGTTTAAGCTTGTGGCTGAAAAGAAGAGAACTCCAAAAGACGCTGCGGTTTTAATGAAGATGGAAGAAGGAAATGCAAAAAGAGTGCTTGATTCACTAACAAAGAAAGGGCTTCTTCAAATCCAAGCGGATAGCAAGGGAAATCCAGTATACGCGCCAGGAAGAATTGAAATTGAGCTTCCTCCAACACCATTACATGAAATGCTTTCAAGCATTGGAAAGAAAGCTATTACTGAAATTGAATCAGCTGCTGTAATTGCTCCTGCTTTAAACGAACGCGATTTGCCTGCTTTACTAAACAAACTATGGGGAAATGTTAGCGTCAAAGAAGTTACTCACTTATTCCTTCCAGTTTGGGAAGGCGTTTTAAAGAAACGAACTGGTGAAGAAAGAGTAGTAATGATTGATGCAATTAACGGAAAGCAAATCAATCTTGATTGATTGAATCTAAACAAATTTAATCCGTGCTAATTTAATTTAGGCTGAACTTGTGTTTGGCTTTCTTTAAGCTGGCTCTTCACTTCATCAGCCACTTTCATATCAATAAAACTCTTCAAAGCTTTGTGCGCGCCAAAAAGTGTTGCATTTCCCGCCATTAGAATAACTTTAATTCCAGGCAAGTAGAGCGTTGCTTTAATTGAGAGCATTGAAGCAAGGAGTTGTGTAAGTAATGGAATATTTTCCCCCTCAACTGAAATAATTCCCTGCTTTTTCCAATGTTCAGGAATTTTTGATAGAATATCATTATCCTTTGTTTCAACTATTATTTTCTGTCCTTTGCAAAATAATCCTATCTTTGAAGCCACCTGCTCATCAAATGGAATTTTTGCAGTATCATTAAAGTCAAGTTCGCGAAGTTTTGTTGCCTGCTGTTCAAGAAGAAGGCTCATTTTCTTTAAGTGTTTTCTTTCAGCGCGGATTTTTCTTCTTAGTTCTTCTATATCTTCAATTGAGAAGGAAGCATTTTCTTTTGCATTATTTAACAAATCCTTATCCTGGCTCCCTCGCTGGGATAAAACAATCAACAAACGGACAATGTCATTCAAGCTTCCAAGAGGGCGCTTCATTTCTTCATTTAATCTTAAAACTAATTTATCTTTCATTTCTATGCTCATTGAAGCAAGCCCTTTATCCGTCACAAAAAGCCTTGTTCCTTCTCTTTTTATCAGCCCAAATGAGGCCATGTCTTTTAGCGCCCGAGCCAAGGATGATTTTGCCGAAGCGGGATTTTTGTATCTTTGAGAAATTTTTGACAATAAATCGTTATATTCAATTCCAGGAGTTTGCTTTACTATCATCAGAACTGAATTATTGAATGTCATGACTAAATTAGCGGCTTATTGTTTATATTTTTAATGAAAATAGGGTTTTTAGCCAAAATAAGAGTTCGGCTAAAAAAAGTTAAAGATGAAGAATTTTACTGCTGTGTAACTTTCTTCATTCTCTTTCCAAGTGAATAAGGAATCTTCTTCTTGCATTCAGAGCATTCGCATACGAATGTTGGTTTCTTATTCTGCTTCTTAACTAAAACAGTGTACTTATATTTTCCCATGTAACCGTGCTTTGTGTTCCTTTCGTGTCTTCTTGCTCCTGCAGCCA
Organism: uncultured archaeon; assembly: GCA_964551375.1. Taxonomy (GTDB): domain Archaea; phylum Iainarchaeota; class Iainarchaeia; order Iainarchaeales; family JAAZKV01; genus JAAZKV01. The sequence continues at coordinate 155,997 of CAZKBG010000001.1, read as the reverse complement.
TTGAGCGTGCAGCGCCTGATTTGAATTCTTTTAGTTTATGTTTAGTGTGCTTTTTGCATTTTGCGCAATAAATTTTCTTTTCTTTAGGAACTTTCATTTAACTCACCAAGTATAGAGAAAAAGTGCAAGGAAAGCTTTTAAAAGGTTCCCAAAAGTCAAAAGTCAAAATCGTGGAAGGATTGCCAAATTGAAGCACTTTAAGAAAGATGAGTAATTAATGCTTAACACAACTAATTTAAACCTCAAGCACTTAATTATAGCATTAAGTTGGTGGTTGGATGCTCTTTGGAAGTTTGATTGAGTCATTTAAGCAGATAATATTTAAGCCTTATATTTTGCTTCCCGCAATTATTGCGCTTTTAGCATCAACTGTTTTTGGAATTTTGGGGGATTTTTTCCTTGAAGGCCCAATGCTTGATATTATTCTTAATCCTGGAATCTTTAATCAGTCAAGCAATCTTATTGGATTCATTCTTTTCAATTACCCTTTAACAGTAGTTGGAACTTTAATAATTGGTTTTGTTCTTTTCATGATTTGGGTTATTGTTTTTGAAACAATTGCGTCAATTTCACAGGGGCAGAAGTTTATTGAAGCGGTTAATGATTCTGTACTGCAGTTGAGAAAATCTTTTGGATTTACTTTAATTCTTTTGGCCGCGGCAGTGCTGGTATTTGCGGTATTTTGGGTTAATTCTGAAATAATGTCTTTGGTTAATTCATGGGTTGGGATAGTTATTGCAATAATTATTTCAATAATTTGTTTTATTGCGCTTGTGAAACTTGCTTTTGCAATCCCTGCGCTTACTGAAAGGGAATTAAAGAAAGCTCTTGAAGAAAGCTGGAAATTCACTAATTCAAGATTTTGGTCAAGCCTTGCATTGATAATAATTGCGGGACTTATTATGATTCTTTTAACTTTAATAGTAACTCAAATTGGAATAGTTCTTGGCGAAGCATTTGAGGTTCCTCTTGCAATAATCGGGCAGGCAATTGGAGTAACTTATTTTATTGCTGCTATTACGAATTTCTTTTACGCGAAAGCAAAGTAGTGAATTAAATGACTAGGCTGATAAAACTTACTCTAAAAAACTTTAAGTCGTTTAAGAAGGCTGAAGTTCCCATTAGCAAGGGCTTCTCTGCTATTGTTGGAAGCAACGGCTCCGGAAAGAGCAATGTTTTAGACGCTTTATTATTTGTTCTTGGAATCACTTCGCTTAAAGCATTAAGAGCGGGCAAGCTGACGGACTTAGTTAATAATGACGCTAAAGAAAATTACGGAAAAGTTGATTTAACGCTTAAAGATGATGAGAAACAATATGAAATCAGCAGAATGATTGACAAGCAGGGAAAGAGTGTTTACCGCCTTGATGGAAAGAGAACTACCCTAAACGAAATCAGCTCGCTGTTAACAGAGCTTGGAATTGATGTTAACGGGCACAATATTGTAACGCAAGGGGATATTACTAAAATTATTGAAATGTCTCCTATTGAGCGAAGAGAGGTTATTGATAATATTGCGGGACTTAGCGAGTTTGATCAAAAAAAGGACGAGGCAATTAAAGAGCTTGATAAGGTTGATTCAAAAATTAAGGAAGCAACTATTATTATGAACGAACGAAATGCTTTCCTTTCAGAACTGGAGCAGGAAATGAAGGCGGCTAAGGAAGTAAAAGAGCTTGATGATGAAAGAAAGCGGACTAAATCAACTGTTATTGCAAAAGAGCTTTACACAATTGAGAAAAAAATTCTTGATGCAGATAATGAAATCAGCGAGCTTGACAAGCAGAAGCGAATTATTGAAGAAAGGGTTTTTGGAATTAGAAAAGAGCTTGAAGAATCAAAAAAGAAGTCTGATGATTTATCAAGGCAGATGATTAAGGCAAGCGAAGTAACTTACTCGACAATTGGAAGAGAGTATGAGGAAAAGAAAGCCAAGCTTCTTCTTGAGCAGGGCAAAATTGACATGAAGAATGAGCAGATTGCAAAAAATACTGAAAAAATTGAGACTAATACCAGCGCGGTAAAGCATGGGGAGAAGGAAAGAAAGGAGCTTGAAGAGAAGCAAAAGAGAATGGAAGGGGAATTAAAAGAATTTGAAAGGCAGATTGAGGAAGCTTCCAAAAAGAAATCCCAGCTCGAAGGAATTGTTAAATCAAAAAATGCTGAACTAGCAAAAGAAGAGACTAAACTTGAAGAATTAAACAAGCAAATTGAAGAAGCCAGAAAGGAAGTATTTGATCTTGAGGTGCTTGCAAGAAACTGGGAAAAGCAAAAATCATTTGCTGAAAGGAAATTAATTGAAATGCAGGGAGAAGAGAAGGCATTAGAGGGAGAATTTAATGAAATTGAGAAAAAAAAGAAGCATATTGAGGAGCATTTGAAGAAAGAACCTCACAAAAACCTGGCTGATTTTGAAAAGCATTTGTCCGAAATTTTTGAGGCAAAGAATTTGTTTTTATCAAAGAAACTTCAGGAAGAAAAAGCTATTAATGAGCTAAAAAAAGCTGCTTCGCAGTGCCCTACTTGCGATTCTTCATTAAAAGAAGATAAAAAAGCGCTGCTTCTTGCACAAAAAGAGAAGCTAATTAGAGAATATTCATCAATGGAGTCAGAGCACGCGGCTAAAATCAGCGACATTAAGAAAAGGATTGATGAAGAAAAGGAAAGAATCATGCTTATTGCTAAACTGAGCGCTGAAACTGCTCATGAGAAGAGCCTTCATTCTAAGCTTGAGGAATTAAAGAAGAAAATTGAACTAACAAAGAAGGATGTTGATAATAAAGAGTTTGACGTTCAGATGTCAAAGAGAAATAAACTCAATGAGAAAATAAAACAACTGCTTGAAGAGAAAGAAAAGCAGAAAGATTCTGTTACTTCCACAAGAAAGCAGGATATTTTTGAAGAATATTCAAAAGCAAACAAAACAACAGAAGAACTTATACATAAGCGAAGGGTTGTTGAAACTGCATTTAATGAATTAAAAGTAAGATTTGACTCGCTTTCAATAAGGCACGAGGATGCTGAAATTGAAAATAACGCGCTTACTGCCGAGACCCAGCAGCTAAGAAAGGAAATAATGGAAAAAGAAAAGCTTTTGATGGAAATTAAAGAAGAAGTGATGGCTAAAGAAAAGCAACTTCACGAGGCAAAGAAAAAGAATGCAATTTTGGCTGAAGAAAAAGATTATTCTGATAAGAAAATTGATAAATTTGAGAAGGAAATAATAACTGAATCTGGAAAGGTAAGAAAGATTGAAGTAAGAACTGGGGAATTTAATATTGAAAAAAGCAAACTTGGAGTAAGACAGGCGGATTTGTCTGAAGAAAAGAAAGAGTTTGAGGGAATTGAGCCTTATGCTTCAAAGAGCCTTGATGAATGTAAAGAAAGACTTGCTTTTATTGAAAAAAGACTCAACGATATTGGAGCAGTTAACTTCAAGGCAGTGGATAATTTTAATGAATTAAAGAAAGAAGTTGATGATATACAGCAAAAAGCAACTAAACTTGGCGAAGAAAGAATGGCAGTTCTTGATATGATTGATAAAATTGAAGTAAAGAGAACAAGCGTTTTCATGGATTGCTTTAATGAAATTAACAAAAACTTCAAAGAGATTTTCTTTAAATTCTTTAACGGAGAAGGCGACCTTCGCCTTGCTGACGGAGAAAAGCCTCTTGATTCAGGATTAATGATTGACGCAAAGCACAAGGCAGGAAAACTTCAAAACATTGATTCAATGAGCGGGGGAGAAAAAACCCTCACAGCGCTTGCTTTCATGTTCGCAATACAATTATACCACCCTGCTCCGTTTTACGCATTTGATGAAGCTGATGCGGCGCTTGATAAAGAAAATTCATTAAAGATGAGCAACTTAATTGAAAAAATCGCTGAAAAGAGCCAGTTCATTGCAATCACCCACAATGATGTTATTACAAAGAAAGCGCATCAAATAATTGGAGTGGCAAGAGGAAGAGATGACAGTTCTGTTATTGGACTTAAATTAAAAAGCGATGCTGATGAAGAAATAAAACACGCTAAATCAAATGTAACAGTGGAAGATTTGAGCGATAATGAAGAAGAAGCATCTTAAACATTTAACAAATCGCCAAATTTTACCAATAGAATTTATTAATTATTATTTTTTCTGCTTGCCGTTTCTGTAAGCAAATCTTCTAATCATTTTTTTTCTCTTTGCCCTTTCCTTTGTCTCTTCTTCCGCCTCTTCATGAGCAATTTCTTCAGTGCCTTTTAATTTCGGCTCTTTTTTTGAAAGTTTCTTGAAAAATCCAGTTATGGGAGATTTTTCCCTTCCTGCTGCAATTTTTTCGCGCTGGGTAATCTTAATTTCATCCCTAATCTCGTGAATTTCATCCTGCGCCTGCTTGTAATTTCTTTCAAAGTCTTCAGGAAGTATTAATCCGTCTTTGTGGTGCCTTCTTAAGTCAATTAATCCTCTTTCAAGCGCTCTCTGCTTTGCTCTCAAATCATCAATGCTTAAATTCAAGCGTTTTCTCTGCTCGCCTACTAAATTTTTGTGCTGAAGCTCTTTTTCGTACTGCTTTTTCATAAAGAAATATTCAGCATCTGAAATCTTTTTCTGAGTGAGAGCGGATTCAAGATTGTTTAATACAACTTTTAATTTCTCGCGCCTTGAATCCCCAATGTAAGAAAAGCTTGGCCTTTTTGATTTCACAAGCACTCCTATTACAATTATTATTACTACAAGTAGTAGCGCTAACACCAGCATTACTGTTCCAAGATAAACAAAATTATCTGCAGGCTTTTTTGTATATTTAATTTCAACAACTGGCTCGGTGTCAACAAAAGGAGTCATTTGGGTAAATGCAACATATTCCTCGACAGCAGTTTTTGCTTTGTTTAATTTCTTGCTTAAATAAATCAAGTCATAGCTTGTTTCAAGGCTTTGAGCTACCTCGTCCTTTCGGTCAAGTTTTTTATTAAAAACCGCATTTTCATAATAAAACTTTGCGTGGTCAAAGAACATATTTGCCCAAATTGAGTCGCTTGATGTCCCTCTGTTAATATCAGTTTCTACTGAATTGAATAATACATCAACATCCATGTTTTGTCTGTCAAGCTCGGATTCTACAAATGACTGCGCAAAGTAGGAGTCATAAAGCGCGGCAAAAATAAAATTATTGTCAAATGAATACTTTGCCGAGCTCAATCTTCTCTTTGCTTCTGCAAGTGAAGCCTGCGAGATATTTGAATCAGCAATAAGAGTGTCTGCTTTTATTATTTCATTAGAAACCATTGTCACAAAATCTTTTGTATAAACTGGAATCTTTTTCTGCTTGCTTTTTTGGGCTAATTTTAAAAAGTCCTGCGCAACGCTTGTCCATGCTTCTGCTGAAACATAATCATAAACCTGCCCGTACATTATTGCCTGTTCGGCTTTCTGCTTCTGGTCAGTTGAAGCGTTAGGCGCGTCAATTGTTACTACTTCAGTGTTTTCAATTTTTAAAAGCGCATGATCAGCATAAGCAATTCTCTGCTGCGCGCCTATTACCCATTCAAATGAGTCAAGCGGAATATATGCTGCTTTTTGCTTTATAGAGTCTATTTCTTTTCTAAGAACGGATATTTTTGATTGAAGCAAAACAGAATCGCTTAACAACAGGGAAGGATTATCAGCTATTTCTTTTATAGTTCCTGCTAATACTCTTGCATTAAACGCATAATTTGCTGCTGAATAAAGATAATTTTGGTCGTGGAATCTCTGAGCCATTTCAACTCCGCGTTTTGTTGAGGCATAACTTTGATAAAAATCGCCCAGAATTGTTTCAGGAAGAGTGCTTTGTTCAAGCGCTTTCTTTGCTTCATCAACAGCGGTTTTTGCATCATCAATGTATTTTTGTGAAATGCTTTTCATTGGAATTAGAGAGTCGTCATAGCTTATTGAATTTGGAATGAATACTTGTGTTGAGCCATTATAATCAACCACTATTGAATCAATGTCTTTGTAAGCGTATTCAATTGCTGTGTTTATATCAGCAACTTCAACTACTTTCATATCAAGTTTTCTTGGGGCGTATTCAAGCAGATTAACTGTTTCAAAGCTTCCGTCATCCATTAAATCGGTTATAGCCTCGCCCATTGGAATCATGAATAATTTTACGCCCGCTTTTGAAGCCGCCTGTGCTTTAGGACCAACTCCCCCAACCATTCCAACATATCCTTCATCAGTAATAGTTCCTGTTATTGCAATATTATTTGGAAGAGGGCGTTCTGCAAGAAGAGAATAAGAAAGCAAAGTCATTGCTGCGCCTGCGGATGGCCCGTCAACTTCTGTGGCATTTGCGCGGATATCAAAAATAATATCACGGTCAGATATGGATTGCCCTGTAATTTGCTGGGCTATTTGAAGCGCAATATTTCCAGTTGTTTGGGTATCTTTTCCAACAAGCGAATTTGATGTAATAAATGCTGATTTTCCAGTTCCCGGGATTGTCGTCATGTAAAGTTCTGCTGCCATTCCTTTTCGCTCTTCAGTAACTGCGAAAATCTTTACATTTCCGCTTGAGAGCATTGCGAAAACTGGCGAAATTAATAAGAATAATACAAAAATTACAAGCAAAAACTTCGCGTTCTTAATCAGTTTTGCATTAAAATTATTAGCAAGTTTACTCATAACCCCAACTTCTATTTTACAAGAAATATTGATGGTTTTAGTGTTTATAATACTTTTTAAAACGTGAAAATAAATTTAGAATAAGCATAAGCAGAGGAAGTGGAACAACAAACAACCTCGGAATCGCCACACGTTGGTGAGAACGTTTTCCCTTCCTCTGCCACAGCATGATACTTTGCATCATGCACATTAACTCTCTCTAGAAAGCCTTTCCACTTTCACATGTATTTGCTTCCAAGTAATGCTTGTAAGTTTTCTCCTATAAATACTTATGTAAAACTAAGTAACTGCAAAAGATTTTTCGTCAAGAAGTGAAACAAAAGTAAGTCAATTGACTTACTTTTCACGAGGATAATCTTGGACAAGGACTTTATTTGGAAATGATTTTGCGATAGCGACTTCGACATTAAGTGATACATATGATTTGAGCTTTTAATTATAAAAACAAAAAATTTGATATAAAATATGAGAGTTTAATCTTTGCAGTTTATGAATGCAAGAATTATTAAGCAGAATTGAAAATTAGATAAGCAGAATTAGAAATTAGATTAAGCAGAATTGAAAATTAGTAAACAGAATTAAAAAATTATTAAACAGAGCTTACGCAAGTAGTAGATGTAATTAAACTCAATCGCCTTTACGGCGATCAAGTTCAAAAGTAGAATTTGAATTATAAGGCATCATCCGAATAGTGCGCCTAAGCCTGCAGCTGCTTCTTCTTCAGACTTTTTATTGTCTTCTTCAGCCTTCTTCTCTTCAACCGGAGCACTTGCGCCTGCTGATGGAGCTGCTACTGTAGCTACTGCTGCTTTTGCTATTGCTTCATCTATACTGATGTTCTTCAACGAAGCCACCATTGCTTTTACCTTTGCCACGTCAAATTCAACGTGAGCTGACTTTAATACTGCTTCAACATTGACTTCAGTCATTTCTTTCTTTGCTGAATGAAGCAACATAGCTGCGTATACGTACTGCATAACTTCACCTCAAATATAATCCTTTAATTATTGTCCCGCTGGAGCTGATGCGTCCACTGCTTTTGAAACAGCTTTTGCTTCGCGCTCTGCTTTAACAATAATCATTTCTGTTGATTCTGGCTCGAAGATTACCGCGTTCACTGCCAAGTTCATTGCCTGCGCATGCGCAAGTACGAATTTGTTGAACAATTCTTCTTCGTCTACATCTAATACATCTGCTGTATAGAACATTTTTTCGTTCTTATCGTAAACGCCAATCATTTTCATTCCAACTTTTACCGGCTTAATTGCTAATTTTCCTAAAACATCAGCAACTTCCTTCTTAATTGGTTCTCCTTTCTTTGCAACAACTTTGTCGGCTGCGATTGCTATTGTTGCGCCTGCAACTTTAACATTTAATCCAGCTGCTTTTAGTGTTGATAATGCTGGCCCTGGAGGAAGACCTGTGTCTCCTGCCTGAACTAATATGTCAATATCAGCAATATCGCCTTCAATTGCCGCTCTTGAACCCTTGTTCTTTTTTACAAAAGAAAATAGTTCGAAAGGATTTATTTTTGAAAATATTACTAAAATGCTGTTTGTAATGTATGGGTCAAGTGTAGCGTCAACGCCTGCGTCCTTGAAAGCTCTTTGAATTACTCTGGTTTTAGCAACTCTCATTTCAGCTTTTCCCTGCAATCTCTTTCTTAAGATTGAAACAATGTTAGCAGGAAGAGCGTCAAGTGTTGCTACAGCAATTACTGGGTATGACTTAGCTAATTTTGTGATTTCTTCTTTCTTAGCTTCTTTCCATTTTCTGATGTGGCTTGTCATTGAGCATCACCTTCGCCGATTTTTACCGGAGGACTCATAGTCATCTTTACGTAAATGTTCTTTATGTTCTGCTTCTTCTGAGGAAGCGAGTTCATTACTGATTCGTATATTGCGTACATGTTTTCTGCAATATTTTCGTCCTTCATTCCGTCTCTGCCCACAACTGCGTGAACAACCGGCATGAATTTTCCTTTCTTGTTTGAAATAGTAACTTGTGTTCTTGCCTTTTCAAGTGTCTCGTCAAAACTGTTAACGTTCATGATTGGCTTTGGCATTTTTCCTTTAGGAGCTAACTGCTGTCCTAAGAATTTTGCAACTGTAAGCATTGCCGGGCCTTCAGCGAATAATCCGTCATAGCCGATTAATTCTGTTACTTTTGCCCTGTCTTTTGAAAGAGCTTCGATTTCCTTGTCCATTACAACTTTTTCAACTTTGTTTTTAAGTGAATTAGCAAAATCTTCTGTTTTAGCAAATACTACAACTTTTCCGCTTCCTTTTCCTGTTGGGAACGGAAGTGCAACTTTAACATTAACCTGGTTTTGAGGTTTCTTCATATCAAGTCCAGTGAAGTTAATCATTAACTCAACTGATTGAGCAAAATTTCTTTTTGGCGCAATTTCGTGTAATCTCTTAAGCGCACTTAAAGCTTGATCTTTTCTCATCGTATTCACCTTCCGCCAAAGCGGTAACTGCAATCCTCGCGGATTACAAGCGGCCTAACAAAATTAGGCTTTCAATATTAAGTAAAAATGACACTGAAAGGTTTATAAAGCTTAGGTGAAGAGCCTCAAAAATCAAGATAAAAAATGAAGATAATTTAAACTTAAAAAAAATTAAAAAAAAGAAAAAGTGAAAAGCCAAATTGGCTTTCACTTTAGGTTAGTTTTACTTAGGAAATTATTTACTTTAGTTCAGTGTCCCATTTGCCTTCGCGAAGAGCTTTTTGAGCATCTCTTGCTTTCATGCCTTCAATAGTTACTCCCATTGAGTCGCATGAGCCGATTACTTCAGCTGCGCATTTCTTCATTTCGTATGAGTTCAATTTGTCAAATTTAGTTTGAGCAATTGACACAACCTGTTTTATTGTTAAGTTCCCCATTACATCAACTTTAGGATTTGCTGCTCCTTTAGCTGCTTTTGATTCTTTTTTAATCAAAGCGCTGATTGGAGGCAATCCAACTTCAACATCAAAGCTTTTGTCTTTATTGATTTTGATTGTTACTGGAACTTTCATTCCTGACAAAGATGCTGTTTTTTCGTTAATTTTTGCTACAACCTGACCGATATTTACTCCGGTTGGTCCAAGTGCCGGCCCTAACGGCGCTCCTGCGCTTGCTTTTCCTGCGTCTACCATTACTTTTAGTTCTCCCATTAAATCCACCTTTTTTTATTTGTCCTTTGTTTTACTATCTTTGCCATCTCGCGCCCTTTTTTTAAAAGCAAAGTTAGAAGCACTCTGCTTTTTTGGGCGCTTAAAGCGCGTAACTATAATTTTTTGGGCAATTCTTGCCCAAAGCAATTTAGTAATTCCATTCTGGAATTACTGAACTATTTTAATATTTTCAGCCTTTATTGTTACAGGGATTTTTACTGCAGCTTCAAGTAATTCAACAGTAACTTCTTCTTTTGCCTGATTTACTCTTGTTACTTTTGCTTTTTCTCCCTTAAAAGGTCCTGATACAATTTCAACTTTCTGTCCTTCTTGGATTGCCTTCATTAATGGCTTTGATTCAAGCAGGCTTGATAACTCTTCAATATTAACTGCGCCTTTTACAATTCCTGAGCCTTTAATGTGAGGTGTGTCTGTGATTCCTCTTCTTACTGTTACTTCGTTGTCGGCTTCGATTAGAATGTAGCCCTTAAGTCCTGGAACTACTCCGATTGTGTAAATATTAAGTTCTTCTTTTGTGATTTTTGCGCTCAAAATATCAACAACTAATTGTTCCTGTCCCACAGTAGTTCTTATTGGAAAAATCATTTCATCACCTTTAAACTCCAAATTTAATAATCCCTTTATCACTAAGCCCAGCTAAGTACAGGATTAAAATAAAAGGACTTAGACAGGTTTAAAAACCTGCTTTTTGCCCTCAAATTAAACTCGCTTAAACTGCTTAAAACCCGATTCCAGTCAAAGCGAAGAACAAATAAACAATGAATGCTATTATTCCGATTAGCACCATTCCAATCGCTACAATAAGAGCCATTCTTTTGTACTCATCCATTGTTGGTTTTCTTGATACTAAGAAGATTCTTTTTGAATCGTCAAAGAATTGTCCTAACATTGCCCCGATATTCATCATTTCACCATTTTTACCGTTTAACACTTAAGTTCATGCCGTTTTAATTTTTTAAGTGAATTCTATTCCCAAATCAATATTTTCTTCGCCTTTGTGCTTTGAGTTCTTTGTTCCGCCTTCAAGGTATGGGAATCTTCCGCCTGCTATTACAACCATTGCCTGGATATGATTCTTTGGAAGTGTTTCGTCAACCATAGCTCCCCAAATTATGTGGCTTGAAGAATGTATTTTTGTTGAAACGGTTTCTACAATTAATTCTGCTTCGCGAAGCGTCATGTCTGTTCCGCCTGTTACATTTACTAGAGCTCTGTTTGCTCCTGAAATATCAACATCTAAGAGCGGGCTTGTTAATGCGTTTTCAACTGCTTCAAGAGCTCTTGATTCGCTTGATTCTCCTCTTGTTGATTCGCCCAGCCCAATCATTGCCGCTCCTCCGCGTGCAAGTATTGTTCTAAGGTCCGCAAAGTCAAGGTTAATCAGTCCTGGCTTTGTAACCATTTCTGTTATTCCTTTTACTGCGTTTGTTAAAACTTCATCAGCAACTTTGAATGCCGCGTTAATTGGAAGATCTGGAGCGATTTCCAAAATCTTGTCGTTTGGTATTACAATTATTGTATCAGTGTGTTCTTGAAGTCTTTCAAGTCCGTACATTGCGTTTTCCATTCTCTTTTTTCCTTCAACTGTGAAAGGCAAAGTTACTACCGCAACTGTTAATGCTTTTAGTGATTTAGCAAATTCTGCTGCTACCGGAGCTGAGCCTGTTCCTGTTCCTCCACCTAATCCGCATGTTATGAAAACTAAATCCGCTCCTTTTAAAGTTTCATTAATTTCATCGCTTGATTCTCTTGCAGCGCTTTCCCCAATCTGCGGGTCGCTTCCTGCTCCAAGCCCTCTTGTTAATTTTTTACCAATCAAAATTTTCTTGTCTGATTTTGTTGTAAGCAAGTCCTGCGCGTCGGTGTTAAGAGCAAGTGTTGTTGCTCCAGCAATTCCAACTTCAGCCATTCTTTCAATGGTGTTGCTTCCTCCCCCTCCGCATCCTATTACAAATATTTTTGCTCTATTATGTTCGAGCATTTCAATTAAATCATTGTCAGAATCTGAGTGTGGTTTCTTTTTTCCTTTTTCAGGTCTACTGTCTTTTTTTTCTGCAACCGGCGCTTTTGCCATAGCAGTGAATTTCTTTGGCTGCTGCGCATTCACTCTATTATTTTTCAATTCAGCCTGTGCTCTTACAATTGCGCTTCTAACAATATGATCCATCAATACACACCCATCCTATGCTTATTGGTAAAAGTAACTACTAATACAAATACCTAAACAACTCATTTAAAAACCTTGTTTGAAAGCTGGCCCGCAAAAGTCCCAATTTAAATGGTTATAAAAGTAGCAAAGTTGAATACAAAAACAAGCAAGTTAACTACAAGCATTATTGCTGTAATGAAAAAGTAGCGATTATTCCGGTTATTCATGTGCCCGATGCAGTTCACTGCCAAAAATACTATAATCAGAAGGGACAAAATCATTAGCATATTGCCGTTAAATGTTGCAATTTCGCTGTGCCCCATAAAAGTGGCAATATGAATTGCCCCAAAAGGAATTATCAAATTTGCAATTCCAAGCGCTAAAGACAATATGCATGTTCCCTTACATTCATTAGGCATTTAAATCAAGAAGAGAATGAGAAAACTCATATATAAACATAACTTGAAGGGGGGCTTTATCAAAAACTTGCAGGCTATAAAATGCCGACAAAAGTATTAATACTAGGAAAAACTTATCTGAAGTGATATTAGGCAGTGTTATGGATATTGTAAAAAACACGGTTAGGGATATTAAATCGCTTAAAATTCAGGGCGCGACTAATGTGCGAAAAAAATCTGTTGAAGCTCTTGTGAGAGCAAGCGAAGAAAGCAAAACAAAAAATGACAGAGAGTTTAGAAAAGAATTTTTGGAAAATGCAAGGGCATTGTTTTACGCAAGACCCACAGAGCCCGAGCTTAGAACTGCGTTAAGAATTATTAAAAAAAGCATTTCAAGGGAAGGAATGAGCATTTCGCAAATGAAACAAAAAATTATCGAAACCGCTGAAAATTATGAAAATGACAGGCAGAAATCATTGAGAAGAATTGCTGAATTCGGAGCTGAATTAATTGACTCTCATTCAACCATAATCACCCACTGCCATTCAAGCTCTGTTGTTGAAACTTTAATTAAGGCAAAGAAAAAAATTGACAAAGTTTATTGCTGCGAAGCCCGCCCTCTTTATCAGGGAAGAATGACTGTGAGCGATTTAACTAAAGCAGGAATTAACGCAACGTTAATTGTTGATAACGCGTCTTCAACCATTATGAAAGATTGTGATTATTTATTCACAGGAGCTGATGCAATCCTTGCAGACGGGGACGTAATAAACAAAATCGGAACAAACTTAATCAGCACTGCTTGCAAAAGGTATGAAGTTTTGCATTATGTATGCGCTTCAAGCCACAAATTTGAGCCCGCAAGTTTTTTTGGAAAAGCAGAGCCTATTGAGCAAAGAGATGCTGATGAAGTGTGGGATAAAAAATTAAGAGGAAAAGTAAAAGTTCTTAACCCCGCATTTGACAGAACTGATTCAAAGTACATTGAAGGAATTATCAGCGAACTTGGAGTATTCCCTCCGCAGCAGTTCAGCGCGGTTCTTTATAGAAAGCTTCAGCTTGAAAAACATCATGAAGATTTCTTGAAACTTTAAATCAAAAGAATAACTTAACACAAATTAGCTACGAAAATTTGAACAATTATTGTTATGCAGTTTCTTAAAGGCAAAGAAAATGAAGAAGCTAAAAAAATGATGCAGCTCGCAATTGAAACGGCTAAAAAATCAAAGTGCCTCCGCTCAAAGTGCGGTTCAATTATTGTAAAAGATAATAAAATAATCGGAAGCGGATGGAATTCTCCTCCAAAGGACGAGTCAATTAAGGAATGCTTTAAGGATTCAATTCCAAAAGATTTCAAATCAGACAGGTCTTGCTGTGTTCATGCTGAAGAAAGGGCAATAATGAATGCGCTAAAAAACAAACCTGCTGAACTCTCTGGCTCAAGGCTTTACTTTATCAGGCTTGATTTGGAAAACAACATGCTTTTTGCAGGAGAGCCATTTTGCACTATTTGCAGCAAACTCGCTCTTGATGCAGGAATTAAGGAGTTTGTTTTATGGCACAAAGAGGGCATTTGTGTGTATAATACCGAAGAATACAACAAACTCTCATTTGCTTACCGCCGAAAAGTAATATAAAGAGTTTTGAAAAACAATTGATTAATTGATTTTATGAATACTGAAGAAAAACTGGCAATCATCACAAGAAATACTCAAGAAATTATTACAACTGATGAGCTTAGAAAACTTGTTGAGACAAAAAAGCAGCCCGTTGTTTATCTTGGAACTTCAATAACAGGAAGGCCTCATGTCGGATATTTAGTCTGGGCGATTAAGCTAAAGGATTTTCTTAAAGCAGGATTTAAAGTAAAGTTACTACTCGCAGATTTGCACGGGGCTCTTGACAATACCCCATGGCCTCTTCTTGAAAAGAGATATGACTATTACGGGCTTGTGATTAGGGGAATGCTAAAAAGCATTGGAGCGGATTTAAGCAATTTTGAAATAGTTAAGGGCTCTGATTTTCAGCTTAAGCGGGAATATGTTCTTGATTTGATGAAGCTTTCGACTTTCACTTCAATTAATGATGCAAAGAAAGCCGCAAGCGATGTTGTAAAATTCGGCGACAATCCAAAGCTTTCCGGATTAATTTATCCCTTAATGCAGGCGCTTGATGAAGAATATCTCGGCGTGGATGTTCAGTACGGCGGGCTTGACCAGAGAAAAATACTTGTTTACGCAAGAGAAAATCTCCCTCAAATAGGATATAAGCCAAGAATTGAATTCATGACTCCTTTAATTCCTGGATTAAGTGCGTCGGGAAAAATGTCCTCCTCAGACCCTAATTCAAAAATTGATTTAATTGACAGTTTTGATGATGTTAAAAAGAAATTGAACAAGGCTTTCTGCCCTGAAAAAGAGGTTGAAAATAATGGAGTTCTTGCTTTTGCAAAGTATGTGACAATGGTTCTTAAGCAGGATGATAAAAAGACGCTTGATATTGAGCGCCCTGAAAAATTCGGAGGAAATGTTTCGTTTAAGTCATATGCAGAGCTTGAGAAAGCGTATATTGAGGGCAAGCTTCACCCGATGGATTTGAAAACTGCTGTTGCAAAGGAAATTAATTCTCTTCTTGAAACAATTAGAAAAGAAATGGCTGGAAAAGAGAAACTTATCAGCGAAGCTTATCCAAAAAAATAAACAAAACACACAATCTGGGACATAATTATTGTGTTTTTTTTCTTTTCAAATTTTATTAGGAACGCTTAAATACCACTTTCGTGTTATTCTGTCATTAAAGGTTTTAGCAAATGGACGGATACATTCACAATTTAACTGTCAGAGCTTTCCCAATACAAACAGGAAAAATAATTGTTATTCTTCATGAAGAGGATGCGAAGGATCTTGGAGTATTCACAGGCGAGAGGGTGGAGCTTGAAAACAGCAAAACCAAAAAAAAGTGCGTTGCAATTGTTGATGTAACTCATCACGCGATAAAAAAAGGGCAAATTGGAGTATATGAAGAAGCGCTTGAAAAATTAAAATGCAAAAACGGCTGCCAAATTTCCGCAAAAGCAACAGAACCACTTAAGAGCGTTGATTTAATCAGGAAAAAAATGACTGGAGAAAAATTAACTAATTCGGAAATTGATATTGTTGTAAGAGATATTGCGGATGACAGATTAAGCGAAATAGAAGCAACTGCTTTTGTAAGCGCGGTGTTCATGAGAGGGCTTGATCTTGAAGAAACAATTGCAATGACTAAGGCTTTGATTGCTGACGGAAACAAAATGGCTTTTAAGAAAGGAATTGTAGTTGATAAGCACAGCGTTGGCGGAACTAACGGAAGAGCCACTATGATAATTGTTCCAATAGTTGCCTCAACTGGACTTTGGATGCCAAAAACCAGCTCAAGGAGCATTACTTCAGCGGCAGGAACTGCTGATTCAATGGAAGTTATTGCAAATGTTTCAATGTCGATGGAAAAAATTAGGCACATCACTGAAAAAGTCGGTGGAGTAATAGCTTGGGGCGGAGCGGTTGACTTGGCTCCTGCGGATGATAAAATAATTAAAATCGAGCACCCTCTTTCTCTTGACCCTGAAGGGCAGGTAATTGCTTCAGTATTGGCAAAAAAAGCAAGCGTTGGAAGCAAATTTGTTGTAATTGATTTGCCTGTTGGAAAATATGTAAAAATAAAGGATAAGGAAACTGCGCTTAGAATGGCAAAGAAATTTGTTCAGGTTGGAAAAGAAGTCGGAATGCATGTTGAAGCGGTTATTACTGACGGCGAAGAGCCAAGCGGGCTGGCTTTTGGCCCCGCGCTTGAGGCAAAATATGCGCTTGAAGTTCTTGAGGGAAAAAGATTTGATAATTTGGCCCAGAAAAGCTGCGAGCTTGCAGGAGCGCTTCTTGAAATGGTTGGAAAAGCAAAGCCGGCTCACGGGTATGAAATGGCGCTTCATATTTTGCAATCAGGAAAAGCATTAAAGAAAATGAAGGAAATAATAAAAGCCCAGGATGGATGGATTTACTCAAGCGATGAAATCAAACTCTCAAAACTAAAGAAAGAGTTCAAAGCCGGAACTGAAGGAATACTTGAAGAAGTTAATATTAAAATAATCACAAAAATTGCAAGGCTTTCAGGAGCCCCAGCAAATCCTACAGCGGGAGTAATGCTGCACAAATTAGTCGGAGAGAAGATTAGAGAAGGGGAGCCGTTAATGACTATTTACGCTGAAAATGCAGAGAAATTAAAAGTTGCTGAACAGTACGCGCTAAAACAACTGCCTTTTAGATTCAAAAGAATTATACTTCAAACAATCAGGTAACAAATCAGCCAACTACTTTTTAACAGATTTTTTTGAAGTCTTAGAAGTTTTTACTAACGGGGTATTGAAGTGCTCAAACACTTGCAAAAATTCCTGCGGAGTAAGAAGATACACTTTCTTTTTTGCCAGTTTTAGCGTGGCAAGTTTTGCTTCAAAGTCTTTCTGCGTCCAATTTAATTCCTGTGAAAGGAACATAAATGACTGCTTTAAGCTTTTTCCAAGATCCTTGTTTTTATGCCTGAATACTTCCCTTAAAAAAGTAAAAAAGTCGCTTGAGTTATTTTTAACATCAAAATCCATCTGCACTACCGCGCTTTGGCAGTTTGGAGCGGGAAAAAAACTCTGCGCTGAAATATTTCCTTCAAGTATTTCCACTTTTGAATTTAGATTCACTAAAACTGTAAGAGCAACGTATTCAGTGAAGCCTTCAAATGCAGTTAATTTTTCCACAAATCCTCTGTCAAGAACAAGAAGGGATTTTTTCAAGCCTTTAGTCATAGCAACTTTAGTAACTAAATCCGAAGAAATATGATATGGAGGTAGAGCAACTACTTTTGTCGCGCCTATTAAATTAAAATCAGCGGTTAATGCGTTAGTATGAATCAGCTGGAGGTGTCCTTTTTCAATATCTTCAGCAAATTCAATTTTTAATAAATCAATCATTGTTTCATCAATCTCAATTCCAACAACTTTTGCACCCATCTTCTTTGCTTTATCTAAAAGTTTTCTTGTCAAAAATCCTGTTCCCGGGCCTACTTCAATTATTACATCATCTTTCTCAATCTGCGCGCTGTTTACCAAAAACTGAAGAAGCGCTTCATTAATGCAGTAAAATTGGGAGAGTTTCTTTTCAGGGCGGAAGTGGTGCTTTATCATTAAATCCTGAAGCTGTGAAAATAGAGTCATAACTAATCAACAATTTCTTCAATAATTTCTTGCGCCAGAACTTTAGAAGCGTCTTGGCCCGAATCTCTCAAATCTTGCAGGCCTTGGCTCTGCTGGAGGGCGAACAAAAATGTAATGCTTGTCTTCTGGACCTTCAAGCTCTTCAACAATTCTTTTAACAATTGATTTTACAGGATCTGGAGTTCCTTTTACTCTTGTAACAATTTCTTCAAGCGATGCGAACGGCTTTTTTTCTCTTTCATCAAGAACTGCAAGCATGTGCTTTTTGCCCATCCCTGGAAGAAGCTCAAGCTGGTGTCTTCTTAGCGAAATTGCTCTTGAAGTATTAAAGAAAGCAAGGTACTTGTCCTTATTTCCCAAGATTATTTTTGTAACTACTTCTTCAAGCTCTGAAAGAGAATTTGAAGTCAAGTCTCTAAATGAAATTCTTCCCTTAACAAGCTCTACTTTTGGGCGCTCGTCCTTTCCAACATAAACTTCTTCGCCAACATTAAGCGCAATTCCTGCTTTTGGCACTACTTCAAGGAGAGTAAAGAAATCTTTTCCAATTACCTGTGCTAACGCCTCTGTTTTTGGCGCGCTTGGCTTGCCTTTTGGCATGTAATCCAAAACCAGTGCATTTTCTTCTGCAGTCATAATCTCTCCCCCTAAATACCCAAAAAATCTTAATTCCCCGAATCAATATACTCTGTTGTTTCTCCTTAAATAATGTTCTTTAGCTGAAAAAATCGCTCCTTTGTTTGATGTGGAAAAGCGAAAAAAAGCTTTATTCGAGCTTTTCCTCAAACTTCTTTGTGAGCTCAATAACCTGTTTTAGCTCGTCTTCTGCAGGAGTTACTCCTTTTGGAAGCATTAATTGCAATTGCTCTACCCTTGCAGGTATTACATTTGCGATTTCGTGCCTTAACAAATCATTATCTTTTAAGAATGAAATTTCTTTTAATGCTTCAAGCAAATCATTAGTCTGCTTTTCTGTCAGTTTAGCGAATTTTTCAACGTATTTCCAGGTTAAGTCCTGCTCGTAATTTAGTTCTTTGTCAGTTTTTCTGCCTTTTAGAACTTCTTTCACTTCGTGTAATGTAACGGGTTTCATTGACAAAACTTTGCTTTGAACTGCCATATAATACACCTTCATTTGCCTTATTTTTACTAACTCAAATACTCAAATTTTACTCTAAATAAAAAATCAATTTTTATGCAAGCTTCTTCATGTGAACTGAAGTTGTTACTACTGTCAAAGGCTGGTCTCCCTTCATTACAGCAATTTCGTAGCCTTCCCCTCTTTTCTTCTCAACAATTCCTGTGAGTCCGTGGAAGCTCTTGTCAGGCAAACCGCTATGGTAGCTTGAATCAACAACAATCTGAACCTTGTCGCCTTTTGCGAATTCTCTCATAATGTCATTAACACTAACTTTAGGTCCGTGTTTTTTGAACTTGCTTCTTGTTTTTCCTCTTTTTCCCGGCTTTCTTGCGTGTCCTGCAACCATTTATTACACCTTTTTTTGTATTTTACTAAATTGAATAATAAAGTTTGATAGAGAAAGCTTTAAAAAGCAACTCATAAGCGCCTCCTAAAAATGGCTAAAAAGAGAAAAGGCAAGGGGAAAGGATTTTATCCTAACAAGGCTAAACATTGATATGCCAAGCGCAAATAATTCCTCAAAAGCAGCAGTTAGCGACTTTTACTGCATTGAAATAACCCCCCATTTTTTGGACAAAACTGGGAGCTATTTTGCGTTCGATGTTGGAATTACCAAAAAATCAAGAATAAAGCCAAATTCAATGGTTGCAACTTCGCCTGAATTTAGGGAATTTTTATCCGGAAGCGAGCCTGGGAGAATAATTAGAGATGTTATTGGAAGCGGCGTAAAAACAAGAGTTCCCATAGGAAGAGTGTCAGGAGCAACCAACGGAAGCATAATCAAATACAGCGCGTTCAATCCGTTTGGGCATTCATTAAGCAGTGTTCTAAATTCTTACCACGGTCTTGAAGATTTAACTTTTGCCGAAATTCTTAAAGGAAAAGGAATAAGCAGTTTAATTGAGTCAAATATTTTAAAATATTTAAAGAAAAGATTTCCTAAAGCTGAGCTTCACTACTCCACAGCAGTAATAACTAAATCAAGAAGAGCACAGCTTCAAAAAATCCGCCATAAAGACCCTTACGACCCCGGATTTATAGAAGATGAGCACGCTTTGTTCAAAAAGTTTTTAAAAAAACAGCGGCTGCGAAAACATGGAAAGAAATAAACTTGCCTTTGAAAACTTTCTATGCAAACAGGATTAGCCCAATAATAAAAGAAACCGCATTCATTACAAAAGAAAATATAATCATTTTCCACAGAGGTTTTTTTAGAGCAAACCAAAGCAGAGCTGCTTCAACAACAATAACAATTATTTCAAGCAATATGATAAACCAATCATAATAACCGCTTAGATCAATGACCCAAAAAATAGAGCCGGTTGCAATAACTGTAAAATTCAGAATAGGATTAGTTGCTAAATTAACGCCAACTATTGCAATTAAGTCATTTCTCTTTCTAAGACCTAAAACAAATCCAGTAATGAGCTCAATAACAAGCGTGAGGCTTAGCGCTATATGCATAGGGACAAGATAATAGTCCAAAGGAAGCAGGTAAAGTTGTGGAAATACTTCATCAACAGCAATAGGATTTGAGAAAACAAAAGAAAACAAAACAAAAAAAAATCCAAAAACTCCTGATTTTTTTAAATTTGATTTTAAGTTCATTTTTTTCTCGCCTCATTTTCTTTATGCAAATGAGAAATAATGAAAAGCCCCGCTCCAAGGAATATTATTGCAGAAATACCGCCAATTAGAAACGCCTTCTCTTCAGCAGCTTTTTGAAGCTCTTTTTCATTCAAGTATGCTGCTTCTTGCGCGGCAACATATGCAGGGTCTGAATAATTAATGTCATAAGAAACATCCTTTTCCAGAACGGGCTGCACAGGAGCATCGCTTGGCTCCTTAATTACATCAGAAAGCGCAAAAGGAAATACAAATACGAAAATAAGCACGAACAGAACTGCTAATGCAAATAATTTTTTCATCTTTATTCACTAAACCATGATTTTGAACTATTTATTCATTCCTTTTTTATAATAAATTATCAATCCTGCGAGTAAACTCGCGATTGAAACTGCAATTACCAAATACAGCCAAACATTGTTTTCAATTATTGATTTTGCTTCGGTAAAAAATGGCAAACTGCCAAATAACAACGCAAGGCAGGTGAGTCCAAATGCAGTGCCGGGTTTTCCAGGCATTGAGTTTGAAATTAATACTAAAGTTATTGGCATTGTAAAATTAAACAAGAAAAAACCAATTATCCCAATAATTGGAATTTGGTATCCTAAATAAATTAAAGGAATTGAAAGAACTAATGCTCCCACTCCTATTTTAATCCAGCCAAATTTATCAGCAAGCACTCCTCCAAGAGCTTTTCCTAAAAATACCCCCATGACAAGCGCAACTAAAAGAAGCATATCCGTTTTCCAAGGAAATACTACGCTAAATCCAACAAATGCCCTTGCGCCTACTGAAACTAATGCAAGCAAAATTATTGCAATAAATAAATTGCTTTTTTGAATATTCTTTTGAACAACAGCAAAGTAATCAATTTTTGGAATTTTAATTTTCCAAATCAAAAGAAGTGCAATAACTACTGGCACAATAATAATTGGATTAAACATTCCTGCTTTTCCAATCAGCGTTCCGCTGAATAATCCAATCGCGCCAGGAGCAACTACTAACCCTGGAGCTGCTGCCTTTTTTGGAGTAATGTTAAGCGAAATTGTTCCTGAGCCTATATGATACATAGCGTTTGCAATTGCTGATAGAATTATAGCAGCTGCAGGGCTGAATGGAAGAAGCAAAACTGAAATTACTAAAAGAACTAATCCTAAAAGAGCAATTTCTTTTGGCTTTTTTATAAAATCACTCAAAACCCCAATTGGCAGCTGGAGTCCAAATGCAAAAATATTGTAAAGCAGAATCAAAACAGCTATTTCTGCAATGCTTGTTGTTTTGTAAGCGGTAAATACAATTCCTGCGCAGATGAAATCAGTCAAGAAGTGCCCTGTGCCAAGAGCGAACACATTCTTTGCCATTAATGAAAAACTCAAAACCGCTTTTTGAACTTGCTTTTGCATCCATTGTACTACAAATCCCAAATATAATAACTAATCGATATTTTTAGGCATAAAATAGCCTATAATTTAGCCAAAATCTCCAAAATTAACCAATTTATCCTAAAACCCCATTTTTTGGACAGAGTTTTTATACTTTAAAAACCCCCTTTATAAACCTTTACTAATTATAATTTAATAGAAATTTGCCTTTTTAAACGGCATTTTGGGCATCGGGGTGTTAATGATGAAATATACAATCGTAAACATGGTTGCAGCGGCTTCTTTAGATCAAAATCTTGACTTATATTCACTGGCGGTGGGCATACCAAATATTGAGTATGAACCTGAACAATTCCCAGGAGCAATTCTAAAAATTAAAGAACCAAAGGTTTCAATGTTATTATTCAAAAACGGAAAAGTTATCTGTTCCGGAGCAAACAGCGAAGAGCAGATTGAGCAGGGAATCAGAAAAGCAAACAAAATGATTCACGATGTTCAAAAAGAAGTTAAGATTAAGAGAAATGTAGAATTTGAGATTGTTAATTTCGTTGCCACAGCTTCGCTTGATATTAACCTTGATTTGTTTGATGTAGCAATGAATCTTGATAATGTTGAATATGAACCAGAACAATTCCCAGGAGCAATTCTTAGAATGGATGAGCCAAAACTGACTTTCTTATTGTTCAAGAATGGCAAAATGATTTGCGCAGGAGCTAAAAAAGAAGCTCACCTAAAACAGGGATTAAAGCTTGTTGAACAGATGGTTGCCAAAAGAGGAAAGAAGAAGAACAAAAACACAGATTAATCAGTTTTAGTTTAATCAAATAGTTGCCCAGCTAGTCTGGGCAATATCTAATTTTGACGCCTTAAAGCAACCTTTATAAACCTTCTAGGAAGCAATATGTATGAAGACGGCCAAACCGCGAGAGAAACACCCGGACCCATTCCGAACCCGGAAGTTAAGAATCGCAGGGATTGGTGTTAGCACTGCACTACGTGTGGAGCTTGCCGAACGCTGTCTTCACATAATACTTATTTTGAGTTGTCTCCAAAAATATTCAACTTCAAAAATTATTACTTACTGATTTTTGCTGCTTAATTAAGTCAAAAACTAAATACAATTAATTTTTTGGCATATTTTTACTTTTCCCACGCTTTCCAAAGTTTTATAAATTCAATAAATCATCTTCTCACTATCGAGGTGGATTTAATGCCATTTAAAGTAAGTCAGGATCACGATATATGCATTGGTTGCGGAGCATGCGCGGCTATTTGCCCAAGCGACTGGAAAATGGAAGGCGACAAAGCCGTTCTAATCGGAGCTAAAAAAGAAGGAAAACTATTTGCTAAAGTAGTTAAGGACGCTGGATGCAGTAAGGACGCAGCAAATGCGTGCCCTGTTAAGTGCATCAAAGTTGAACAGACAAAATAATTTTTTATTAATAGATGCTTGTGCGCAATAAACGCCGCAAGCACCAATTATCTTTTTCTAATACAAGTACTAACTTGCAGTACAATATTAATTATCACAAAATACCCCTACAAATCATCAAAAGTTTTCTTAAGTAATAGAGCATCTGATTCAATATTTGGCGATTCGCAAATTATAAGCCCTGCGCAGTTCATATCCTTTAGCGCTTTTAAAAGTTCAGCGTATTTAAAGTCGGATTCTTTTAAAATCAAATGGTGCTTTTCCCCTTTTTCAGAATAAGCAATTCCTGAAACATGGCAGTGCAAGTTCTTTAAGTATTCTTTTCCAAGAACTTTCTCGCTCTTCTCAAGCGCGTCCATAAATTCAGCATATGAATTCATTTTTCCCCCGCTTCTTGCGTGAAGATGGGAAAAATCAATACAGGGAAATACATTATCAAGCTGTGAGCTTAGTTCAATTAGTTCATCAAGCGAGCCAAACTGAGTTCCTTTTCCTGTTGTTTCTGGACGAACGCTTATTTTTCGTCCTTCAGATTTAAGCTCTGAAGTAATTTTTTTCATTTGAATTAGCACATTTTTCATAGTAAGCGCTGGAGAATCTTTTAAGTAAAACGCTGGGTGAAATGTCATTGAAAATGCTCCGCAGTCATCTGCTCTTCTTGCTGCGCTTAGTACTCTTCCAACTGATGCTTCCTGCTTTTCTTTCTCAACTGCGTTAAGATTTATGTAATACGAGCCGTGGCAGGTTAGATTGATTTCATTTTCAACCATTGTTTTTTTTACAAGAGGAGCTTTTTCTTCTGAAACATTTACCGAGTGAACAAATTCAAGCTCCATTCCGCCAAGTCCAAGCTCTTTAACAAATTTTATTCCCTCAACTGTGGAAGGATTTGGAGTGGAAAGAGGAATTCCTGCTGTGCCAAATAATAATTTCTTAAAAGCCATTCAAATAACCCCTAAACTAAATCAAAACTTACTAAAACTTAAAATAAAACTTCTATAACTAAATAAAAAACAGCAAATATTTCTAATTTTGCTTTACCAGACTTTTGGGCATTAACTTAATAAAAAACAATTGGTAAAGTTTTGCAGATGAAAGCTTTTAGTTTTGTTTTTAAAGTAATGCTTTCTGTTTATTAGAGACTAACCGGTGTTGATAATTTGAGCGAAACAGAGACTCATGAACATAATCACGAAGGGCACTCACACGAGCACTCAGCGGAGCATGCTACTGAACACCATGCTCACGAGCATTCTGCTTCGCACGAGCACACTAATCAAAACAAACATAAAAAGCATTTCTTTGGAGAGCACAAAGCGCACCATGGTAAAGAAGGATTCTCAATTGATGGAATTAAACAATACCTTTGGGATAATAGACAAATTATTTTTTTATTAATCGCAGTATTCCTACTTGCATTTGGAATCAGAGCGCACTTAATGAGATACACTTACTTGTTTGAGTTTGATGCATTTTATCACGCAAGGCTTGTGGAACAAATCATTACCCAAGGGCATATTATTAGTCCTGATCCTCAATTATATTACCAGCTTGAAGCAGGGGGATCACTACCTCAGCAGTGGGAAATTTACCACTACGTCAGCGCCTTAGGCTATAATATTCTCGCGATGGGTCAGCCATTCAATAAAGAGCTCTTAATGTGGTGGATGCAGCTTAATCCAGTAATTTTTGGCTCGCTTATTTGTCTTGTAATGTACTTTTTGGGAAAAGAAGTTTTCAACAGAAGAAAAATCGGCTTAATCACTGCTTTTGTTGCAGCGGTTACTCCTGCTTTTGCTTACAGAACTATGGCTGGAGCGCAGGGAGATAACGCGTTTGGATTCTTATTCATGGTAATAGGATTTGTTTTCTTTGTTAGAGCAGTAAAACAAAACGGGATTGATAAAAGCACGCTAATTAACGCGGCTCTTGGCGGATTATTCTTTGGATTAATGTCCATGACTTGGAAAGTTTACCTGCTTATTCCATTAATTGTTTTAGGGTACACTATATTTGCGCTTTGGTATGTTGCAACTAAGCAAGAGCATGCTCCAAAGGACTGGAAGGATAATCACACTATCACTCTTGGAATCAAAATCTTTGTTTCAATGATAATTTTCCACTTAATCTCCTACGGATACGGAGAAGACTGGATTAGCGACGCGTTAGGATTTGTTGGCGGAGCAATAGGAACAAGCACCTTAACTATTCTAATTGCAACTCTCATTTCAATTATTGCAGTATTTTTAATCAGCGCATTTTGGATTACAAAAACAAGCGCTGAAAACAAGAAATATCTTATTTGGGTTGTTGTTATAGGGCTTTACGTTGCATTTATTGCAATGGTTTTCTTTTTCATGACTAAGCCTGACCTAACTGATAGAACTACGCTTGCTTCAATGGTTGGAGAAGAAAGTGTTGGATATAACTTCTTCGGAACTAAGTATAATGAATTAATCATATTCCCTTGGCTTGCTCTTGTAATTTTCCCAATCAGCTTAATTTTGTATAAAAGAAGAGATTTGCACCCAGCAATTATTTTCTTTTTGTGGACGGCAATCACTTTGTTCATGGCATGGTATAAATTAAAATTCACTTTCATTTTCGGGCTTGCAATTGCTCCCGCAGTTGCGCTTGGAGTATTTGTTTTAATTGAAGGGCTGAAGAAATTCTCAATTGAGAGAGGAATTGAGGCAAGAGTGATAATTGGAGTTTTATTTGTTTTAATAATTTTAGGAGTGGGAGCTTCGGCAAGATTCTTCCCTGATTATGTTCCTTATGTTGATGAGAACCCTCAGTGGAGAGCTGCGCAGAATTGGATAGTAACTAACACGCCGGCTGATGCTAAATTCTTTAATTGGTGGGACCAGGGACACATACTTGCATTCCTTACGGATAGAAAATACTCCACAGATAACAGAAACTATTCAATGGAAGCTAATCAGGCGCTTGCGGAGTTTGCCATTACCACTGATGCTAATAGAGGACACTATATTGCGACAAAAACAATCGGCGCTGATTATGTGATACTTGATTCTTCAATGTTCTATTCAGGGCCTACATTTGAATATTACAAAGCAAATAAAATTGATTCAAAACTTGGAGCGAAGTACCAGCAAGGAATTGTTCAAATATTGAGCTGCACTGACAACAACACAACAGTATATTGCAATGGAAATGAAATTGACAGGGCGCAGTGGAACAGCATTGCAACAAAATGGAAATCAACTCCTGATGACTTTTATAAAGGAACAGAGCCAATCTTCTACTATAAATCAGAAACAAGCGTTCTTGTGCTTAATACAACAATGAATAACACTAATCTTGCTAAAGTTTGGATGAACAGCGATGAGACAAGCAAGTATTATGAAACTGCTTACAATAAAGAAGGCATTTTAATTTTAAAAATAAAAAAGTAAATCCCAGCTATTCAAAATAGCCCAAATCTGTTTATTGGTGAGTGCTTGAAGAAAGTAAATTATGAAAAATATGCTGATAAGACTGTTTACTTTGGAAACTACGGCGTTGACTCCGAGCTTGAAACTGCAATTAAATCTGCTTTAAAGAAAACAAAAAATCCATCCTTGCTTGATATTGGGGCAGGGGATGGACAGCATTTATTTGCCTTAGCAGAAAAATTCAAAACATTAAAACTCTTCGCGCAGGATATTTCAAAAACCCGAATTGAAAGAATAAAGGAAAGGCTTGGAAGAAGATTGGAGAAAGGAATTGTTGAAGATATTTGCAAAACCAAAATCAAAAGCGCTTCTTTTGACATAATCACTTCAGATCAGGTAATTGAGCATGTTGATTCGGACAAAAAAATGGTTGGTGAAATTAAGCGAATGCTAAAAAAAGGCGGATTTTTTAGAGTGTCCTCGGTTTACAAAAAATGGTACGGGTGGTATTTTTACAGATGCAATGGAAAGTGGGTTCTTGACCCCACACATGTAAGAGAATATGCTTCTGTTGAGGAATATACAAAGATTTTCACAGAAGAGAGGCTCAATATTCAAAGCGTGAGAATTGATCCGATTAACTTTTCGGTTGTTGATTTTGTTTTAAGAAGAGCAAAAATAAAAACTGCTTCAAAAAGAGTTGAAAAATTAAGAAAAGCGATTACTTCACTCAAGATTCCAAAGCCAGGATATTACATAATCACAATAACTGGGACAAAACCTTAACTCTCTTCAAAAACCCAATAGATAATTTTGATTTCACAACCGTACCAGACTAGTTTAAAAAGCAAAATAATATGAATAGTTTATGTTTCAATCAATAGGATACATAATATTTTACATAGTGGCAATCTTAACCGTAATTTTTGTCGCCCCTAAATTCATTAAACGAATGCACGAGCAGGGATTAACAGGAAAAGACATGAATAAGCACCACAAGCCCGCAGTTGCGGAACTTGGCGGAGCAGTAGTATTTTTAGGTTTTAGTTTTGGAATTTTTGGAGCAATATTTCTTTCAACTTATTTAAATTTAATACCTATTAACTTAAGCCTTCTTTTTGCAGGATTTTCAACAATCGCAATGATGGCATTTATCGGCGTCATTGATGACGTAATAGGATGGAAAAAAGGAATAAGACAATGGCAGCACGCGCTTTTTCCAGTAATTGCAGCTCTTCCTTTAATGGCGATTGCAGCAGGAGAAACATCAATGGCGCTTCCAATACTTGGCACAGTTAATTTTGGGATAATTTATTCATTAATAATAATTCCTCTTGGAGTTACTGGCGCAAGCAATGCGTTTAACATGCTTGCTGGATTTAACGGGCTTGAAGCAGGGCAGGGAATTTTGCTTACCCTTACTTTAACAATAATTGCGCTTATCACCGGACAATATACTGCAGCAGTTTTGGGAGTAGCAATGGTCGGAGCGCTTATAGCATTTTTAGTATTCAACTGGTTCCCTGCAAAAATGTTCGGAGGAGATTCGCTGACTTTAATGGTTGGAGCAACTCTTGCCACTATGAGCATTATTGGAAACATGGAAACTTATGGAGCAATGCTAATCGGGCTTTTCATAATTGAATTTATAATCAAAGCAAGGCACAGATTCAAAAGCGAGTGCTTTGGAGTGCCTAATAAGAATGGAACATTAAACGCCAGTCCAAAAGGAGGCTCAATTACCCAGTTAATAATGCGAAAGGGGAAAGGAAAATTCACTGAAACTGGAGTGGTGCTCAGAATTTTGGCAATTCAGGGATTGATTTGCTGTATCACATTTATTTACTTTCTAATCAAGCTCTGGGGAATAAAATTATACTAATAAACAAAACTGACTGAAAGAATTAAGACTTAGAATTGAAAATAATTAACTTAAATTTGCAAAAGTAAGTGGTTGAAAATGGCAAAAAAAACTAATTGCATAATTCTTGGAACAAGAGCCGAATATATCAAAACTTTTCCTTTAATGCTTGAAATGCAAAAAAAAGGGATTCCTTACATATTCATGCACACAGGACAGCATGATTTAAAGGACCTCTGCAGAGTTTTTGGAACTAAAGAGCCTGATATTGTATTAACCGAGCCACCAAAAAACACTACAAGGTTTTATGCTAAAACTTCAAAAGCAGTTAATTGGACATTTGGGCTTGTTTTCAAAATAAAGGACGCAGTAAATAAAATTGAAAATCTTGAATATGTTTATTACCACGGGGACACAATTACCA
This sequence comes from uncultured archaeon, assembly GCA_964551375.1. GTDB lineage: Archaea > Iainarchaeota > Iainarchaeia > Iainarchaeales > JAAZKV01 > JAAZKV01. The sequence goes on along the minus strand of CAZKBG010000001.1, from coordinate 127,118 downwards.
CTGCTGCAGCCGCAATTGCAACTTCAAAACTCCTTAATCCTTTTAAAAAATACAAAAACATCCACCTTGAAGCAGGACTTAGATCAGGAGATTTAATGGAGCCTTTTCCTGAAGAGATTTCAAGAAGAATCGCGGATAAATTTTCAGATATTCTGCTTGCAGTTTCCAAAAGGGCTAAAAATAATCTGTTAAAAGAAGGAATTAAAGGAAAAATAATTATTACAGGAAATACTATTATTGATTCTGCAGCAATAGCGCTAAAAAAAGCCAAGAAAGTAAAACTGCCAAAGAAATTTGCGCTTGTAACGCTCCACAGACATGAAAATATCAAGTCAAAGGAAAGGCTTGAGCAGATTATTTCAATACTTGAGCATGTGCCAATCACATTTATGCTTTCACTTCATGACAATACAAAAAAGCAGCTTGAAAGCCATGGACTTTTAGAAAGATTAAAGTCAATCAAAAATATAAAAATAATGGAAAACAAAAATTATAATGACTTTATTTACATGATGAGTAAAGCCACTCTAATTCTAACTGACGGAGGCTCCATGCAGGAAGAGAGTTTGATTTTTAAAAAGCCGTGCATTATTCTTAGAAAAGCAACTGAAAGACAGGAAGGGCTTGATACGCCAATTAATTATTTGAGCAAGCTTGATGTTGAAGAAGCAAAGAAAATGATAGACCAATACTTAACCATGAAAGTTCCAAAATTTAAGAACCCTTACGGCAAAAGCGGGGTTTCAAAGCGCATAGTGAAGGTATTATACCACAAATAACATGATGTTGTTAAGGTGTTTAAGGTGAAAGCAACTCTAATACTTACTACTTACAACGAAGCAAATAACATTAAGCATCTTTTTGACTCAATTGCAACTCAAAGTGAAAAGCCTGATGAAATACTTCTTGTTGATGCAAAATCAACTGATAACACTGTTAAGATTGCTAAAGAAGCATTGCAAAAAATGAAAATAAAGCACAAAATCATTGTAGAGAAGTGCGACAGGGGAATGGGGAGAAATATTGCAGTAAAAGAAGCCTCTTTTGATTATTTTCTTGGAACTGATGCCGGATGCGTGCTTGATAGAAATTGGGTTAAGGAAATGAAAAAGCAGTTAAAAGAAAGCGAGTTTGTTATTGGGAACTTTAAGGCAACTTATGAAAACTTTATTCAGGAATGCATGAGTGTTGTAATGTACCCTGCGCCTGAAGAAAACAAGAAACTTACTAATGCATCCTCAAGAAGCGTGGCTTTTACTAGAAGCGCTTGGGAGAAAGCAGGAGGATATCCTGAAAATGTTGGAACTGGAGAGGATACTGAATTTAATTTTAGGATTAAGAAAGCGGGCGTTAAGATTAGCGAGGCAAAGAAGGCATTTGCTTACTGGAAAGTAAGACCAACTGTGCGCAAGTACCTAAAAATGTTTTACAATTACGGACTTGGGGATAAGAAAAATATTTCAAGAATTCCAATTAACTTTGCTTTTTCACTAGGGTTTCTAATATATCATTTGTTAATAATCGCCTTTGCATTCATTAACCCGCTCATTGCAATCATATTAATCGCATTTTTGAAAATTTATTGTTTCAAAACAGGGCTTTATGTGATGAAAAGAACTGGAAAATTGAAAGGATTCTTCTTCGGAACATGGCTTTTTTATCTAAAAAGATTAGGTTACAGCGTTGGATTAATACTTGGTGTTTGAATGAAAAAAATTAAGGTATACTTACAGTACCCGTGGGCTTACCCTGACAGCACTTACTATAAGTCGCTTACTGAGCTAAAGCCAAACAATATTGAATATGTAAATTCAAAAAGCCAGTTTAAGACAATTGAGGACATTAAAACCGTTAAAAAGTCAAATAAGATAAAGAAATTCATAAGAGATACAGCAAGAAAAGCAAAGCTTCCGCTAGTAAATGCGCACAAAACTCAAAAAGGAGAGTATGATTTAATCCACTGCGCGCACTGCTTAAGTAAAAACAAAAATACCCCTTGGGTTGCAGATATTGAATCTGAATGGCAGTTGTGGATTTCTGGAGAAAGCAATTTTTTATCAAGAGCAATAGCAAAAAGACTAATTAAAAGAAAGAACTGCAAAAAAATACTCTGCTGGACGCTTGAAACAAAGAAAAAAGTAAGTAAAGTGTTTAATGACCCAATTGTGGACTCAAAGCTTGACTTATTGAGATTTGCATACCCTACTCACAAGCCAGTAAAACAAAGCGCCAAAAAAGTCACATTGTTATTCATAGGAAGATACTTTTTTGATAAAGGAGGGGATGTTGCGCTTGAAGTTATTGATAGAATTACAAAAGCAAATCCAAATGTTAATGCAATCTTTATTGCAGAAACTCCAAAAGAGTACCTAAATAAGTACAAATCAAACAAGAAAATTAAGTTCATGAACTTGATGCCTCATGCGGATTTATTCAAAAAGATTTACCCAAAAACAAGCCTCTTTGTTTACCCTGGATTTTCCGACTCATTTGGATTTATGTACATTGAAGCAATGTCATTTGGAATACCAGTAATAACCGCGGATGGATTTGCAAGAAGCGAAATAGTGGAAGAAGGAAAAACCGGTTATATTGTGCCAAGATATGAAAATAAAGAAAAAATAATTGACGAAATGACTGCAAAAACTAATTATTTGGTAAAAAATCAAAAACTGCGGACAAAGATGGGCAAAAAAGCTCATGAAGAAGTCAAAAATGGCAAGTGGTCGCTTAAAGAAAGGAATTTGAAGCTCTCAAAAATATACAAAGAGGCAATTGAGGGATAACTTATGGCCGAAAAGAAAAAAATTTTAATTTTGCTTAAAAAATACCAAGGAGGAGTAGGATCATACACGAAAAGCGTTCAAAAAGAGCTGTCTAAACTAGAGCATGTTGTAAAAGTTATTTCAAGAGAGGATGATTTAAAATTATTCTCAGCGTTCTCCTCAATTGGAAAAATTAGAGAGGTTGTTAAAAAAGAAAATCCAGAGATTGTTTATACTCAGGATTGGAGCCTTGCATTTCCCCTGCTAGTTCCTTCAAGAATTTTTCCAAATAATCATTATTGCTGTTTTCATGGAAAATCGCCAAGCGGGCTTGACAGCGCGATGCAAAAGTTTGTGGGCGCTCTGATGGGGAAAAATCTAATTGTTGTAAGCGAAAGACTTGGGAAGTTATTCAAAAATGCTACTGTTATAACCGAAGGAGTGGATACTTCGGCATTTAGACCACTTAACAAAAAGCAAAAAGGAATAGGATTTGCAAATTACACAAATAAAATTTACAACTTTGACTTTATAAAACAGGCATGCAATGAGCTCGGAGAAGAACTTATTATTGCAAAGAATTTATCCCCAAAGGAAATGAATGAATTTTACAATAAAATTGAAACATTCATAAGCCTCCCTCCAACTTACACGGGTTTTGGGCTTGTTTGGCTTGAAGCAATGGCTGCAGGAGTTCCAAAAATCATAGGAAGCAATTCAGGAATTGGAGAAAAGTTGCCTATTACTAAAGTGAAAGGATTTTCGCCTGAAGATGAAAACAAGTACTGCAAAACCGAGAAAATTGATTTTATTAAAGAAGCAATAAAGAGTTCAAAAAAACAGAACTACCCAAAAATAATTAACAAACTGGGATTTACATGGGAAAGGCACACAAGAGAGCTAATTAAATATTTTAACAAAACTAAAGATTAACTTTTGCTGTGCACATGGCTGCTTTATGTTCAAACTTTTTCTTAAAATAATTTTCTTTTTGCCCAAGCAAAGATAATATCTTTCTATAATAAATTGCAATATAATGTCTAAAATAAAGCGGCAGGGCAGAAGCCAAGCCATAGTGCTTCAAAACAACCCCTATTGCTTCAAGATGGGATTTATCATTTGAGCTTAAACCACCTTCAAGAAAAACTGATACTGCCAAATCAAGATGCTTTGTTTTTGGATTGAGCTTCTCAAGCCTGCAAAAAAAGTCAAAATCTGAAGAGGATTTATACTTTAAATCAAATATTCCTGCTTTTGCCATAATTGTTTTTTTCACAAACGCCGCAGGATGAAGCACTTGGGCGCCTTTTTTAAGATTAAAAAGAGAAAAATCCGGAGATCTTACAGGATATGCGTTATTTCCATGATTAATAGAAGGCAATGCGAAAAATATATCTCCATGAACTAAATCAAGATTTGAATCTTTCTCAAATTCAAGGGCAACTTTTTCCAAAACATCATTTGAGTACAAAAAATCATCTGAATTTAAAAATGCCACAACATCCCCAGTAGCTTTCAAAAATCCTTTATTCATTGCATCATAAACTCCAGAGTCTTTCTCGCTGACCCAATAAGCAATTTTTCTACCATTGAAACCCTTTGAAGCATATTTCTTTATGACTTCTACAGTTGAGTCTTTTGACCCGCCGTCAATTACAATAAGTTCTACATTTTGATAAGTCTGTCCAAGAACGCTTTTTACCGCGCGCTCAAGATTATAATTTCCTGTCATACTGTTAAAAGATGCTGTTACAATCGAAATCTTGACTTTCTTTGCTGACTTTGGCATTACTTTGACACCTTTAATTTTTTCCACCAATCTGTATTGTTCTTGTACCAGTTTATTGTTTTAATTAGCCCGTCATCAAATGAATTTTTTGGAGTCCATCCAAGAGACTTTATTTTTGAAGAATCAAGTGAATATCTAAAGTCATGCCCTTTTCTATCTTCTACTTTTTTTATCATTTCTTCATTGTGTCCCATTAATGAAATAATTTTATGAGTCAATTCAACATTTGAAAGTTCATACCCTGATGCAATATTATATATTTCTCCTTTTTTTCCTTTTTCCATCGCAACAAGAACCCCTTCACAGTTGTCATCAACATGAGTCCATTCTCTTACCTGCTTTCCTTCGCCGTACAGAGGAACCTGCTTTCCTTCAAGAAGATTTGTAATAAACAATGGAATTACTTTTTCTGGAAACTGGTAAGGGCCGTAATTGTTTGACGATCTTGTTATTACTGTTGGCAACCCGTATGTTTCCTTAAATGCACTTACAAACATTTCAGCAGAGGCCTTTGACGCGCTGTAAGGATTTCTTGGATTAAGCAAATCATTTTCAGTAAATGAGCCGGACATTATCTGCCCGTAAACCTCATCTGTTGAAATCTGAACAAATAACTTTGCTTTTGATTCAAGCGCCAAAGTCAAAAGATTAGTGGTTCCTTTTATGTTTGTTTCAATAAATGGAGAAAAATCTTCAAGGCTTCTATCTACATGGCTTTCAGCGGCAAAGTTTAGAATAATATCAACATCTTTTAGAGCTGATTTTACATCAGCTTTATTGCAGATATCCCCTTTAACAAAACTATACCTTTTATTTCCATAAAAATCTTTTAAATTAGCTGGATTTGCCGCATAAGTGACTTTATCAAAATTTATGACTTCATGATTTGTTTCTAAAAGAACCTTTCTAATGAAATTGCTCCCAATAAACCCTAATCCGCCTGTGACAAATAGCTTCATTAAAATCAATCCCCTGCTACTCTAAACAAATATTTCCCATATTCGCTGTTTTTCATTTTATCAGCAATGTTAAGCAGCTGTTGTTTTGTAATAAATCCTGAAAGATATGCTATTTCCTCAAGGCAGGCAATTTTCAGCCCCTGTCTTGTTTCAATTATTTCAATATAGTTTGCGGCTTCATTAAGAGATTTTGGAGTCCCTGTGTCAAGCCATGCAAACCCTCTTCCAAGAAGCTCCACTTTTAATTTTCCTTGCTTTAAATATTCTTTATTAATATCAGTAATTTCAGTTTCCCCTCTTGCCGAAGGTTTTAGATTTTTTGCTATTTTCACTACTGAATTATCATAAAAATATAGTCCTGTTATTGCATAATTTGATTTAGGATTCTTTGGTTTTTCCTCAACGCTTAAAACATTGTGGTCCTTGTCAAACTCAACTATTCCAAATCTTTGAGGGTCTGAAACAAAATATCCAAAAATATATGCCCCAGTATTAATTGTCATGGCTTTTTTCAGCATGCTTACAAATCCTTCCCCGCAAAACAAATTGTCTCCTAATATTAAGCATACAGAGTCATTTCCAATAAATTTTTCTCCAATTGTAAATGCCTGCGGAATTCCTTTTGGCTCTTTTTGAACCTCATAAGTTATTTTCATTCCTAATTGAGAACCGTCCCCAAGGAGTTTTTCAAAATTTGGAGTATCCATTGGAGTTGAAATTATTAAAACTTCTTTAATTCCAGCAAGCATCAAAACTGAAAGCGGATAATATATCATGGGCTTGTCATAAATAGGCAAAAGCTGTTTTGAGCAAACTGTTGTAAGCGGATAAAGCCTTGTTCCGCTTCCCCCTGCAAGAATTATTCCCTTCATTTTAATCACCTTTGAAACTATTTGCAGCATCTATTACTTTTTTTATGTCATCTTTTGTATGATAATATGAAATAGGCAGGCTTAATGTGGTTGCATGAATCTCATCGGATAAAGGGCAGTTATATTTATCCAAAATTCCTTTCATCGCATTTTGCTTTGTAGGGGGGATTGGATAATGAACATCAGTTTTTACTCCCTCTTTTAACATGTGTTCCTTCAAAGCGTCTCTTTTTTTGTGCCTTATATTAAATATATGATAAACATCGAAATAGTCCGAGTTTACAAAAGGCAGTATGAACTTTTTTGAAAGCCCTTTTAAGTAAGTGCTTGCAAGTTCGCGCTTGTGCGAATTTATATCGTCAAGCTTTCTAAGTTTTACCCTAAGAAAAGCGGCTTGTATTTCATCAAGCCTTGAATTCATTCCTATTACTTCGTTATGATATCTGACCGTCGAGCCGTAATTTCTAATCTTTCTTGCAGTTTCAGCAAGAGCGTCATCATTTGTTATTATCGCTCCGGCATCCCCAAGAGCGCCAAGGTTTTTTGTAGGATAAAAACTAAACGCCCCAAACTCGCCAAATGTTCCAACTTTTTTTCCCTTTTGCTTTGCGCCATGAGCCTGAGCGCAGTCTTCAACAACTTTTAAATCATTTTTTTCTGCTATTTCCATTATTGAATCCATTTCGCATGCTTTTCCGTATAAATGAACAGGCATTATTGCGCTTGTCTTTTTTGTCACAGCTTTTTGTATCAGCTTTGAATCAATGTTGTAAGTTTTAATATCAGGCTCCACTAAAACAGGCTTCAGTCCTGCGTTTACTATCGAAAGAATTGTCGCAATATAAGTGTTTGACGGAACTATTACCTCGCTTCCTTCTTTAATTCCCAAAGCCTTTAACGATATTGTCAACGCATCAAGCCCTGATGCCACTCCAATGCAATGTTTTGCGCCGTTGTATTTTGCAAATTCCGACTCGAATTCCTTTACAGAGTTTCCAAGCACATACCATCCGCTGTTCAAAAACTTGTCAAATTCCCTGCTGTATTCTGCAAAAAATGGAGCATTTGCCTTTCCGAGGTTTTCGTACTCAATCATTTTTTTTCCTCGCAAATGTAGTCATCCTTATCAAAGTGCTCGGAAGCAAGAACTAATAGCACGGTGCCTTTTGCAAAATTATCCATTGTGTGCCAGTCCCCTGGTTCAATAATCAGACATTTTTCTGGAGAATCAAGAACATATGATTTCATTCCATTTTCGGTTCTTACATTTATCTGGCATGAGCCTGCAACTGAAATCAGCGCCTGCCTATTTTTTTTGTGCTTGTGTCCGCCTCGGCTTGCTTTGGTATCGTAAATATAGTATACTCTCTTTATTTCAAAAGGAAGAACTTTATCTATTACTGTTAGAGCGCCTCGTTCATCAGCGAACGTTTTTAGTTTTATTATCTCTGCCAATATCATCCCCGACCATTTTTTTTACACTATACACATTCATGTTTCCATTTAACCCTCTTGTGGTATACATGACTATTTTTTCCCTTTTATTAAGGCTTTTTGGTACACCATTAGGAGTTTTTGCAAGCCCATTTTGGACTAATTTTTGCTCCATTTCCACAAGCGCCTTCACATAAGGCTTGTAAACAAGATTAACAACATTCTTTGTAAGATGATAGTAGCTCAAATCAACTTTGTCATTTTCCATAAATTTTAGCCCGTGGAAGTGATAAAATACAAACAAAAATTCTTTTCCTGAAGAAATTTCCTTTCCAAAGACTTTTCCTTCCTTAATGCTTGGAACATACTGTTGAATATTCCAAGGAGCTACTCCCCCGCCAAGATTTTCAAGAACATGAACTCCTTCAAACTTTTCAAACTCATCAAGATATTTTTGGTCACCAAATCTTCCTTCTTCAAGCCGGTTATAGCACCATTCAATACACCTATCAACCCACCAATTCAGCACTTTTATTCCAGCAGGAGTATTTTTAAAAGTCACAAATTCAACGCAGTACTTACCGCTCACAATTGACTTTAGATATCTCTTTGAGTATCTGTGCGGAGGAATCAAAACTGATGCATCGCCCATTTCGTCAATCAAAACTTTTGGATCTGAATAGAACACCATGTCGGCATCAATATAAGTGCAATTATCCACATTGTATTTCTCAATAACATATTTTATTGTTGAAGAACTACAAGTCCAGCAGTATTCTCCCCTGCCCCTGTTCTTCTTTGCCTCCAGAAGCCTTTCATTTTCAAGCTCTGCAAGCGAAACAACTGTTACTTTGTCAAGATTCATTTTTCTAAGCGCTTCAAGACTTATATCATCAAAGGCAAAAATATACAAATGAAAATCCTTTGCAACAGACGCAAGAGATGCATACATTACAATTCCTCTGGCCAGATAGTTTGAGTCAAATAATGTGCAATAATTTTCCATCAATCCACCATAATCATTATCATTATTATCAGCGTCTTTCAAATAAAAAACCCTTAAATTTAGCATCAATATTAATTGAATCTTCACAGTCAAATGAATAAACAAGTTTGTACTTTTGCAACATTTTTTTTAGGAATTTTTGTTCATTAAAAAACCATGCAGGATATTCCGCAGGATAAATTTCAGAAGATACTTTTTGAATCGCAATAAACTCATCATTTGAAACAAATGTGGTTCTATCCACTAATATAAACTTAATATTTGATGCGATAAATTCATCCAGAAATGAATAAGGTGATTTTAGATACTGAAGAACTCCTCCCAAAATTAAGATATCTGGTTTAGATAGTTTCTTAGCCTCTTTTAAATTATATGCAAATTTAAGCGTATTATCCTCAAATTCTTTTTTTCCAATTTCAACAAATTTTCCTTGTTCAACTACTACCCATTTTTCAAGCCCTGTTTGGGCAGCAATTTTCTTGTTTTGATAATACATGCTGCCAAGCGACCCGCCAAAATCAAGAACTGAGAACTTCCCTTTATTTCTCGCTGAAACAATCATTAAAGCTGAAAGAACCGGCCAGGAATATTTAATCTCTTTAAAAGCTATTGAATCTCTTTCGAATGCAGCTTCACCATTTTTTACCTTCAATGCCGAAGCTCTTACTTTTTTGAATATTTCTTCTGAGTCGTACCCAGTACTTATTTTTTCAGCATCAGCCCATTTAGAGTAACGCCCAAAAAATCCATAACTCGCATTCTTTGATTTTAAATATTCAATTATAACTGGAGGAATAACTTTTCTTGCAATAGATTTAATCTTTGACATAATATCAACCTATTAACCTTCCAATAAATATTTTTAAAAAATGTAATGGGTTTTTCACTCTTTTTTTAAAGAATTTTTTAAATTCCAAATAAGCAAATTTACTTTCAATTGATTCGATTTTCTTAACCTCAACTGGCGCATTATTCAACAAAACATCAAACTCGCTTGTATCATCAGTATGAGTCCCTGACGCATCATTTCCAATATTAAATACAAGCGATTTTCCAGGGTATAAAGTAAGCATTTCTCTTAAAAATATTGCCGCGTGCCACCTAATTGCCCAAGAATCATTCTTGCCGTCAATTTGATTTTTAAGCATCTCGCTAAAATTAGCATACCCCCCATAATCAAATCTATTAATCAAATTCCTTTTTTTCAATTCAGAAAGGAGCTTTGGTCCATTTGGCTCAAATAATTTCCATGCTCTTTTCCATGTAGCCCACCCCCAGCAATCAGCCCCTCTTATGAAAAATGTATCTGGGAGAGTCGAATCTATTGGAAAAACATACGCATGAATACTTGCAACCTTTTTATCATCAGAATACAAATCAAGCGAGTCATTCATAAAATTTAAAAAATATTTTGAGGTTAACAAATCGTCTTCAACGACTATAACTCTACCATATTTATTTGTCAAATAGGTTACTCCGTCAATTATCGAATTTGCAAGCCCAAGATTTTGTTTTCTTTTAATAACCTTGACTGATTTAAAACCTTTGACGCTTTTTATCAACTTTCTAACTTTATTAACTGCAGCAATATCAGAATCTTTCTTTGGGGCGTCTGAAAATATAAACAAATCAGTCTGCTTAGCAAGCAAATTATTTTTGAGCGCAGAAAGAGTTCTTTTGGAATGGTCAGGTCGTTTATAGACAAACAATGCTATTGGTGCTAAATTCAAATTAACTCACCATATTCTTTTTTAATGTCTTTTCTTATCGCCACTACATTTTGAAATGCAAATATTTCAAAAATCGCGGAATCATATTTCCCCATTGGAGCCAGCCCGTCGGGAAGAAGCCTATAAAATTCATAATTAGGCAAAATATTTACAAAATCAAGGAAAAATGCCTTGCTTTTAATGTTCATTGAGTTAAACTCAAATTGAATCAAATCAACTTTATTTTTCTGAATTGTCTTCTTTGCGCCCATTATTGCGGAAAGCTCGGCTCCTTCTACATCAATCTTTAGCAGATTAATTCGGTTGATTTTTTCTGATTCAATATAATAGTCAAGCGGGATAATATCAACATTTACTTTTGATGATTTTCCGCGGTGAAGCTCTTCAATTACCCCTTTGTATAAAGTCGCGTGCGAAGTGCCGTCAGAGTTTGAATAGTCAAAAAACTCGCAGTGCTCTTTTTTGCTACCGCATCCCTTATTCACTAAAGTCACGTTTAATCCAGAAGTGTTCTTTTTTAACTTTTCAAATGTCTTTGGATGCGGTTCAAAGCAATAAATCTTAGATTCCTTGCTGTAATCCCTTATTATCTTAGCATAATTCCCTTCATTTGCGCCAACATCAAATATCACAAGCGGTTTTCCTTTCAAAAATAGCCTGTTTAAAAAAAATCTTTCCCCACTCACTGCATCATTTTCAAAATTTAAAACTCCCATTCCTGAAAGTGAGAGCCTGTAGAGAAATTTATTAGCTTTGTAAAAAACTTTTCTTGCAAAAAGAAATCTATAAACCTTGAATATATTTTCAAAAATACCCATCAACACCACTCTAAATAAAATCAAAATAATTTTACACTCCAGAAATCTTGTTTTTATTTACAAAAAGCAAATCTGAATAATCAGGCTCCTTAAAATAAGGTCTAAATCCAAGTGAATAATATCTTTCAATTATTTTTTGTGTTTTATCAAAATAATCCTTATTCCAAAAGTCTAAAAAATTGTGAAACTCTATTGAAATCTGCGATATCTTAAGCAATACTTCATCGCTGGCATTCAAAAGAAGATCCCACTCTCCACCTTCAATATCCACTTTCAACCAGTCAACATTAGTAATGTTATACTTTTTAAAAAGAGAATCAAGCGAATAACTGTCAACTTTAATTTCTTTTTTTAACCCTTGTTTAACAGCAAAATCTTTGAATAATGAATTCGCCCCTGTTGATTCTGCGACAAAAAAAGAGATGTTTTTCTCATCAGGCCCAACAGCAACATTTTGAAGTTCAACAAAAGGGTACTTTTTAAGTCTATTTTTTATATACCCAACCATTTCAGGGTCTGGTTCAACACAAAAATACCGCTTGCATTTATGCTTTGATAAAAACTCATTAGCAAAATCGCCATGATTTCCGCCCAAATCAACAACTATTGGATCTTTTGGTATGTCATTGATAAAAGTGTGCCCACTATATCTAACAAACCGAGGGGATTCAAATTTTTTTAATATCCTATTTATAGTCCTTCCACCAACAACCATCTACACCACCAATTAACCAATAAGTAAAATACATTTATTTAAATCAATCATTATTCCAGCATTACCAATAAGTTCCGCCCTCAACATTCTTATAATTTTTAGGGCGTTCCTTTCTTGACGGTCTTACCCAGTGTTCATTAATCAGCTTAAAACTATGCTCTTCCCATCTCTTCCCTTTAACTCCAAACAGTAATTGTGTGGACCCGCCTAAATGAATAGAGATTTTGCCCATTCTTTTTATGTGTGCAGCAAGAGGGAATCCATATGCTCCGCAGCCAAGAATTGCTACATCAAAATCTATTTTTGAAATTTGATTTTCCATGTGCTTTAGTGCTGCAAACCAGTCCTTAAACCCAACATCATTTCCCTTAATGGAATTGACTGATCTTAGAGTAGTAAGCTCAAACTTTGGCAAAATCAACGGGTTTTCAAATAATTTTTCTCTTTTTTTGTACTGTTTTTGGATAGTTTCAGAGAATGGACTAATCACGAGAACTTTTTTTCCCGCCAATGCTCTTGACCAGGGCTTAGAAGAATAAAAAGGAGTAATGTCTCTTAGGACTATTTTTTTTGAATTCTTTATCAAATCCTTAAAATAGATCTCTTCAGAACACCAGCTTCCAAGCATATCAATTTCTTTTGAATCTTTACACATGCGTTCGTAAAAATTCTTAACAGATTTATAAGTTATCGGGAAAAACCCAGCGTTAGTTTCAAGCAAGGAAAAATTCTCATCAGTATACTCATTTTCTTCATTTAAAATAAGGGCCATTTCTTTCATTGCATTAATTTCTACCTTCCCATATCGGCAAATCATAGTCGGTTTCTTTGACATTATGCGTTCGTATATAGCATCAGCTGCTTTTTGCCCGCTATAATCAGCTGGCATTAACACAGTGTGAAAAAATACATAATAAATATTAGTTCTTGAGTCTCTGACAAATTTAGTAATTCCAAGTCTATCTAAAAGCAGTTTAAATTCGCTTCTTTTTTTCTCAACTGGTTTTTCTTCCATAACTTCACCTAAACAATATTAAATCACTTCAAAGCAAAAAAGCTTTAAACAAAGGCTTTTTTTGCTCTCAAAAATAATTGTGCTAACCAGCATAAAATCACTTAAATAAATCAAATACGCTTTTTGGCGAAAGCGCCCTAAAAAATAACTTAGCATGCTCCCGTGTGTCCTTGAAGATGAACAAAGAAAATGTGACAAGGGAGTATGAAACAAATGTGGCAATTGCCGCACCGCTTATTCCAAACATTGGAATCAGAACCAGATTTAATCCAAAATTGATAAACATTCCTACAACTGCTCTATAAAGTGAAAACATGGTTTTCTTTTCAATTACAAGGTACTGTGTGGATGCTGTTCCTAAAAACACCCCTACTCCACCCCATATTGAAATTGCTAAAGAAAGCGAAGCGCCGACATATTCGGGGCCGTAAAGTATTCCAACAATATATGGAGATAACACTGAAACCGGAATTGCTATTCCTATTGCAACCCATGCGAGCACTGTGTATAATTTTAGAAATCTTGATTTATAGAGTTCTTCATCCCTTGACTTTGCGGAAATAATTGCAGGAAGAACTGAACTTACAATTATCCCTGGAACAAAGTACCATAGTTCAGCAAGTTTTACTGCTACTGAATAAAGCCCAAGTTCAGTTTCGCCAAGCATCTGTCCTATCATTAGCTGGTCTATTCGCATGTAAACAAAAATTGCAATTCCTGATAAAATCAGCGGCCAGCCGTCTCTAAGCAGTTCAATCAAGAACTTTTTATCAAACTTCCAGAGGCGTATTGACTGCTTGTGCTTATGATAAAAATACATTATCCCAACACTTCCAATCGCTATGTCAAGCAGCCCTGAAAAAACAAAGTAAATCAACGGAGCTGACATGAATATTAACGCTAATTTGAATGCGGAAGTTGCGACTCCTGAAACAGTTCTTGCTATTATTGCATATTTTGATCGGATTCTTGCCTGAAACCAAAGCTCGGTGACATCAAATGACTGAATTATTATTCCAAAAGCTATAATTGCAACATAAATAAACATTTCAAAATCCTGTTTAAAGAAAGGAATTAATAGAAGCGAAACCAAAAATGTCAAGATTGCTCCAACCATTCGGATAGCAAAAGAAGTCCCCATTATTTTTCCGCTTCGTTTCTCGTCTTTTATTAAATCTCTTACAACTACTTCGCTTAAGCCGGTAAAGGAGATTATTGAAATAAATGAAACAAATGCAAGCGCATAACTCCAAATACCAAACTGTTCAGGACCAAGGTATCTTACCACCCATATTCCAACAATAAAGCCAGTAAACAGTTTGAAGAATTTGTCAAAAGTCAGCCACCCCATGTTTTTGAAAACATCAACCAGAGATTTTCTTGAAAAAAGCTTATCCTTAATTTTTTTCACTATTTCATCCATTTTAAGCGCCCTTCTTAAGAATTATTTTTGCAATTTTTTTAGCCCTCTTTAATAAGTAGTCAAAAATTATGTTTGTTCTGCTGAAATTGCAGTCGCTAAACTTTCTCATTAATGATTTTGCAAGCCTCTGCATGTGTATTGCTTTTAGAGGAACAATCTTTTTTGTGCTTTTAACAATTACAAAAGGCAGGCCATTTTTGACAATAATTTTTTTTAATCCGCAAAATGTTTCAAACCCGTCAGATGCATTAATATTATGGTCAAAAATCCCGCTTGTAGTTATCTCTGAAACATCCATAACCAGTTTTGGATTTTCCTGCGCAAAAATCTTAAGAGCAGTCATGTCGCACACCCCGCCGAGTAAATGCTTTTGCAGTCTGTCCTCATACATATTTCTTAACCCAGCAAGGCGTTTTTTGTCCGTGTAAAAAGAGGTAATGAACTCGCAAAGCTTGTCAAACTGTTTTAAATCATTAATAAAAAAACAATGCCCGCTTGTGCCAAAGGAATATGCAAAAGGCGCTTTTGAGAACTCTTTTTGATTAAGAGTCACATTTGAATAAAGCAAAACATCGTGGTCAAGATGAAGGCAGGAGTTAATTTTTTCTTTATGCATGAACTCGTTTAACACAAACCACCTCTGAAAGCAAAATAGCTCAAAATCAAACCCCACCGTGCTTAAATGAACATATTTTTCATTAAATTTATTGGCTCCTTTTGACAACCCTTTCATAGAATAATATTCAGCAAAGTCAAGCTTGGGAGATAAATTATCCCCTATTACAATCAGTCTTGAATCAGGATTTGATGCTTTTGCCCTTACCAGCGCAAGGTTAAGAAAACGAGCATCGTCTTTTTGAATAAAAACTATTGGAAGCCCCATACATTATCCCTAATCAAACAATTATCTTTAGCCCTTAACAAAAAGAGGTTTATCTTATTTAAATACGTTTTAGGACAAAAATAGCGGCTCTTTTTAGTGAATTATTTTTGCACTAGATTGGTTTAAAAGCCAAAAAGAACTCATTTTTTATTAGATGCATGCCATTACCATTATAGGAACAGGGTACGTTGGGCTTATTGCCGGCGTATGCTTTGCAAATAAGGGGCACTCGGTTTGTTGTCTTGATGTGGATAAATCAAAAGTTGACAAGCTAAGCAGTGGAATTCCAACTATTTATGAAGACGGGCTTGATGTTGCGTTAAAAAAGGCTATTTCTAATAAAAAAATTAAATTTACTAATTCTGGAAAAGAAGGAATTACGCATGGAGACATTATTTTTATTGCTGTCGGCACCCCTCAGAAAGAAAACGGAGAAGCAAATCTTGAACATGTTGACGCTGCTGCAAAAGAAATAGGAAAACTAATGAATTCAAGAAAAATTGTGGTGAATAAATGCACCGTGCCGGTAGGGACTGTGGATAGAGTAACTGCCATAATTGATGGAGAACTTAAAAAAAGAGTTTCTAATGGCGAGCTAAAAAAAGCGATTGATTTTGCTGTTGTTTCAAATCCAGAATTTTTGGCTGAAGGCAGCGCGCTGAGGGATTTTGACAATGAAAGAATTGTAATCGGCGCTGAAAATGAGAGCGATGGAAGAACTGTTGCAAGCGTTTATGCCGAAGGAACAAGCGGAAAGAAAGAGGTTATGCTCACTAATCCAAAAACTGCTGAACTAATCAAATACGCCAGCAACACCATGCTTGCATTAAGAGTTTCTTTTATGAACGAGCTATCCGAATTAAGCGAAAAAGTTGGCGCTGATATTAAGCAAATTTCTTACGGAATGGGGCTTGATGACCGGATTGGAGCAAAGTTTCTTTCAGCGGGGGCTGGATATGGTGGGAGCTGTTTTCCTAAAGATGTCAGAGCATTATCAAAGACAATGGAAAAATACGGATGCAATAATAAAATCACACGCGCAATTGATGAAGTAAATGAACTGCAGAAGAAAAAACTGTTTGCTAAAACCATTAGCTTAGTTAAAACCGTAAAAAACAAAAAAATTGCTGTTCTTGGACTTGCTTACAAGCCAAAAACTGATGATGTCAGAGAATCGCCTGCAATTATATTAATTAAAGAACTGCAAAAAACTGGCGCAATTGTG
Source organism: uncultured archaeon (assembly GCA_964551375.1). Lineage (GTDB taxonomy): Archaea > Iainarchaeota > Iainarchaeia > Iainarchaeales > JAAZKV01 > JAAZKV01. Next base: position 110,484 of record CAZKBG010000001.1, on the reverse strand, counting down.
AGCGCATTTGATCCAAAAGCTGAAGAAAAAATGAAGACAATTATACCAAATATTAATTATGCAAAAACAGCATATGAAGCCTTAGAAAACAGCAGCGCAGCAGTTATTGTTACTGATTGGAAAGAGTTCAAAGAGCTTGACCTTAAAAAAGTAATTTCTTTAATGAAAGAGCCTAACTTAGTGGATGGGAGAAATTTATTTGATCCAAAAGAAATGAAAAAATTTGGATTTAACTATAAAAGCATAGGACGCTAAAACAAATCAAACGCTTTAATTAAATAATTGTTCTATATAACAGGATATTTTTATGAAAAATCTGATAAAACAAAACAAACAGCTGATTAAGTACTGTTTTTTCGGAGCAGTGGCTGCTGCGGTTGAGCTTTCTTCTTTTTGGATGATGATTAATCTTGGAAGGATTGATTATTGGATAAGCGCTCCTATTTCGTTTATTATCGCAATTACTTTAAATTATATTTTTCAGCGAAAATTCACTTTCAAGAATACTTATTCAAAAAAGCACAAGCAAATTGCTGTTTTTCTCTTAATTGCAATTGGGGGGCTTATAATTAACTGGATTAGCACTGTTGCATATGTTGAAATATTGTCTGCACCACCTTTACTTGCAAAGTTGGGGGCTATAATTACGGCTTTTGCTTATAATTATACCATGAATAAAAAAATTACTTTTGGGAAGATGAAGTAATTAACCATAAAAAAATAGTGGAAATTAAGTCAAAATCAGCGTGGTTTTATGAAGAAAAAATTGCTTTCAATTGTAATTCCTGTTTATAATGAAGAAAAGCGAATTGAAGTGGCGCTTAATCAGGTGATTGCATTTACTCCAAAAGACTGGGACAAGGAACTAATTATAGTAAATGATGGTTCAAAAGATAACAGCCTTGAGATTATAAAAAAAGTTAAAGAAAAGCAAAAAGGCAGTAAAATTACTGTTCACAGTTATTTAAATAATGCCGGAAAGGGGCATGCCATAAAACAAGGGATAAGCAAAGCTAACGGAGAGTTTATTCTAATCCAAGACGCTGATTTGGAATATAATCCAAATGATATTCCGACAATGCTTTGCGAGACAAAGGACTGCGATGCGGTTTATGGTTCAAGATTTATGGGAACTGTTAAAGGAATAAGTAAAACGCATCTTATTGGAAACAAGTTTCTTTCGACGCTTACAAGCATTTTGTACGGGCAAAAAATAACCGATATGGAGACAGGGTACAAACTTATTCGAACTGATTTGCTTCAGGAATTAAACCTTGCTTCTGATGATTTTCAAATTGAGCCTGAAATTACTATCAAACTATTAAAGAAAAAGATTAAAATAAAGGAAGTTCCAATAAGCTACACTGCAAGAGAAAAGCTTGAAAAAAAGATTTCGGTTAATGATGGGATTAAGGCATTTTGGTATTTAGTGAGAAATAGAGTTCGGTAAAAATGGTAAAATTTTTAAGAAAAGATGGGAACACCCCAAAAAAAGAGCCCAAAGTACCAAATCAATCAGTGGAAAAGTTTTTGGGTTTGGTTGAGAAAAATCATTTAATTGTTCTTGGATTAATAGTAGTCTTATTTTTTGTCATAACTATTCCGCTTCTTTTGGGAGCAAAAACTAACCCCAGCCAGGACGCTTATTGGTACATGGCGCTTTCAAAAAACATGTTTGAAAAAGGAAGTTATTCATTATTTGCCGGAATTGAGCATCAAAAATACCCTCCCGGATTTCCATTTCTTATAGGAATCATGAATTTTTTTACAAAAGATGAATTATTTGCTTCGCAGTTAGTGGCACTGATTGCAGGATCTCTCACAATTCCGCTGGCTTATTTGTTTGGAAGAGAATTTGGGAAAAAGTTTGGCATACTCACAGCATTTTTTACTGCAACTTCATTTTTGATTTTGGAGTACTCAGTTGCGGGAATGACTGAAACTGTATTTGGCTTATTCACACTTGCAGGGCTTTATCTTGCAGTAAAATTCAAGCGCGCTACTTTGAAAGGAACCAGCATTAAGCAAAAAGCAGCATATTTTATTGGATTTTTATTAATGGGTTTTTCAACACTAATTAGATACACTGGGTTTGTGACGATTGCTACTACTGGGATAATGGAAGTTATTGAAAATCGAAAAAAGCCTTTAAGGATTATTTTTGGCGGGTTTATTATTGGAGTTATTTTGTTTGGAATAATACTTGCGCCTTGGATTATGCGAAATGAATCAATTTCACAAACAATGTTTGGAAATTCTTACGCGAGCGAGCAGTACACTCCATTCAATATGGACTTTTTCTCAAAAATACTTAATTTGAACATAATAGTGCTTGCGGTTGCAATTATTGGAATTTACTTTTATCTTAAAAGAACGGAAAAAAACAAGCTTGCAAATGCCCTGCTAATATTTAGCATTCTCTCAATTTTGTTTTACTTCTGGTGGGGTTATGCCATGACAAGGTTCCTTTCAGTTCTTGCTATTCCAATAGCGGTGTTTATGGCAATTGCAGTAGGAGGAATATATCAGAAAACAAAAAGCGCAGTTATCCCAATTATACTTATCTTAGCCGTTCTTGGAGCGCAAGTGTATGCATTTGAAAGCGTGGATGGAAGTTATTACTGGAATATAGAAAATCTTGTCAATGTTAAAGAAGCTGGAGAATGGGCAAAGACAAATATTCCTGCTGACGCTATTCTAATTGTGCCTGATCTTCCTATTTACAATTATTATCTTGATAGAAATGACTTTTCAAACGTTGCTAATTACAATGCGCTCCAAATAGCCGGAGTTTTAACAACCCCAAAATTATATGCTATTGCTGACGAACAGCATATGTGGGTTTCGAAGAGTTTGCTTGAAAATAGTTCTAATGCAATAAGCATGGAAGTTAATAATCAGGGGCAGATGATTAGAATAGTTAGAAAATTCCATGAAATTAAGGTATTTGAAAAGAAAACCGCTAAAACTCCTTTTTTAGGAATTGAAAACTCGAGCGGGGCAGTTAAAGTGTTTGAGTTTGAGGAGCCAAGTTATATTCCTATTAATAAGTAAAAAAACCACAAATTCAGCCTTTATATACTTAATTAACCAAATTTTACTTAATGAACCAATGATTAATTATGAAGTATAAACTTAATCCAGAAACTTTTTCAGTTAGAGAGCTGTTTAACCCAACGCTTGGAAATAGCGGGAAATATTACTATTATATTCTTGATAAAGAAGGAATCAGCCATAAGGAAGCTAAGAAGAGAATTGGAGTTAAGGCTTGGTTTTGCGGGGTTAAGGACAAGAATGCAAGCACTAAGCAGTGGTTTTGCACTGAGGAGCCTGTTGAGGAAGTGAATGAGCCTGATTTTAAAATTAAATTTAGGGGAAATTCTAATGAAAGAATTTTTGTCGGGAAACATAAAGGGAATGTGTTTAATGTAACTGTGGAATTTGAAGAAGGGGATTTAAAGGCAATTAAGCATTTTAAGGCAAGTAATGAACTGGTATGCAATTACTTTGGCGAGCAGAGGTTTTCAAAAAACAACGTTGAATCAGCGAGATTAATTGCTAAAGGCGATTATGAAAACGCGTTAAAAGTTTTTGTAACGAAGGCAAGCAAGTTTGATACTCCTAAAAGCGCTAAAATCAAGGAAATTGTTTTGAAGAATTGGGGAAATTGGGAAAAGATAATGCAGGATGTTGAAGTTAAGGAAACAAAGAAAGTTATTTTGTTTGAATATTTGAAAAAGAACCCTCTTGATTTTAAGGGAGCTTTTTTGCATGCCGAGCCAAAGAGCGTGAAAATTTTAGTTAAAACCGCGCAGGCTATGAGATTTAATGAAAAATTAAATGAACTTGCTAAAGAAAGAAAACCAGATAATATTTATGCTCAAATAGTTGGGCAAAATGATGACAAACCCCAATTTGCTATGAGTTCCTCAAAAGCATTCACAAGAGAATTAACAATTGAACCTACTGAATTTGAGAAAAATTTCAGAAAAGGAACACTAGTTAGAAGAACATTCACTTCTGCAGGAAAATTTAACGCAAGGAATGTGAAGGATAATATATTTGAACTGAACTTTGAACTTGGAAGGGGAGAATATGCAACCGTATTTTTAAAATTCCTCTCCGCTTGGCTTGAAAAAAACAAAAAATAGTTTCGACAATAGTCGAAAATAGCTGATTAGTTTAAATCCTAAAAATAAAAAGATTGTTTTATTATGTGTTCGGGCGATAATATGCTTGATAACATGGAAAAAGAGTACCAAGTAATAATCAAAAAAGGAGAAATTGCTTTTGTTGCAGAATGCCCAAAACTTGGCGTAGTAAGCCAAGGAAATACTGAAAAAGAAGCATTAGCAAATATAAAAGAAGCAATTGAATTATTTCTTGAAGAAGAAAATATGCCTACCAAACTAAAAGAAAGTACTCTAAAAAAAGCAAAAGTATGCTCAGTAACACTTACTGGGTAAACTGATGCAAATGAAATTACCAATTCTTTCAGGAATAGAACTCATAAAATTTCTTGAACAAAATGGATTTTCTACAACCAGGCAAAAAGGAAGCCACATAGTTTTAGTAAAACACACATTAACTGGCAAAATAACAACTGTAGTGCCAATTCACAAATCAATTGACCCAGGAACTCTAAAAGGAATTTTAAATCAGGCCAAATTAACCCGGGAAGAATTAATTAACTACTTCAAATAAATTCTGATTCATATTTGCCTCGCAAAAACGGGCTAAAAACATTAATAAATGATTAAGCACTAATAAATACAAATTTTGGAAGTGAATTTAATGAAATTTTGGGCACTATTGGCAGCGTTAGTATTAGTATCAGCAACTGTTTTTTCCCTTGGAATAACAAATCTGGAAATAAAGGAAGGGGCAAATGTATTAAACGGAACAATAGTAAACAAAAATTCTTCCGATATTACTTTAGTTCTTACAACTGACGGCGGAGCGGATAACAATAAAGTTTGTTTCACTTATTCCGCATCGCAGCCCGCTTCATGCGCAAATTTTATTGACTTTAATGGAACCCCAATGACTGTATCAGTTTCAACTTATGACGCAAGCCTTTGGTCAAATGACAGGAACAATTCAATTTGGGCGGTTCTTTTGGATGGGAACACAGATGTTCCAACTTATGCTTATCGCGGAGCATGGGCAATTGATGACCAAACTGCGCCTGTTATTGGAACAACATATCCAGTAGCAAGCACTGATTATAACAAAGCTGATTTTAATTTCAGTCTCGCATTCAGCGATAATTTTAGCAGTATTTCAATGATAAAAGTAAGCGTGGATTCAAACCACCAAGTAAGCACAGCAACAAGCCCTGCAACATTTGTTATAAACAACATGAGCGAAGGAACACACACTGTAGCATATGATGTTAATGATGCCTTGGGAAACGCGGCAAGCGGAAGTTTTACTTTTACTATCGACACACTTGCTCCTACTTCTGGAAGCATAAGCTATTCAGGGTGGACTAACAGCGAAAAACCTTCTTTTAGCATCAGCAATTCGCATGCTTGGCCGGGAGTTTTGATGAGATTATCATGCAATAACTCATCTTGGACTTCATGGATTACTTATGCAACAACATACTCTGATTTTAACATTAATGACACAACTTATGGATGCACTGCAAAATCAGACTGGAACAAGGATGTTTATGTTCAGTTCAAAGATGCTGTTGGAAATATTGATGCTAATCTTCACACAACATATGTTTTGTATGACAGCGTTGCTCCAAGCGCTCCAACAAGCTTAACTATAACGGCAGGCAACGGCAGCGCAGTTCTAAACTGGACGGCTCCAAGCGCAGCTGATAATAATTCAGGAAACGCAGGATATAATATTTACAGAGCAATCGGAGCGGGAGCATTTACTTATTTTGACAGAGTAAACAGCGCATCAACTGTAACTTACACCGCAACCGGACTCACTAATGACACTGATTACAAATTCAGGATTCATACAAGAGACGGGGCAGGAAATGAAAGCATTTCAAGCAATGAAGTTACTGTAATTCCTATTTCAACAACCGCGACAATTACTGTAAAAAGACTTGGCGCAGCTACGGATTATGCAAAAAACGGAGACAGTCTGGCTGTTGAATGCACTTACTCGCAGAACACAACAAGCGGAAAAATATTTTACCAGTATCTTGATCCGACTGGGACAACAACACAGCTTGCTTCAAACACAAGCAGTGTTAATGTAATCTCGCAAAGCCTGTCAATTAATTCAGGAAGCAATGGATACAAGAGAATAAACTTCTGGTGCGAAGAAAGCGGGAGGACAACATCAAATTTACTTTATGTAACAATTGACAACAACCCGCCTTCAATTTCATGGAATGACACAAACGCGACATTTATTGGAGCAAAAAAAGTCGGAGTTACCGCAATTGATACTGAATTAATTGAAAAAGTTGAATTCGATTTCAACGGCGGAAAAATAAGCTCGACAAGGGATACTTCAGTTACAAACATATTCTATATTGACTTAAACACACACAATTTCAAAAATGGAAGCTATTCTTTAAGCGCAAAAGTTTCTGATAAAGCAGGAAACTCAAGAGAAATAACAAGGACCATCACAATTTCAAACGCGCTTCCTTCAAACGAGGATGCTGCTTTGAAAATTTCACAGGCTAATATTAAGAAAAGCGATGCTCAACGAGTTTTGGATAATGCAAAGTCGCTCGGGCTTGTAATTTCTGAAAGCATGAGAACAAAAAAAGCGAGCGCTGATGAAGCCCTTGCTGAAGCTGAAGAGGATTTAGTTACAGCTCCCGCAAATGCGCTTGTAAAAGCAACGCTTGCAAATTCATTATATGATGAATTCAAAGCATCAACTAACTTTAGGGACGCAAATATAGCAAATTATACATTCGATAATGCAAATACTGAAAATCTGATTACTGCTCTTGGAATACCTGCGCAGAATGCAAAAACTATTGCGCAGACAGTTAACGGAGCTAAGATGGCAAGAAGACTTGTAATAGTTGAAACTGGGGACTCAAACACAGTTCAGGTAAAAGTTGAGATTGAGTTCACAAACAACACAGAATCTGGAAAAGTTAAAATTGTTGAATATATTCCAAAAGAACTTTTGGACAGCGCAAAGAAAATCAAGATGGTAAGCCACTCATGGTCAATAATCAAGGACGATCCTGTTGTGGAGTTCACTGTTGATGTTGCAAAAGGAGCTAAGGCTACGGTAAGGTATGGTCTTGGAGAAATGACAAGCGATGCTGCAAAAGCATTAATTGCAACAAATGTAATAGCTAAATTTGAAGCGCCTCCATTATTAATTGAAGGGACAAGCAGCGCGGCAGATTTAACAAGAACCCCTCTTGTTGATGATGGAACAATGATGATAATCGCAGTGATTATAATCATTATAATAATAGTTTTAGTAGTAGTATTTTTCATTAAATTCAAAGGCGGAAGCGGAGCGCATGGTTTTGGGGCAAAGAAATCAATAATTGATCGCTTTACTCCTGAACAAAAACCCGAAGCAAAGAAATGGGAAGCAAATAAGCCATGACAAAATAAAAATTAAATAAAAGAACTGGCTTTTACAAAAAATAAAAGCCAAGTTCCTTTGTTTATATTCAAAACTTATTTTCAAAAGAGAAACTTTAAAACCTCAACAGCCATTATTAGATAGGTGTTATATTGGGGCTAAATACAGTTGCAATAATCGGCGCGGGGCCTGCAGGGCTCATGGCGGCGTTAAGAATCAAAGAGCTCGGAATTGACGCAACTGTTTTTGAAGAGCATGATAATGTCGGAGAGCCTGTGCACTGTTCAGGGCTTATTTCAAAAAAAGGCGTTGAGGATTTGGGACTTGCCCCAAGCGACTCGCTTCAAAACGAAATTAAAGGCGCAAAAATATTTTCTCCTTCAGGGCACATGCTGAAAATTAAGCGAAAAGAAACTGTGGCGTATGTTGTGGATAGAAAAAAGTTTGATGAAATGCTTGTAAGGAAAGCTCGGCTTCACAATATCCACGTTGCAACTAACACTAAGCTTATTGATGTGAGGAAGAACACGCTTTTTGTCCAGTCTGAAAACAGGGGCGAATTAAGAAAAGCAGAGTACATAATCGGAGCTGACGGAGTTAATTCAACAGTAAGGCACCTTCTTGGAATAAAAGCTCCTAAAGAAAACTTTGTCCACACCATGCAGGCGACTCTTAGCGGAGAATTTGAAAAAGACATGGTTGAGGTTCACTTAAACGAGTTCGCAAAAGGCTTTTTTGCTTGGGTTGTGCCAATAAGCGCGGAGAAAGCAAAAGTAGGGATTGGAACAACTCTTGGAGAGGATGTTAATGAGAGATTTAGGGCTTTTGTTAAACAAAGGCTTCCTAATGCAAGAATATACAAAGTTGATTCAGCTCTTGTTCCATGCGGGCCTCCTCTTAGCGGCATTTCAAAAGATAATCTTGCAATTGTGGGAGATGCGGCTTTTCAGACTAAAGCAACCACTGGGGGCGGAGTGATATTTGGAATGAAATCAGCCCTTTTGCTTGGAGATGTTGTTGCTGCTGCAGTTAAGAATAAAACAATGCTTGCGGATTATGAAAAGAAAATGGATAAAATAAATAAGGAATTAAAACTGCACTGGAAGATTAGAAAATACCTTAACTCTCTTTCCTCAAAAGAAATTGATGATTTATTCTTAAAATTAAAACAGAAGGGAATTGAAGAATTCCTTGAGAAAGAAGGGGATATGGACGAGCCGGGAAAATTCATCGGCAAACTTGCAACTAACCCCAAGTACTTCTTCCTTGCGGGCACTTTCTTAAAATTCATGACTAGCTGACGTCAAAAAACACCCAATAATCTGCTTTATAAATTTTCTCAAACTCTAGTCTTGTATTAGCGCTAAGCGCTGATTAGCCCCTTCGTCTAGAAGCCTTTTGATAAAAGGCTTGCGAAAAAATAGCCGAAGGGATTATATGTTCGCAGAGCGAACTAAATCAGTATTAATAGCCCCTTCGTCTAGTGGCCAAGGATGGGAGACTCTGGATCTCCAGACCCCAGTTCGAATCTGGGAGGGGCTATTTCTATTTTTTAATTAAAAAAGAACAAAATAGGCAATTACTTTCCAAATCTTCTTTCTCTGTTTTCAAAGTCGTGAATTACTTTATCAACATCTTTTTCTTTTAACTCCGGCCAGTACTTGTTAATGAAGGAAAGTTCTGAATAAGAGCTTTGGTAAGTTAAAAATCCGCTCAAGCGCTGTTCTTTTGAGGTTCTCACAATCAAATCAGGCGCTTTAAAATCAGCGTATAAATAATGCTGGAATGTTTTAGTGTCAAGTTCGTTAAGCGAAATTTTGCCGCTCTTTACATCCTGCGCAAATTTCTTGCTCGCATCAACTATTTCAGCCTGTCCGTCATAGCCAAGCGCAAGGTAAATTGTTTTTGAATCGAATTGTGAAGTATATTCTTCAACCTCATTCATTTTTGTCTGCAGTTTTTTTGAAAATACTTCTTTTCTCCCAATGAATTTTAATTTTATCCCATTTTCTGTTATGATTTTGTGCTTCTTTACCCTGTCAAGCTCATGCTCAAAAATTTTCATTAACACTGAAAGCTCTGCTTTTGAGCGTTCAAAGTTTTTTAAAGAAAATGTGTAAAACACTCCGTTCTTTATTGAAGGGTATTTTTTTATCCAATCAATTACATCCCATGCTTTTTGTGTTCCAATCAAGTAACTTTGAGCGTATGATATGCCTGCGGTTTTAGCATATCTTCTGTTCCCGTCAGGGATAAATGCTATTGATTCAATCAACTTATCACCCAAAACTGCTCTATATATTGAGAACTTAATTTGTTTATAAATTACTCGGCAGAAGTCCTATTCGAATAATGTACTAATAATCCAGGGAGAAGGTTTTAAACAACAACCAAAACTGGAGTTGTGCATGAAACCCCAAATCTGCATTGCAAGAGGTGAAATCAGCGCAAAAATTGACAAAGCGCTTAATGAGTTTAAATCAAATTGGAATTCAAACGAAAAAGTTTATGAGGAGCTTTGCTTTTGCATTCTCACCCCCCAAAGCTCTGCAAAGCAGGCAATTAAAACTATTAATCTTCTAAAACAACATAACTTGTTGACTAAAGGAACTGCCAAGGATAAAGAACCTTTTTTAAAAAATGTTAGATTTTTCAGAACCAAGGCTTTGCGGCTTGTTGAAGTTCAAAAAAAATTTGCTGTGAATAAAGTAAATAAAATCCTTCAAGAAGCTGGGCTTCCTAATGCGCCTATTAAATGCAGGGAGTTTTTGGTAAGCGAAGTTAACGGATATGGGTACAAAGAAGCATCTCACTTTTTGAGAAATATTGGCTTTGGAGAGCATGTGGCTATACTTGACAGGCATATTTTGAAGAATCTTGTTAAATGCGGAGTTATTGATGCACTTCCAAAAACGATTACAAAGAAAAAATATCTTGAAATTGAGAATAAAATGAGTGAATTCTGCTTAAAGCATAAGCTTAGCTTTGCGGAGCTTGATTTAATCTTCTGGAGCAATGAGACTGGGGATGTGCTGAAATAATTAACAGTTATAAATAATCAGCATTTATTTTAGTAAAAAGTTTTTGGAGTTAATTGAACCACAAAGTAATTATCGCCCATTACTGTGCTTGAAACTATTTTTTTAAAATTAAATCCTTTCACAAATGTTTCCATTGGAAGTATTTTTTGCATCCTGTCGGAATACACAAACAAAATTGTGCCTTCTTTTGTCAAATGTTTTTTTGCATTTGCAAAAAGAGTATTTTTTGCAACTGAGTTTTCATCATAAAATGCAACTTCAAGCTGGGTATTTGGCTTTGCTTCCTCAAAGGGAAGAACCGCAAGGATTAAATCAAATTTTTCTGTTCCAAGTAGTGCGGAGAAGCCGTCGCTGTAGCGCACATCAAAATCAACGCCGTTAAGAACCATATTTGTTGAGGTGTGTTCAATAGCATCCGGGGATAAATCAAGCGCAGTTACTTTTGCGCCGTATTTTGCGGAAACTATTCCTAAAAATCCAGTTCCGCATCCATAATCAAGAACCCTCGGATTAGTGTATCTCTTTAGTATTTTTGGTATTGCGCTTGCAACTGCTTCAGAAACAGTTCCTTTTGGAGGATAAACTGAATTAGAAGTAATTGAAATCATTACTCCAGAAACAGTTTCCACACGGGGAATTTTCCTTGCCGACAAGTCGGTTATCATTTTGTCAGCATATTCACTTCGCATAAGGTATAAAGTAAAGGGTAGAATAAATAGCTTTCGGATTTTTGGATTTAATGCTTTTAATGAAAAATATTTATACTCTAAAGACGTACTAATTGCATGTCTGATGAAAGAAATCCCCTACTTGATGAATTGTTTTCAGGATTATATCCTAAAAATAAGGTCCAGCAAAACCAGCAGAATGCGCAAAATACAAATACTAACGCTAATCAAAACCAGGCTCAAAATGAAGCCCAGGCAAAGCCAGCATCAGTTCAAACTTCACAACCTCAGCCAGCACAAGCCCCTTTGGCTAATCCAAGTGCAGAACAGCCAAAAGTGCCTTCTAATATTGATCCTGCTCAAAAAGAGGACATAAAAAAAGTCATTGACGAGCTTAAGTCAAAAATGGGCGAAATTGATAAAATAATTGCTGAGTTGAAAAAGAGAGAAGAAAAGGAAAAAAATCTTCCAAAAAAAACTGAAATGCTTCTGACTGAAATTAAAGTGCCTTCGCTTGAGCTGTTAAAGTAATTAAACATAAGTTAATTTTCATTTATTTTTTTGAAAAAACAAGAACGTATATAAAACATAACTTGCTTGAGTGGATAATGGTGCTAAAAGTAGGAAATAAAGTATTGATGAAGAATGTTCGTTTCGCAAATAACAGCTGGGAACGGACAAAGGGATTAATGTTTGAGGATAAAAAGAACTTTAATTATGCGCTTATTTTTGATTTCCCTGTTGAGAGCAAGATTGGGACCTCTCTTCACATGCTTTTTGTTTTCTTTCCAATTGATGTCCTGTTTTTGGATAAAAATAAAATTATTGTGGATAAGGTTACATTAACTCCATTCACGCCTAATTACACTCCAAAAAAAGCTGCTAAGTATGTTATTGAAATGCCTGAAAACAAAATTTTCCAACTTAGAATAGGGCAGAAAGTTGAATGGGACAAGCCCAAAAAATGAACTAATGCTAAAAAAGTTTTTTAAAAGAAGGAAAGAAAGCCTTTAATCAGACGCTTTCCTTTCCTCCTTTGCCTTTTCTTGCCTTTACCTATAGAAATCGGGGTGATAACCCGACTATTATTAGAGCCTAACTAATATATAAAAATTACGTTTTGCGTAAAGCAACCAAAAAATGGATTTTTTAACTAAACATAATCAGCAACCCCTTCTAAAATTACTTATTCAGCCAAAACTAACCAAAATAACGAGGTTTGTTTTTCTGCAAAAACAAAATAAACATAACAAAAAGAGGATATTTTGGCAAGTTCTGTTCGTCAGAAAACGAATTTTAAGAAAAGTATTTAATTGCCACAAGCAAAATTCAATTTAATGGAAAAGATTGATTTTAAAGTTGAAGATATTGAGTACTCAAAGAAGCTTAGTGAATGTTTAAGCGGAGAAATTGTCGCAGTAAAGGACAAGCGGTTTCTTTTGGCAAAAATTCCAGAGCTTAATGAAAAAGAAAAAATCTTTTTTGCCAGCGCCCTAAAAGAACTAAAACTACATAACAAAATGATTGCATCAAAAGCGGACATATATTTTTTCTTAAAAGAATACTGCCTTGAAAGAATGATTTTACTCACAAAAGAACAGCGGGAAAAAATCAGCACTTTGCTCGAGTGGGAGTCAATTGGAGAAAGTATCTTAACTCCATTATTATCTGACCCTGATTTTGAAGAAATTGTAATTAACGGCCCAAAAAAACCCATTATGGTTTACCACCGAACTTTTGGCTGGCTGACTACAAATTTAAGCTTTGAAAATGAAGAACGAATTAGAACAATAATTAACAAAATGGCTTCACCGCTCGGAAGACAATTATCCTACCACAAGCCGATGCTTAATGCGGTGCTTAAAGACGGCTCAAGACTTAATGCATCAATTAATCCTGTCGCATTTTCAGGAATTAATGCAACAATTCGAAAATTTAAAGAAAATCCTTTTACTCCTTCAGATTTGGCAGATATTGGAACAATTAGTTTTGAGGCAATGGCATTTTTGTGGCTTGCAATGCAGTCCTCCTGTTCAATTCTTGTGTGTGGAAATACAGGCTCTGGAAAAACAACCACGCTTAATGCATTATTCTGCTTTCTGCCAAAAGATGAAAGAATTGTAGTAGTTGAAGAAACTCCTGAACTTTTGCTGCCTCAAAATCACACTATTAAAATGAACACGGCTGAACAGCAGAACATTTCCATGAGCGGATTAATTGACAATACATTTAGGATGCGTCCGGATAGAGTAATAATTGGAGAAATTCGAACAAGAGAAGAATCAGGCGCTTATGTAAATACGATGCTTGCTGGGCAGGCAAAGGGCTCTTATGCAACTTTTCACGCTGAAAGCTCGGAGGAAGCAATTCAGAGATTAATTTCTTTTGGAATAATGGAAAATACATTAAAATCAATTGACTTAGTGCTTGTCCAAAAAAGAATTAACTTAATCCAAAACAAAAATCGAATTGAGACAAGAAAAGTTACTCAAATCTGCGAAATTTTTGAAAGAAAAGGCAAAGTAACTGCAAAACCAATTTTTGAATTTGATTATGGAGCCAATCTTTTGAAAAAAACTGCTTCTTCAAAAAGAATAAATGAAAAGATTAAGCAGGCGTTCAGATGTAGTGAAGAGGATATTGAAACTCTTGCTAAAAATAAGGAAATCATTTTAAGAAAATTGACAAACGTGGCTAAGTTTATGGAATTTTATGAACTGGCAGGGAATGAGGATTAACTTTAACTCGCCAAGAAAAACCATTTATTACACAAATAATAGGACAATAACACAAGATATGGGAAATAAAGAAAGTGATTTAATGAAAGATAAAGAAAATGGAATTTTTGATAATCTTTTAAAAAAGAAGGCAAAAATGCGCGAAAAAGAGTATAATGCGCACAAGTTAAACTCAATCAAAACAAGCATTTTTGTCGGACTTTTTATCTGGCTCATTATAGGAATATGGCAAAAAAATATTCTCCTTTCGGCAGCAATTGCAACAATACTAACAGCAGTAATTTTTGTAATAATGCTGAATATCCCTTTAATGAAGCACAAAAAAAGATTGAAGCAGATTGAAGCAGAACTGCCTTTAATTTTAATCAAAATAGCTAATGAAGTGCAGTTTGGCAAATCATTAACTAAAGCTGTGACGCAGGCAGGAATGGAAAGCGGTGAAGCAGCTAAAGAATTTACTATAATTGGGCAGGACTTAAAAAAAGGATTAAGTTTTGAGAAAGCACTTGAAAATTTAAACGAGAGGCTTGATTCGCTTAATATTAGGAGGATGAATGCAAATCTTGCAAATCTTCAAAAACAAGGCTCTGCTGATTCCACCTCAATAAAAAAACTGGCGGAAGAGCTTCTCTTAAAGCAAAAAATTGAAACTAAAGAATTTTCAGGAAAAATGGTTCTCTTTGCGCTTGTATTTATTGCAGTATCCGCAATTGTGCCAGCAATGTTTATGAGCTTTGTATTAATAGGCTCTTTTTTTATGAGTCTAAAATTTACCCCCCAACAAATCCTACTGATTGGATGCGTTGGCTTTCCAGTAATCGATTTTGCAGTGTTAATGATGATTGAATCAAAGACGCCAATCTTTCTCAAACAATAAAATTAACGAAGAAAAACTCTAAAAGCAAAATTAGCAGGATGTGAACTGGTTATGGAAGCAAATAAAGCAATTGAGCTGTTGTTAAGAGAATTATTTGACGCAAATAAAGTTATTAAATTTGAAAATAAACTCACCATCAATAATTCCAAAATGAGAACTTTCAAAGGATTTATTTCGATCAGCATAATTGAAGGAACTGCGCTTATGATTTGCGCCATGATGATTTATTGGCAATTCATAGGGCAAAAAATTGAATTTTTAATAATCACAGGAATTTTTGGATTCTTTGCCCCGTTTCTCTTTAACTATATCTTTCAGGACCTTGTTTTTGAAAGAAGAAAACAAAAAAAGGAGGAAATGCTAAGCGACCTCCTCCTTGAGGCAAGCGTTTTTTGCGATGAGTCATCAATGGCAAAAACCATTGCAATTATTTCACAGCATGAATTTGAATTAATTGATAGCGATTTTAAGCGAGCGCATAAGGAAATAACAAACGGGGCAAGCGTGGAAGAGGCGCTTAATAGGATAAAGTTCCTTAATGACAGCAAAGCATACTCAAGAGCAATTGATTTATTCATTCATGGATACAAAACAGGGGCAAAAATATCAAATATGCTTAAAGAAAGCGCTGAAGATTTGCTTGAGACTAAGGCGATAATTAAAGAAAGGCAGGCGACAATGCTAATAACTAAATATACGCTTCTTCTTTCAGCAGGATTGATTGTCCCCGCAGTGCTTGGAGCAATCATCGGGCTTGTTGGAGGATTTAATGGAAGCGGGCTTGCTGGAATTGAGCTTGGATTGAATAAAGAACAGCGCGCGGCGCTGTTTGACTCAGCAATTCTTTCAACCGCTATTTACATATTTGAATACAGCGCGTTAAGCTCATTTTTCCTTGCACTACAGGAAGGAAATAAGAAAAATTTTTGGATTTATTCGCTGATATTAATCCCCGCTGCAATGGCAGTATTCACTTTGTCGCAAACTTTTGCTCACTGAAGAAAGGTTTATTAACAATAAAAGTAATTCTTTGTCAAGGTGTGTTAATGGCGGAGAAAGAAATGCAGACAAATAAATTAATCAAAATTGTTGAAACTAAAAATATGCCTCTTAAAGGCTTTACTTTTATTGAAGGATTTCCGGATCTTGGACTTGCAGGGACTATCGGCTCAAGGTACCTTGTTGATAAATTAAAATTTGAGCAGATAGGGTATATTGACTCAAGGCATTTTATGCCCATGATTAGAATTCAAAACGGGCTTCCTGTGCACCCTGTGAGGATTTATGCCAATAAAAAGTACAAAGTTGTTATTGGACTTGCTGAACAGATTATTGATAACATCATAGCAGCCCCTACTTCGGATGAGCTGGTTGCTTGGATTAAAAAGAAAGGAATTACAAGGGTTATTTCCACTTCAGGGGTAAGAATTCCTGACGGAAAGCCTGTTTATGCTTTTGCAAGCAATGAGGCTTCAAAGAAAATTATCCATAAAAATAATATCCCAATGATTGACAATGGAATTACTTCAGGAGTTACTGCTCTTTTAATGCTTGGGCTTAAGGATAATAATATTGAAGCGTTCTGCGTGCTTGGAAACGCAAAAAATAATGCTGATTATAATGCCGCTGCTGAAGTGGTGAAAATAATCTGCGCATTGACTAAGATCAGCATTGATGTTAAGCCGCTTCTTGAAGAGGCAAAGACGCTTGAAGAGTCCATAATTAAGCACTTAAAGACTATTGAGGAAACAAAAGAAGTGAAGCCGGATTCAACTCCAATGTACACTTAAAATCAAAAATAACTTAAATCAAAAAATAAAAAGTGCTTGACTTAAAATCCTTTAAGGTACTGACTGCTTTAAACTAATTAGCTATTTTTTAAAGTAAATCTTTTCTTTTTCTTTTGTATCTACCCTGTGTTGTCATGAATGCTACTAATAAGAATAACATCATGAATACTGCTATTCCTGCCGCTGTTTCTGGCATTGATGGCAAGTTAAAGCTTGAGTCCTTTCCCTGTCCGATGTTAAATGTCATTTTATTTTCAGGTGTACCAACAACATTTCCATTTTTGTCAGGCTCAAACCAAGCACCGTTATCTTTGAAAGCTTGATTTAGAGGAATCTGCAGTCCGTTCTCTGGGTACCACTGCCCTGTATTTGGATCGTACCAGAATGAGCCTTTTGGTCCCTGCGCTGAAAGTAGTGTTTCTGGAGCTCCTCCATTGTATGAAACTTTTGGAACCCCGTTTTCTGCGTCAAACTTTAAGGACTGCTGTTTGCCGTCTGCTGTCCTGAATTTTATTGTGCCGTCAGCATCTTGAGTTATTGGTCCGACTATTTCCTGGTCTGTCAATATTTTTCCAGTGTCTTTGTCTCTTACTCTAAAGTAATTCTTGCAGTCTCCGTTATTTCCGTCTCTTTTTGAATAAAATTCATAAATTCTTTTGTCGGTTGTGAATTGAGTGAATGGACCAAGGTGATTCATTGAAGTGTTGAAGTTGCCTACTTTTTGAGCTCCAAGTTCATCATTAGCAAATGGCACTGCTTCAAGGTCAATTGCGGGAGTGTCACAATCTGTCGCAGGATCTTTTACTGTTGTGGGAGTAGCTTTCAAATCTTTTACGTCCTTGCTTGTTAATATTGCGTCTTTGTGCTGTCTTATCCAAATAACAAGTTCATTTGTTTCTGGCTTTAGAACTATTGTTCCGTTTGCAAAGTTCATTCCAACGAATTTTCCTGAATCAAGCGAGCCGTTGCCGTCAACTAATTTTGTATTCCAAAATCCGTTTATTATAAACTTAGAGTATGAGCTTCCCTGCATTCTTGCTGCAGTTCCCTCAAGGAAAATCTTAGTATCTCTTGCGAAAACAGAGCCGTACATGTCTGTGCTTATTGCCTGGAGATTTCCCATTACTTGTGTTACTTCGCTTCCGCTGTAAGTTATTCCTGTCTGGTCTCTTACTGCTTTTTGGAAGCAGTTTAATACATCAGAGTTAAGAATTTTTACTTCGCCGTATGAATTCATTTCAAATACAGTTCCTTCGTTCATTGGAGCCGCGATTCTATTTAGTGTCATTGGAACTACTTCTGCAGGGATTCTGTTGTCTTGAGTTAGCAGTCTTGTGTGATCTGCACTGTCTTTTCCAATCACTTCTTTTCCATTCACTTTCAAAGTGCCTTCTGCAAAGTTTGCTTCAACTGAGTTATTGCCGTCTGAAATAATCATTTTTCCTGTTGAGCGGTACCCTGAAGGCATTAGTGTTTCTTTAAACCAAATGTAAAATACATCTTTTCCTGATAATGTTCCGCTTGATGGAGGAAGAAGTTCTACTGTTGCCTGAAGTATGTTTGTCTGCTTTGCTTTTTCTGCGAAGTCTTTGAATTGAGTGCTCAAGCTGTCCATTGATTTTTCAACTGGGTTTGTCGGAGTTTTTGCGGTTGTTGTTTTTTGATTTGCTTGTGTTTCTTTTACAAACTCGTCAAGCTTTGTGCTCATGTCAGATAGTGCGCCTGTAACATTTTCATTTGAAAGCATTTCTTTTGTCTTATTCTTGCTTGCGTCTTTTGCAGGAGGAGCGTAGAAGTGAGTGTAATACCCTTCAACATCATCAACACAATCTTGTAATTCTCTTCCAAAGTACATCTGCTGAACTAAGCTTGCAACAAGCCCTGGCCCAAATCCAACTACATATCCTAAATTTTCTGCAAGTGCCAGTACTCCGCCTGCTCCTGAACCTGCCCATCCTAAGCCCATTTTTCTTAGTTTCTGGTCGCATGTTTCTCCGCTGATTCTTGCTTTTGCAATATCAATTGAGCCGCCCTCAATTTGAGTGCTTTTTCCGTTCAAGTTTGAGTGGTGTGTATATGAAACAATCAAGCTTCCTTCTTTTGCTTTTTCTTCAGGAGTTTTTGCTTCAAGCAAAAATGCCTGCATTGCTATTCCTGAATTAAATCCATTAAGTGTGAAATAATTGTTTTTGAAATTAATATTTCCTGTGCATCCTGCGCATGATTCGTTATGAGAGTAGAATGCCAAATCCCCAACTATGTCTCTTGTCGCGCTTCCTTCAAAGAATCCGCCGCTCACTTTTGAAATCCCATCTTTTAGGAAAGTGTTAGTTTCTGCAGCAAGATCCAACGCTTTTGTCCAAACAAATGCTAAGCTGTTGAATGCTCTTTTGAACATGTCTCCCTGATCCGAGCCTTCATTTGCGTAAAAGTCAATATAGGAATCTTTGTATATCTTGTCTGTTCCCTGAGATACGGTAAGAGTTGTCCATGTATCAGGAAGCATAAATGCGGAGAATTGTTCCTGCCCAAATCCTCTTTTTGCATTCCAGTAAAATACAGGAAGAATTGTCCCTTTGTAAATCCCAACTGTTGGGTCTTTGTAATATTTTTTTATCATATCCCCTTCTTTTGCAAACTGTTCATCAAGTGCGCTTGTGAATCTTCTTGGGGCAAAATCATTCTGAAGGAGAGCATTGTGCAAGTCATCCATATTTCTTACTGCTGTGTTTGGCCTTCCTGTTATTCTTGAGTGTGTTACTCTGTTTGCAAAGTCTTCTGGAGTAAGAGGAGTTGCTTCAACATAAGTTGATTTGAATATCGTTACATGCCCTGGGAGTGCAGGGTTTCCCGCAATCATGTCAATTGAAGCATCATTCAAAGGAATTAGTCTTCCGTCAGGAAGTTTTACGCTGTAAGTTCCTGAGCCTGATTTAGATAAATGAAATTTCAAGTCCTGCAGTCCAACGTTTTGTGCAATCGCAGTTCCTTCTTCGCTTATTTTATAAAGTTTTAAGCTCCCGTCAGCATTTGCTGCAAATGACTTTGCGTCGGTGCTGTTCGCCCAGCCTGACCAACCGCCTTCATCTCTGAATTTTTTCAATGCTTCTTTGAAATTAAATGAACCGCTTGTTGAAACATCAATATATCCCTGCCCATCAGGCCATGCCCCTGGAGGCCCGTTTCTTTTCATCGCGTATCCGCCAAGAGAAAGCAAATCTTCATTCTTTGCAAGCCATGCTGGCGAATCCAAAAATACTGTGTCATCCCAATCGTTGAATACTCTTGAAACATCTTGCCCCCAAGATATTTTCGCATTTTTTTCAGCAAGCGCTCTTGCTGCTGGATTTGCAATTAAGCTTGCTGCGTCTGATTGTGCCTTAAATGCCGCTTCTGCAGCAGACATTGCCTCGGAATTTGCTATTGAATAAGCTCTCAAATGCTCCACTGCCTCAAAGAATTTTTTTCTTTGCTCAGAGTCAAGTTTCCAAATTGGAGAGTCTTTTGCAACTAATTTATCTATTTCTCCGGCCGCGCCTGAGCTAAATAACTTTCCTTGTATAGTTAGAGGTTCAAATATTTTTCCAAATCCTTCTTCCTTAATCAAGGCATTATACTTTGCGTATCTTTGTTTCCCGAATATCTCGCTTGGAGAAACCATTCTTTTTGCTTTCATTACTTGGTTCCATGGACCTGCAAGCGATCCGTCACCAAATGACTTTGCTCCTTTTGTAAATAATTTGTACCCTTTGTGAAGCAAAGTTGGACCAATGTTTGAAACAACCATGTCAGTTGTTAGCCATGAATTAAAGTATTTGTCAAATGCAGAGTAAGTGCTTATTACGCATGAGCTGTTATTGCAGGTTGTTGCGTTTCTTGCATTATACTGCTGGGTAAGAATGGAATTTTTTAATTGAGCGCCTGTTCCAAACGAGCCTGTTGTGAAATCATTGCTGTTAATGTCAAGGTAATTTCCGCGCATCTTGTTGTAATCATCTGGGGAAAGAGCGTTTTCAGCAAGATTTTTCCCGGTGTTTTTCAGCGAATTAAACGCGTTTGTAATATCTGAAGTGAATCCTACTCCGCTTGTTCGCACTTGAAGCCCGGAGCCGTTTATTTTGCAAAGCGCCTGTTCCTGAGCAGGATAATCGCATCTTCCCACTCTTAAAGTATCATCTAAAATTAATCCTATTCCAAATGGGCCTGTAATTCTTGAGCCGTCAAAGAAAGCAAATCTGTTTGCGGGAGCGGCTATTGTTGGCAAATCAACTTTTACAGCTTGTTTTCCTGAAATATCTTTTCCAATTGCGCTCATATCTCCTAAGTCTTTTACTCCGTTTTTGTTTGAATCATTTGAATCCCCTATTTTTTTATCGGATATTGTTTTTCCGTTGAATCCTTCGTGAGTTAAGTCAAGTATTCCTTTCACTTCGGAGGGTTTTAATTGAGAAACAGAGCATGTTCCTGCAGGAACAGAATTTGGAATTACTGTGGAACCGCTGCCGCTTCCGCCTGGAAGGACTATTCCGCTTGTACTGCCGCCAGTGCTTGTACTGCCAGTGCCTGCGCTTGTTGAGGCTGGAAGAACTATTCCCCCTGTTGTATTTGGAGTTACTGCAGGGGCAGCAAAACTAAAAACGCCTGCGCTTGACTCAACAGCATATGCAAAGCCGGGGTTTGCTAAAATTAGCGACAGAAGCATTATTCCTGTTATTAAGGAATGCAAAAAAATCTGTCTTGCCTGACTCATTTCATCACTAACCTTTAACCCTAAAACTTAAATTTTCTCACTAAAACTTAAACTTTTACTTTCTCTAACGACTAAAACCGCTTTATTCTAATAAGAAATATGCGGTTTTAACAAATATAAACCCTTTCCCTGTTCATATCAACCCTATCAATAGCAGAGGAATTTCCTTTACTCCGCCGTAAAAAATGAATACAACAAGCCCAAGTGGAACCCATGCGAATATGAACAAAAATAGAATCAAAAATATCACTACTGAAACAAATACGCCAAATATCTGCATCACCATTGATGCCCCTTCAGAAGAATGTTTTTTTGATTTTACAGTATTTGCCCCAAATTTTATTATATTTGAATCCATTGCAAGGCTTGCTATAAATTCAAAGAACAAAACAATGAGTGTGAGAATTACTGCAGCAACAAGAACTCTAACTGCTCCTATTAGAACCATTATTGCATTCTCGCCTAAAGTATATTGAAGATCAGGGTCCATTGGAGCCGCGCCTAATGTTCCTGTGAGAACAAAATAAAAATAAAATACTAATAGAGATACAAAAACAATAATGAAATTTAGCAGGATTACTGATTTCATCCAGGATAAATTATACTTTTCAATAAGCCATAATTTTGCGGGGGAAAATGCCTTATAGAGCACAAAAACAAGGATTGTGAGCGGAATCGCCAGTTTTAGAAAATCAAAAATAGCAAATATTACTTCTACTAATTCCATGAAAAAATAACGCATTAATAGTATAAAAGAATTACCCCCTAACTTTTGGACTTAATTTTGGCTTATTAAAAGTTGCAATTTTGGCGCATTTTGAATAGGAGAACTAATAAATACTACAAAAAACTTTTATGATTGCATTAGGAACAGGATTTGGTTTGATGCAGGAACTTATTTATGCTTTTTTCTTGCTTGGGAGTTTCTCCGTTGGGTACTCGGTAGTAAGAACTGCTATGCCTAATGTTCAGCTTGAGGCTTTGACTAATAAAATCGCTTATGGATACGGAGCGGGTGCTTTAATTTTTGGAATTCCAATTGCTGCAATAGTGCTTGGAGGAATGAATTCGGATTACTTCTTTTTGCTTGGAATAACTATGTATGTTATTTTGATGGGAATTGCATTTGCAAAAAGAATGTATCATGAAGAGGCTGATCCTGAAATTTTTGTTGAGGAAAAGAAGAGAAAAGTTGCTATTCCAAAAATGGGGCTTACAAAGGAAGAGAAAATGCCTGTGGCGGATAGGATTAGATTTGAAGAAGGGTTGATGACTAAAGGAAGCAGTCCGACTCCTAAAGTTACTCCTGCTATGATAAAAAATCAGGTTTTTAAGGACAAAAACACTAATGTGCTAAAGGTTATTGATAAAAACACAAAAGAACTTGAAAGTAAATCAAATAAGGAGCAGAAGAATGCCGCGCTTGCAAAATTAAGACAAATGGCGCTTGATATTAACGACAAGAAAAAATCCACAGGCAAGAAGAAAAAAGAGGAAGCGTATAAGGAAGAGGATGAAGAAATTGAAGAGATTGAAGAAGGACTATTAAACGAGCTTGGAGATGAAAAAGAATAATTTAATTAGAATAGGTTAATTTTATTGAGTAATTTTTATAGATGATTTTTATGGATGAAAAAGTCCCAAGAAGGATGATGCGTTTTTACCGCACTGCAGAGCAGAAGAAAGAGCAGTACAATGAAGGATACAACGCGCCTTATAGGGAGCAGAATAGCGGGAGATTTTTGCAAAATAGACAGCAAAAAAATGAGGAAGATAATGAGTCTCCTACTGGAAGAAGCATACTTAGCCACATTCCGACAATGGATTATGAGGATGTAAATCTTGAAATGGACCAGAAGAATGCTGAAGAATTTAAAAAAATCCAAGAGAAGAATCTTGAAGAAAAACTTGCGCTTAATGAAATTGAGAAATTTAAGAGAGAAAATAAGAGGCTTCCAAATCAAAAAGAATCTGACACTATTGCAGAGAATCTTTTTACTCAATTAAAAAATTCCAATATTAACGAGCTTGCTGCGGAAAAAGGATTAACAGCCGCCCCAGTTTCACACGGACAAAGTCAAAGGAGAGGGCGAAGAGGAGCTGACTCTGGAAGAGTAATGCCTGGAGAGGATAAACAAAATACAAATTCAATAGGCCCGGATGAACAGACGGCGCCGATTGGGGATATTAAGGATATTCTTGGAAATAATGAAAGGCAGGACAAACAGAAAAAGAAAAATTTTGATGATGATTTCAGCCTTGATTTGGGCGATGATTCTTCTGGCTCTGGAATGAATGATATTTCAAGCATTGAAGACATTAAAGAGGATGACATAGGCGGAATTGAGCTTGATGATAAAGAAGAATGCCCTAATTGCAAAAAGGATACTGATAAAATTTTATACTGTCCTAACTGCGGAACTGCATTTTGTGATAAGTGCTCAAAAAAACAGGGCGATTCCTATTTATGCCCAAAATGTGGGACAAAGACTTCCAGATAAATAAAACCCGCGGTTAAAATAAAATCAAAAAAGCTTAACTAAGAAAAAAACTTAACTAAGGCGCCCCGGCAACAGGAGTAATTGGAATTCTGTTGCAGTCAAAATCCGATTCCCTTAATGCTGGATCTGTTTCTTCTGATTTTGAGACAATATCATCAGTCGCTTTGGTTTTCTTCGCAACCCACAAATCAATTCCCATCAAATAATAAGTGTAATTCCCTGCAAAGTCGCTTAGTGCAATTCTTCCCACTGCTGAATCAACCCTGCCGACATAAGGATAGACAAATTTCTGCATTACATTCTCTTGCGCTGGATTGCACGCATAATAAGTTCTTTCAACGCTTAATTGAGGATCCCCCGGAGTCGGAGTGCATTCTCCGTCACAGCAATCCCCAGTGCATTTTCTTGTAGCTATGATAAATGCCAAAAATTGTTTTCCTGAAACATCCCCTCCTTCTCTTTTAATGTAAAAAACATAATCAGTGGAATCGTCAAACGGTTTTAAGACGGAGTGGATTGTGTTTGCAATTGCGGTTTTTGTCTGAAAGCTTACTTCCCTGTTTCTTGCATAATCTTCCTTAATCATTGCAAGCATATAATCAAACTGGGCAGGATTTGCTCCTGCGCCTGATACTGATTGCGATGAAACGCCTGTTCCGTCACGCATTACATTAACATAAGAAATTACTTTTAGAGAGTCCATTGAAAAGTCCGAGGCATAAAATGAATTTAACAAAGTCTCTGTTGAAGTGCCGTAATTTATTGTAAAGTAAAAAAGCCCGGTGCATACTATTGAGACAATTGCAATGAAAAAGAGCGAGTCAACAAGCGCCGCCTGCCCTCTTCTATTTAAAATTGAGAAATTATTCATTCCCAAACCACCATCGCCATTAATCCAGGGATAATTAAGTGATTAGTTGTTCCTGCCGCAGTAAATCCATATTGAACTGCAACCGGATAAAATCTCACCTGATAGCGCTTCTTTGAGCTCGCTGAAAATGGCTGCGCGCCAATCTTTTTGTACTCGCAGTAAAATGGTTTTTGGGAGCCGTCTGACTGGGATACGGATTTTAATAAAGTCGCGGCAGTAGGGTCAAGCGTGGGATTTGTTGCTGAGAGCCCTAAAAAATCCGCCATTATTAAATTCATTTCAACATCTGAATCATAAATCGCCGCAATGAAATTATTTGGATATCTTTTCATTTTGAGCTGTTTGCATTTATTTTCAAACCAATCCACTCCCAAAATCAGAGAATCTCCCTTTAATTCTCTCGCAACCGAAGTCATTTCAGTCTGCTGGTTTATGAAAGCATTTTTTGTATTATAAGTATTAAGCGCAAGGGTGAAAGTTGTGAAAAACAAAAGCAGAGATACAACTATTGGAACAAGTGAAGGCAAGTCGTCCCCAATCGGGCCAATAAAACCTTTTTTTGATTTAAACATAAACCCACTACCACAAGTAACTCTTCTTTATTAATAATAGTTTTGATTTGCTTTAGGGAGTGTACATTCCAATGTTTGCGTTAACAAATCCGACATTAGAGCAGTCAGCCCAGCGGAAGTTCTTTGAGCGCTCAATTTCAGGACCCAGTTGTGTTGTTACATTAAAGCAGGATGGAAGAAGAGGGTTATCTGCATTAAGATTTCCTGTGTATTCTTTTGAAAGTTTATAGCACCCAAGTCTTAGAATGTTATTCAGACAGTTATTTGACTGGCTTTCTTTTGCTGTCGCGCAAGGGATTATGTAAATGGTTGT
This sequence comes from uncultured archaeon, assembly GCA_964551375.1. Classification (GTDB taxonomy): domain Archaea; phylum Iainarchaeota; class Iainarchaeia; order Iainarchaeales; family JAAZKV01; genus JAAZKV01. The sequence continues at coordinate 84,824 of CAZKBG010000001.1, read as the reverse complement.
TTTTCCGTTCTCAATTTCTTTTAGCGCAACAAAAGAATCAGGAGAAGATGCTTGAAGTTCGCTTGAAGAGCCGGCTCTTGGATAAAGCGCAATAATATCTTTATTATAGTGGACATCGCTGATTCCCGCTAATTCTTTCAAAAATCCCGGGTCGATTAGAACTATTTGCGCATCTGTTAGAATTGCTTTTGTGGCAAGAACATTTTTTGTCTGATTCTGGCGGGTGGAGGATTTATGCTCAACAATTCTCATAATCAGCTGGTTTTGCTGGTTTCCTAGCGACGCATCCCCAAAGCTCTGCTTTGTCATTTCTAAATCATAATAAAGCGGAATTCCGCCAATCCCATAGTAAAATCTGTCCTGAATGGAAGTTGTTTTGAACGAGCAGGTTAAATCGCTGTTCAATTGGTCTGAAACAATTCTGGCATTAGTAAGAAGCATATTATTTGCATCTTGATGAAGCCCAAGAGTTACTATAAAGTTGTAAAATAAAAGCGCGACAACTGCAACCCCTACTGCAAAAAACAGCATCTGCATTTTTCCTAAAACAAATCCTAACAACTTAACACCTTTTTGAAAATAACCTTTAACTTCATCCTGTTTAACTTTCTTAACTTAAACCCACTTACTTAACTTAACCCGCCAAACTTCAACTTGCTAAGTTAGCTTGCTTTATACAATATGCAAATCCGAGGAGAGTTCTGCGGAAGCGACATATTCCTAATCAAGTATTTCCCTGAATTTAAATCCTCCTTAATTGGATTTATTGGAACGTATCCTTGGGGAATATTTCCGCATGAAGCATTGTCAAAAGCAAACCCCATGTACTTTGAATTATTTATGCAAAAAGTTGATACTTTATTGTAAGGAAATCCTGTGGGGTTTGTGTAAACAAGCATTCTGCATTCATCTTCTGGATTATCGCACAGCGCTCCGCAAAGCGACATGTTTGTAATGTACTCAATCTTAAATGAAGAGTCTTTTGATTCAAAGCAGTCCCTATCAGGAGCAAATGTAAATTCATAATCAGAGCCTTTCATTGCCGTTTCGATCCCCATTCGAAATTCCTTAATTGAGGATTCAATGCTTAACTTTGAATTATTGCTGCACCCTGCCCCAAGAGCGGGGGTAATGTCCTGACCGTAGTATACTACTCCAATCACGGCAACAATTAGAATCACTGCAAGGATTATTTTTTCAAGCATATTTTATCACTTCATCAGCCGCTTGGCCTAAACCAAATGCAAATCTGCGGGAATGCCTGTCCCTGAAGCGCAACATACTTGAAAACATACTGTCCGATTCCTAAATTATCCCCGTCATCCCCAAGCGGATTCACAGGCTCATAACCACGATAAAGAGTTTGGTCAATATTAGTACACAAATCGCCTGACGCGGTGAAGCTTGTATAAGTCGGAAGCTCAAGGCATTTATTTTTAGCTGCGTTTGGAATTGATTGGTTTGCAAATTTTAGCACATAGCACTCCTGCACGGGGCGCTTGCATATCGCCGCACAGACGCTTGAACTCTTTTCAAGATAAATCTTCATTGCGGAATCTTTTGAATAAAAACAGGTCCTGTCAGGGCTGAAATTAAAAAAATTCTCGCTTCTTCTATTCGCAGTGTCTTCAAGATTTATTTTAAAATCAGTCATTGATTTATCCACTGTGTTAAGGCAGGATTGGAGTTTTGCGTCGGTTAATACTTTCCAGCCTACAATTACTACAAAAGCCATTATTACTACCGCAACTAAAAGCTCAAACGGAGCAGAAACCTGCCCTTTATTTTTGCGGATAAACTTCATTACAACACCAAAACTCTAAACTACTAAAACAAACCACTAAAATACAAAAACTAATTTAGAAAATTAAAAATTATTGCGCTTTTGGGATTGATTTTTGCGCGCTTTGAAACATCGGCTTTACTATTAGAACCAATAACAGCGCTACTATTGCGAAAACTAATATCATATAAACCGCGCCAAAATCCCCTGCTGCAGCTTCTTCTTTAAGTATGCTTGACTTAGACATTTTAATCTCTCAAAAAGAAATAGTGAAAAGAAGTATATAATACTTCTTTTCTATTCAAAAAAACTCTTTAGTTGCCTGGTTTTTCAAGCACTACTACACAGCATGACTGATTGTCTTCTTCGCACATGCTATCAGAAAATGAAGAAACATCATATTTGTCTCCTAGTCTCTCAAGAGCGCCTGCAACTGAAAGTCCATTTGCTTTGCAAATTACTTTTGCTCTAACTCTTAAATCGCCTGAGCGTTTGTTTGTTAAAGATGCTCCGCCGTCGTCGAGTTCTACTATTGTTACATCTGTATCAAGCTTCATTTGACCTGCGACAAAGTATATTCTTGAAGCATCAAGCCCTGTTTTGTTTATCAAATCCTCCGAAGTCACTTCATCTCCGGCTTTCATTGTAAAATTATTTGTTGTTATTGTTGATGATGGCAATGCGCTTGAAATTCCGTTTTCAATTACTGATTTTGGATTTCCGCCCTGTCCACCGATATCAACTTTCATTATTATTGTGAGTAAAAGCATCAAGATTGCAAAAGCTACAATACCCGCAATCATCAGCTCAAAAACACTGAACTGCTGTCCTTTCTGGTTCAACTTAAACATTATAATCCCCCTTAGGAATTCACTTTAGGAAAAAGAACTTTGAAGTATTTAAACTTGCCTTTTTTGGCGGGCAATTAAGGGTTTTAATCCAATTAAGATTAATTTTGAGGAACTCTGCCAAAGTATATTTCGCACTTAAAGCAGCAGTCGCTGTCTGAAGTTATTTCAGCATCAACGCTTGATATGCATGAAGATGCTGCTGCATTTGGAATGCACCTTGCGCTTACCGAAGCAATGAGCCTTTGTTTGAAGAGCACTGCTTGGGCATCATCTGATACTTCAACTGAAGCAAAGGAAGAGAAAAAGGAGAAGCATTTTCTGTTTACTACTGTGTATCCTTCAAAGTCATCCGCTGCAAATCCTGCGCCGTCTTTAAATGTTAATTCTTTTGCGGAGAGAAGAGTCCCATCAGGAGAATTTACTGCATCTTTTACAAGCTGTTTAAAATCAGAAGTTGACTGGATAAATCTTAGTTCATCAAAGTAGCCTATTGATGCTATTATTATCATTAAAATTGCAAGCCCAATTATTGAGTCAATCATAAGGCGGAATACTGCTTCTGCCTGTCCTTTGTTATCCAATTCATCCCCTCAAAATCAAAACTTCATTTAATTTTAATTAGTTAAGTGCCAAGGCATTCAAGCAGTAATCTGCTTTACCTTGACATCAATCCTCCAACCATTAAATTTGCAGCAACGGTTGTGAATAAGTAAACCGCCATTGCGATTGGAAGTTGTTTTGCAAGAGTTACTCTAAATATCAAGTCATTGTCTTCTTTTATTTTCACAGTGAAATAAGTTAGAATTATTACTATCATTGCAACGTATGTTCCAATTATCAGCATGTATTCAAGAGGAGTTGCAAATGAGCGGAAAGCATCTATACTCACGCTGAAAATACTGTTAATATCCCCCATTCCTCCGCCAAGGCCAGTGGATTGAAGGATTTGGCTTCCTGCTCCCCCGCTAATGTCTCCAACGCTTCCTGTTGCTTCAAGAGACGGAGAGGATACTACACTACCAAGTGTATTTAGCACAACTTTTTGAAGCGCGGTAGTTATCCCAAGAACCATTGGCGCAATAAAAATCGCCATAGTGGACATAGTGGTTGTTACATCCGAAACCATGTCTTTTAGGGATTTGTTTACCTTGTCCATGTTTTCCATTTGAAGCGAGAGTGACATTAGGGTTCTTGACGCAACTTCCACTCCAAGAGTTACTGAATCAACAAGCAGTCGCATTGCGGTGGTTAAAATTTTTGAGGGAATTCCGCGCATTGCTCCATACACCGGGTCAAACACTGCGTTCTCAAGAGGGAGTCCCATAAGCTCAATATTTTCAACGGTTTTTCCAAAAATTCTTTTGCTGACTAAGAGGTTTGGCAAATATTCTTTTGCCTGCTTTAATGCGCTTTCAACTGGCTTGTTCTCCCCCATTCTTGAAGCAATCATGTACATTGATTCTTTGAATTCATCTTCCATTTGAACAATTTGCTCCTGCGCTTTGAGTTTGTAAATATTTCTATGATACAAAAGGAAGCTTCCAGCGCATGCGATTGTTAAAATAAGCCCTGCCCAGAACACATATTTTGTTGGATCGTTTCTTGCTGATTTTGAAGTAAAATCAAGACGTTCTTTTACTACTTGAATTTCTGCTGCTACTGGAGATACTTGTTCTTTAATCAACTGTTTGTATCTTTCCCCTTCTTTTAATCCTCCGCCAAATCCTTCGCCTATTTGAAATGCGTACAAATCAAGCACAACTTTTTCAAAATAATTCTTTCCGCCTAAAAAATCTTTGTAAAGTTCATCTGGCTGTGGATCTGCTGGAATTATTTGGATTGGAACTTGGAATATTCCATCTTCTATTGGAAATAAATGCTTTGGAGGAATTCCTTCAAATGAAATAATAAAAGAGCCTGCTATTCCTAAAATTAATATTCCTATTACTGCAAGACGCGCGTCAATCATTCCCCCGCCAAGTTTCATTGACCATTTTGGCGGAAGTCCTGCAAAATTATCGGTAATAACTGGAGGCTCGTAAGTAGGAGGCCTTTTCTTAATCACTCCTTTTGCAAAGCTAAATGCCATGAAAGGAATCATGAAACAGTAAATTCCAACAAGAATTGGGGTTGTTGCAAATGGCATGTTTGAAAATGCTGAGCCCACTGGAAGAATTATTACAAGTAATAAAGGGAGCAAGACTCCAATATAGAACAGCATTACTGATGGCTGGTTTAAGCTTCTTGCATAATCCCCCATTTTATCCTTAACACTGTCAAGAACATCAAGCATTGTTTTGTCTAAAAGAGAATATCTTTTTGATTCGCTTGGCTCCATTACACTTGCCCTTATTTTCATTAAAGCTTCTTTTAGTTCAACGGAGTACTTTGCCCATCTAAAAGCCATTGCGTCAAGCCCTTCGCTGATTGAGGAGTAAAATCCGTTCTGAAAATCCCAAATAACTTTGTTAAAATCGTCCGCAACTTTTCCTTTTCCGTGCTTTGCGGAGAATTCAATTGCTTTTTCTAAATTTGGAACAAGTTTCATTGACATTATTAAATATCCAATCATTTCGGGAACATACGTAAGCGCTCTTGTTCTTTCATCCTCAGCCATGTTTATTGGAGTTACATAAATTGTGTATGCAATTGCGCCCACAATTCCAAAAAGGACTACTCCTCCTGCGAGAATTATTACCATTGCAAAATCGCCGAGCATTTCACTGAACAATCCAAGTCCTATTGGGGAGCCAATTCCTAAATCAATGCTTAGTCCTACAAATGCTAAAACAATGAGTGCAATAAATCCGCCCACTCCTCCTATTACTGCGGTTCCTTTTACTGCCGCCATAAATTCTTGAGGAGATAAGCGCCACCCAAGAAATCGCACTGCTTCTAAATGTTCTTCAGGAAATTTTGCTCCCGCTCCAAATCCGGGAAAAGTTTTATACATTTTTTTGCAAAGAATAACAAATTCAGGGTCTTTTTCCATCACAAGCTTTGTTTCGCCTTCAAAAACTTCGCCTGTTGAGGTTATTCCTTTATAGAGTTCGCCGGGGCTGGCTTCATAACTCATTTTTTTTAGAGGAGGCAAAACAACACCAATTTTTCCAAGAATAATACAATCTTTTACTATAAAAAGGTAATTAGAAAGAAAAACCTTAAACTAAAACGCTAAAAAATTGCAGGCAAAAAACCTGCGAAGGTTAAAACAAATCCTATTTTTCATAGCTTTTTTGTAGTTTGTCAAGCGCTTCGCTGATTTTGTCCATTTCTTCCTCAAGCTGTTTTTTCGCCCAAGATTTGTAGGATTCTTTTATTGAAGTTCGGGATTCTGAAGTAGGAGAAGGATTTATTAAATATGTAAGTCCGTCTCTTTTAATCACCCCAAGTTCAATTAAGCGGTTTAAGTGGTAGCGGATTAATTTTTCGCTCATTTCAACGGAGTTTTTTTCTTTAATAAAATCCATTATTTCAATTGTGGTGGGAGATTGTTTTTTTGTAAAGATAAATGTAAAGAGCGCGTCAAATACTAAAAATCCCTTGTCGCGGGTTTCTTTTGGGGAAATTAAGCCAAGCGAGAGACAGCACCATCTTAGAAGCGATTTTTTTGTTAAAGTTACTGAAGCTGGGAGGTCAATCTGCCTCACTATAAATTCTCGCCTAATTAATTCTGCTTCAGGGATTATTTCTGCCAACTAAACCACCAAAAAAGGAAAAAGAGTTTTCCCTTTAACTTTTAGTGTTGAGGAAGTATATAAAATTGCAGGGCGACCAGCCAAAACATTAGTATTCAAATTTTATCTTTTGAATCTTGAAATTCTTCCAATATCTCTTGCAAAGCCCGCATAAGCACGTTTTTGAAGTCTTGGAAGCATTAAAAGAGCAACCTCTCTTTGAGTGTGCATTGCCATGTGCTTAAATCCCTGCGCGTCTTTTACACCCCAGTGTTTTCTTAACTGGTGAATTGACGCTAAATCTTCAAACAAAGTTGAGCGCCCGTCAATTGATTTTCTTGTAAGAGCTAATTTAACTGGTTTTTCTCTTCTAAGCCACTGGAATTTTCCCGATGCCCTTTCTTTTACCAAAGGATACAAAAAATGCGGGGAATCAGTGGTAAAAAGTTTTGGAACAACAAATTCTTTTACTATCCCTCTTGAAAGAAGCGAGCGGTACTCTTTGCAGCGGTAAGAATTTTTGTTTGCAATTGCAATTACTCTAATATAAACAGTAGGAACTTTTCCCCCTTTTTTTAATCTCTTTGTGGTTACTTCCTGAAGAGCTTCCTCTAGCAGCTGGACATTTTTTGAAATTGAACCCCCGCTGTATACTTCATCAAGCACTGTGATTAGAATTCTTTTTTTAGGATGCTTTGGATAATGAGCGTCTCTAAATACCCCTTCAACAATTCTGTTCATTTCTTTCTTTTGCTCTGTTTCCACCTGATTGTGGGTTACCGCATAATCTCCCCCTATGTGAGGAATTACTCCGCCAGAGTATTTTCCATAATTTACCTGCCCCACTTTTGGATAATACACTTTTGGGAGCGCGCTTGAATGCCCTTCAAGCCCTGCAACAAGTTTTACTGATTTCACTAAAGGCTCCGAACCGCGCAAAGGAGATACTATTGCATCGGAGCGCTGCGCATAAATATCTCGATAAGTGTGAAACATTGCGTTATAAAATCCGAATAACTCATCAAGGGAATAATGAGTGGACATTACTTCGCGGTGAGCTTTTTTGTTTCTAAACTGAACAACTTTTCCGCGGTACTTTTCATTTTTTGAAACACGCACTGGGTTTTGCTCATCAGCCATAAAATAATACCAGCTTTTCTTAATAAAAACTAATGCAGGCAGAAAAAATTATGCCTGCCTATTCACTTAATCAATAAATAAACTGCTGCTCCAAGAACAATTAACGAGCCTATTATGGAAAGCGCATTAACTACTGGAACGTATTGCAACGCAAGAGCGATTAAGAGTGCAACCGCAATCATTTGATTTTTTGACAACTTATTTGATTTAGCCATGTTTACCATTAGCACTTTTGCAAATAAATAGTTTTGCAAACAGCCCCACAGGCAAGACTAATACATAACTTTAGTTTTGTTTTTTCCAAAGGGGAAATGTTTAATAACCACCCTTGTATTAAGTGTATAACTTTTCGGTGGTAGTTATGATAGATGTTAAGGCTGAATTAATTCCCTTTAGAATGGTTCTTTCCAGAAGAGAGCCTTTGGAGTTAATGATTGAGCTTGTTAATGGCTCAAATAAGGTACAAATGGTTTCCCTTGAAATCGGAGGGGGAGACATGCTTGCTTTTGATAAAGGCGGAAGAATGAGAGTAATAACCAAGAAAATTGACTCATTTAAACCGGGCGAAAGAATCAGGGATTATTACCACGTTTACCCTGCGGCTAATGCTGACAGAGGAGTGGAGACTATTACAATCCTTGTTGCGGAGCACTACAACGGCTCTTATCAGTACGTTCAAAGCAAAAAAGTAAAAGAACTTACAGTAAGAATTGATTGAATAGAAAAAACAATTCAAACTTTTTAATTTGATTAAAGCAGTTTTGCTTTAATCAACAAATATTTTTAACAAAAAATCAGCGCTTGGATTTAGACTTGACTTTAGCTTTGATTTTATTAATTTAGCTTTACTTTTAATCGCCTGACAAGTCAAACTCAGGATTTTTTCCGCTTTTGTCAAGCCTGAGCAAATAATCACGCAAAACTTTTTTCTCTCTTGTTGTCAGAGGAAGAGGGGATTTTTTTGAGCTTGGGCGCTCAGCTTTTCTGAGTTTATTTGCTATTTGAGTAAGTATTCTATGGTCTTCAAGAATCATTTCATTTCTGCCGTCTCTTTGCCATTTCCAAATCTTCACAAGCGCCTTTGCTACTCCAGCATAAGGTTTCTTCCCTTGGGCGATTCGCATCACATCGCTTATTCTTCTATCAGCAAAACTAACGCCTAATTTTCCGCGCGCAGCAAGGGCAGCAACAATCATTTTTGGAGGAAGAGGACGCGGGGATTTTGCAAGTTCTCTTGCAGTTTTCACTCGCTCGCGAAGGATTGCAAGTTTTTCTGCGTTAGGCATTCCTTTTGGAAGCGGGCGGGTAATCGATTTGCGAACACTTCTTCTTGATGGAGGATTAGGCATAAATTTACCAGTTATATAATGCTTCAACCTTTGTTTAAATATTATGCTCCAAGCGGTGAGCAGAGTCATGCGAAGTCAAATCAAGAACTACCTTTAATCCAAGGAAAAATACTATTATTACAACTTCAACTGCTCTTGCCCCTGATGCTCCAAACATTAAAGACAGAGGTATCCCAAGGAACATTGCGATAAATCCTGCGGCAATTATTGAAATATGCATTGGGATTATTCTTGAATAAGGCGCAAACATCAGTTCGCCTAAGTCCCATTCTTTCTGGTTGTCTTTTGCAAAATTTAGAATAAATGAAATCAAGTGCGCAAAAAAGAAAATTACTGCTCCTAAAAATACAAGCATCATGTTTGGCCCTGCAAACTGGGCAGTGCTCGCGGCATCAACAATAGTGCCGGGTGACGTGAAGACATCCATAAATGCAGAGGAAATAAATGAGAATCCTATGAACATTAAATACACAAAATGAAAGAAACCGTAGTGGAAAACAAAGAATCCTGCAATAAAAATCCTTGATACTTCCTTCATTCCACTAACTTTTGAAGAATCTGATTTCAGTTTGTAAGTAAGCATCCTAAGAAGCGCAAAAAATCCTATTATGATGCTCTGGCACCAATATACCAGCCATACTTCCTGAAGGGAAACGTTTTGAAGCACGGCAACTATTATGAAAAGAAGATTTGAAATTAATATTATCAATGCTGAAGCGTCGTTTGGCAAATTTAAAAGAGCTTTTTTTGTAATGCCTATGGGATTAGACATAAACTCAAAACCGCTTATTGTGTTTGGCATGGTTAGAATATGAAACGGAAATATTAAAGCTTAATTGAGCATTAATTGAATGGAAATGAATGTGAGATTATGAAAGAGATTGAAGTTAAGATAATTGAGATTAATAAAAAAAAAGTTGAGGCTAGGCTTGCAAAACTTGGGGCTAAAAAAGCATTTGAAGGAAAAATTGAAGCAATTATTATGGATTACCCTGACAGGAGATTAAAGAAAAACAAGCAAATACTAAGATTAAGAAAAATGACTGACACTAAGGGCAAAGTGCAGTGCGTTCTTACTCATAAACATCAAAAGCACAAGAGCGCAAAAGCAAAAACTGCTGAAGAAACTGAATTTGAAATTGGAAGCTTTGAAGATATGCAAAAAATCTTCACTGCGCTTGGGCTTGTGAAAATCGGCGGCATGGATAAGAACAGAACCAGCTGGAAGTTAGGAAAAAGTCATGTTGAAATTGAAAAGTACCTTGGAAAGCACAGATTTGTGCCGTGTTTTTTGGAAATTGAGGGGCCAAGCATTAAAGCGGTTCATCAATTGGCAAAAAAATTGGGATTTAGTGACAAAGAGTGCCTTGCTTGGAGCTCTTGGGATATTGAAGCGCATTATAAAAATAAATAATTAACAAGCAAAAATCAAAGAAAATAAACAAAGCGAACAACTAAACTAAATCGGCACAGTGCCCCAGCAACACTTAAAAACCCGCTTAACTTTCTCTCTTAAATGAAGGTTTATTTTCCTTATGAAAAAGTAAGGGCAGAGCAGCAGGAACTTGTAAAAGATGTCAGCCACGCTGTTTCAAAGCAGAAGATTTTTCTTGCGCATGCCCCGACTGGCCTAGGAAAAACCGTTTCTTCATTAGCGCCTGCGCTTAGCTATGCGCTTGATAATAACAAAAAGGTTTTCTTTCTCACTCCTAAAATTTCCCAGCACGAAATTGTTCTTGAAACTGCGAATTTGATGAATTCAAAATTCCAGCTTGGAATTAAAGCGGTGGATCTTGTGGGAAGAAAGCAGATGTGCGTGGATTCTTTTATTTCAAGAGTGGGAATGGGGTTTTATGAAGCATGCGCGAAAAAGAAAAAGGACAAGGCGTGCAGTTACTATAATAACACTAAAGGGTTTTCTCCAAAGCAAAAAGCGATTGCGCATAGAAGAAAAAGGGAGATTTTGCAGTCTTACAATAATTCTTACGCTTATATGAAAGATACTTGCCAATTCAAGGGGCTTTGCCCTTATGAAATCACGCTTGAAATGATTAAGGGAGCTAATTTAGTTATTGGAGATTATTCTCACTTATTCCACCCTGAAATCAGGGAAGGAATACTTGGCCCAAGCGAACTTGCACTTGAGGACATAGTTCTTGTGGTGGATGAAGCCCACAATATGCCTGAAAGAATTAGGGATATGATGACGACAAGCATTGACCTCAATGCAATTGAGAAAGCGGAGAAGGAAGCTAAAAATGTGGGGGATTTTGAAATGGAGTTTTTGATTAAGGATATTGGGAAAGAAATTCTTAACCTTGGAAAAAAGCTTTCGCTTGAGAAAAATGAAGCGGTGCTTGAAGGAACTGATTTGCTATTTTTAAGAAAAGTAGGGCTTATGGAAAGGGAAAAAATCAGCGAAGCGTCTACAAAATTCATGAACAAAAATAAGACCGAGAACTGTTACCTGCTTGCAGTGGATGAGTTTTTGCATGATATTCATAATGAAAAGGAGCATACTCATTTTGTTATTGAAAGAAAGGGCTCGCTCACCATTACCGTTCAGCCGCTTGATCCTGCTGATATGACAAGTAATGTTCTCTCGCAGGTTCATTCCGCAGTGCTTATGTCTGGAACCCTCTTGCCGCTTGCGATGTTTTCTGATGTTTTTGGAGTCACCCAGTTAAATTCTAAATTCAACGCTAAACAACAGGAAGAAGCAGGGCTCAAAAATAATTCGCTTGGAGCGGCTACTGCGCTTTCAATTCACAAACAGGAGCTTGAAGGGCAAAATTTTGACACGCTAAAAGTGATTACTAAAGAATACAAAAGCCCTTTTCCAAAAGAAAACAGGTTGAATTTAATCGCAACTAAAACCACTACTAAATACACTGCCAGAAGCTCTACGCAGTACTTTGATATTGCAAACGAGATTGATAAAATTGTTTCAAAAGTTCCTGGAAATACTATTGTATTCTTCCCTTCGTTTGAACTAATGTACTCTATCGCAAATCTTCTCAAAACAAGAAGGCAGGTGTTAAAGCAGGAGAGGGAAATGACGCAGGATGAGAAAACCAAGCTTGTGAATAAATTCAAAACTCTTGGAAGCGGTTTTGGCGGAGTGCTGCTTGCCGTGAGCGGGGGAAGCATTGCGGAAGGGCTTGATTTTCCCGGAGATTACTTAAGCTGCGCAATTATTGTTGGAATTCCTTTTGCTAAAATGAATATTTACTCAAACGCTTTAATCAATTACTGCGAAAAAAAGTTTAGAAAAGGTTGGGATTATGCTTACAATGCCCCTGCAATAAATAAAGCAATGCAGGCGGCTGGAAGGGTTATTAGAACTGAAACGGACAGAGGGGTTTGCGTATTCCTTGATGAAAGGTTTGGAGAGGACAGGTACAAGAGATTTTATCCCAAAGACTTTGTCGCAGTGCATACTAAAGAGCCTGAGAAAGAAGTTGAAGAGTTTTTTAAAATTAAAATTTAAACAAGTTAAAAAAAAGCATTACATTAAAACTTTCTAAGTTATAACACAATTAATTGGACACTATTTATTTTTACTCTGTTTTTGAAGGAGTTGGATTTGCTGGATTTTTGCTTTCATTTTGTTTCTTTATCTTAACAACAACTTCATTCAACTGCACTTGATACTGCTCGTTTAGGTGGCGGTAAGTTGTTTCATCAATCATTCTTTTCATGTACATCTGCTCTAAATTTTTTATTTTGTCCTTTACATCCTTAAGCTGTGCTTCAAGGCTTTGCTCAGCAATTGGGATACTTGCTCTTTTTGAGCGAACATTAATTATAACTAAAACAAATAAAACCAAAATCACCATCATCAAGATTAACAAATAATTTGTATCATCCTTTTGCTGAACAATCGGCTGTGCGATTAAAATTGAGCCTTCTTGAGCATAATTAACCAAAACCTTTTCGCTTGGAACAGGCGCCCAAGTTAATTTAGTAGGCTGCTTTGTGCTCCCTTCTAATGGAGAGTGATTTACAAAGTAAGCATTATTTGGGAGCTGGATTACAAGAGAACTGTCATTTGGAAGAGAAGCCATAAAACCTGTCCCGCCAAGCGTGAGCTCATAAGCGCTTTCTCCGTTCAAATCAACTTTCTTTGCGAAACTGGTTGCTTTTCCTGTTAAATTCATTCGCACAGTGTTTTTGTCGTTTCCAAAAGTTGAAATGCAATTTAGCCCGTCAGGAAAGTTCCCAAGCTCGGTTTTTACATTATTCAAAATAAACTCTTTTGGACAATATACTTGATCTGAAGATATTTCAACTATTTGAAAATTTGAATCAAGATTTCGGTCAATTGAATCCTTAAATTGTTCAATCAAGCAGGATTCGGAATAATCAACTAAAAGCACAAATGTAGCATCCGCGCTTCCGTCTGAAAGAATATTATAACTCAAATCAATTCGTTTTATTTTATCAGGAGTTGTTTCACAAAGCGCAAATACACTCGCAGTCAAAAAAAGCAGAAGAACTGCCAAAACTAACTTCCTTGCCATGAAAAGAATACAATCTAAGAGAATTTAAGGGTTTTCTATTCAATCAGGAGTCATTAGAAGAAACACAATTAGTTTGAAAACCAATCGGATTAAGCCCGCTTGTGCGAACAATACTTACTGTCTTACAATTGTTAATTTGCGTTGGATGAATCACAGGCTCCCCAGAATTCAAAGTATCAATTTTTACCAAAGTAACTTTTACATCTTGTGAAACACAAGTATTACCCTCTGTCGCGCGGGAGTTTTTTCCAAATAAGCACCCAACTGAAGAAACATCAGTATACCCCGGATTTATTGTGGACATGAAGGTGTAATTTATTTCCCCTCTTGTAATTACAATATTTGAAAAAGAAACATTTGCTAAATCAGCTTGCCCTGATAATATCCCCGAATTAGCTCCGCCTGAACTTGGTTGTGCTGCCGCGGCTAAAAAATCATCATCAGGAATAACATAAATTTTAACATCTTCAATTTTAAGATCATGAATTTGTGCGCGATTAGGCCCCGCAGCGCCAAGTTTGCTAAAAAGACCTAAGTTAGTCACTTTTACAGGAACTAATCCATTAAGAGCAGAATCAACATTTATTTGATTAATTGTTAATCTATAAATTTTTTTATTGTTCCCATCAAAAGTCCCAGTAAATGGAACTCCGCTTCTGGCCCCAATTGGAATAAAATCCACTTTAGAACTTGCATCAATATCATTTTCTAAAATAAAATTTTTCCCAAGAGCGCGGTCAATATTTTGAAGCTGGTTAATTGTGGAAATTTTAAACGGGTCCTCAATTGTTCCCTTACCGCCTGAAAAGAATATCAATTCAGGAACCCCTTCATTTGGAAGTGTAAAAGCAACATTTGCCTCAGAACCATTATTTGGAACATCAACAATAATTGTGCTTCCGCCCGGAACATTGCAGGAGTCAATTGTTGGAGCCCAAGCGCCTGAAGTGAAAGTAGAAGTTGCAACTGGACAAGGAAGATTTTTTAGTATTGTTCCTTCAGGAGGTGCTGAGAAAAATATATCCCCTGCAGACATATCTGAAGGAACCTTAATTTCATTAGTTCCAACATTAAGCAGAATCTTTAATTTAACTGCATTATGCATGGTATCAATTATATCATAAATTCCTTTGTAGCTTGAGCCGGCTAAATTAAGCGAATCGTCTTTTTGATTCTGCCCCTGCCCTAATATTCCAATTACTGCAATTATCACTACAGCAATTATTAGAATTGCAACGCCTATAATCAGAAGATATTCTATTGCGCCCTGTCCTTTGTGGACGCACTGCGCTCTTTTTTGCATTATAGAAAAATAGCTCTTGAGAATATAATTGTTAAGTTTAGTATAATCTATGAGGCATTAATCCTTCTTTTTGAAGCAGTTCAATTCTGCGCTCGTTTTTTTTAATTTCCCTATAAAATCCCATGCCGCTAATTCTTCGTTCAAATCTTTTATACTCATTCCAGTTTCCTGTTCCGCCTATTTGTTTTGAATCAAGAGCTCTAAGTGTCATATTCCCAACGGAATGAACTGATAACTCAACTGGGCCTTCAAGAACAACAAAGTTTTTGTCTGTGCCTTTGTGATTTGTGAACATTAATGTGCAGACTCCTCCGCCTGCTGAAAATTCAACATAGTCGTGAAATTCAACTTTCTTTATTTTGCGGTTAAATACAATCACTCTTGCAAGCCAGGATTTTACCCCTGATGCGTTTAATAGAGCAAGTGCTAAATTGCATCTTTCAACGCAGTGAAAAGGCCCTATTGGTTTTTTTTCTGCCATCGCTATTCCTGCTCCGCGGGCGAATATTCTGCGCTTTTCAATTACCTTAATTGTATCAGAGCCTGGGATCTGTTCAAGAACTTTTTTTGCAATTTGTTCTGCTTTTTGAAAACTATCTCCTTTAACCTGCGCGGCAAATTCATGAACTAAATGATTTGCTCTTGTTGTTCGCCTAAATCTTGCAGGATCTGTTTTTGCGACTTTTACATGTTTTGAAGAAGCAACTGGAGTATTGTTAAAGTGAGGAGCAATTGAGGAGCGTTTTGGGAGTAGTGCATCATAAATCTTGGCATCGTGCGCGGCGAGTTTTCTAAACACCCTCATTTTTTTTCCTGCGCTCATAAACAACTTGATGCAAGGGTTGTTAAAAAGCTTATCCAAAAAGCTAATCTCAAAATATTGGACAGGATATTTTCCTCCTCCAAAACCTTTAAATTAAGCGAAAACACAAAATTAGTAATATGGCTAATGGACATCCGCATAACAGAACTCAGCAAGGAGCAGCGCAAAAAAGATTTAACCGCGCGCCTGTATTGCGCAGAAACGGGCAGGTTAATGAACTCACCATGATAATGGCTGACAATGGGTGGATGAAGAGACTTAAAGGAAATCCAAGCGTTGGAACAATCCGCTCTCATGACACTGTATTTTTAAGAAAAAAATCAGGAACATTCTCAAATGCGCAGGAAGTTGCAAGAGCCCTTATTGCAAAACAAGTGGTTGCAAATTCAAGGCATTTTGTGAGAAACCCTCAAGTGCTCAGGCTCATGGAATCCATGATAAGGGGAAGGGAAGCTGTTTTTAAGGGAACAAACATTAAGCAGGCTCCGCCAAGGCAATTTTACTTAATGAAAATTATTAACAGAATGCCTGCTATTGATGGCAGATCAAGAGAAGCTCTTATGGAGCCCATAATTGAATTTATCGGGCATGAAGCCACTTCGCTTCACAAAATGGCAAATAGCACGCTTGTCCAAAGGCAGACAAAAAGCGATGCTTTTGCAAACGCAGCGGTGAATATTTCCATAATTCCAACGACTTTTGAATTATACAGAACTAATCCAAAAATGCTAATCAAATCAGTAAAAGAGTTTATTGCGCAAAGAGAAGCGCAAAAAGCTAATTTATTGAGGACTGAAAATTTAAGCGCTGAGTCAATCCAGCTTTCAAAAATTCTTCAAAAACAAATCACTGAAGCGGAAATGGAAATGCATGATTATGCAAACAGCCACCGAATTGACCCTGATGAAGTGAAAATTGTTAAAAAATAGTTTTAATCATCTGAGTGAGGTTTAGTAACTTAAAAATTTACTGTGCCTGCGCGTATTTCACCACAAAAAAACTCGTGTTTCTGTCATACAAAGCTGGAAGGATATAACTTCCAAAATTAATGTCAATTGTATTAAACTCACCTATTGTTGCTATGCTTCCGTTTGAGCTTGCACTTATTGAATTCAAATATATCGACATTAGCGCCTGAGAGCTTTTTGCATAATCTCCCCAAATTGGAACTCCTAATGAAGAATATTTTAAGACAAAGAAATTAAATGTTGAAAGAATTGGTGTTGGAAAATAAATTGAGCCGAAATTTGCATCCCCGCTTCTATACTGCCCTGCAATGTATACATTGTTCTCTGAATCCGAAACCATTCCCCCAGGGAATAAAACTGTTGAAGCTCCTAAAATGTCAGATACTTTTGCCCAAACAAGGCTCCCTGCAGAAGAATATTTAAGAACAAATAAATTGTCAGCGCTGGTTCCGTGAAGCACTGTTTCGCCGATATTTAAATCAGGATTTCCAAAAAATCCTCCTGAATAATATCCTGTAAAAAGCACGTTTCCCAAAGTGTCAATTGCAATGCTTCTAAGATCGGTGTTTCTTGAATAGCTTGTTTTTGCCCAAAGCGGATTTCCATTTGAATCATATTTTACTGCATAATAATTTTGGTTACCATTTGAAGCAATTGTTACATTTCCGCCAAAGTTTACATCAGCCTGCTGAACTCCTGTGAAATATGAATTTCCACTTGAGTCAACGATTCCATTTTTTATATTCATCGCGCCGTTTATTCTGCTTGTGTGGCTCAAAAGATAATTTCCGTCTGAATCATATTTCACAACAAAAACCATCGCGTCGCCTAAATCAGTCAGGATGTGATTGTCAATATTTAAATCTCCGCCAAATAACCCCGCAAGCATTGGATTTCCGCTTAAATCAAGCCCCACAGTAAATCCTTCGCTATTAGCTGAATTTGCGCCAGCTCCCCTAATCCATAATGGAGTTCCATTTGACGCTATTTTTGCAATGAAAAAATCACGCCAGTCATTTGAATAATAAATTACTCCCCCGCCCAAATCTATGTTGCTGTCTGTATTTCCAGTGATATACACATTTCCGCTGGAATCAACTGCAAGCGGCTGAGGGTATGCTCCGGACCAAGCATTTGGAATTCCAATTGCCCACAAAACAGTTCCTGTCGGGTTATATTTTGCCAAAAATGCATACCTTCCTTCGCTTGGGGAAGCGCTTAGATACACATCTCCAAAATTTATGTCAGTATATTCCCTATGCGCGTATCCATAAACAAATACATTTCCACTTGAATCAATTCCAACTTGCTCTCCGGCGCTTTCCATATTTGCAATTGGCGGATTAATATCATGCGACGCCCGCGCCCATGATAAAG
Source organism: uncultured archaeon (assembly GCA_964551375.1). Lineage (GTDB taxonomy): Archaea > Iainarchaeota > Iainarchaeia > Iainarchaeales > JAAZKV01 > JAAZKV01. Next base: position 67,030 of record CAZKBG010000001.1, on the reverse strand, counting down.
ACATTAAACCAACAGTTGAAGGGTGAATTATTGTTGGATTGTCAACTATCTGCGAAATGCAGTCAACGGTAGTTTTTATTTGCTCCTGTTTTATAAGCCCCGCGGCTGAAGTAAGCGTCACAGTAAATTCGCAAATCCTGCGGGTTTCTCCCGCGGAGCATATGCATTCAAGATTTGAAGCATCAAGCAAAAATCTCCTTTCGTCCCCTAAAATTAAATTTGTCGGAAGGTAGGAAGATTTTCCACCGCCTGAATTAATGTCGGTAATTTCAAAAGAATCGCTTGAGTCATTTTGCAGTACTAAAAGTATTTTTCCATCAAGGTCTGAAGCAGCATCAACTACGCTAACCCCGCCTGAGCCGATTTGTCCTTTAATTTCAGGAGTAACAAAAATTGAGCTCAATCCAAGGTCACCAAAAAGCCCTGTGAGCAAGCCAACTACCACTAACGCTATCACAATCACTACTGCAATAATAACCAAGTACTCAATAGTACCCTGTCCTTTCTGATCCTTATTTTGCATACACAGAAAATAGAACTTTCCTAAATATAAAATTAACATATGCTATAATCTTGGGCATAACCTCATATGTTAAATATATCAAAGAAGAAGAGTAATTATGCAAAAGATGCTTTTTATTGAACCCCAATACACTCTTGTCGTTCCTACTGGAAATAAACATAAACCATACAAACCGCCTTCAAAACATTTGCCGCTAAAGTTAAAACAAATTGTTGAAGCGGGTGTTAAAATTACGCTTGTGACAGCGCAGGCTACCACTCCTTCAAAATTAATCGACCAGCTTAAATCGGCAGGGTACAGGGATTTTTCTATTTTTGACAGCGTTCAAATTGTGAGACCTATTACTAAAAGAGAATTTTTTGAAAGAGCTGCGCATAACGGAGTGGTATTCAAATCAGCGTCATATGAACAGCGAGTTGATAGAGCACGGGATTCAGGTTATCTTTCTGAAGAAGCATTCGGGAAAGCAATTAGAATTGCTGAGATTATGCGAAGAGAGGGAATTGAAAGAAGAGATGCTCTTATGATTGGCTCAAGATTAAAAGAAGATGCGGCTGCGGCAAGGCTTCTTCAAATTCCGCATGGGTGGGCTAATAAGGATTTTAAATTAACTAATATTCCGCCGAAATTTGGGCTTGGCGCAGGCGCAAGGGACGCTGTTCTTGCTGAAAGAAAATTTAAAAAAACCGCGCAAAATCTTAGAGAAAAAGATTTAAGAGCACAAATTGCTGAAAAAGCAAGGCGAAGAGTTCCTCAAAAAAGCAAGTACAAATCTTTTCCAAGAGCAAAAAGAAAATATGACTGGCTTGAGCAAAAAGCTGTTGCCAGATTTTTGAGGGGAACTCAACAAGGCGTTTTGCCCATGCTTAAGCCGAAACAAAATAGATTAATGCGTAGAAAATAATCAATGCGTTGAATTTATCAGAGCCTGAATTAATAAGTTCGTTAAATATGCCAAAGGGCTTCTTGAGGAATTATTCCTTCTCTAATTAACAGGTCCAATCTTCTTCTATTTTTTACCATTTCTTTTGTAAAGCTCTGGTTAAGCTTTCTTGAATATGCTTTGTAAGTTGCCCAGCTGTCAACCCCGCCTATTTGCTTTGAATCAGTTGCCCTAAACACCACCGGATTTGAGCCTTTAAAAACTTGTTCGACCGCGTCAGGTATTATTGTATAATCCCCTCTTCCGTCAGGCTTTGTTCCAAAAACCAGTGTGTAAACGCGTTCTCCGGAAACAAATTCTGCGTAATCATGAAAATGCCAAGTTTTTGTTTTTCTTTCTAAATAAATTACGCGCGCAAGCCAGGATTTTACTCCTGATGCGTTAAGAAGAGCAATTGCTAAATTGCACCTCTCTGCGCATTGCATTGGTCCGATTGGCTTTTTATAAAGCAGAGCATTATGCGCGCTTCTTCTAAAAAGGCGGTTTTTTTCAGAGTGAATAATGTTTAAATCAGTTGGAATTTTTTCAAGAACCAGTTCAGCGACTTTTTTTGCTTTTACGTTTGGAGGGCCTCTTCCAAGCTTTCTTGAGGCTTCCATTAAATGCCAAGTTAATCTTGTTGTTCGCCTAAATCTTGCAGGGTCTGTTTTGTCCACTTTTGGCTTTGAAAAAGAGTTTTTTCGCACAGGCTTGTTTTGCATAACATAATTATCCTCATTTGCGGGATATATAGTTTACCTAAAGCAGGATTAAATACAACAAGCAGGCTTAATTTACTTATATGTCAGAACTGCATAAAAAAATCAGCAGATTGAGAAAGAGAATTGCTTCCGCTCAGCTTAGGCAGTCTAAGAACAAAAAGCTTGACGCAAATTTGTATTCTGAATCAAGGCTTAGCGAAGCCGCCCAGACTATTTATACCTGCAAAAAACAGCTCATTGTTCTTGAGGAAGAGTTAAAAAAATCCAAGAAAAAATGAGTACACACTTTATTGGACAATTTGTCTGCCCCCAAAATCCACTAACTTAAAATCATAGGGTTTTCAAAATAAGCTTAATTATACAGCTTAAATAAAACACTTTCTTCAACTGCAACTCTTTTTCTCACTGCTGAAGTGATTTCTTCAAAATCCGAAATAAATTTTTTGTTTTTAAGGAGAGAAGAAACCGGCATCTTATCATACGTATTAAAGAACTTCATTGCCTTCTCAGCAATTTTGCCCATTTCTTTAGAAAAAGCTTCCCCTGTTTCACGATCTTTTGCTGATTTACTTTGCCTGATTTTTGAATACAACAAATTATCTTCAACCGCAAGATGATTTACTAAAAGTTCTTTTAATTCAGTGATTTGATTAAGAAAAGTGTGCTGTTCCACAACCCCTGTTTTTGCAGCTGATTCAAGCGAAGATAGCAGGTACAGAATTTCTTTGTGCTCATCATTTAGCTGTTTTATTAAATCCAAAATTATCCCAGTCCAAACTATCAAACTTCTTCCACATATTTAATTGTTATTAGTTCAAGTTTAAGGGACAATAAAACAAATTAAGGAACAATAAAGCAAAATTAATTATACTTCAAAATCCAAGATAATCTAAATGGAAACAAAACTATTTGTTGCTGCCAAAGCATTCATTGAGCATGAGGGCAGGGTGCTTGTTCTGCGCGAGTCTAAAAAGTATGCTGATGGAACTCAAGAAGGATTTTTTGATGTTGTTGGCGGAAGAATTGAGGCGGGCAAAACAATTCAGGAAAATTTGCTTAGAGAAATAGAAGAAGAGACTGGACTTAAACATAACCAAATTGAAGTAGGAAATGCGTTTTTTGTTAATGAAGCTTATCCTGTTGTAAAAGGAGAACAGCTTCAAATTGTGAGAATTTTTTTTAAGTGCAAATCAAAAACAAGCGAAGTGAAACTAAGCAAGGACCACGATAAGTTTGAGTGGATTAATCCAAAGGAATACAAAGAACATAATTTGATTAAGAACTTGCATGAGGTTTTTGAAGAATACTTAAAGTCAGGGCGCTGTGACAACCCCACGCAACAGGAAAGCAAGGAAAAAGATGAATTTGATGAGTGCTGCCCTTATTCAAAACAAAGTTACATCGAGTAAGTGTTAAATACAAAGTATGCCTAAAAGTTTATTATGCATCAAAATCCGCAGAGCACAGGAATAAAAAAACCGCTTTACAAAATGAGGGGGAAGAGAGTAAAAATAACTAATGGACCAAGACTAATTAGAGGATTAATGAGATTGCAGGATATTGGAAACAAGGGCCTGTTAAGAGAATTTAGGACGCTTGAATTAATGCTTCAAAAAAATTTTCCTAAGGAAAAAATCGCGGAGCAGATAAAAGTAATTAAGAGTTTTAGGGCAAAAAGACACGGGCTTACCCAGCACTATCTTCTCCAGGAAGCAAAACTTACTTCACGGGACAAAGAGTTTCCCCGCTTGCTTAATAGAGAATTTTTCTTTTCAAAGCTTTTAAAATCCACTCAATCTGAAGGATATCACTCGCTTGTTTATATTGACATTGATGAACTCAAAAGAGTAAATACACTTTTTGGAAGAAAGGAAGGAGGGCTTGGATTCTTAACCGCCTTTGCTGATTCACTTGCAAAAGTAGTTCCTAAAGCCAGAGGATTTGCCGGACACATAGGCGGAGATGAATTTTTAGCATACCTCCCAATGCCTCCAAGAGCGGCAAAAGCGCTTCTTGCAACTGAATTTGAGAGAGCAAGGCAGGAAGAATTAAAGAGCTGGAAAATGTATCCAAAAGCAAGAAAGGAAGGATTGAGGTTTAATTACAGCGCGGGAATTGTTGGGATGAAACGAGGAGATTCTATTGAAAGAGCTGAAGTCACTGCTGATAGGCTTTGCAGCAGGGCAAAAACTCGCGGAAGGGAAAGAGTTACTTTTGCAATAAAAGAAAGCATTTAGAGACACATGTGATTATTTTTCACACATTCTCTTTTCTTCGACAGAAATTTAGACAAGTTAAACACATTAATTACACTCCATGCGCATCGCTTCTTTTGCGCGAGGAATAATGGAAGTGTTATAAATGAAAATTGGAATTCTTGGCTCCGGAATTGTTGGAACAAGCCTTGCTGAAGGTTTTTTGAACCTCGGGCATGAAATCAAAATTGGGACAAGAAACCCTATCAAGTTAAACGCATGGTTTAAGGGAAAGGGAAAACAAGCCTCAATAGGAAGCTTTTCTGACGCGGCAAAATTTGGAGAAATAATAGTCCTCGCAGCCAAGTGGACTGGGCTAAAGAATGCGATTAATCTTGCAGGAAAAGAAAATTTTGAAAACAAAATTGTCATTGATGTCACTAACCCACTTGATTTTTCAAAAGGAGATTTGCCTGGAATTCTCTCAACTCCCCAAAAATCAGGCGGAGCAATGGTGCAGGAGTGGCTCCCAAAATCAAGAGTGGTCAAAGCATTTAACACCATTAACGCAGACACCATGATTAATCCAAAAATGGAAGCAGGAACGCCTGATTTTTTCATCTGCGGAAATGACGAGGATGCAAAAAAACAAGTTATTGAAATTGCAAAAAAATTAGGCTGGGAAAAAATAATTGATTTAGGCGAAATTAATGAGTCCTATTGGCTTGAAGCGCTTGTTGTTCTTTGGGTAAGATATGGCGCAAGGCAGAATATATGGAAACATGCATTTTCAGTTCTTGAAAAATAAGCCCAATAGAATACTCTTTTTCCTTAAAACAAAATATATTCACTAAGGGTTTTTGATTTTTTTTTAAAAAATCACTTGCCAAAAAGCTGCTCTTGCCCTTACAAAAGTATATAACCATAGACAAAACTAATTACTTCATGTTCTCAATCTGCATTCCGGCATATAACGAAGAAGAGTCAATCAGAAATATTTATGAAAATATAACCCGACTCGGACTTTGGAAAACATCAGCTGAAAAAGAGCTTGTATTTTGCATCAATGGAAGCACTGATAACAGCGAAAGAATTGCGCTGGAAATTGCCAAGCGCGACCCGCATGTGAGAGTGCTTGTTCTACAAGAAAAGGGAAAAAATAATGCATGGATGGAGCTTGTCAGAAGAAGCAATCCAAAGTCAAAAGTATTGTTGTTTGCTGATGCTGATGTTGTGCTAAAAGAAGATAGTTTTGGAAAGCTGCTCAAAACTCTCCATAAAGAGCCAAACCTTGCCGCGGCAAGCGCAAAGGCGATTTATGTGAATGAAAAATTGACTAAATTTCAACCCGCAAAGAAAATGGTGATGAAAACAAAAATCAACCCTGATTCATTCACCCAAGGAATAATTCACGGGAGATGCTATGCCATTAGAAGGGAAGAGGCAAGAAAGATTATCATGCCAAAAGATCAGCGAATTCATGAAGACACTTTTTTGACTTTAAAATTGTGGGGAAGATTTAGAGTGGTTAATGAAGCGCATGTTTATTCATATGCCCCAACTTTGCTTGATACTTTGAGGCTACATAAGCGAAACGAGGTTTCAAGAACGCTTATAAAAAAATACTACCCAAGCCTTACTCCTTTATTGGATAAACTTGGCCCGCCAAAGGGGCAGAAACAAAAAGGAACCCCAATAAAAAGAGCCATTAGGTCAGGGCTTAAAGTGTATCGCAAAGTAGCTGCCAATATTGCTCTTGCCCGTGGAAGCGATACTTGGGCAAAGCAAAAATCAACCAAGCCAAAAACCTTTAAAAAATAAGTTGAAAAAACTATTAGCAAAAGAAACACTTTATTCCTTAATTAAACATAACTATTTTGGGCTTTACCTGCCTCAAAAATTATGTTTTTCAATAAATTCACTCACTTTCTTGGACATTTTTTACAATCCCCAACCCCCCTTCAAAATAACCATTATCTAACTTTAGCCACTAATTAGCCATAAGCCACCATAACAAATAAAGTTCAAATTTAGGCTGAAATTAGTCAAAAATGCTTAAAATCAGTTTAATGAAAAAATAGGGTTTGTTTTGTGTGTTGATTTGGATAGATCTGTGGACAACAATTCAATTCATTGTCTGCGATAACCCCAGTCATTGTTTGCGATTCTCTTCCAAGTAGCGCAGATAATCTTTCATCAGCCGCTCCTGTTTTCGAGTCATTTTCCTAGCTGGATTTTGGCCCCCAGCTGCCCAAGCAGTTGTTGAACTCATTGGCCTGGCTTTTTTTGAAGTCCTAAGTCCAAGGACTCCTCGGCTTGTTATTGTTTTTGGCGCTTTCATAAGGAAAATTAACTGCCAAACTCAAATATTAATCTTACTTTATACATAACAATATAGGGGCTGTTTTCCATACTTTTGATTTTAGGCCACCTTTATTTATGCCACCCCCACGGTGGCGGACTTCCACTACTAAATTATTCAGGGCACTTTTAAAAAAACTTACATATTTTGTGAAGGGGAAATACCGGATAAGAATGATTATCCGACATTACGCATTGAAAAAGGGTTGATTTTAGGGCATTTTGAGCCACTTTCAAAATCAGACGAAACTCTAAAGTGCGTCAAATTGGCTAAATGAAGGACTTTATCAATTCTTTACGTCAGTTGACGTGCCAAAATGAAGGGTTACGTCAGGTTTTTGCGCGAAAATTTTGGGTCACCAAAGGATTGAGGCGACCTTGGAAATAAAGGACAAGACTAAAAGAAGCCTAAATCAAAAGTGAGTTCAAAGTTATGTATCAAGTTATGTATTAGTCCAGCGTTTTAGAAAGATATTTATAACAGGAAAACCTTACTAAGTCATGAAATTTAAAACTGGATTTTTAATAATCACACTAATTGCTTTAACATTCATTTTCGGATGCACTCAATCAGTTGCTGATGACCCCAGCGCAGCGAAGATTGCTGCTCTTGAAAACAAAGTTGCAGTTCTTGAGGCAAGGGCCGGCGACTTAAACAGCCAAACTCATAGAATTGACTACCAATTATGGAAAGGGCTTAGCGAATACTGCACAGACAAAGCAACTTCTAAATTTGAATCATGCAATAGTATATGCATAGATGCAGCCGAATACAATAAGGAAAAATGCGATGCTTCTTGTGAAAAAATATGGAGACATGACCAAAACAATTGCTTTGAAGAATACCCCATGCCCCAAGGATTTGAATACAACCCTAACACCCCAAATTAAACAAACACACACCAGAAACTAAAAGTGAGACTAATTGTTATGTATCAGTTTCAGAGTGTCATCAAAATCTTGCAACTATCCTAAATCCAGCCCCTCTTTTTTGGAGGATGAATTGGTCGTCGAGTCTTGCGCCGAGTAAAAATCCCCCTTCTCTTAGGCTTGCATGAACATGAATTAGTGCCGCGCGGTTCTCTTCAGGAGTAAGGTGATTCGATAAGTTTGCCATTCTTATTGCATCGCATTGCTGAGGCAGTTTCCCCTTTACTATTGAGTGAATTACTGGAATAAAATTAACAGGTTTGTGGCCTTTTGGCAGCGGGAAGATGTCAACAGCGTATACTTTTGAGCCTGCCCCAAGGGCTTTTTTTGATGCTTGCGTTGCTGGGGCACCTTGATTAAGCGCGCACCCTATGTCTGCAAAAACTTTTATCTTCCCTTTGTAACGTGACAAAAAAGAGTCATGCATTCTGTACTTATTTTTGAAAGCAAAACTTGAGCTCTTATTTTGCTGAGCTTTTTTAGCCCCTGCTTGGAAATAGATTGGTTTAGTCAAGAGTTCTTCCATTGTAACTGGAACTGTGCGAATTACTCTTGCTTTTTTCTTTGCAATAAAGCGTTTGATTTTTCGATAAACCCCTGGTGGCATAAACAGATGATAGGGGGTTGAGGAATTATTTAAGCTTTTCAAAAATAAAAAGTGTCCCATATATTGTGATTTTGACAATCTTTTAATACGAAAGACTTTGAGAAATATTTATGAATCACACAATTATTTTTGCATTACAAAGTAATTCAATCGGTTCCTTAATTGAATAGATCCTGTTTTTGTCTCGTGCTTTTTTAGGGCAGATTCAATTGAAGCCTTTACTTTCTTAGCATCTGCGCCTTTCATTGCCATTGCAGCAGGGCCTGAAGAGCCAAGAGCTTTTAGAGCGATTTCCATATTTGGATATGTCCAAAGCGATTCTACGTTTAACTTATCAATAATTTTAAGTCCCGCATTTTTTGCAACTTCTTCAAATTTTCCTTCTTTTGAAAGAGTAAACGGGGTTGGTCCGTTTGAAAATTCAGGAGGCATAAACGGGCGAACGCTTGAGATGAAATCAAATAAGTCATTTTCTTTGGGAGAAGTGAAAAAACTAATTATTACTTTGTCTTTTGACACTCTTTTTGCTTCCTTAAACGCTTTAACGGGATCTTTTGAGAATTGGAAGGAATTTACTCCAACCACTGCGTCAAAGGTATTGTCAGCAAATGGAAGCTTTTCCATTTCAGCTAAGTGAAAATCTCCTTCTGGAAGTCTTTGCTTTGAAAATTCAAGAAATCCTGGAGAGAAATCAACTCCGGTGATTTCAGCACCGGTTTTTGAAGCCATTTCTAAAAATAATCCTGTTCCGCACCCAACATCAAGAATTTTCTTTCCAACCCCGGCGCCTGTTTCTGAAAGTACTGCGCTGTAAATTGCAATATGCGCGGGCTCCTGATAAGTTGCCCAATCACTCGCTTTTGTTCCCCAAATATCACTCTGGGCATTCATTGTCTTTTCAACTAAAACCGCGGATTCTTTTCTCATTTCAACCACGAGGATATACTTGAGACGATAATTCGAAAAAACCTTCTAAGTTAAGAGAATAAAGTAAAAATATACACTATATATGAAAAACAAATAAAATATCACAACTGTAAAAACATTAGCAAAATTAATGTCCAACAAAATGAGTTATTTAATGAGAGTTATTTTAAAAAATTAAATTCCTTTTTTTCAATATCCTCTTTTCCTAACTTCATCCATTGTTTGCGCAGTTAGCCTTGTTAATTCGCTAAATTTTTCTTTTCCAAGGATTTGCTGGAGTTTGAGGAGATTTATCAGAGAAATATCCTGCATTATTCCTGCTCCGCCTACAGAGGTTGTTCTTGGGTCTGAGGCGAGTTTTTCTCTAACCCCTGGAAGTCCTTTAATAATTTCTTTTCCATGAGGAACTTCTTTTATGAGAGCTTCCTTAACATCCGGCAATATTTTTAACGCATGGTCAATCCTTGCAATAAAATCTGCTTTTTTATAAGGAATTCTTGCATTGGCTTCCACCATTAAAACCATATTTCGCCCATCTTCTGTGATGAGTTCTATTGCGCGCTTTTTTGCTTGCTCTTCTAATTTTAGCTTTTTTAAAATAAAGATTTGAATTTCAGCGCCCACCCCGTGAGCAATTTTCGCAGTAGTTAATCCCATTCTTCGTGCTTCTTTTGCGTACCACAAATTAAGTTCCTTAAATTTTCTTGCTGATTTTAGAACTGTTAATCTCTCCTCTCGAGCTGCGCCAGTGAGGCGGACTTTTGAGGGTTTATTGGAATTATTTGGCATAAAATAATAAGGTATTTTCTTTTACTTAAATCTTCTTGGATAAACCATTGCCTTAAACTTTCCTTAATCAAAAGCACAAATCATCAGTTTTATATACGACTTGGGCATTACTTGTAGTGTGATTTTATGAGTAAGAAAATTATGGCAATAGTTTTAGTTTTGTTGAGCGCTTTTGTTTTATTTGGATGCACTCAAACACCAGCAAATAATAATGCTGATGCAAATTCGGATTTTAATTTTATTTCAGACGGCAGCGCTACTGTTCCGGCTGGAAGCGGGAGTAATGTAGATGCTTCTGATAATCCAGTTACAAATCCAGGAACAGGAGAAGTTTCAGGTAATGAACCAACCTCGCCAAGCATTAACTGCGCAAATTTTATTTCAAAAGAAGATATTGTTAGTTCATTAAAGCTTTCAGCAGGCACTGAAGTTACTTATAAATCAATTAAAGATGGATGCAACGCTATTTGGCTTGATCCTGTTCCAATGGAAGGAACTGAAATGAAGCCAAGCGGAAATATTGCAATTTTAAAAGCAAGCAGCGCCACAGTTGCACAGAGCTATGTTACAGGCATTTGGGGATGCGCTGGGAAGGACTCTTTAAATATCGGCGATGTTTCATGCAAGAACATGGGATTTAATTTTGCTCAAGGAGTATACGCAGCAAAACTTGTCTCAGTAACAACTACTGCGGGGAGCGCAGAAGCAACAGCTCTTGCATCAATTGTTGCAGGAAAAATAGCGGGCACAAATTAATTGCTCCGCTATTAAACTTTTTCCCCCTGCTCAAATTACCCAAAACAACATTTAAATATTTCAAAGCCGTTACTTAAGTGATTTTAATGGCTAAAAAAGTTAAAGCAAAAACCTCAAGACGATTAAGCGATGAAGAGTATTGGGACGAGTGGGGAGAGCGCTTTGGAAAGAAGATGGAGAAAAAAGGCGAAGCTTTTGAAAGAAAAATGGAAAGCATGTTTGAGAAAAAAGGCAAGCACTTCAAGGAAAAGTGGGACTGCACTTGGCACCCTTTTGGAATTATAGGACCTTTAATTGGAAGCATTATTGGAATTGTTGTTTTAGTAATAATTGTTTGGATAATTAATTGGATTAACGGCGGACTTGGAAGCACTTTCATTACTTCTTTAACTGGGTTTGTTTCAGCCAACTTGGCTTGGTTTTTTGCTGCCGGGTTATTATTCAGCTACATGGAGTACATTTCAAAATCGCTTGGACACTTCAAGTACTTCATAAAGCCAATAATTTCAGCAGCAGGAATTGCATTTGTAGCATGGTTAATTGGAGCAGTATTTAGCGCAATCAATGTTTCAGCTCAAAGCTCATTCATTGCAAAAATTGCGGTTTTATTGTCCATGAATGTAATGAACATATTTGTAGCAGTTCTTGCTTTAGGATATGTAGTTCTAATTATAGGGCACTTTGCAAGAATGGTTAATGAAGAAAACTAACTGGCAAAATCTACTTTCAGTTGCCAGGATAGCTTTAAATAATTCAAATAAATTAGTTCATTATGCAAAGAAAAATTTTGGCTGGGAAAAAATACCACTTGCACCAAACTCCAATTGGGCAAATGTTTACAAGAAGTAGCAAGCAGGGCGCTAATGCAGCTCTCGAAGTAATGGGCCCTCGTTCTCACGGAGGAAAAAACCAAGTAATTGCAGCAGGGTTTGAAGAAAAGGATCAGGCACAAAGACTTGCAGAAAGGCTTGCAAAACAAAGGCAGAAAGAAGGACTCCCAACTACAATTATAGTTAGAGATTTGGAAAAAGAACCGCAAGTTGGGCATCAAATCGGCCCTGGCGGAGCTTATTCTAAAAACTTAAAAAATATTAAAGGATTCAAATGGTCAAAGCCGACTAAATTTAAACCACAAATTAAAAAGAAAAAGCCCCCTGGCTCAAAAAACTAATTTATTAATCAAAAATTAATCCGCCAAATGCAAAGGTTAATCTATTAACTTCTTCGCAGTAGTATTTGTCACCATGAATAAAGCAAAATCAGTGTCAGAGTATTTCCAAGCCCTGCCAAAGGAACAAAAAACTGCATTAAATAATATTAGAAAAACAATTATTTCCTCTGCTCCTGATGCGGCGGAGAAAATCAGCTACGGAATGCCTATTTTTTTCTACGGAGGAATGCTTGTAGGATATGCTGCTTTCAAAGGGCACTTAAGTTTTTTTGTAATGAGCGCTAAAACTATGAAAAAGTTTGAGAAAGAATTAAAGCCGTTTAAAGCATCCACTGGGACGCTGTACTTTTCCCTTGAGCACCCTATTCCAAAAACCCTTGTAAAGAAAATTGTAAAAGCAAGGTTGAAGGAAAATGAAGCCAAGCAAAAAGCAAAACTAAAGAAGTGAAAATTAGCCCAATTTCACAAAGTATTTTTCATTCCCGTACAAAGTATACACTTTATTCACTTTTGTTAAATACAAGTAATCTTTTGGAACTTTTTCGCCCTCATCAAGGTACTGCTTTGCTGAAAGTTTATTGTTTTTAACTATTTTATCAGAGTTTTCAGAAAGTTTTGCAAATACTTCAACTTTCTTATTTAAGCATTTCTTTTCCCAGCCGCTTTTTTCAAGATTAAATCCAATAAGAGAGCCTCTTTTGGCTTGGTCAGGATTTCCCTCTGATGCTACTCCCCCAACTCCAAAAATCACCATTTTATCCTCAATTACAATAAAACTAGTCGCATCCCATTGAGCCCCGTTTACGATTTGATATATTTTCCCAGAGAACTTTTCTTCAACAACCATTTTACCACCAATATTTATCACAATTTAATGGCTTTCTTTTACTTAAACTTTCTTTTTGGAAATTTAACTAACGTCCAACAAATAGTGTTCATTTCAAAAGGGAGTTGCAATTAATCAAATAAGTTAAATAGTTCCTAAGCAGTAAGAATTACTATTATGCGAAAAACTATCCGAATGGTTGGACAAGTCCACTCTTCCCACATGCCCTGCGGATTTGCGCCAGGAAAAACAAAGCCAGTAAAAACAATGTCTGTAAAATCAGCAAATGCAGAAATCAGACAGATGCAAAAGGATGCAGTACTTTACGGCTCAAAAGGAGCTTATAGAGTAGTAACAAGAAGCACCCCTGGAAAAATGGCGGACCCAGCCACTATAAAAAAAGCTGATTGGGACGCATTGTTTAGAGAATATGGAACAGAAGTAAAAAAAGGAAAAAAGCGTTTCCCAGAGAAAGGATTTGGAATGAAGCAGGAAAAATAAAAGCTTGTTTATATTGTTTTTGTAATTGCATCAATAGCCGCTTGAGTGCTGTTATTTGGCTTAGCTATTACATCATCATAAGGACCTACTTTAGACACTCTTTCTTCATTAAGCATTCTTTTAATTTGTTCAATGTCCTTTGAGTTTTGGGCAACGCTTGCTGAAAGCTTTGCAAATTTTTCATCATTTTTTTGCTGCAAAGTGCTATCAACAGTGAATTTTTTCACAATTTTACTGCTTGAGAATCTCAACATTAAGAAAAATACCGCAATTAGAATAAAAAATCCCGCAAGAACAAAAATTATTGTGTCCATGTCAAGCGCCATACAAATTCCCTTCCATTTCAAAATTCAATTAATCTGCTATCACTTACTTAACCAACTGTCAAGTTCTATCATTAGCTTATCTTTTGTGTTTAAAAATTATACTATTTGAAGTCAAACAACCAATTGAGAATAAATTTATTAAAAAATTAAACCTTGCTTAGATTAGGCATCACTTAGACAAAACACCACTTAGACTAAACATCACTTGGAAATCAGTGTGATAAATTCCTTTATTTTTTCAGGAGTTTTGCCCTGTTTTACTTCGCTTGTTTGGATTGCAACACATGTCTTCGGTTTTCCAAAGTTTTCATCAAGATCTTTAAAAAATGCTCCAGGATTATTTCCCCCCATTGTGCAAAAAGCAGCGATATTTGAGGGCTTGTTTTGTGAAAGATAAGTCCTTAACGCAGGAGCCATTAATCCAGCCCATATTGGAGAGCCCACAACTACCAAATCATAATTTTTTGGAGAGTGTTTGATTGGCTTTATTTGAGTGAGTTTCTTTTGACTTGCATCCTTTCCTCCGCCAAGCCACCCAAGCACCCCTGTGCGGTTCTTTTCATCAATAATTTCTTCCAAATCACATCTAAGTTCTTTTGAAATAGCTTCAGCAACTGTTTTTGTCGTTCCGGTTCTTGAATAGTACACAACAAGTGCTTTCATATTATCCTAAGTGAAAACCAAACAATATTAAAACCTTAAAGTATTGACAAGAAGAGTTTCACTTTAAAAGTTTTATATAGTATTTTTCAGAACCTATTAGAATATATTCAGTAATTCTAACAAGTTGCCCGTTGTTATTGAATCCGTCATAAGTGCGCCTTAATGCAAACACTTCAGCTTTCTTTCCAGCATATTTGGTTTTGAGTTCTTCTTCTCCGCCTGAATATGGAAATTTTGGATTTTCTTCAAACCCGATTAATTTTCCCATTTTTATATCAGCGTTCATTTCTCCGCCTAAATTGAATATAACGGTTTTTCCATCAATTATCATAAAGCTTGAGGCATCATACGCGGCGCCATCATGAATTCTTGTAATAACTCCTGTGAAACGCTCTTCACAGGACGAGGGAACATCTTCATTTGAAGCACGCATTCCACAGTGCAGCTCATCGTCTTTATCCACTTAACAACCTCGATTAGGACAAAATCAATACTAATTCTCTTCAAAATACTTCTAAAATTTAGCAAAACAAGTATTATTCTAGTTATTATACATTTCCCCAATAATTTTGAGAATGTTTAAATTAAATAAGTGCATAAATCAGCCACATGAGAGGATTTTCAGAACCCCATATTTTCAACTTTAATATTGGGCCTTAAATCAATCATTATTAGTTTTTTTCTTGACGAGCTCCATAGAAGGTTTCGAATTAAAATTCCATTGAATACATCAGTAACTTCTCTTCCCACCGCGCCTTTCTCAAATTCATGTCTTAAGCGTTCAATTAAAGGGGCAATTTGATTTCGTTCTGCTGTTGGTAGGTGAGTATAGCTGATTGCATCAGAATAAAATTTTGTGACAAGAAAGGAATGATTTCCTTGTGTATAAGCCAAGTAGTAATCTGCAACTTCCACTCCCCCCACTCCTTTAACAGCAATTTTTCCAAGCGCGGAATAGGCTTTTTCAAGGGCTTTAATTTGAGGGTGTGCCATGTCAAGGTGTGCTCTAAATTCAGCGCTTCTTCCAGGCATCTCCTGTTCTTTTACAAAAAACGAGTATTTGCGCCTATGGCGGGCATCAGTAGCTTCCACAATAAATCCATGAGTGTGCATTATTCCTTCAATTAGCGCTTGTTTTCTTACTTTTACCATCCCCACTCCTTTTATTTGATGGGTTGATAGGGCCGCTTTTCCACTTAAAATTGCCTCTCGCCCTGCTGTAAAAGCGCGCATTATTCCAGGGAACTTTGCAACAAGTTTTCTCCCCACTGGAGTGTATCCAATCCTCGCAAATCCGGATTGTTTTACACGCACTTTTCGCTTCGCGCCTTCAATATGCTTTTTTAGCGCGCTAAGCTTTAATCGTTGGTTGGATGTTTTCATAAAAAATAATCCCCTTTTCTTCCAAACACCCCAATTAAGCTATATTTTATTCCAATTAAGTGAATCATTTTTCCATTCACTTCCACGCTTTCAATTTTAATAAGCATAATAGAATAACTCCCTAAATTATACTTAAAGATGCTCTAAAGCGCCAAATCCAGCAACCAATATAAAGATGAAACTGCATTAACTTACTAAATGAGTTCAATTGGCTTTGAGAATATTGTTCCAATTACAGTAATTGTGGTTGTTGGAGTTGCGGGATTAGTTGTTTTTTCTGTTTTTAGAAAAAGGCACTATAAGATTTTGCAAAATAAGGAAGAAGAAAGGCTTGCTAAAATTAGCGAACTTAAGAGCAAAGCAGCGGAAGTTAGCTCAAAGCTTGAGGAGAATTTGACCCTCCAAGACAGATTGAATAAAGCCATTTCAATAAAGCGCAGGGAGTACAATAAACTGCATGCTGAAAATTCTCTTCTTTGGACAATGCTAAATGAAAGCGCGCAGGAGAAAGAGCAGAGGTTGTATGATAAAACAGAATCCATCCTTTCCATACTTGAAAAAGATAAAATCCAATTAAAAGCGCTGATAAAAGAACTCAAGCAGGAAAAGGAAAAACTTGAGCAAGATATTGCAAAATTAGGATAGAGCTTATAATTTAATCCACCCTGCCTCCACCAGTTAAAATAAATACTAGTAATTGGATTAGTTTTATGCAAGGGTTATGAAAAAAGGAATTTTTGTTATTGGAGTGCTTCTGGCTCTATTAATGCTTTTTGCTTTTGTTTTTGCGGTTACTCAAATTGATGCGCCTTTGCCTCCAAGCGACGGTTCAACCGCTTCAAGCGGAGGAAAATCAGTCGCTGATTATTTGAAAATTTTTAATGCAAATCTTTTG
Organism: uncultured archaeon; assembly: GCA_964551375.1. Lineage (GTDB taxonomy): Archaea > Iainarchaeota > Iainarchaeia > Iainarchaeales > JAAZKV01 > JAAZKV01. Next base: position 50,533 of record CAZKBG010000001.1, on the reverse strand, counting down.
GGTGATAATAGTATAACACAACCGCCTTCAACTTCAGTTTCCAGCGCTTCAGGTTTTTTAATGGCAAGCACTATTCTGCCAAAAGGGGAATCTCCAAAATATCACTCTGTTGAAGTAAGTTCCGGAAAGCTTGGCATTCCAATTTATTCTGAAAGTGAAACTCCTCCGTTTTACTGCTCAAGGTATGTTAAGTACGTGGCGAAGGATTTGTTTGGTGAATGTTACCCTTCAACGGATGCTTGGGAATTAAAGTACGCTGATAAAATGAACACGCATGTTATTTCAAACGGGGAAACTATTAGTTCGCTTATTAGTAATGGAATTCTTGCAAAGGGAAGATTAATTGGAGTTTATACTCCATTAAGCGAGTACAATAATACAATTGATTCTAAAAACTCAAAAGTGAAATACACGCATGTTGTAATTTATCTTGGGAATACTTCAAGCGGGGCGCCAAGGTTTGCTGATCTTTATGCAAATGAGATAAGAGTGTTTGATGATTCAGTTCTCTTAAGCCAATTCACTCCAATTGAAGTGCTTTACTTAAACACCCCAGCAGGCGTGAACAGAGGCTGTGATTATGACGCCGCAAAAGTAATGCCAAGGGAAGAGTATTACAATAAGCTCCTTGAATACATTCGTTTTGAAGAAAGCGGAAGAAACTCCACAGGGTTAAGAAAAGTTGCCAGCTCTGTTTGGGAAGGGTTGGGTTTAGGAAAGACATATGGCGAGTATCAGGTTGGAATTTCAAGCGCAAGAAACTTATTCACTTATCCTGAGGTTAAAGCTCTTTTTGGAAACAAAAATTCAGCGCAAGTTTCTGATTCAGAAATTAGCAAAGTTCTTGAAACCTCTTCAGGAGGAAAAACAGTTGCTTTTGCTTTATTAAAATCAAATGAAGGCGTGATTTCTTCATACTCTTCAATTTCAAGTTATACTTGCGTAATTCCACCTTATGGCTCTCTTGACAGGTATTTTGTTGAAGGCACAGCGTATAATGCAGGAGTGCTTGCTCCTTTAACAGCAGGTATCCAATACGCGTTTTATAAAGCTGGCGCTGATTACAGCGGGGTTTCTGAAATTGAGCGCTTTGACGGGTATATTGGAACTGGAACCGGAAATGCAATTAAATCATGGGCAACTAAATTTGGAATCAGCGTTGACTTGGGAAATTATAATTCAAAAGGAAATTTTTATGATTCGGCTTTAATTAAGATTTTGAATAACGGGCCTTTGATGAAAAAGCTTTTTGAAGAATATAACAAGAATACTCAAAAAACTTGTGTTCCTCTTTTTATTCCATATGACGACGCGCAGAAGATGAAGTTAACTAAATTCATTAATTATGGAGTTAGAATTGGAAATCAGGCTTCAAAGTAAATTATCCTTTTTGAATCCAACTATTTTTATTATCTTTAACTATTCATTTTGTCCGCTTAGTATTTCGCGCACTATTGCTCTTTCTCTTTCATTTAACGCTTCTGTCCCAGAAACAGTGTGATAAATTCCAACTTGCTTTATTCCTTTCTCTTCAGCCTTTGGTTTTCTTAAAAGGTATATTGTCGGTTTCGCCATGTCCCCAAAATCTTTCACAAGTCCCTGCTGGGCCATCATTTCAAATTCTATTAACACTTCAGGTCCGCCTCGCATGTATTTCATAAAATAATCCGCCCTTCCTGCAGGAGTTCCTCTTTCTCTTATGTATTGGGCAAGTGATTTTTGCGCAACTGCGTCAGGAATTGCAATTGCATGAAATTTAAGGCCGCTGGCAGCAGCCAGTCCCATGTACTTATCTATGCTCCCCCTGTCCCCAATTGCAACAAATCTCCCCCCTGGAACCAATACTCTTTTTGCTTCATTAATAACCGCAACATCCATTGGCACAGCTTCCCCTCCTCTTCTAACAACCCGCTTATATGAAAGATTATTCAATAAATAGCTTGCAAATACTACGTGCGTTTTTCCAGAAGGCATTTTTTGCAAGGCTTTTAATGCGCATGTTTTTTCAAATGTTAAATTTTTCGGAAGTTTTTCTGCGCCTGCAAGTTTCAGCGCTTTGGCAAGATTTACTTTTTCTGTTTCCACTCCTAAAAAGCTTGTTTTTCGCCCTCTTTTTTTAGAAGCAACTTTTACTAACCCTGCAGGAACTTTTCCATGCCCAAGTTCAACCACTCTAAAATCTTTTAATCTCTTTCTTGCCTGAACAGGCGCAGAAACGGCAGGAACTTGAGCTGGTTTTGGTTTTTGAGTTTTGGAAGTCTTTTTTTTAGCAGAAAAAGCATTTCCTACATTGTACCCTAAGCTGAATCCGAATTTCTTTAAAGGCATAAAGATAATTTAACCAAAGTAATACTTATACTTTTTCCAAGTAAATACCCAATTATTCAAACTGACTTGAATATAATGCCATGCGGGCACAATATTTGCATGTCTAAAAAAATTAAACCTGTAGAAAAAAGTGAATCAGCTAAAAGCGACGCTGCTAAAAGCGAATCTGCTAACAGAGCAGCAAAAGAACTTGCCAGAAACGAAAAATGGCTTAAGGATAAGCGTTCCTCAACTGAGCAAAGCATCATGGATGCTTCAGTAAAATAAATAACTGTTAAAAAGCAAATAGTAAAAAATATTCAAAAAGACTTATTCATTTTTTAAATAAGTCTTGAATCATACGCCCAGTGTAATAAAGCCTGCCTTGCTCGTGGAAGGCAGTAAATCTCGCCAGGCTTGCATCTTTGTTTTATTATCCCAGCATGCCTCTTAATCGCTTTCCATCTTTTAATTTGCCTTTCATCTTCCCCTTCCATTCTTCTTCCCATATAATATCTGCAGTACCATTGAAACCACCCTCTTGGATCAGCAGGGTGAATCCATCCTTTTTTCTGCCACTCGCTTAAAGGAAGGGATGCATCTACTTCAAAGTAATTTAATTTAGGATTTTTCTTTTCAGGAGATAATTTTGCTTTCTTAAACCAATCAACAGGGAATTCCGCTTGGCAGTCAGTCATGTACTTCCCCCCAAACACGCCCATTTCAAGCATTTGTTTTGGAGTAAGTTCGGGATTAAATTCAGCAGAGAAGTTTTCCCCCGCGGGCTCAGTCAAGTAATATTCATACCCTTTTTGCATCTTATCATTCACAACTACTTTTTTTTGTTTCATCACTAAAACAAGGCTTAGTTGGTTATAAAATCTTAACTCAAAATTATTCTCTAAACCCGCTCAAAAGAAGGTTTATATTTTAGGAAACCATACCCTCATAAGTCATGGCTGAAAATAAAAACAACCGCGCCCAAGGGACAATCGAATATCTTGTAATTATTGCAATTGTAATTGTAATTGCGCTTGTTGTTGTCGGGCTTCTTGTCGATACAACTGCCCAAAGCTCTTCGGGGGGAGCATCCAAATCAAGCAAAATAAATGCAATGTCCCAAATTGTAGGAGTAAATGACGCTGCAATTGGAACTGATGCTAATGGATTATTTGTTCTCCAAAATAACACTGGGGAAACAATTAGAATTACCGGGTTTATAATTAATGACACAAATTATCCAATCGGTTCAAGTCTTTCATTTGCTCAAAATGATGTGAAAAGCTTTTCATTGAGCAACCTTCCCGCCTGTGACTCCCCGAATCAAAAGACTTACACTGTTAAAGTAAATTATGTTTCTGATGCTGGTTTAGAAAAAACAGTGGATTATGGAACACTTTACATTGATTGCATTGCACGCGGAGCTGTTGCTCTTGCTGCGCCTCCAATAATCAGCGCATCAAACCCAGCCACCCTTGCTTATGGAACAGCAAGTTATGCTCTTGATATTAACACTGATGTTAATGCTAATTGTAAGTATGATTCTTCTAGTGGAGTTGCTTTTTCCAGCCAAGCTAATAGTTTTTCAGGAAGTGAATTAACCCACTCAGCAACTGTGGGTTCGTTAGTAACTGGAGCCAATAATATTTATATTAAATGTCAAAGTGTTTCAAACAGCTCTATCTCAGACGACACGCTTGTAACTATTACAGTTGGCGCTGATGCCACCCCTCCGGTTATATCAGGCTCAAACCCCAGCGCGCTTGCGTTTGGAACTACAACTTACGGACTCACAATCACCACGGATGAAAATGCGGCTTGCAGATATTCAACTTCTACAGGAGTCGCATATGCAAGCATGACCAATAGTTTTACTGATTCAGTGACTTCCCACTCGGCAACTATTAGCGGGCTTGCGACTGGAAGTAATAATGTTTATATCAGATGCATTGACACTGCTGGCAACCCAAACACAAGCGACTTTTTGATTACAATTACTGTTCTTGCTAATCCAATTTCTTATGGAATATTCTTTGACTTTGCAGGGAGTGGTCTTTACACAGGGAGCGGAAAATTCAACAACGGCCAATCATATAAATGGAATACTGTTGGTAACACTACCTTATACTCGCCTTCAATAAAGGATGCAAATGACAATGCAGTCCCAGGAGTTTCTTTTACATCAAACTTTACTGGAGGTTGGGGACTTTCTAATGGAGTTAATGACTCAATGTTTGAAAATTACAGCTATACAGGAAATCTCGCAAAAATAATCGGTCTTCCTGCAGGGGATTACAATCTTGTTCTTTATGTTGCGCCTACTGGAGTTGATACTCACACTGTTTCAACTGATCTTGCAAGCTATGGTGCAAAAACTGCAGGCACTTCTTCAGGGAGCAATAGAAATCTTGCGAGCTGGGTTGAGGGGGAACAATATCACACATTCAGCAATGTTCATGTTTCGGATTATAACGATCCAATTAAGGTGAATGTAAGCTCAAATATTTCAGGATGGCAGATTATTCCAGTAAACGGATCTTCCCTTGTCACAGCTCTTCCTTCTGAACAAAATCCATATCTAAAGCAGTCTCTTCACTTTGACTGCGGAGGGGACGGTTCTTACACTGGAAATGGAAAATTCAACGATGGGAATACTTACAAATGGAATCCTCTTGCAAACGGAACCACCACATCATCCACAATTAAGGACGGGAATAATAATTCCACAGAAGGGATTGCGGTAATTTCAAACATGGCTGGAAACTGGGGAGGGACAAGCGGAGTGAATGACTCAATGTTTAACGGATATATTTACAACGGAAGTTTAGTCAAAATAATTGGACTTCCCGCAGGGGATTACAATTTAGTATTGTACGGCGTTCCTGATGACGCAACTGTGAACAACTTTACAATTGCAACTGACCTTGTGAATTACGGCTCAAAATCTGCCGGAAATGGGCATGCAAAGTTTTTGTCAAGGTGGATGGCGGGAGAGCAGTACACTACAATTAACAACATTCATGTGTCGGATTATAATGACCCTATTAAAATTACAATAGGGCAAAACATGTCAGGACTGCAGATAATTACTTCAAATAATTTAACCGCGCAAACCCCATCGCAGGATGCAAGAAGAAAACGAGCGATTAATTTTGATTACAGCCCCTCATCATATTCTGGAAGCGGAATGTATAATGATGGAAACACCTACTATTGGAACTTGACTTCATCAAGCATGAGCTCTCCAAATGTTCTTGATGCTAATGGAAATGTTACAGGGGTTTCAATGACGCTTGGAGGATTTGGCGGAGGGTGGGGTGGAAGCACAAATCTAAATGATGCAATGTTTAACGGCTATATTTATCGCTCAGGCGCGGCTTCAAGCATTACCCTAACCGGGCTTAGCGCAAATGATTACAACTTTGTGCTTTATTGCAGCCCTTGGGATGCTACTTCCTGCCAATACACTCTTTCTGTTGGAGGCATAAGCCAAGGAACTAAAACAAATGCCGGAACTCACTCAGCCACTCTTGCAAGATGGATGGAAGGAGAGCAGTATAGTGTATTTTCTAATATTTCTGTTGGAGGAAGCGACACTGTTGTGATTGATGTTCCTTCAATAGGCGGGTATTCTCAAATCGCAGGGCTTCAAATAGTTCCACTTGTTTAAAGATGATTTTTATGAAACCTAAAGGTCCGAAAAGAAAACTTGTAATGACTTTTCATAATAAGGAAACCGGCACGCGCCACGGTCCGATGATTGTTGAAACCGGAAGCCAGAGAAGGATTGCTGATTCTCATCAAGCGTATACAAAGGCTGCGCAAGTTCTCCAGCCAAAATTAAAATATATTACCCCAAGGATTTCTGAATCAAATATAGGCACTACAGTAGGATTTCATGGGGTTAAACAAAGTCAGTGGGATAAGATTTTTGGGAACAAAAAAAAGAAGAAGTAATTTTACTTTGGAAAATAATATTTTTGGCAGGCTCTTGCCCGCCAAACAAATCATTTTTTTATTTAACTAATTTTCACTTTTTTCTTCTGCTTAATAGCAATAGTATTGCAAATATGGCAATTATTACTATTACAAGAACTATTGGCATAGCAGTATCTGTTCCAAGTGCGAATAATCCTGTTGCAGCCCCTGCCCCAGTAGCTGTGTTAACTGGTTCCACAATTTTTGCAACGCATTCTCCTTTCTGGCATGTTAGTTCTGTTCCGCATGTTGTTCCATCTGATTTGAATGCATAGTTGCATACGCCTAGCGCGCATGAATCATCAGTGCATGGGTTTAAGTCGTTGCAGTTTTTGTTTGAGCATAAATCAGCACCTGCGCCGCTTCCAGTCCCTGTGTTTGTTGTTTCCCCTGTGCAGTTTAATACATCAACTTGTTTTGTTGCAGGGCTATAGGAGTTCTTTGTTACTGTGAACTCGTATTTTCCAAGTTCATTGAATGTGAATGTTATTCCGCCATTTGCATCTGTTGTTGTTTGGGAAGTATTGTTGTTGTGTTTTACGCTTACTGTTGCTGAGCCAAGTGCTGTTGTTCCTGCTGTTGCTTTCAATACTATTGGTTTTCCAAGGCAGTTTCCTGTTACTTGAACATTAATGCTTTGGGCTACTGGAGCTCCTCCGCCACCGCCGCCTCCCCCTCCGCCACCTGTTGAAGGGCATACTCCGCAATCAGTTGCGCATGTTGAGCATGTTTCTCCTGCGTTGCAGCTAGTGTCTCCGCAAAATGGAGCTATTCCTAAATTAAAATCAAGTTTTGTGCTTGTTCCACTTTCAAAGTATTTGTTTGCTACAAGCGTTCCGCTTAAATAAAAGTCAATTCTTTTTCCAGCGTTGTTGCTGTTTGGGTCTGGAACATAGAAAATATTTGGATTGTACCCGTAATTTCCGTTTGAGCTCAGGGTTCTTGAAACTTCAACGTTATTTATTTTTGCAACTATTAACGCTCCATTTGCCGGCGCTCCGTTGATTGTCACAAATCCATAAAACTGGTGTGGTATCCCTGGAGCCGCAAGAGCAACTCCTAAAATAAAAATAGAAAAAATTAGCATTGAAAAATACTTTGCTGACCCCATGAAAATCAATCCCCCAAATACTCCTCTTTTATAGTTAACAAATTAACTATCTATCATAATTCCTTTGCAAAGTGCATAAAAACCTTTCTTGATTGGCAAAAACAACTTATCTTCCAGCGTATCTTCTAACTGCATGTTGAAGAGTAGCTTAAAACATCATCACTAGGCACAGATATCCAGTATCCTGCGCCTGGATCCATTCTGTTGTAATAGCTCAAATCTAGCCACTGACTTGGGGTTCTTAGCGCCCAAAATGTGAATAATGAAGTCCATCCTTTGTCAAGAATTGTGTTTCCAAGCGAGTATAGTTCGCATCCTGCTGTTTTTCCTGAGCCAATTGGTCCGTAATAACCCATCTGCCCTTCAGTGCCATAATACCCTATTAAGTTCCATCCAGCTTTGAGCGATTTTTGAGGAGGGGTTGCTATTGGATTAAACAAGCTTCCTCCAAGAACTAATTTTGCTGGGTTGAGCGCCGCTACCCAGTAGCCATTTCCTGGTTCTATTGTTTCTAAGTTGCTTGTGCTTGGGCTTAGCGGTCTATACACATACCATTGATCAGTAAATGCATCATAAGTCCACACTGATTCAATATTTTGGTCAATTTCATCAATTACTTCAGCCACATTGCTATCAAGGAGCGCAAATGGTATTGAGATTAGGTTCCATTTTTTATTCAATTGGATTTCAAACTCTGTTCCCCCTACTTTGAATTTCTCATCATCAATTGGGCTTTTGTTTCCAAGCACATCTTTACAATAGAATTTTAAGTTGTGTTCTGTTTCTTCAAGGAAATTGAATTTTCTAGCATCATCAGGAACACAGCAGTAACCGTCCTGCCCTATTGTCCCTTGCATTTGAGTACAGTATTTTGGCGTGATGTCATTAGCATCCCACTCCACGTTGAAACATACTTTTGAGTTGTTTGATGGATGAGGTTGTAAATCATTGCAGTCAAATGATATTGGCGTATCAAGAGTTACTTTCCAACAGTCTATTCCGTTCACATCATTCCAACACGCATTATTTATCCACGGATAGAATATGCTACCAGGTTGTCCATTCTTTGACGGAGTCCATTTTACTTTTGGGTTCTCCACTGTTTTCTTTGCGCTTGGCGCTTTTGTGTCCACTATGTCAATTTCATAATTGTGTTTTTCTTCGATTTCGCAAATTTCATTTATTGAATAATATTCAAGTTCATGTATTGAATCTTCAAGGTAATTAAACGGCTGAGTGTATTCATTCCACTCGCTCCAATTTCCCCAGGTACTGTTATAATCCTCTTTCCATCTCTGTCTGTAATATGTGCTTGCATTTGAATCGTTTGAATCAAGCATAAATTCAGTAGCAGTAGTTACAAATAAACATTCTTCTGCTTCGTTTAAATCTCCTAAATAATTGCAATGGGATTTTGGCTGTCCAACAAATTTGGTTGTTTTTATAATTGGAAGTTCCACAGGCCCAAGTATTGGGTCGCATCGCTTGTAGCAATCCATTCTTGTTTTGTTCAAATCGCATCCAGTGCTTGTACATGCTCCATTTCCCCAGTAGCAGTACCCATCAACTATTGTTCCTGGTGCAGGGCAAAGTTCTTTTTGGTAACTGCATGCGCAGCTTGGCTCTGCTCCGCAAAGTCCCCTATAATTGCACACGTTTCCATCAAAGTGGGCGCTGCAATCAAGATCCGTTTCACATTCTGCGTCGCAATTCTCTGTGCTGCAGTAAGAAGTTATTGTTATGTTGCCATCAGTGCATTTGTCTTGTTCTTCACTGCACTGGCTTAAGAATCCAAGGAAGTAGTCATAAGTCCAAGCATATCCATCAGGGAAGTAATCGCACTGTCCAATTGGGTTTAAGTTAAATCCTGAACAATCTCTCGCCTGCCCACCGCCACACGTTCCATTAAGGCATATTTCACCAGTATTGCAAAACAAATCATCATTACAAGTAGTTCCATTTGGCACAGGCTGTGCTACGCACCCTTCAATATTCTCATCACACACTCCACTATTGCATTGATTATTTAGTGAACTACAATCTACTGGAGTACCTGTAGATTTACACGCCCCATTTCCATCACACCTATCAGCGCCATCACAATAAGTTCCATTATCACAAACTGTTGTTGTCGGCCTTGGAGTTTCAACACATTTATAGTTTAAGCATTTATTCTCCGCACAGGAGTTTTCAAGCGTTGGGCAATCAGCATCTATCATGCACTCAGCACATTTTTCATCAATTGTGTGATTGATGTTTAAGTCCCCTGTTGTACATTTATCATTCCCTTCATCACAAATACTTGTGAAAGGATTTCTAAAATCCCAAGTATAATCTAAACCATCAGGTATCCACAAGCAGGATGATACTCCAAGGATATTATTTTCGCTGCAGTCTTTTGTATTTCCGTTTCCACAAATTCCATTGCTGCACACTTCACCAGTATTACAAAATAAGTTATCATCACACGCTGCTCCGTTTCTTGCAGGAGTTTTTACACATGAATTTTGGTTTTCATCGCACACTCCGCTATTGCACTGATCATCAAGTCCACTGCAATCCACGCTAGACCCAGTCGCAAAGCACATTCCATTCCCATCACACCTATCAGCGCCATCACAATAGAGTCCATTGTCACATGTTGTTTGAGATGGTTTTGGTGTTTCAACGCATTTGTATTCTATGCATCTATTTTCCATGCATGAATTTTCAAGCGCTGGGCAGTCCGAGTCCGTCATGCATTTAGTGCATTTTGGATCAATTGTGTGATTAATGTTTAAGTCCCCAGTTGTACACTTATCATTCCCTTCATCACAAATACTTGTGAAAGGATTTCTAAAATCCCAAGTATAATCTAAACCATCAGGATTCCAAAAACATGAAGATATCCCAAGTATATTATTGTCGCTACAATCTCTTGCCTGTCCGCTTTCACATTTTCCATTATCGCACACTTCACCAACATTGCAAAACAAATTATCATTACAAGTAGTTCCATTTGGCACAGGATTAGCTATGCACTTATCAACATTCTCATCGCACACTCCGCTATTGCACTGATCATCAAGCCCGCTGCAGTCGACGCTAGACCCAGTTGCAAGGCACATTCCGTTTCCATCACACCTATCAGCCCCGTCACAATAAGCCCCGTTATTGCACGAAGTAGTTGATGGTTTTGGAGTTAGTGCGCATTTGTAGTTTTGGCATCTGTTTTCCATGCATGCATTTTCCGGCTGAGGGCAGTCAGAATCTCCAAGGCATTCAGCGCACTTTTCATCAACAATGTGTGTTATGTTGTAATCGCCAACAGCGCACTTGTCAAGTTCTTCATTGCAAATGCTTGTAAAGGAACTTCTAAAATCCCAAGTATAATCTAAACCATCAGGGTCCCAAAGACAAGTTGATATTCCAAGTATATTGTAATCACTGCAATCCCTTACTCCCCCATTTCCACATTTTCCATTATTGCACACTTCACCAGTATTGCAGAATAAATTATCATTACAAGTAGTTCCATTTGGCACAGGATTAGCTATGCACTTATCAACATTCTCATCGCACACTCCGCTATTGCACTGATCGTTTAATGAATTGCAATCAATAAGTATTCCTTTTTCACATTTGTGATTTTGGAGATTGCATTTCTCCGCTCCGTTACAATATACTCCATCACTGCAATTTGCGTCGCTTGTGCATTCATATTTTTTTATAGCATTCCATGCCACACAGTAATAAGTCCTTCCTAATTGAGGAGCCCCAATACTGTCATAGTTATCATAGTTAAATACATCCTTGTAGCAGTAAATTTCCGCGCTTACATTATTTGAGTTTCCGTTTGTGTCATAAGTAAACGAAACGTATCCTTGTTTGAATACTTCTCTTACCCAAATTTTGTTTGTTTTGTTAAAATCAGATATTAGTATATTTACCTCTCCCTGAGCATTGGTTGGTCCAAATGTTTTCCACCCTGTGTTTGGTGCTGCTTCTCCTGTGTTGCTTCCAGGATTTGAGGTGCCTGATTTTGCCCATTGGAAGTACCAGTTAGAATCAAATTTGCATCCTGGGTGGGTTGCAACAAAGCTCATCGCTGTTAGGGCAGTAATATTTGGTCCACCAAGTCCCCAGTTTGGCAAGTCAGCTTCATTTTCGCAAACAATTTTTTGTGCAATTATCTTTAGCGGTTTTGAGGGCTGACAATCCACAATTCCAATTCCATTGTTTAACTTGTCAGCAATTGTTTTTGCTTTTTCGGAATTTGAGCTAATATTATTTTGTATAACTGTTATTGCTCCGCCCACTGTGTTCGCATCAGTGTATGCGGGGAGGCTTATTGTAGTGTAAGTGAAAAGTTTGTCTGTCACCACGTTCAGCCAAAGTGCAAGAAATTGTTGTTTTGCCCTTTGCTTCATAGTTGCGGGCTCATCAGGGTCTAATATATCGCACATTCCATTAAAGCTTGAAATAAAGTCAAAGTAATCGCTTGTCGCTTGTATTTCCGCAAGGTATCCAAGCATTGATGCTTGTGTTTCATGTTCGTAGTGTCCTTTACATGGTTGTTTCCAGTACCCTATTGTGTGGGGTTCGCATTCTCTTCCGCATCCATTCTTATCAATGTTAATCATTTCGCTGTTTATGTTTTCTTCCACGCCGTGCAGGTTTATTGCCCTGTACCGCAAGTATTTCTTTCCATCAGTAAAAAGCAACTGGGTTGTGTAATTAATATTTGGAACGCAAGTGTCATTTGTATCAATACAGTATTTTATTGCTGCCACTCCGCTTTGCGGGTCTTCAGCTATTATTGAAACAAGCACTTTGTCATTATAACATTCTTCCGTGCTTGTTGAGTTAGTATCTATTATTAGTGTTGAAATTGGAGGAGTCCGATCATATGGATTAATTACTCTAAATGTAAATGGAGATAGTGCTGGCGTGCTAGTATTAAGTCCCTTATCAGTGCATTTAATTACAATTACTTTTATCCCGTTAGTGTCATAATAGTGCAAGTGTCCATAAGTTAAATCAACGTTTGGAGTTGGAGCATCCCACCCTGCTGTCGGGTTGAGCGCGTTATAATCAAAATTTAATTGACAGGTGCTTAGTCCAGAGGTATTGTCCCCTGATATTATCCTTACTTTTACTATCCCATAATTAATATCAAATGCTCTTGCGCCTGGATTGTAAATTACTCCATTTGTGGTGTCAAGCGAGAATCCTAAAGTTTCAGGGGCAATGCTATCAACCTGCACAGTGTAAGTTTTTTCAGGTTCTTTGCTTCCGTCTTTTCCCACAGCAGCGTATCTGATTGTTTTTATTCCGTGAAGATAGTTAGTGTCTCCCAGCCAATTCAAATCAGGGTAAGGAGTTCTTTTTTTGTTTAAATCATAAGTGTATTTTATAATTCCAGGAACGCTTCCTGGTGAAAGATTAATAGAAACTTTTACTATTGGGTTAAACCACCCGTAAGAATTAGGATTTATTGGAGTTGTTGTTAGTGTTGTTGTTGGACAGGCAATGGCAATCATTGAGATTGCCAATACCATTCCAATAATCATTACTGTTCTTAATTTTTTTAGGTTCACTTTCTTGTTGAAATTTTCATTCAAGTTCTTCATCCCCTAAAAAAATTAAAGGACGGATTCTTAATTAAGAAAGAATCCGCCGCAAACTGTTGAATAGCTATATGTGCTGTCTTCTGTTGCGTTAACCCAGTATCCTGCGCCTGGATCCATTCTGCTTGGGTAGCTATATTCTTCCCATGCATTTGGATTGTTTGGCTCCCAGTATCCGAGTAGCGCTGTCCATCCTTTATCTAGTAGAGTTTCTCCTAGCGAGTATAGCACGCAGCTTGCTGGTCTTCCGGCGTGATCTGGGCCGTCATATACTGACTGTCCGTCTGTGCCATAGTAACCTATTAGGTTCCACCCAGCTTTGAGAGCTTTATCAGGAGGTGTTGTTATTGGGCTGAATAAACTACCTGCTATTTCCAATACACTTGGATTATATGCAGCTACCCAGTAACCGTTTCCCGGCTCCATTGTATCTAAGTTGCTTGTGCTTGGGCTTGATGGGTTATATACGTACCACTGGTTTGTGATAGCGTCGTATGTCCATACTCCCGCAATGTTTTCGCTGTCGCTCTCTAGAACTGTTGTTATATTGCTGTCTAGCAATACGAATGGAACTGAGATTAGATTCCATTTCTTGTTTAATTCTATCTCAAATGGTGTTCCTTCTACCTTGAACTTCTCATCGTCAACAAGCCCCTTGTTTCCTAATGCATCTGCGCAGTAGAACTTCAGGTTATGCTCTGTTTCTTCTCCGAAGTAGAAGTTATCTGTTGTGTTTGATAGGCAGCAGTAACCATCTTCTCCTATCTCTCCTTCCATGCCTCTACAATACTTCTGTGTTATGTCTGTTGCATCCCACTCCACGTTGAAACATACTTTTGAATTGTTCACTGGATGAGGTAGTGGATCATTGCACTGTAGTGATATTGGCGTGTATAGTGGAACTTTCCAGCAGTCTATTCCGTTCACATCAGCCCAGCATGCATCATTTATCCATGGATAGAAGATACTTCCTGGCTGTCCGTTTTGTCCTGGTGTCCACTTTGTGTGAGGTGTTCCAACTGTCTTTACTGGTGTTGGAGGTGTGTTATCAACATACACACATTGTTTGTGTGTTGCTGTCTTTTCAACATTGTCTGTTGCCTTTATTTCTATTAAGTGGCAGGACTGTTCACCTACATTTACGTTTCCTTCCACATCATTCCATTCTCCGCTTCCAACTGCGTCCTGGCATATTTCCTGGCTTGTGCAGTAGTTGTCCGCTACAAGACTGATTCTGTATTCAAGTGATTTCAGTCCTGATGGGTGCGGTAATGGATCCTCCGCTGTTATTTCTATTTCTGTTAGGGAATTAATCCATTCTACTCCATTATTGTCTGAGAAGTATGGTCCCAAATATTTCTTCTTTATTACTGGAGGAGTTTTGTCTACAATGTATTCTGTTACTAATCCATTGTCATTTCCTAAAGCATCTCTGCACACTACTTTTAGTGAGTGCATTGACTGTTCTGGGAAGTTGATTTCAAATGGTGGTGTTACTCCTTCTGCACCTTGTCCTGTCTTCTCTCCTTCGCTTACTTTGTAATCCCAATCACAGGTTACGCCGTTCACTGGATGAGGCTGCGGATCAACTGCAGTTACCACTAATTTTGTCACTCCATCTATGTACAAGCAGTTGCCGTCCATATCGCCAGGGCATGCCTGTTCGATTTGTGGTCCAACTACGTTTATGTCAATTTCTGGAGCTTGTGTGTCTACAATATCTATTTCTGATTCTACTTCAGTAGCGTTTCCTAATCCGTCCGAGCATGTGTATTCAAGCTGGTGGCAGGAATCTTCTTCGAAGTATATTGTCTTTTCTCCCTGTCCTACCGGTGGATCAATCCATGATGACCATGCATTCCAATCCTGGCAGTCAGTGCTTACTCTGTACCTGTACATTAAATTCACGTCCCCAACTGGGTGTGGTTTTACATCCGTGCAGGTTAGAGTTATTGGAGTTTGTTGTGAGATGAAAGTTAGTTCGCCGTCAATCACTTTTGGATCCCCAATAGTTTTTACAACTTCTGGAGCCGCAGTATCAACAAATACGCACTGTTCTTTTACTCTCTCTGTATTTCCTAATTTGTCTACTGAGTAGTATTGTATTTTGTGGCAAGAATCTTCAGCGATTGTGAATGGTCCTTCGTATTCCATGAATTCTGGAACTTCCACATCTAAAACACTGAATACTTCTCTATCAGAGCACACTTGTGAGCACTCTTCTTCTGACAATTGCATTTGTGTAACAAGGTAGAATGTTTCATCCACTCCTACTTTGTTGTCAGTTGCTTCTAGAGTAATGTTTGTGTCTGTTGTTATCCAGCGGTAATCTCCCTTTACTACTGTTGGAGTACCGTATGTTTTTGTTGTTACTGGAGGTGTTGAATCTACTTTGAATACTTCAACATCCGTTGTCATTTCGTTTCCTAAAGCATCTTTACAGTTTATAACAAGTCTATGTGTGGAATCTTTTCTGAATAGGATATTTGTTCCGTTTTCATCGAATCTTCCAACATCTAGCAGGCATTCGCCATTTACATCGTTATAACCTTGTCCTTCAGCATCTTTACATTGTTGAACTGTAGCTGTCCACCAAACTTCGTATGCACATGTTGAGCTGTCAACGTTGCATCCGTATCCTGTTGGATCAGGGTCGCTTACTATTGCGTTCACTCCGCCTCTTCCATTATCAGCTACAAAGCAGATATCTTCAGGGCTTTCTGGAGGGCAGTCTCCAACGTAATCAACATCTTCTGTCCCTAGCATTGTTTTTGTTAGTTCTGGAGGAGTTGAATCTACTTTGAATAGCTGCACATCGTGTGCTGATTCATTTCCTACTGCATCAGTGCACCATGCGTCAAGCACATGTACTGAGTCTTCTGGGAAGTAAATTGTTGTTGTATTGTCATTAACGCTCTGTACTTCGCCTAAGTTTCCGTCAAGCGTTATCTGCCAGCTTATTGTTACATCCCCGCTTGGGTGTGGCTGCTGGTCTTCGCAAGTCAGTGTTATTGGTGTGTCTTGTCTTACCCAATTAACATCTGCCCCGATTATGCTTGGTGTTCCAATTTCTTTTGTTAATAATGGATCTGTGTTATCAACAAACACGCACTGGTGTTTTAGGTTTTCCAAGTTTCCAAGATTATCAACTGACTGGAACTCTATTAGATGGCATGATTGTTCAGCGATGGTGATTGTAGTATTAGGAGTTGTAGTTATCCAATCCCCTTTTCCTTCAACATCCGTGCATCCTCTGAAGCATACGCTGTCATCAATTAGAGTAACTCTATAATTCAAATCCTTCACTCCGCTTGGGTGAGGGCTTGGATCAACCGCGTTGAAATCTATTGGAGTTGCGCTTGTAATATAGTGCAATGTTCCGTCAACTTCGTAGAACGGCTTTCCGTATGTTTTTGTTGTTTCTGGAGGAACTGTTTCAACAAAATCAGTTTCTTTTATTGTTGTCGAGTTTCCTGCGTTATCAACACATACTAAGTTAACATCGTGTCTTGAGTCCTGTTCAAAGTTGAACTCAAATGCAAGAGCTTCCTCGCCTTCTTTTACCATTGGCTTCTGCTCTACTCCGTTAACTGTGTAATATACTGTGCAGTTGTTTACGCCAAGGTCGCATTTTTCCATGTCGCTTGATGTTACTGCTATCATTGTGTTTTGAGTTATGTAATCGTCTCCATCCAAATTGAAGTATGGAGTTCCTAGTTTCTTGTCAACAACTGGTTGAGTGCAGTCAATGAGTACTTGAGGGTTGTCCCACTCGTGGTCTCCTATTGGCTGTCCGTTGTCAAGCGAAGAAATAGTGAAAACACTTTCACAAGCATCGCTTTTAATCATTGTTGCTTTGAACTTAAAGTCAAGGCTTGTTCCAGGCGTTATTACATACGCGCCTGTCATTCTGGTTTTGTATTCACAATAACCATAATCTTCTAAATTAGGGTCTCCCCCAGCATAATCAGAAAGAGTCCATCCAACTGGCGCAGAGCCGCAAACAAAACTATTTGCGTCAATTCCCGTATCGCTTCTATACACTCTTACTTCATACACTCCATGAACATTTGTTAATTCATTTTTTACCGTTACCGTAAATTCCTTTCCAAGAGTATCACAATTAGTTACTCCTGGACTTATTGTTACTGTAACGTTGTCCGGCCCAACAGATGCGCCTAGCGCCTCTAAAGGCACCGCAAACGCCGTCACGGCCATTAATAATACTAAAACTATGGCAAACGGAATTAAAAATTTCCTTGCCCCCAAAATGTCAGACCTGTCACATCCACACTCTCCTTTACAATCGCCCATCGATACACCTCTCTGTATACACTTAAACCACCGCCACGCTCTCTATGTAAGGCAAAAAAAGAGTTAACTCAAGTGATTTGCATAACTTACCACAGAACTTCAATATATACGTTCTCTTTTAGTCAAGGATTGATTTTACAAATTAACTTTTGAGAGTTCTATGAAAATTTTTGCAATTCACTTTCAGAAATGATTAAAAACAGTTGTATAACTAATTAATCTTAGAAAGTTAAATATTAGGGGTTTAACTAATGCCTAAAAATGAGGAGCACAACATTACGAAAAACGAATCCTTCCCCTCACCTGTTTCTGCCTGCGATAAAAAAATCCTTTCAAAACTCTCCCCGCTTCAAAAACAAATCGTCCAAGCACTTGAAAAAAAGCCTTTAACCCTTTGCGAACTCAGCGACGTCACAGGAAAAAGCGTTTTCACAATAGGAAAACAACTATCCATCCTCCAATTGAGGACTGAATACAATCCTCTCAAGCAAAAAGGAATCACAGAGCCAATAATAGTAAAAGCAAAAGACAAGTGCATTAAGACTACTTATCACATAAAAAAATAAGTTAGCAATTAATTAACACTAAAATGTTGCAGCACAAAAAGTTTTAATAAAAAAAAGAAATGAATCCTAAAGCTAGTTCAGCTTTAGGCATTCAATTGTATTTTCACTTTTCTTTTGCGTTGCCATTAGAACGTTTCCCCTAAAAGGCTGGAACATCGGCTTTCTTATGTTGAAGTGGTTGATTACTTTTTTTCCTGCAACCGCTTTTGCCGTGATTATTTGTATTTTTTCGTCTTTCTTTTCGCCTTTTACTGTGTCGTTTACTAGGTCAACCATTTTTAAGAAGTCCATAAACACCCCGTCTTCAGGTTTTGAGGACCCAATGAAAGCGCCTATGTCTTTTGGCAAGCATGCTCCCCCATATGCTTTTCCAACTGCCCAAGGATGTGTTCCAAAGTACTCGCTTCTGTGTATTAGTTTTAGCACTTTGCTTGTATCCACCCCTGTGTCTTTTATTTGGGAGTTGTTCACCATTGCATTCCAAAAGGATATGTTTGTCGCTAGCCACAAGTTGTGTATGTATTTTAGTGATTCTGCTGTTTCTGCGCTTACAAATTCTGCTGGCGCGCTTGGCTTGTCGGCTCCTCCGAAGAACAGTTCAAGCAGTTTTGCTCTTTCTTTCTCTGAGAATGTTTTTGTCGAACCGAATGCGATTATCTTTTGGTTTGATACTCCTCCAAGAGGGTTCTTTGCTTCTAAGAACTCTGGATAGAATAGCACTCTTTTACCAAGTGCATTTTCCATCTTTCTTGTTGTTCCAATTGGAACAGTTGATTTGATTACAAACTGCGCTATCTTGTAGTTCTTGTTCAAATCAGCCATTACGCTTTCAACTATTGAAGTGTCGCAGTATCCATCTGTTGTTGGAGTAGGGAGGCATATTACGGCTGCATCATATTTTTCTTTCTTGCTTGGCAGTACAAACCCGAATTTCTCCATGTTTGGATAATCCTCCGGTTTTGCGTACACGTTTACATCATTTCCAATATATCTCAGCCATTTTGAATAGGCTCTTCCTACGAACCCAAATCCTGCTACTAATATTTTACCCATACTCTTTCACCTCACACTAAACAAATAAGATACTGATTTTGATACCTCATTTGAGAACTTATTCACTTCATTTGAAAACTTTGAATAATGTATTTTGATTTTTGGCAAATGAAATTCCTTTATATGGAAGAATGTCTTCAAGAATCCCCACACCCCCAAAAATGCTATTGTAACTACCACAAACATTTTTGAAGAGTTAAAAAACATCGATATTGCCGAAGGATCCTTAAAGCTTACCCCAATAAGAGCCAAAAGATCAATGTTTACAAGATATAAACTTCTTTCAACAAAATGAATATTGAATATTGTAAAGCCTATTACAAGTATTGCAAATATGTTGAAAGCATACCTCAATGGGTGATACCCGTCTTTGTATTTCTTTCTAATGAACCCAACATTCTTTGTCTTAATGACTGTCTTCACATACCTGTAAACCCCAAGGAACGGAAATACAATTACCTGGAACAGGGAATAAAATGGGAACAAAAGCATATATTTACTTCTAAGCTCCCAATTTGTAACCACTGTCATAACAAGATAAAATATCACAAGCGGCGGCAAAAGATACCAATTAAATATAAGCTCGTGCACTTTCAACGGAAGCATGATAAATATAATCACTGTGAAATACAACGAATATATTGGGTTAAACAAATTTGTGTGAGCATTTATGATACAATGCCTAAACGCACCACAAAACCACGAATATCTCTGTTTAACAAGTTTTGGAAGTGTATCCGGAACATCAGTGTAAAAAGTCACAGGGATATAATCTATTTTGTAATTATGCATGTGCGCAAGTTTCCCTATTTCAATGTCGCCCCCATTAAAGAATAAAGAGTGCTTTTTCATTATGCCCTGTATCATTTTTCTCTTTGCAATCATTGCAGCCCCGCTTGTTAACCAAGGGTAGATTTTCCTTGACTTCATTGCAATATTATATTCGATAAACTGCAAATTTTCCATTATTGTCTTCTTTTTTGACGGAATAACTTTTAATGACGCTAAATCAAGATCTTTATTCTCCATTAAGCCCGCAAGACAAGCTAAATCAGTTTTGCAAGTTGTGTCCGCATCAACAAATATAACATATTTTGCTTTAAGCGTCTCAAGTGCCTCCCCAAGAACATAATCATGGGCCAAAAGCGTCTTTTGATAGATTTTCCAAGGATTTTTCACAGTTTCCTTAGAAAAAGGACATTTCATTACACTAAAATTATACTTTTTAACAATTTTATCCAAATCAGCGTAAAACTTGTCAGTTTCAACATCAGTAGTGCAAATTACTACTTTCCCAGGATAGCGCTTTAAGAAATCAATATTTGTAAGGTACTTAGTGTCATTGAAAATAGGCACAAGTATTGCGAAGTCATCGCTCTTTTCAGAATAGTTGATTTTATTTGGCTTTATGAAGTTTGTTAGAGCACTTCTAAAGTCAAACAATGTTAACCACGGTAACAACATATAATTCACCACATAACGTTAATTCGTTATTTAAGTAATTCCTACAGAGGTTATATATAAATCTATGCCACCCCCGTAAAAACAGACAATAAGTCAAAAGGATGCAAAATACTTAAGAAGAAAGCGAAAATAAGCAAATTTAGTCTAAAAATTCACACCCTAAATGTATGAGATCATTGAGAAATTAGTGTCCAATAAAATGTGATTTAGAACAATATCCACACAATGTTTCAAACTTCAAAACCGCAATCTTTGGGACACTTCAAAAATTAAATCAGCGCCAGCAATAACCTTCCAACCACAAATAAAACCCAATATTAGTGGAACTCCTAATAGCATTTCTTCCACTATTATTACTTATGTATTGGTAGCACAAGATCCGAGACATTTTCGTAAAAATAGAGCTCGCGCTCACTTTTGAGTCCCAAAACAAGCCCAGACACTTTTGAACCCTTTTTTGCGACGAAAATAATGAACTTTTTATGTAGAACAGCATTTGCTAGTTCTATACCCACACCAGTTGAAGGACGAGATACTTCAGCAATCACGAAATCAGCCCATTTTAAGTCATTTAAAGCCTTAACATAACGTTCTTGGTTTGTGCCTTTAAATTTTTCAGTATCAAGCGGAGATACTACTTTGCCCAAAGGAAGACAAATATTTACTAAATCCGAATACATCTCCCTATCCCCATGAGTTTGAATCGAAGCCCCCAAAATCAAAATATTCATAACAAATCACCCAAAAATCACTAAAATTTACTAAAAGCAACCCCAAAACCACCAACCACTAATAAATTCAAAAACCATTACCGGAACTACAATTACTTAGGCTTCCACTATTATTAGTGGAAGTAGTAGTTGCAATACTTCCTTTAAACCTAATAAAAATATCCATACTTCGCCCGCTTAACATAAATTCGCGAAACTCCACAGCCAATGCAAGACCACTAAACTCTCCCAATAACCAACATTAACCCCATTAACCCTGGCTTTTACTATTTTCACAAGTCCCTTTCCCCCTAAGCCCTTTAATTATCCAAAAGTAAATTTTGACATTTTCTCCCACAAGTTAGTTTAATGGCAAAACTATTACTTAATACTTGCTGGCCTGAGGCGCTAATAACCTTGATTTTTAATAAAAAGCCATTTTTAGCCAAAACAAAGAAATTAGAGGGGTTTAAATTAAGTTTTAGATATTAAAGATAAAGAAAATGGCCCGTAAAAAGCAATTGTTAACTGATTAACGTTATTAGTTAAGTATATATATCCCTTTTGCTGGAATATATAGAGCTGGCATGTGCCAGAAGCATTAGTTTGGAGGTTTTCTAATGAGCCAAGTAAGCAAGTTTTTTGGTGCTCTAAGCACAGTAGTTTTAGTTGTAGTTCTTTTTTCAGCAGGAGCATATGCTTCCCCTGAACTTTCAATTTCAAAAACTGTTAGCCCCTCAACTATTGAACAGGGACAGCTAGCAGCAATAACATTTGACCTTAACGGCACAGGAACGCCTTTAGTGACTAGGGCCGCTATTGACACAGTGCTTGCATTTGACAGATCAATAAGCATGGCTGATTATGCAATTTGCACTGACTATAATACTATACTTGGCGCTTGCGTTGCAGGAACAACAAACCTAACCATTTCAAAACAAGCAGCCTCAGAGTTCATTGACAATCTAAACTCTGAACGCGATAAAGTCGCTCTTGTGTCTTTCTCATCTTCAGCAAGGATTGACTCTAACCTTACAAATGATTTTATGCTAGTTAAAACAAAAATTGACAGCTTTTCTGCTAATGGAAGCACCGCTATTGGAGACGCTCTCAATAAAGCAACAAGCACAATATCTTCAAGCTCAAATGTGAAAATACTAATCCTGCTTACTGATGGGATTGCGAATGTTCCAATGCCCCACTCAGCGGCAAACAATTATACCCTTGAGCAGGCGCAGATTGCAAAAGATAATGGAGCAATAGTTTACACAATTGGTTTAGGCCCAGACGTAAGGCCAGAACTATTAACCCAAATCGCTTCCGATTCAAACAAGTATTATTTCTCTCCAACAGCATCTGATTTGAATGCAATATTCACAAGCATTGCACATGAGATTAATACTCTTGCAGCTTCAAATATTGTAATAACTGATGTTCTGCCAAGAGGAGTGGATTTGAATTTAGCTTCTCTTCCAAGCGGATGCAGCGCAGTAACTAACACAGATAATCTTCAAACTACAGTTACTTGCACAGTGCCTTCAATAAGCATTGGAAACCAGCAAGTGGTTTCTTTTGAAATAATTCCAAGGGACTCAAACTTGACTTATGTTAATGAGGACACTAACATAACTTATGATGATTATAATTCAACCCCAAGAACAATTGTGTTCAGTGATTTGGATCAGCCAGTAGTTTTAATCCAAAACGCAGCCCCAATAATTGAGCCAGTAACTCCAAAATCAGTTTCTGAAAACCAATTATTAACTTTTACAATAACAGCGACTGATGCAGGAAACGATTCAATAAGCATATCCGCATCATCTCTACCACTTGGAGCAACTTTCACAGATAATAATAATGGAACAGGAACATTCTCCTGGACCCCAAACAGTGTTCAAGGCGGATTAGAGTACAATGTTAATTTCAGCGCAATGGATGGCCTTGGAGCAGTAAGCACAGAAGTAGTTGTAACAATTTCAGTGATTGAAACAGATCCCCCTGTTTTGACTTTGCCAAGCGACTTTAATGTTGAAGCAAATACCACAGGCGGAGCAGTAGTAACCTTTACTGCAAGCGCTACTGACAGCGACACAAATCTAACAGGCATCGAAGTATCATGCACTCCAAGCTCAGGAAGCACATTCATTCTTGGAGCAACAGTAGTTAATTGTTCAGCAACAAGCTCTCACTCATTATCAAAAAGCAGCAGCTTCAGTGTAACAGTAGCAGATACTACCGCACCAAGCATCACTGCTCCGGCAAACATAACAGTTGAAGCGACTGGGTTTTTGACAACAATATCTTTTGGAGCACCAATTGTTTCTGACTTTGCAGACAGTAATGTTTTAGTAACTCAAAATGCACCCACATCATTCCAAATTGGAGTGACTGAAATTACATGGGTTGCAACTGATGATTTCAACAACTCAAACAGCACGGTTCAAACAGTAACAGTTGTAGATACCACAGCGCCAAGCATTAGCATCACTAGCCCTTTGAACAATTCAATAGTAAGAGGAATAGTTGAAATTAGCGCAAATGCTTTTGATTTAGTAGGAATTGATAGAATAGAATTTTTCATAAACAATATCTTAACTGGTATTGTAACTGGTTCCCCAGGTTTGTTTAACTGGGACACAACTAATTTAACTGACGGATTATACAATGTTAAAGCAGTTGCATTTGATGATGCAAATAACTCAGCTTCAGCAGATATTAATCTCACTGTGGCTAACCCGCCAGTAATGAACTCATTCACAGCAACAGTTAATGGAAGCAATGTTCTGCTTTCATTCTCAGCATCTGATGTGAATAACTCAGTAAGTTATTACGAAGTAAAAATGGGTGATAATAATTGGATTACCCCAGTTCTTGGCTCAACTTATGAGTTCACTGGACTAGCAAACGGAACTTACACATTCTACGCAAGAGCAGTTGATAATGCATCAAACACTTCAACTGACTCAAATGTTTTAGCAACAGTAAACGTAGTAGTTACTCCACCAACAGGTGGCGGGGGTAGCGGAGGAGGACCTTCTTACACTCCACCAGTAAGACCAGTTGATAGAAATATTCCCATAGTAGTGCCAGTAGTAAGTACTACTCCAAGAGTTCCAAACACTAACCTTCCTTCAAACAATATCCCAGCCCCAGTAGAAGGAGAGGAAACTGATATGAATGTAAACACTCTGCCACCAGTTAGAGAAAATGCCCCAATAGCCCCAACAGGTTTATTCGGACTTGGCGCGAATGGAAACCTTCTTGCTTTCCTAATAGCTCTATTAGCAATAGCAGCAGTTCTTGGATACATTGTAGTATCTAGAAGAAAAAACAAAGGCTGGTTTAGCCAATAAAACTAAGAAAGATTAAACAATATTAAGTAAGCCCCTTTTAGGGGCTTATGAATTTCTTTTTCTAAAAAAAGTCCAAATTTTCAATAAAATTCCTAATCAAGAATTGAATATCTTTAAATTTATTTTTTAACTATCTTATACGCCACTAGTTTTGCGTAAGGTTTTCTATCAAGCATTGCTTTTGAAAGGTCTTCAGACATTCTTTCTATTGAAGCTCTAACTTCAGGAGTCACTTTTGTTTCATTTCTTAGCCTCATTAAAACAAATGCTTTTTTCATTTCGCTCATTGCTTGTTTTGGAACTTTTATCTTATCAGGGTTTTGCATTTCTCTTCGAAAGCTTTCCATCCCTTTTTCATAACCCATCGTCTTGACTAAGTGTTCTGCGAGCACACGGTACACCACTTGTCTTTGCTCTTGAACATCATGAACGTATCTTGCAGAGTCTTCTAAATTCATTTTCATTACTTCATGCTCAGTTATTCTTCTAAAATCAACTTTGAATCCGGCTTTTGAGAGTTCTCTTGCAAATTCAAGCCCCGCCAGCCCTGATTCTATTACTACAAAGCTTTTCCCTGGAGCAAGTGTTCTATGAACTTGTTTGAAGAATTCTCGTCTTGTGTAAAAATCAAGCGCTGAGGGCATAAAGTGAGCCCATTGGTGGTGAATTGAATTATCAGCAAGTGTTCGCAAGTGATCAACTGAATTTGTTCTTGAAAGTACTTTTAGATTAGGAGGGTGTGTTGCGCCTTTTGAGCGAAGATAAGCTTCATGCTCTGTTGCGACTTTTTCAATCGCAGTAATTTCCAAATGAGCTCTGTTTGCCCTTCCGCTTCTTAGAGCCAAATCAACAGCTTTTTTTACCCGAATTCCGTCCCCGTGGGAAATTACTTTCACAGTTCTTCTTGGCATAATAAAATTACTCAAACACTAATACTTAATACTTTACTCGCCTTAATTGTAGCTGGAGAGAAAATGCATGAAATATTATGTTTATTTGCTTAGATGCAGTGATTCTTCAATTTATTGCGGATATACAAAGGATGTTGAAAAGAGGGTTGCAAAGCATAATGATGGAAGCGCGAGCAAATATACAAGAATTAGAAGACCAGTAAAACTTTGTTATGTTGAAGAGCAATTGACGCTTTCTGATGCTTTGAAAAGAGAATACCAAATAAAACAATTCTCAAAATCAAAAAAAGAACAACTCATAGAGTCATTCTTTCCAGCCAATGCTTAAGTGTGTCATGTCGCAAAACGGTTTATTCTTTGACTGCCCGCATCTGCACAGTTTGCAGGGGCTATTTTCGCAAATTTTCTTCCCATCGCTTCCTTCAACAGTTATTTCGCCTGACACTAAAAAAGGTCCGTTTTTTGATGCAACAATTTTTCCAGCCATTTTTTCACCTGGTGACAATCACCGCATTACTAACGCCATTAGAACACTTAATCTTTACGCATGTGAATATTTTGACAATTAGCGCAATACACCAATAGTGGCTTAAATACCCACTAATACAAATATTTTCGTAAATAAAATTACAAAAAATAACACTTTTTCTTAGAGGTGATAAAAATGGAATTTAAAGAAATTGTGATGAATAGATACGCAGTAAAGTCGTTTGACGGCAAAAAAGTCCCGGAGAACAAAGTTAATGAGCTTATTGAAATGGTGAGACACTCAGCATCTTCATTTAACGTTCAGCCTTGGCACATTTACATTGTGACTGATAAAGCAACAAAGGATAAAATACAAAAAGCAGCATGGGATCAGCCCCAGATTGGAACAAGCTCACACTTACTAGTATTTGTGGCAAATACTGATGTGAGAGGAAATATCCAAAAGCTTGAACACATGATGGTTAAGACAACAAAGGACATGGAAAAAATGCAGGCATATATTGAGATGATTAACGGCTTTGCGCAAAACCTGACTCCTGAAAACGCCCTTAACTGGACTCAAAAGCAGGTTTACCTTGCGCTTGGAAATGCATTAAACGGAGCTAAGTCTCTTGGCTTTGATTCATGCCCTATGGAAGGGTTTGATCCAAAAGAAGTTGCTAAAATCCTAAAACTGCCAGCTAACCACATTCCGACGGTTCTTGTCCCAATAGGATATGCAAATGACACCCCAAGAATAAAGACAAGATTTGAAACTAAGGACTTAGTGACTAATGTAAATTAAAACGAGTTCTAAACTCAATTGCTTTTTTGGGTTAGCCGCCCAAAAAACAACTTTTAAGTCGT
This sequence comes from uncultured archaeon, assembly GCA_964551375.1. Taxonomy (GTDB): domain Archaea; phylum Iainarchaeota; class Iainarchaeia; order Iainarchaeales; family JAAZKV01; genus JAAZKV01. The sequence goes on along the minus strand of CAZKBG010000001.1, from coordinate 23,822 downwards.
CATGGATTCAAAAACCAAATTGATAAGTTCAAAATTGAAGCAAAGCTTACCCATGCAATATATGGGATAAGTAAGTAAGCCGCCGGTTTTGAGATTTTGTAAAACGACAATATTGTAGCAAGTATTGCAAACCACATTACTATTATTTCAATAAAAGCTAGAAGCGGATTTTGAAGCGCAAAAAATAAGAATGACCAAAATATGTTTAGGACTAACTGCATGCCAAAAAATCCAACTGCTTTTTTCTCGCTTGCTTTCCCAGTCCACTTAAGCAAAATCAAGAATAACGCAATTCCCATTAGTATGTAAAGCGTTGTCCATGCAGGCCCAAAAAGCCAATTTGGAGGTGCAAAGAAAGGCTTTGCTAAGCCAGCATACCAAGTTGGAATATATTTAATCGTAAAAGTTGAGCCAACCGCTCCGGCAAGCAGACAAATTCCAACTGAAAATAAGAACAGAGTAAGCTCTTTTGAATATCCAATCATTTTGGAAATATTTTGTTTTGCTGGTTTTGTTTTCTTTGATTTCACGCTAGTAATAATCTTTTGCTATTATTAAACTTCACGGTTGAAAAAGAAGTTTGTAGTTGGGACTTTAAAGTCAAAAAATCCAACTATTTTAATTCAAAGCTTTTGCTTAAACTAAATTAACTGTCTGGTTAATTGAAGCTGTTTGTTTTGTCCTTGGAAATCCAGACGCATCAATTACAAACACATGTTGGGGATTTTGGGTACAGACATAATCTTCACCTTGTTGGGCAAGCTTTACTGTATAAAATTTTGTCCCATAACACTTCGGGCAGAAGTAATTCATTTTCCCACAACCTAAGAGATCTCAGTCCGCAAATAGCAATCTGGTCCCTCAGCCTCATTTGTGTCAAAATGTTCTTTTAAAATGATTGGAAGGGCTAGGGGATTTTGTTAAAAATGAAATTTGAGGGGCTTTGGCAATAAGTTCAAAAACAAATCAAGCAGATTTTGCTCTTTTTTTCTTCATAATCATAAGAGTGGGCCTTTCAAGTTCATCTCTTTTTGTCACGCCGTACTTTTTCATCATCCCTTCAACTATGTGGGGGTGATTTGAAGGAAGAGTAAGATACCTTTCTCTCCCGCTTGGATTTGATCTCAGCGCAACATATCTTGGCCCTCTTTCAGCCTCTGCGTCAGTAAGCCTTCTATGGCTCACAGCCAGTCCTCTTGCTTTTGCAAAGCTTTCAATTGATCCCACTTGTCTTATTGACTGGATAAATATCATTCTCCCTCCCGGGCGAAGTTTTGCAACAGCTGTCTCAATAAACGCGCCCAGTTCTCGCGCGGTAATATTATTCAAAAAGTAGCTTCCAAAAATTATGTGATAATGATTGTCAGGTTTTGCTTTCAGCGCGTCAATTGCTGATTTTCTTTCAAGCTTTAGATTTTTTGGAACCCAGTTGAGTCTTCTTAGGCTCATTCTCCTTGGAGCCAGATAATCAGGACGGGATATTTCAGGATCCGCCGCGTCAAACTCTCTGTTTTTTCCTTTCAAAACCGACTTTCTTGCAGAATGTAGTAACCCTCTTGGATTTGCGCCAGGACCTGCTTCAAAAACTCTAAAAGGAGATTTTTCCTTTTTGCCTGTTTTTTCACCAAGCTCTTTTTGTCTTTGAATTTCTTTAAGCCTTGCTTCTCTGGCTTTTGCGGCAAGAGCAATATGCTCCTTTCTAACCGAAGTTAATGTCGAGCTGACTGAAACAAATTTTCCTTTTTGCCTCGGATTGTGTTGCATATATAATATTCATTAAAAGTATCATTTAAGCTTATCCAAGACAAAGTACCAATATACTTGCTTTTTTTAGGGCATGTTTTTGCTATGAAAAAAGGATATATACCAGTAAAATGCTTGTATACACATGGAAAACATTAATCTAAAATCCTCTTTCAAAAACAGGGCAGTTTCAGTTGTTGTTGCTGATGCTGAAGAATATAATAAAGTCACTTTAAAGTTGATGAAGTATTTTGCAAATGAAAAGAAAATTCCGGGTGTTTATGTTACTCTAAATAAGCCTTACTCGGCGATTAAAACAAATTTTGACAGTGAGAAGATTAACTCAAAATTATTTATTTTCATTGATGGAATAACCGCTTCATCCACCCACGTAACAGAGCCAAAAAAAGATTCAAACTGCCTGTACATTCCAAACCCTGAAAATCTTACTGATTTGAGCATTGCAATAAGCGAGGCAATGAACTCGCTTCCTTCAAAGGAGAAGTTTATTTTCTTTGATTCAATAACAACTCTTTTAATTTACAACAAGCCTGAAAGCGTGGTTAAATTCACTCACTTCCTCGCGGGCAGAATGAGGGAGTGGAATGTTAACGGATTGATTCTTTCCTTAACAAGCGATACTAAAAGCGATGCTTTCCAAAAAATTGTTTTATTCGCGGATAATGTGATTAATTTTTCAAAAAAGAAAGGAGGTGTTTAAATTGGATTTAACAATTCAATCAATATTTGCCTTGATTTTGACTCTTATGGGGCTTGCTTCATCAGTTTTGATTTTTAATGCTCAGAAAAACCTTTCAAAAGGACAGTTAAAACAGCTTTTAACATGGCTTTTCTTAACCGTGCTTGTCTGCGGTTTTCCTTATGCATTATGGACTTTTTTAACAGAAGCAAACATCATTGTAATACAAGATATTTTCACAAGACAACTACCTGGAATGATTCTAGTATTTTTGTTCTTTGGATTCATGCTAAGAACTGCAATGATTGCAAAGAAGCTTGGAGATACATTCAGCTTTAATGATGCTTCAAAAAGAATTGCAAAGGAACTAAAAAAATAAGTTTCTAACAAAGAAGGGCTTTTTGTTTTCAAAAAGTCCCTTTTCTAATTTTTCTTATTCTTTAACCTCCAACCATAGTATTTTATTCATTCAAAGCGGAAATTATTTTATGCCAAGAAGAAAGCGTTTTACCCAGCGTGACGGGATGATGACTGTAAAAGCGCCCAGTCCTCAGATGGAGTTTGAAATGCATTCCACTCCAAAAACTTCAAGGCTTACTCTGCCCCCTAAAGAAAAGCGGATGATGCAGGGAGAGTTTAATCTTAAAATAAAGCCAAGAACTGAGCCATTAACTAGACAGCAGGCTTGGCTTCCCCACGCTGTGAAAATTATGGATTCAGCTGGTTCTGTTATTATTGAGCTCGGGAATGCAAAACATCCTGCGCTAAAATATAAGGAGCTGCTTGAGAGCGGAAGGCTTCATGCTTTTACTAATCCAAGAGAAAGATTAATGATGATTAAAGCGGTTTGGAATAAACTTCCCCCAAAACAAAGACCAAAATTAAAGCCAAATTCAACGCTGAGCGAGATTGAACTTGCGCTTGTTGGAAAAACGAGCGTCCCAGGAGAGCTTCTAAAAGAGCATGAACAGCCCCAGCTTCCAAAAATGCCTTCTCCGCATCAATTGATGCTTGAAAGAGAAAAACTGCTTGAAAAGAAACAAAAAAAATAAATAATGTAATAAATTTACTAGTTTAAGGCGATGACTTTGAATCCTGCTAATTTGCTTTATAGAAAACAAGCGCAAAAGCTTGCGAGAAAAAAGTCAATGCCTGGGAATACTCCCCGCGCATTAAGAATTAGAATCAAGTCAATTAAGGCAACCATTGCAAGAGAAGTTGAAGCTAGAAGATTAAAATCACTGAAAAATGAAGACCCTACAATTAAACAGCTTTATTTTGAAGCAAGGGAAAGAGAACATTTGGGCAAACCAATTTTCCTTGATTTTAACACTTATTCACATAAAATCTTTAGAACTATTTCCACAAATAAATCACAATATTCTTGGGTTTTTGCAGTAAAACCAACAGGAGGGTTTTTGCTTGAAAGAGAAGATATGCTTCTAAGGCTTCAAAGAATGGTTGACAAACAAGCTGATGCTAAAGGCAAGATTGCAAAAATCAACAAAATTTTGAGGGACTTAAAGCAGGCAAATATTCGCCTCTCAAAAGTCACTAGCTCTGTTTATCATTTAACAAGCGGAAGGGATTTTTGGGAAAGAGAGCGCTCTTCAGAGCAATTTCGGCACAACACCATTGATTTTACTCAAAGGCTTGAAACCCGAATGAGCCAGGCAACTGCTTTGCTTAATTCAATAAAAAAACCTCTTGCGCTTAAAGAAGCTGAAAAAGCAAGGCTTGAGAGAGACAGAATTAGAGCGCTAAAAAGAGATGAAAGGATTGCTAAAAGAAATCGGCAGATTCTAAGTTCACAAAACTGATTTTTTAGTACACTTCACCAGCTTAATTTATATATCACTTAATTCATTACTTTCGAATTGTTTTAAGGTCTTGCCAAAGTTAACCAAAAAACAATGGAAATTGAGGGTGTGATGATTGTGGTAAACAAAGTTGAAAAAATGGAAGTAAAATTTCACGAAAAAGGAAAAGCTAAAAAAGATCTTGTTATTTCAGGGTATGGAACAAAAGAGCAGTTAAATGAATCAGAAAAAGTGCTGATGTCTCTTTCGCCGTATTTCCCAAAAATTAATCTTACTATCTCAAGAGCAGCTGTTAGTTCAAAAGAATTTGTTCCTAAATCAGCTCCAAGCTGGGATGAGATTTTCACTAAAATGGCCAGAGTTTAATTAACAGAACAACAAAAAATCCAAAACATCTTTAAAAGTGTTTTTATGGCAAGACCTAAGTTTCAAAAACCCAAATATCAAAAAGCTCCTTCAATAAGAAAACAGCTTCATGCCCACAATGGCAACGGAGCGCTTCATTTAAATCATGCTCAAATCGAGTACCTCAGCGAGGCAATGCATAATAATTTGAGAAGGCAAAATAAAGCAAGGGCTAAGCGCAAGAATTACTAAATTTAAATTTTTGTCAAAAATTAGTAAATTCAAACTTTACTTGTGTCGCCCTGTTTTTGCGTTAAAAAAATCTTTTATAATTCTCTTAAACCCGTCAGGGAAAGTATGCTGAGGATTGCTGATTTCACCAATAAGTCTGGCAAGTGTTTGCGGTTTTTCTCTTGCAAGAAGCACTGACAAGTGAGCATAAATTTCTTTATCGCTTTTTAACCCCATTCTTCTCCATTCATCCACAAGCCTTTCAGAGGTTCTGCTCTTTTGAGGGAGCATTCCGCCAATTACTTTTGGTCTTTTCTTTCCCCAAGTTGTGTGCGCTTCTCTTTTGGGAGTCCTTTCATAAACTGAAGATATTGTCATTTCTTTTGGATGAGCTCCCCCTTTTGTAAGAGTCAGCACGGTAAAATCCACTGGGCGCTTCATTTTCAATCTATTATCCACAACAGAAATTAGTCTTTCATTTACTCTTCTGTAATGAACCGCTGCGCTTGATTTTCTTTGAGTTCTTTGTCTTGCTGCTCGTGTCATAATATTCACTTCCCAAGATGCTCCTTAACATATTTTACAAGTTCAGGGTCAAACGGTTTTCTTGGATCATTCATTTCAGCTAAAATTGCGCCTCTGTGTTTTGCTACATTTCCATCAAATGCATATTCCATCTGCTCGCGAAATTTTGCAGGATTTTTTGCAAGCAGAGCTCTGTTTGTTTCCCAGCTGTGAGTTACATGCCTTGCCATTTTGCTTAATCCAAAAACTTTTTGCAATCCGTCTTTGAAATTCATTGGAAGCTGGTTTGCCGGATTATAGGATAATTCTAAAAGTCCGCGAATTACATTTGCGGAGCCGTGCCCAAGTTGCATTTCAAATTCGTGCCAGATTTCTTCAAATTTAAGTCTTCGCTCTCTTAAATTTCTCCATATTTCAATTGCCCTTTCATGATCGTGGGAAAGTTCCTTTGCCTGCATGCTTCTTATTCCTGCAACTCCAACATGGGGCTTTCCAGGAAGCTCTGGACGCTTCTGCCAGTGTTTTCTTTCTTTATCAAGTATTTCAGTTAAAAGTTCATGCCGTTGAGTATTTCGCCTCACAAGATTTGAACGAAATGCGTCTCTTTGCGCTTTGTTTCCAAATCTATTGGGCTGGTTTTGAGGCATAATTTCACTTACAGAACTTCTTAATGCGTTATATTTAATCATTTCCCCGAACATAAAACTCTTTGACTCCAATATTACTAATAAAAAGGATTTTGACGTTTGATATTAGTGGTGTTTTATGGATATTAAGTCAAAAATAAGAGCAATTCCTGATTTTCCAAAAAAAGGAATAATGTTTAGAGATATCACCACTCTTTTGCGTGATGCTCATGGGTTTAATCATGTTGTTAATGAATTATTTGAACGGTACAAAAATCAGAAGATTAGTTATGTTGTTGGAATTGAAAGCAGGGGTTTTATTTTAGGCGCTGCCCTTGCGCACAAGCTTGGAATAGGATTTATTCCAATTAGAAAGAAAGGAAAACTTCCAGCTGAAGTTATTAGGGAAGAATATGAACTGGAATATGGAAAGGATGTTGTTGAAATTCACAAAGATGCTCTCGCTAAAGGAGATAAAGTAATTTTAGTGGATGATTTAATTGCAACTGGGGGAACCGCTCTTGCTTCATGCAAACTCTTGGAAAAAGTAGGAGCAGAGATTCTTGAATGCGCTTTTGTTATTGACCTCCCTGAATTAAAGGGAAAGGAAAAACTAGCTCCAAGAAAAGTATTTGCATTAGTGGAATTTGAAGGCGAGTAAAAAGTGATAACTTATGTCTGACTGGGCTCCAAGTGGAATAAGGGCTGAAGGAACTCCTGCCCGCCACGGATTTAAAGTAAGCTTTTTTGTTTCAAACGGCAAGGCTGGAGATGCAAGTTACTTGACAAGTCCAAATATCAAAAGCACAATTCGCTCAAGCGGATTTCTCAAGGAAGGAGTTCCTTTGGGATATGTTAGTTTTTCGCTTCAGCGCGAAGGAAAGTTTCAAAATCCAATTTATTCTTTTGACTTGCAGCCGTTTAAGCTTTCGGAAGAATTTGGCAGGGGAGTAGGCACTCGTCTTGAGATTCTTGCATTAAAAAAATTCCAAGCGCATCTTAAACAAACAGGACAAAGAGAAGCATTCCTTGTTCCTCATCTTGATGAGCTTGCGCTTGCAAGAGAAGAAAGGCTTTTGAAAAGAGGGCTTGTTGTCAAAGGAGTAAAAACTGAGTCGCTTGCAAAAAATCCAGTTCGTTACTTCAATAAAGGCAAAAATGACACTCTTGTTTCAGTTTCACAAATGCTTGAACTGGCAGTTGCTGATTTGAGAAGGATGAAAAGAAAAAACCGAATAATGGATACCGGGCTTAGAATTCACTTTGGCGAAGGTTTAATACGCGGAAAAAAGCTTGAATCAATTTATCGAAGAGAAAGCATTGAAAGACTCGCTAGCGCAGAGAGGGCTAAAAGAAAACTTCAAGTAAAAAGAGATCCAAAACCGGGCACAATAAAATTTAGTACTAGAAAGGCGCTTATTAGAACAAGGAGAAAGTGAGTTTTATGATTGGAATTATTGGCGGTTCGGGTCTTGAGGATCCAAAGATTTTGAAGGAATCAAAGGAAGTTACTATTAGCACTCCTTATGGGGTTCATTCGCCAATCAAAGTTGGAACTATTAATGGAGTAGAAGTTGCGCTTCTTTCAAGACACGGATATAAGCATGAGTACTCTCCAACCACAGTTCCTTACAAAGCAAATATTTTTGCGCTTAAGGAATTAAAGTGCAGTGCAATTATTGCCACTAGCGCGTGCGGTTCGTTAAAAGAAGATTTAATGCCAGCAACTTTATCATTTCCTTCGCAGTTCATTGACAGGACTACTAAAAGGGATTCAAGTTTTACAACGCAGGGAAATGTTATTCATGAATCAATGGGCGAGCCGTTCTCAAAAGAACTGCGAGAAGTGCTTGTAAATAAGTGCCATGAATTAAATCTTAATTTCAGCGCTGAAACTACTATTGTCACAATTGAGGGGCCAAGGTTTTCCACTAAAGCCGAGAGCGAGTTATTTAGAAACTGGAATTGTGATTTGATTAACATGACTACCGTTCCTGAAGTTTGCCTTGCAAAGGAAACTAAAATCCCTTATCAGGTAATTAACCTAATTACTGATTATGACTGCTGGAGAGACGGTGCAGAAGCAGTTACTTTTGAAGAAGTAATGAAAACCATGAAAGATAACGCAGAGAAAGTGAAAAAATTAATTATTGAGGTTCTTCCTGAAGTTAATAAGAAATTCAATAAATAAGACAAATCACTCAAAGCAAATTTGCTTTTTATTCAAACCTGCCATTTATTGCATAAATCAGATATTTTTGAGGATTAATATCTATGCAGAGTGTTTTTAGTTTGGAATCGCTTCCGATTGTAAGAGCCTCTTTTTGATAAAGCCGCAAGTTTTCAAAATCCAATTTATTTACTCCAAGTTCATCCGCAAATTCATCTGAAGCAAAATAAAGCGCGTATAAGTAAAACTTAATTTTTATGAAGTTTTGAAGTTCTGTTTTGTTTTGGTCGGCAAAGGGGAATTTGTCAATGAAAACAAGCATATTGCTTAGGTTTTTTGGATTGTCAAAAAGCTCTTTCACAAAGGAAGCGTAATTTTCTTTTGAGGTTTTTAGCTTGCCCCCATTTAGTCCAAGTATTTGTGAATTAACTCCTTTTGGCGCGTTGAATTTGCATTCAAAAGACATGTCAAAATCAGAAGGAACTTGCTGCCACAAATTTGTATCTTTCACCATCCCGTAAGATTCATTGTAAAAAAATCCCCTGTCTTCAAGCCCGATAAATCTTGTCAGAAGAGCATATCTCATCGCAGTATTTGAGTCAATATTTATTGACTCCCAATCCCCTTTTCTTTCGAAAACAATTTTATCCAATGGATTTGAGGCAAGCAAATCAACTTTTTTAGCGGTTTTATCTTCCAAATAATCAGAAAAGTTATGTTGAACTAAAAAAGGGATTTCATCCCCGCTGCTTAATTCTCTTTGCTGAATAAGATAATTGTACTCAATTCCTTTTCGGATTTTTGAATCAGATGAATCAAGTTTAACTTTTGCATATCCAATCGTTTCCGGAGTCGCAACTCCCCATGAATTAAACAGCCATGCAATAAAATCTTCTCTAATTAAATTTCCTGAGCCGTACTTCCCTTCCCATAAATCGCATTCGGAAGTAAATCTAATTTCGGAATAATTTAGATTTGTTTTGGTTGAGAAAAATGATTTTCCAGCATCACCCGCCTTACTCAAATCCAAATCATCAAAATAAAGTTTAATCACTGGGGGATTGCATGCTTTTCTTGTAGTGCCTCCAATTTTGTGCCCAATTTCCTCACTGACAATGCCTAACCCGTCTTTAGTTTCTTCAAATAATTGCCCGTAAAATTTTTCTTCATCAGAATAAAGAGTATTTTCTGTTTTTAGTTCAAAATGCCTTATTTGCGCGGCGTTTGAAACGCACATTAAACAAGCATCCTCTTTTTGAGGAAAACTAAAAAATTCAGGAGAAATTAAATCGCTTCTGTCAAGACCAAAATACCCAACTGATTCCATTGTGCCTTGAAGCGAAACTGCAAATAGCATGAACCCAAATGCCCCTATTATGAAAAGCAAAGTTGCAGAAAGTGTATTTTGCATGCAATATTATAACAGGCAACAATATTTATTATAATTTATTATAAACTTTTGAATCAAAAAAAACTGGTTTTGTCTAAAGTTGTATTCTTGAGAACATTCTGCTGCCAATCAGCATTATTACAATGACAATTACAAGAAGCACGCTAAAATCCATAAATAATCCGAATTGAGTTGCTCCAGTAAGCGCTCCACGTATTCCATCCACGCCGTAGCTTAAAGGATTTAATTTTGTCACAAGCGCTAGGGGCTCAGGCAGATTATCCACAGGGAATAAAGCATTCGAGAGGAAAAATAAAGGCATTATGATAAAATTAATTATCAATTGAAATCCCTGCATATCCTCCATTCTTGAAGCAAGAGCTGTTCCAAGCGCGGTGAATAAGAGCGCGATTAGGAACATGAATAGTATAGCAATAGGAAGCATCCATAAATTTGAAATTGTAAAACCCATCAGCATTGCTATTCCAAGAACTATTACTCCCTGAAAAGTGGATACGCTTGCTCCGCCAAGAGTTCTTCCAAACATTATTTTTGTTCTGTTCACAGGAGCAACCAGCGTTTCTTTTAGGAACCCAAACTGCCTGTCAAATATAACTTCAATTCCTGAAAACATCGCAGTAAACAAAATGCTCATGGCAATTATTCCCGGAGCCAAAAATTCCAAGTAATTTCCTCCGCCTGCTTTTGCATAAATTGCTCCGAATCCAAATCCGAGCGCGATTAAGAACAATATTGGCTGTCCAAGAGCTCCAACTATTCTTGTTTTTGAGCGGAAGTACTTCTTCACTTGCCTAAGCCATAAAATATACACTGGTGAATTCATAATCATCATTTATCCTTAAAATTAACATTTATCTTTTCAAAATTATTTCCCATACCTCATTTTTCGCATATTTCTTAAGTTATCAATCGCATTTGCTTCCTGCTCTCTTATTTCATGCCCTGTTAATTCAATGAAAGCATCTTCAAGATTTCTTTTCTTTGTTTTTTCTTTAAGCTGTTTTGCTGTCCCCTGCGCAACTATTTTTCCGTGATCCACAATTGCAATCCTGTCCGCAACCTTGTCCGCTTCATCCATGTAATGAGTGGTAAAAAACACAGTGATTCCTTCAAGTTTGTTAAGTTCTCTTATATAATCCCAAATATGGTTTCGTGTTTGAGGATCAAGTCCAATAGTTGGCTCGTCAAGGAAAAGTATTTTTGGGTGGTGGAGTAATCCGCGGGCAATTTCAAGTCTTCTTTTCATTCCGCCGGAAAAAGTTTTAACAAAATCATCTTTTCTGTCCCAAAGTTCAGCCATCTTTAAAAGTTCTTCAATTCTTTCCTTTCTGATTTTTTTTTCCACATCATAAAGCACGCCGTGAAACTCCATATTTTCGTAAGCGGTTAAATCTTCATCAATGCTTGGGTCCTGAAAAATTATTCCAAAGCTTTTTCGCACATTATCAGGGCTGTCAACTGGATTAAATCCATTCATAATTATTCTGCCCTTGTCGGGGAGAAGCAAAGTCGTGAGTATTTTTATAGTAGTGGATTTTCCAGCCCCGTTGGGTCCTAAAAAACCAAAAATCTCGCCCTTGTTCACGCTAAAGGAAATATTTTTCACAGCCTCAAGTTTGCCAAATGTTTTTGTAAGACCATTTACATCAATTATCTTTTCTTGCACTTTAGTTGAAGGCATCATATCACCATTGAAAAAAGCAATCGCTTATAAGAATACGTTTTCATATCATTGATTCAAAATCAAATCCATTATTCAAAATCAAATTCGTTCAATCAGAACTAAAACAGCAACCCCCAAACTAACAGGGGTCGCAAAGTCGCTGATTCATTTCATTTTTCACAAGCCGATTTATTTTTCCGCCTTTTTTACTATTATCCATGCTTTTCTTCTTTGACAGAACACACAGTTCGTCACAGCTCAACTCAGACACAAATCCTTCATTATTTATCATCACAACCACCTTAATTTTGACAACTTAACATACTTTTAACAAAAAACAAAGCCACCATGCAATAGTTCCTTAGCATTCCGCCTAAAGTGGCGATTTAAACGGTGCAAGTAATATACCAAACTTTTGCGCTCTGCCTTTGTCAGCCATAATTGCATCGAAAACTAATTTTAAACATGGCTAAGGTGAGAATATTTCTTAAAAAAAGTCAATACTTTAACGCGTGTCTAAATTTCTATAAATTTGCCTAAAAATTGCCACAAATTAGACTTACTTTGGTCTTGGAAGTTTTCTTGCCCAAAAGTACCAGTTTGAAAACGCCACTGCCACTTTGAATGGAATGTTATGCTTTTGAGCAAGAGTTTCAGATAGCACTCTTTTAAACTCGCTATCAGTTAAAGCAACTTTTCCAATATATTCCGCGCGGTTTCTTTTTTTTCGCAGTTCAGTTCCAAGCGCAACCCTAACAACTCCTTTTTTCTCTTCAGTCCAATTAAGCATCAAATTAAGAGTTTTTTCTGGAATTCTAATTTCAGCGTTCTTTGCGTCATGCTGTTTTAGAAAAACTGCTCTTGCATCGCTAAAGTCCATATGCTTTGTGTGTTCAATTTTTTGAGCTTCGGCGCGTTCTCTTGTTTCTTTTGCAATGCGGGCATTTGCCTCAACTTCGGCTTTTGATCTTCTTTCAGCAGCAAGTCTTTCTTCAGCATCAGCTACTCTAAGATCGTACCTTGCCATTGGAAGCATTGCTCTGCCGTGAACAAAAATTTCATGCTCTTTTGGAAAAGAAGGCGCAGAAGGAGGATTATTTTGAGCGGATATTTTTCCAACCCCGCTTTTTTTGCCGTTTCCAAGCTTTCGAAGTGCTTCGTTTGCCCTAAGTCCATTAAACCCAGTTCTTCTTCTTGCCATTGGTAAAACAAGGGTTTTCAAAATTAATAAAACTTACTTTGCCTCAAAAAGTGTGTGAATTTTGAAAAGTTTTTTCAGCAATCATTATAATTGTTTGCTATGATATATGTCCTAATGCACTCCTTGTATAAGGGGCCTCAATTAAGAGCCTGGCAAAATGAGGCCATCGAAACTTGGGAAAAACATAAGCAGGGCATCATTCAGGCTGTGCCCGGCGCGGGGAAAACAATACTTGCCCTAAAAATGATTACTCAAAAACTCGAGGAAAATCCCAATCTTAAAGTTCTAATTGTTTGCCCAAGGCTCACTCTTATCCAGCAGTGGATAGACGCTACTCTTGAATATTCAAACATTAAGCGCTCTGAAATTTATGAAGTTTCAAGCAATAACGAGTCAAGGGCGTATGTGTGCGCGCAGGACAAGATTTCAAAGTACAAAATTTTTATTTCAACTTTCCACCAGATTAAGCAGTTCTTTAACGAATGCGGGTGGAAGGAGCATGAATGGTTTTTAATCGTTGATGAGATGCACAACACTACTGAAAATTACAAATTCCCAAGCAACCCTATTATTTACAAACTTGGCTTATCCGCTACTCCAAAAAAGAAGGGAAAGGATTCTGATTTCAACCTTGGGGGAATTGTTTATTCTTATTCATTCTCGCAGGCGCTTACGGATAAAATAATTCTTGACCCTGTGATTAAAATTGTTTTTTACTCTGTTAACAAACAACTCTTCAAAAAAATCCAAAATGAAAAGGATGCTACTGTGGATTTGGTTGAAAGCGCTTATGACGACTTTTTGCCTGATGAAGAAATTGAAATGGAGCATAAGGAGTTCATAAAGCACCAGAAAATGCATGAACAAAATCCTGATGAAGAGCCTGATGTGTTCACTTCAAAAAATGTTGATTTTATTGGAATACAAAGGCTTCTTGAAGAGCAGTTTAATATCGGAAAAGATAATAGTCTTCAAACTCTTGTTTTTGTTAATAGAATCAAAAAAGCTGATTTATTGAACCAGATGCTTGCGGAGAAATTCAGCGAGAAGGTTTCAAAATCTTACCATTCAAAATCAGAGAATTATAACACAAAAAATAACTTTAATGATTTAAAGAGGCAGTTTGCTGAAGGGAAATTTAATATTTTAATTTCTGTTGGAACGCTTGGAGAAGGAATTGACTTTCCATACGCTTCTCATGGAATAATTGCTTCGCCAATTTACAACCCAACCTCATTTGTTCAAAAAGTTGGAAGATTATTGAGGGCATATAAGGACCACAAAAAAGCGGTGCTTTACTATTATGTCCCTTCTGAACTTATCACAAGGCTTTTGACTGATGAAAAGATTGAGCCGAATTATTTTAAATCAGTAATTAAAATCGCGGATGAAAATGGGGATTTATACTTTGTAGATAGAGCATCCCTTAAGGAAGAGAAGGGCTCGCTTTCTGAACTCTTAATTCAGGGAGCTGCTTATGAAAGAAACGAGGATATTAAGAGAATAAAAATTCCCCACGACCTTGACTCAATTATGCGTTTCTTTAAGAGAGTTTATCCAGAAAACTTAAAGGACTGGAGAAAGTTTTACGCTGACCAATTAGAAGAAGCAAAGAACGCTGCCGCAAAAGTCCCTAAGAAAAAGATTGGGGAAGTTTTGTCTGCAAAAGAAAGCAAAAAGGATGAAACTGAAGAGAACAAAGCCCCTGTCGAGATAGATTTCACTCCGCTTAGAAACGAGCTTTCAAAGAATCATTCATTAATTCTTTCTTCCGCAGAAATGCTTGAGGCAAACCTTGAAAGCATTCTCTTAATTCAAAAGAAATTCGCAGGCAAAAAGTTTACTGATTTTGAAGGAACAAAGTTGTTCGTAAAAGAGGCATTAAAGCACAAGATAATTACCAAAATCAAGTATGGCGGGGAGCTTGAGAGAATTGCTAAAGAAGATTCCACTCTTTCCCTTTCAGAGCAGGACATGCTTAGAAGAGCAATTAATGCAGAGCTTAATGATTTCTGCTCAAAATCAAAACAGCTTCAAAAAGCCCTTACTTCGCTTAAGTCCTCAAAGAAAATACTCCAAACTCACAAGAAAGCGCACTCAAATGATGCTACTGCAATTAAGGAAAGAATTGTGGGAATGAACAGGATTGCTAAAACTTTCTTTGACCTTCAGTCATTATTCCTTGATGAGCTTGATTTGGCGGATTTGTCAAAGAATGTTACAAGCGAAGAAAAGAAGTTCTTTCTCACAATCGGAAAGGATATCTTCCTAACTAAACAGCTTGCAAGAAAATTCTCTTACCCTGAAGATTTTGGCTTGAGCAGGTGGAGAGAGGAAAAAGAGCCTCCAAAAGTAATAATCAAATTAACCCCTAATGAAACTTTTTGCAAGAGATTAATGTTTTTGATGGGAACTAATGAAGGCGAAATTTGCGCAATCAGCGACTGGGAAGTTTTAAAGAAAACAATCTGCGAGGATATTAAAATCGCAGAGCCAAAAGATGAAGAAATCCTAAAAGAGCTTGAAAGGCACAAATTTGAAAAAGAATTTTCTTTTGAAAAATTATTCTTTGTAACTGAAGCAATTAAGAGAAAAAAGTCAAGAGAAAATAAGAAATAAGCTCATTTTTTGATAACTGTCAAAAGACTTTTTTTATAGAATAATTATCCCGCCAATTAACCTAACAGCAACTCTTTTATTTTCAAGCAGCAAGGTATCCTATTTATGAAAGGAATATTTGCGCAATGGGTTTCTGGGATTAATTCTTCTGAAATGAACAAATATATTTTTGGGATAATTGGTCAGTGATGCGCATGTTTTCTTTCATGCTCGCTCCTCTTGAGGATTATTCTGACAATGCAATGAGGACACTTTGCTTTCGCCACGGCGCTGACTTGACTTTTACTGAAATGGCAAGGGTTGAGGGATTTGTTAGAAGGAACAAGCCGACGCTTGCAAAAATCAAAATCAGCGACAGCACTCCGGTTCAAATCCAAATGCTTGCGGGTACCGAAGAGCCTATTGAAAAATTTCTTTCAACATTCAAACCTTTTGACGGATTTAAAGGATTCAACCTGAATTTGAGCTGCCCAAGCCGCAATGTAATAGAACAGGGAAGGGGTGCTGCGATGGTTAAGCGAATAGCCAAAACCGAAAAGCTTGTTTCAATTATAAAAAAGCATAATTATCCTGTTTCATTAAAAATTCGGCTTGGAACTAATGCGTTTGAGAAAAGCCACAAAGTGTATCTTAACTCAATCAAATCCATTGATGCTGATTTTTTTGTAGTGCATGCCAAAACCGCGGAGCAGAAGAGCATTGAGCCTGCGGATGATTCAATTTACCCAGAATGCGTGGATGCTGCTAAAGAGAGGGGAAGTAAAATTATTGCAAATGGCGGGATAAATAACTCAAAGAAAGTTCAAAAATTAAAAAGCATGGGCGTTGGCGGAGTAATGATTGGAAGAGGGGCTATGATTAATCCGGCAATTTTTGACAGCATCAAAAACGAACTTGAGTTTAACTCTCCAAAAAAAGAAATTCCCCTAGTTCATGCAATCAAATCGGAATACTTAAAACTTTCAGATTCTTTTGGAGCAAATAAAAAATACCGCGAGAATTTGATTCCTTATTTTAGTAAAAAGTTCTAATTTTATAATAACAAAAAATGACTTAAAATCAGAAGGAAAAAAACTTAAAAAAAATAGAAAAGAAAAGCAGATTTTTACTGTCTGCTTTCCCAGTTGAATGTCTGCGCAAGAGCGCCGCGATCCGCGTAGTGCTTTGCTGCTTCTAAAACCATGTCAATTCCAACGCAGTACTTTGATGCGTATTCAGTAGTTTTTCCGCCAACATTTACTTCAGTCGGTCCTTTTGGAATCGGGAACTTATTTGCCATTGTGTACATCTTTCCCTTTATTTCAGCATAAACAACGTATTTTCCGCCGTTTCCGCCGCCGATAATCATGTAATTTTTATCATCTTTTTCTAGAACCACTGCAGTTTTGTTTTCGCCGTTTAATCTCTCAATAGCATCTCTTACAGGAGGAAGTTCGCTGCAATCAGATATAATATCCTCGTTCTCTTCTGCCCCAGTTCTGTTCTCTTCAATTATTTTTTTAATGAAAATAGCCATTAAACCCCCACCAATAAACATTATAGAAACGGTCAGATTATATTTGTGACTGTTTGGAGATTTTTTGTCAAAATTTTATAAAAAAGCTTCTCACTTTCCAATAATTCGCTTTTGCAGTCTTCTTTTAGTGATTTTTTCAAGTTCAAATGTTATTTGCCTTATTTTCTCAGCGTTAACTGCAAGCGTGATTATGTCTCCAGGAACAAGCTTTTCTTTCCTTCCAATTTCAAGGATTTCTTTTTCCCACATTGCGAGATAATTGCCTGAAAATCGTAAAATTTGGTGTCTTGCGTCGGTTGCATGAAGAAGCGTGTTAAAGTGAATCATTTTTTTGCCTACTTCAGTTGCAAATTGCCCTGCAATTGCTCTTGCCTCGCCTGCTGGTTTTCCTGACCGCACTAAATCATAATAAATCGCTTTTTCAGCCTCAAGTCCTATTGATTTGTACTTTTTGAACCTGTTTTTCCATAAATTATTGAGTCCTGTCTTCCAGTATGCCAGTGTCCCGTCCTCAAGCGCTGCTGCCGCAGGACTAAAAGCTCCTTTTTTATGATTCGCTGCCTTGATTTTTTCTTCAACTTCCGCCTTTTTCACGCTAAGCGCCAAGTAGCCGAAAAGTGAAGGAAGTTTTGCGTGTTTGTCCGCAAAAGCATTAACACTGTTTACATGGTGTTCTAAATGATCAAGCGATTTTTCTATCTCGCCCAAGTGGGGTGCAATTTCTTTGAGAAGACTTCTTCTAATTTGGGCAACAGCGACTTTGCTGTGCGCTTTCTTTGAGCCTGTCCTTCTTAGCACTTTTTCAGCAGTTCTTGATATCTGCCTTGTCCGCTGTCGCATGAGTAATTAACAATTCGGTTATTTATATAACTATCCAAGAAAGAGATAAAAAAACTAAAAAAAAGAAAATAAAAGGACCGCCCAACCCCAAAGTCTGATTCGGCTTGCCTTCCGAATCATCCCCAAGCTTTTCGGCTATTATTGAGCGGTTTCCTTTTTCTGTTTGAGGTAGTGAAAATATTATTGTGTGTTGTGGGAGTTATTACCCATCACTTTACATGTGATGCGAAATTCTCTCATTGGTTTCTCTTACCCAGGTTGATAATGTGTTGTGGTTCAACATTTCATCCACTATCTTTTCCAGATAAAAGTTGTGGCTCTTTACGTGAGCTACTACCTCTTCCCCTTTAACAAATTTTGTCCAATTCATACACTACCTACAACCTAACTATATTTAAATAAGTAGCTTTAAAAAAGTAAGTAGCTATACAAAGTATAGTTATAAATGTTTTGGTGAATAGAATTGATATAAGTGGTTTTATGGCAAAAACTGCAGAGAAGACTAACCCTTTGGAAAAAGCGATGCAGCTAATCGGAAAGAAACATGACTTACTTATACTTGACTCGCTATACAAGCACAACAAGCGCGCTGGCTTCAACCAAATCCTAAAATCGCTCCAAAATTTGAATCCAAGAATGCTCTCAATAAGGCTGAAAAGCCTTGAGCAAAGCAAGCTCATTACAAAAAACCTTGTTCTTGGAACTCCAGTCAAGACTGAATACGCCCTTACTTCGAAAGCTGAAGAGCTGATTGAAATCATTGACAAGCTAAAAAGTTGGGCTGATAAGCACTAACCCACAACCCGCTGCCAATGTCAAATTATTCAACCCAACCAATAAGAACACATTTATTCCAAAGGAAAAAGAGTATTCTGCAAAGGTTTTTTGTTTTTGGGGAAAGCTTTTATACAACCCACTAATTAAATCTGTAAGATAAAGAAATAAATCAAAGAAAATGTGATAACCATGGCTAAACCAATGTGGTACTTAAAACTTCTTGCAAAAGCAAGAAAATCTTATTTTACAAACAAAGCAAGCTCAAGAGTTACAAGCGAACACATTGCGCCAGAAGTCAGAAAAAGATTGATAATTAAAGAACGAAGAAAACTTATTCTTGAAAGCTCGCTTAAGCGAAAAGGAAAAGCGTTAGCAAAAGCAGCAAAAGTACACCCCGCTCTTCAAAAACAAGCGCCAGCCCCAGAAAAAAAAGTTATACACGCAGCACAAAGAGGGGATGATTCAATTAGAATGAAAGGCAACGAAGCAAGCGCGCTAAAAACAGGCTCAGTTGCTGACCGAAAGCCAGGCGAACTGAAAATGGATGCAGTATCAGCTTCCGCCAGAAAAGAAGCTGAAATGAGAAAACCATCCCAAGACGCCCTCGCAAAAGCAAAAAAAGACAGGACAATAAAATAGCCGGTCAAAAACAAGCAATAGATTTAATTACCTGTTTATCGTATTCTGTGCATGAGCTTTTCAAAGACTTACCCTCATGAGATTAAATTTCTCGCGCCAAGAAAAATACTGACTCCAACACAGGCATTTTTGTTTATCCTTGAAGAAGCCACACTTGTTCTTTTAATAGTGCTTCAAATTTACCAGTTTATTGGAATCAACTTTGTTGGCCCAAATGTTGTAATCGACCCGCAGCCAATCCTTTTCCAAAATGTGGTTTGGTTTGTTGGAACAATTTTATTCCTCACACTCGGTTATGTAGTGATTGCAATGAGGGATTTAACTGTAATGAACATTCACACTAATTTTTCAGGATTAGTTTTCAACACAACTAAACGCAAAGTAAAAGATGCAAATAAAGAGACTGTTATTTTCTTTATCGCAGAAGCGGCTTACGCCATTGTCTTTGCTATTGCCATCTTTATTTACCTTGATCCCGACATTAATTTGCTCCCCGCAACCACCCCCCCGATGTTTAATTATATTGGATTTGCAATAATTGCAGGATTTGGATTGTTCCTTTTTTCAAAAAGCAAGGAATTTCGAATGGCAGTATATGGGCCCACCCCAATTCAAAAAAGACTTCATCACGGCAATATTGAAATAAGAAGATTTACTAACAAAAAAACAGGAAGCATTAGAATTGCTCCAAAAAGACACTATTCAGGGCTTCATAGGAAATAATATGCAAATAGTATTAATTAACCCCACAATAGTTTTACTTGCCCAAAAAAGATTCACGCTAAAAGAAAAATATATTAACTCCTCCTGCCTAATTAGTTTGATTTTATGCCTTTAGAACGAAGCATCTCGCTTAACCAAGCCATACTATACGGTTCTGGAACCATAATCGGCGCAGGAATTTATGTCCTTATTGGAGTGGCTGCAGGAATTAGCGGAAATCTCCTTTGGCTTTCATTCTTAATCGCAGCAGTAATTGCAGCAGTAACTGCCTTCTCTTATGCCGAGCTTACTCACAGATATCCAAAGGATGCGGCTGAATCAGTCTATATAATTAAAGCATTCAAAAACAAGCAGTTTGCTTTTTTCATCGGAATTATAACTCTTTTTACAGGAGTTTTTGCATCAGCAACAGTTGCTTGGGGATTTGCTTCTTACTTCAAATTTTTTGTCGCAATTAACCCCTTATTTGTTTCAATTGGGATGCTTGCAATTCTTTCAGTGATAAATTTTGTAGGAATACAAAAGAGCGTCACCCTCAATAACGTACTTACTTCGCTTACTATAATTGGATTAATTTTGACAATTATTTTCGGATTGCAATTTGTTGGAAGCGTTGATTATTTTGCAGGAATTGACGGAACCACCCTCTTTGAAAACTCTTTTTCCTTAATCCCAAGTATTTTCTCAGCAGCTGCGTTGATTTTCTTCGCATATGTGGGGTTTGAGGAGCTGGCAAACATTACTGAAGAAGTAAAAGACGCAAAAAGAAATACTCCTAAAGCAATAATTGCAGCATTAATTTTGACCACAGTTCTTTATGTATTAATCTCAATTGTCGCAGTAAGCGTTATTGCGCCCGCTGATTTGGCTAAAGCTGCTGACCCAAACAATTTGCTGACTGAAGGCCCGCTCGCAATCGTAGCTGAAAAAGCAATTGCCCCCGGGTTTGGATTTGTACTTAGCGTACTTGCGCTCTTTGCAACCGCAAGCGTTACTCTTGTGCTTTTGAATGTTTCAAGCAGAGTATTATACGGCATGGCAAATGAAGGTCTTCTGCCAAAAGTTTTTGGTCATGTAAATAGAAAAACTAAAACACCTCATTTTGCAATAATAGTTACGCTAATAATGTCCATAATCTTTGCTTTTATCGGAGATATTAAAGAGCTTGGAAATTTAACCACTGTGATTCACTTTTTCCTCTTCTTCACAGTTAACGCAACTCTTGTTGTAATAAGGCATAATGAATACAAAGCGCATAAGAGAAAAGGACTTCACTTATCATGGGTCCCTTGGTTTGCTGTTGCGGGGGCAGTGTTTTGCTTTTTCATGTTCATTACCCAGTACTGGGAGCCGATTAATTTCTTTGGAATAATGCTTCCCCAGTTCATTGTCACAATGATTCTATTTGCCCTAATATGGCCTACTTACTGGATTTTTGAAAAGCAGCAGAAAAAGAAGTAAAGTCGGCAAACTGTACACCCATTTTTATCTAAACATTTTACACTTTATACCAAACACCTGCAAAAAAGAGATTTATACGTCATTGAAGTATATGGTTTAAAACAAGTTGCAAAGTGGATGCAATTAATTGGATTTTCAAATGAAAGGAATTTAAACAAAATTGCCAAGCTCCAGGCGGGAATTGCACCCGCAACCTCGGCATCATTGGAAAATTCAAGCAAAGCCGATTAACTACCAATGCCGCGCAATATCTGAATATGCTACTGGAGCAATAAAAGAAATAGGATAAAGCAAGTATTTTATTAGTATTTATTAAAAGACTAAAAAATCAGCTAAAATCAAGCGTGTCGCCGTATTTTACTGCCGCAACCGAGCCTCTTACAAAAAGCGAGCCCTGCTCTCCAGCCCTTAGTTCGCTTACTGATTCAACTCCGCGCTTTAGTTCATTAAGTCTAATTGATAAGCTTCCTTTTTGAGCTGTAAGTCTTGAAGTTATTTTTCCGCTTGTTACGTGCCCTGAAATTATTGTAGTGTCTCCGCCTTGATATACTCCAGTTACTTCAAAAGTTCCGGAGCCTTTTGGCTCAAGTCCAACCCCTCTTGCTTCAGCGCTTGATGCGAATTTCTTTCTCGCAGAGTTTGAGAATTTTGGAACATATCCTTCAACTTTATCAATGGATTCTTCAATTTCATCAACAGGCTCTTCCTTTTGAGGCATTTCAAAATTAGGCATTGCTTTTTTCCAGTCTTTTTTTGGCGCGGTTGAAACAGGAATGTTTGCGCTTGGGTTATTTGCTCCGCCTTTGCCGTACATTACGCTCCTTACTACTGATTCAAGCTCTGCTTTTCTTTTTGGATCAATTGAAATTCTTGGTTTTATCTGGGGCTCAACTTCTTCTTCAGTCCTCAAAGGTCTTCTTTGAACAACTTCAGCCCCCTCTCTAGGCGCATCATCTTCAATCTCAAAAGGCCCGTCAGAACTATCTGATGACTGCGCTGCCAAATCATCAAGTTCTTTGTCAAATTCTTCTTCATCTTTTTCATGCTGGATTTTAAGTTTTTCAAAAGGGCTTACTTCATTTTTTCTATTTAATTTTCTTCTTTCTTCAGCGGGCCTTGCGTGAATTGGAACGCATACATTTGGATCGTAAGAATAAGTTTCTGTCCTATTTTTAGCGTGTTCTGGAACACAAACCCCTAATTTATGAGCTCTTGGAACAACTGGCTTCTCGTTTCTCTGAAAAGCAACTGCTTTGTGAGTTTCAGCCTTATCGCGATAATCAGATTTAACTGCCTTTTCAGAAGTTTTCTTAGACGCAGGCTTCTCTTTTGCTGCAAACTTAAGTTCTTTCTCTTTTTTTGGCATCAATGCGTCAAATAATCCCATACTACTCGAAATAAAATGAAAAGAAAAGAATAAAAACAAGACTTGCAGGCAAAACTGGGGTATTCCTTGTTTTTAGAAGGCCTTAATTTTTAGATTTTTTCAGGCTTGTATCAATGATTTCAGTTTTTGAGCGTCTTTTATTGAAATCATTTCCTGCTTTCCGCTTTCAATATTTTTAAGGGTTAATTTATTTTCTTTTAATTCATTTTCACCGATTATTCCAACAAATTTGTATCCCTTTTTCTGCGCAAAGTCAAGATTTTTGCCGATTCCTTTCCCAACCAAATCAACTTCAACATTTATTCCGCTTGCGCGCAAATTAGAAGAAATTTTTAATATTTCATCCGATTTTATTCCTACACCGAATAAAAACAATCCTGGAAAGTTTCTTTTGAACCCTTTTTCTTTTAAGTAGTCAAATACTCTGCTTATCCCTACAGCAAATCCAACTGCTGGAGTATCCTGTCCGCCATAGAGCTTTACAAGTTTATCATATCTTCCGCCGCCAGCAATGCTTGGGCCTTTTTCTATTTTTGCTTCAAATACAATTCCAGTATAGTATTCGAGCCCCCTTGCCAAGCGAGAATCAAATTCAACGCAAGTTAATCCTGCTTTTTTTGTCATTTCCAAAAATCCTTTTACTTCCTGCGCTCCCGCATCGGCTGCGCCCACAATATTTTCTATTTCTTCAAACGAGTTTCTTAATACAACATCAAGCACTTTTGAATCTATTCCTTTTTCTTCAAGCATTTGTTTTATTTCGCCTGCGCTTACTTTGTCAAGCTTGTCAAGCACTCTCATTGCGTCAAGTTCTTTTCCAAGCGCGAATTTTCCAAGAAGCGATTGAAGAAGTTTTCTTGAATTAAAGATTATTTTTGGAGTTAATTCAAGGGCTTTAAAGTAATCATTCAGCGCTTGAATTAGTTCAAGTTCTGCTTCAAGCCCTGCCACCCCAAATATGTCAGCATCGGCTTGGATAAATGCCCTGTATCTTTTTGCCTGCGGTTTGTCATACCTATAAACTTCGCCGATTTGGTATCTTCGGTAAGGAAGTTTTAGCTGGTTTGCAGCAACCACTCTTGCGGTGGAAGCAGTAAATTCAAATCTTAATCCAAGCTCTCGTTCGCTTTTGTCTTTAAAGTAATAAATTTCTTCTTTAATTGCTTCCCCTGCCCCGCCTTTGGCTTTGAATAAGTCAAAATTCTCTACTGCGGGAGTGTAAAGCGGTTCGTATCCATAAGAGGAGAACACTTTTTTAAAAGCGGCTTCAATGTATTCTTCAAGCACTGCGTCAGCGCCAATTAAATCTCTCATTCCTTTTACCGGCTGATAATCCATTTTACATTCCCTCCTTTTTATTTAAATTAGACGAAAGGTCAGGACCGGGAATTGCACCCGGGTCAAGAGATCCACAGTCTCCTATCC